>JBMYNN010000001.1:0-111556 GCA_049598335.1 Flavobacteriaceae bacterium
ACAAAAGAGGCAAGTTTTAGGGCGTTTTCATTCGCCTCTGCACCAGAACTACACATGAATAATTGATAGTCATGACAGCAGGAGTGTTCTCCTATGGCGTTTGCTAATTCTTGTTGTAGGGGATTTTGTACAGCATTAGAGTAAAAGCCAATTTGATGCATTTGTTGGGTGAGACGTTCTAAATAACGATCATGTCCGTGACCTATAGAGATCACCGCATGCCCCCCGTATAAATCGAGATATTCAGTTCCTTTTTCGTCATATACATAGACGTCTTTTGCGCGAACGGGCGTAACATCATAAAGGGGGTAAACATCAAAAAGTTTCATATTACTGTTTTGAGATTTCGTTGATTTTATTGAAAGAAGCGACTAAACCTTGAATCAAAGAAGAGCTTAATCCTTGATGCTCCATCTCGTTTAATCCTGTGATGGTACACCCTCTTGGCGTCGTTACTTTGTCGATTTCTTGTTCGGGGTGAGTATCGGTTTCAATCAAAAGACTTGCTGCACCTAAAGCGGTGTACATCGACATTTTCATGGCTTCTTCTGCATCAAAACCTAATTGAACCCCCCCTTGGGTTGTTGCGCGTATTAAACGCATCCAGAAAGCAATTCCACTAGCACAGATAACCGTTGCAGCTTGCATGTGTTCTTCTTCAATCTTGATTGAAGTCCCTACACCATTAAAGATAGCTGTTGCGATATCAATACGTTTTTGTCCCACTTCATTACTACAGAGACAAGTCATTGATTTCCCTACAGAGATAGCCGTGTTTGGCATAGAGCGAATAATCGGAACATTAGTTCCTAGAATCGCTTCGATACGGGCAATTTTAAATCCAGTAATGGTAGAAATTAGCACATGATTTTCTAACAATAAATCTTTTACTTCGTCTAAAATGGCTTCCATTTGACTGGGTTGTACCGCAAAGATTAAAATATCAGAATTGCGTACTGCCTCTCTATTATCTGAGGTGACAGTAACCTGTTTGGATTTATTCCAATCTGTAAGACTCTCAGGATTCCTTTTTGTCAAATAAAGCGTTGTAATGGTGTTATTGACTAAAAGTCCTTTTGCAATGCTAAGGCCTAAATTTCCTGTTCCGATGATGGCTATTTTCATATGCTTAAAATATGGAGGTTTTTAACTGAAGTCCTAGATTTTCTTCCCACCCCATCATAATATTGAGGTTTTGGATGGCTTGTCCAGAAGCTCCTTTGATTAAATTATCGATCACAGAAGTGATTAATAATTGGTTTTTATGTTTGTGTAAATGCAAAAAGCATTGGTTAGAATTGACCACTAACTTTAAGTGGACTTCTTTTTTAGACACTTGTGTAAAAGGTGCATCTTGATAAAAAGTTTCATATAATGCATAAGCTTCTTCGATCGTCCCGTCAAATGAGGTATAAGCGGTGACGAATATTCCTCTCGTAAAGTCTCCACGTTGCGGTAAAAACAAGAGTTCTGTTTCTTCTCCCTGTGCTTGTTTTAATGTTTCACTAATCTCCCCTAAATGCTGGTGGGTAAAAGGTTTATACCACGAAATGTTGTTATTTCTCCAACTAAAATGACTGGTGGCAGAAAGCCCTACACCAGCCCCTGTACTTCCAGTTGTCGCATTGATATGTACAGTGTTATTTATTTTTTTGGCCTTCGCCAAAGGAAGTAAAGCCAACTGTATCGCAGTAGCAAAACAACCTGGGTTCGCAATTGCAGTCGCTTTCTCAATAGCAGCACGATTGATTTCTGGGAGGCCATAAACAAAGTCTCTTCCGCCGAAGAACGCATCTTTCATCAAACGAAAATCATTGCTTAAATCGATGATTATAGTCTGGCTTGAAAATGTGTGTTGTTCTAGAAATGCAGAGGAGTTTCCGTGTCCTAAACACAAAAACAATACCTCTACCTCTGTATTTATTTGATCGGTAAAGCCAAGTTCTAACTGCCCTAAAAGGTCCTGGTGGGTTTCGCTAATGGGGGTTCCTGGCCTAGTGCTGCTGTACACAAAGTCAAGGGTCAAGGCTGGGTGGTTAATCACAAGTCTTATTAACTCCCCGCCGGTATAACCAGAGCCGCCTATAATACCTACTGTTTTCATTGTTTTTTGTTGTTTACTGATCGGTAAATTTTATGTGCGTTTGCGGTGATTTTGATAAAGCCCTTTGCGTTGTCTGCCGTCCAGCCTTTGTTCATCTCACCATAGCTGCCAAAGGATGCATTCATCAAATCATTAGGAGAATCCACCCCTTCTAATTCAAAACGATGCGGATAAAGGGTGACAAAAACATCTCCATTAACTGTTTTTTGACTGCTTTCAAGAAAAGCTTCAATATCGCGCATTACTGCATCCAGGTAGTTTCCTTCGTGCAATTGCATACCATAGAAGTTGGCCATCTGCTCTTTTTGAAATTGTTGCCATTTACTCTGGGTGTGTTTTTCTAACAAGTGGTGTGCTTTGATAATGATCATGGGGGCTGCGGCTTCAAAGCCTACTCGTCCTTTGATCCCAATAATGGTATCTCCCACATGAATATCTCGACCAATCGCATAGTCTTTTGCAATCGCTTGTAGCTGTTGAATTAAGCTTACCGCATCATCGCTTTTCCCATTGAGAGCAACTAGTTCACCTGCTTTAAAACTCAAGATGATTTTCTTTGGAGTGCTTTCTTTTAAGGGACTGGGATAAGCAGTGCCTGGAAGTGCCTGATGAGAAGTAAGGGTCTCACTTCCCCCTACACTTGTTCCCCATAAGCCTTGATTAATAGAGTATTGTGCTTTTTCCCAAGAAAGATTAATCCCTTGCCCCTTTAGGTAGTCAATCTCGGCTTCACGCGAGAGTTGTTGATCTCTAATAGGGGTAATAATTTCAATAGAAGGAGCGAGGACTTGAAAAATTAAATCAAATCGCACTTGGTCATTTCCCGCTCCTGTACTACCGTGAGCGATGTGCTGTGCGTCGATACTTTTTGCATACTCGATAATTTCGATGGCTTGAACAATGCGTTCTGCACTTACCGAAAGTGGGTAAGTATTGTTTTTTAAAACATTCCCATAGATCAAGTACTTGACAATTTTATCATAAAAAGATTGTAAAGCATCGATAGAGCGATAAGTGCTCGCACCCATGGCATAGGCGTTTTTCTCTTGAGCAGCAATTTCTGTTGTTGAAAAGCCTCCTGTATTCACACTAACCGCATGCACTTCATAGCCTTCTTGAGAAAGGGTTTTTAAACAGTAAGAGGTGTCTAAGCCACCACTATAAGCAAGGACAAGTTTTTTCATTTTTTATTCTTTTTAAATAAGCCACTCAAGAAACGAGTTGTTTTGGAGAGGGGTTCTTTTTGTTCGTTTGGATCGTGTAACATTCCTGTGCACAAACACAGTTTGCGTTCTGTTCTAGTGAGGACATCAAAGTTTTTGCAGGTCTGACACCCTTTCCAGAATTCTGGATCATCTGTCAATTCAGAGAAATGAACGGGTTTATATCCCAGTTCATAATTAATTTTCATGACTGCTTGACCAGTTGTAATTCCAAATATTTTTGCTCCTGGAAATTTTTCTAAAGAGAGATCAAAAACATGTTTTTTAATTCTTTTAGCAAGGCCTTGACCACGAAATGTGGGAGCAACGATTAAACCAGAGTGGGCGACATATTTTCCATGTCCCCAAACTTCGATGTAACAAAATCCCGCAAATTGATCTTCATCAAAAGCGATGACTGCATTGCCGTTTTGCATTTTTTGAATGATATATTCTGGGGTTCTTCTAGCAATACCCGTACCTCTATCTTTAGCCGATTCTTCTATCGTAAGACTAATGGTTTTTGCAAAATGTATATGTTCTGGACCCGCGATGACTATTTCCATAGGAAATGGTTTGAATTAAATTTAAAATAGTAAAAAGGTGGATTGTTATCGGAACCGGACTCACCTAAGTTCCATAAATGTATTAGACCCCCAAGGGGCGACGGCTGCGCGGGCGGCTTGGAAATGCGAACGAAATGTTAACTGTTGTTTTCATAACACATTGCAAAAATGAGGGTTTTTTTTGGCATGAACAAATCCAATGACAAATCTTCCTATAAAATGCCTTTTTAAAACATTATCTTTGTCATGTGTTTGAAAACGTACAAAATCAATTGGAGCAACAACTCACAGGAATTGTAAAACCTCGACTTTTACTCGCTTGCAGTGGGGGAGTTGACAGTATGGTTTTGCTTCACTTTTTACAGCAAACAACTTATTCTATTGCTGTTGCCCATTGTAATTTTTTATTGAGGGATGTAGCAAGTGATGGAGATGCAGCCTTTGTTTCGGGTTATTGCACTGCGCATGGATTACCCTATTTCGAAACTTCATTTGAAACAAAAGACTATGCCAAAATGAAAGGGATTTCAACCCAAATGGCAGCGAGAGAATTGCGTTATCAATGGTTTGACTCTTTAAAAATACAGCATAATTTTTCTCACTTACTTACTGCACATCATTTAGACGATCAATTAGAGACTTTTCTTATTAATTTAGGAAGAGGAAGTGGAATCAAGGGATTGAGCGGAATTCCAGACGATCTCATTCTACGTCCTTTATTAAAAGTTTCAAAGCAGGATATTTTGGCTTATGCCAAAGAGAATAATATTTCTTGGCGAGAAGACGCTTCTAATGCAGAAGAAGATTATTTGAGAAATCAACTGCGCCATCAATTAATTCCTAAGTGGAAGGCAATACAGCCTAATCTTATTGAGCAGCTCGAAAAAAGCCAACAGCAATTGCGTTGGGCAGAAGAAGCCCTTGCGATTCAATGCGATCAATTTAAAGCGAATCACTTTATGGCAAAAGAAAATCATGTGGAAATTTCCATTGAAGCATTACAAACTTTAAAGCCCTTAGCATACTATTTACACGCCTTGTTTTCCCCTTATGGTTTTATCCATTTTTCTGATCTTAATGCACTTTTAAATGCGCAAAGCGGAAAACAATTGTTTTCTAAGACTCATCGCTTGTTAAAAGATAGAACGGTTCTTTTACTTACGCCTGAAACGCAAGCGGAAGGCAAAGAAATCTACCATTGGACCCCTGCAGAAGATTTAAGCTTTCCGATAAAGCTAAGAATAGGGGAGGATGTTATAGAAAATGCACGCTCTGCGATTTTAGCGGTTGAAGCGTTAAAATATCCTTTAATCCTTCGTAAATATGAAGAAGGAGATTATTTTTACCCTGTGGGAATGACGGGTAAGAAAAAGCTGAGTAAGTTTTTTAAAGATCTAAAATATTCCTTGCTAGAAAAAGAACAGCAGTGGTTATTGTGTTCGGGAGGTGAAATTGTCTGGGTGGTAGGTCAACGTGTTGACGCCCGCTTCGCGGCCACTCCAGAAACTCAAAACCCACTCAGAATTATATGCGATTGAAAAAGCTAACCCTATTATTACTAAGTTGCCTGCCCTTAATGGCAGTGGCACAAACTCAAGAGGAACCCATAAGATGGACAACCTCCACCGATCGAATTTCAAAGGATGTTGTAGCGCTTCAATTTGATGCCACTATTGCAGAGAAATGGCATTTATATTCCTTAGAAGAATTTACCGATGGACCACTACCCACCGAATTCACTTTTGTCTTTGATTCATTAAAAATTAAGTTGGAGGGAAAGACTACTTCTGGAACCCCTAAGACCGCCTTCGACGAGATTTTTCAAATTGATTTACCCTTCTTTGATCAAACAGCACAATTTAGCCAACAGTTTAAATTATTAGACTCCAATGCCAAAGAAATAAGCGGAGAAATCAATTATCAAGCCTGTGACGATCGAGTCTGTATTTTTAGAACCGAGCCCTTTCGAGTTATGCTAGATGGGAGTGAGGCAAGGATTGCAGAGATTGAATTAAATTCTACCGATATTGCCCGTTCAAAAGCCTTGACTTTATCTTTAAAGAACAAAGAATACCTTACTTCTAGTGTTGATGAATCGGCTAATTCTTCTCCCTTTTTAAACCTTTTTCTTTTAGGTTTTTTAGGTGGCTTAATTGCTTTATTGACCCCTTGTGTTTTTCCCATGATTCCATTGACGGTTTCTTTTTTCTTAAAGCAGGGGAATAGTTTTCGGAAGGGGATTTTAAATGCGCTGTTATATGGCTTTTTTATTGTGGTGATTTATGTTCTACTTAGTTTGCCTTTTCACTTTTTGGATTCTTTAAATCCAGAAATTCTCAATACCATTTCGACCAATGTTCCACTCAACTTAGTCTTTTTTGGGGTATTTGTCTTTTTTGCTTTTTCTTTTTTTGGGTATTATGAATTAACGCTTCCGTCTAGTTGGGGAAGTGCCACAGATCAAGGCTCAAATCGCAACGGAATTATAGGGATCTTTTTTATGGCCCTAACTTTAGCCATTGTTTCTTTTTCTTGTACCGGGCCTATTTTAGGCAGCCTGCTTGCCGGGTCATTGACAGCAGAAGGAGGCTCGATGCAATTGACCGCTGGGATGACCGGTTTTGGTTTTGCATTGGCTTTGCCTTTTGCACTTTTTGCCCTCTTCCCAAATGCACTCAATGCCTTGCCTAAGTCAGGTGGATGGATGTCCACCATCAAGGTGATTTTAGGATTTTTAGAACTCGCACTCGCCTTAAAATTCTTGTCGAATGCTGATTTAGTTTCCCATTGGGGCTTGTTAAAACGAGAGGTGTTTGTTGGGATATGGACATTTTTGGCCTTTGGTCTCTCCCTATATCTCTTTGGGATATTCCGTTTTCCACACGAGGTAAAAGGACCCTTGTCTAAAACCCGTTATGGGGTTGCTGGAGTCTCTTTACTGCTTACTTCTTATTTGTTTTTAGGCTTAGTGTCCAAAGAAAATACTTTAACACTCTTAAGTGGCTTTCCACCTCCTGCTTTTTATAGCTTGAGTAGTACCGAGAATGATTGTCCGCTGGGCTTAGACTGCTATAAAGACTTTGAAAAAGGTCTTGCAGCAGCGCGTTTAAAAAACAAACCCATTCTTTTAGATTTTACAGGTTGGGCTTGCGTGAATTGTCGTAAAGTGGAAGAAAATGTCTGGTCACAACCCAAAATATATCAAATCCTAAACGAAGAGGTCGTTCTAATTTCTCTTTATGTTGATGATCGATCCCTTTTGCCAAAAGAACAAGTTTTTAACTTTCAATATCCTGATGGAAGAGTACGAACGATAAATACCGTAGGAGAGCAGTGGGCAACTTTTCAAAGCCTTAACTTTAATACTGCTTCACAGCCTTATTATGTGTTGATGCAAGCAGATGGGACTTTACTCAATACGCCTATACAATATACCGATGCAAAGACCTATTTGAATTGGCTAACAACAGGTTTAGACATTAATTAGTGCAGGATCCGTTTGCGTAAAGCTTTTATTTTCCGCTCCATTTGTTTTGCTTTTCCTGTATAACGGATGATTACTTTTCGAGGTTTAAGCCGGATTTTGTAGTGATAAGCTGGACCATATTTTTCCCAGATATAGGTGTTTTTGTGTTGCTTGGCTGGGCCAAAATTTTCTTGGATAATTTCACGGTTGAGTTGAGTGTTTTCAACTGAAACACTGTAAACGTGAGATAGCTTAGTTTGCGAGAGCAAAGGAGTTGCTGTGCAGATCACTACACATAGGATTAAGTTTTTCATGACGGGTAAGTTAAGGTACATCTAATATAATTAATTGTTTGATAGCGTCCAAATTGAATCCTTTTGTAGCCATTATTTTTCGTTTAAGCAAGGTTTTGTACATTTAAGTAAATAACCTACTTATGTTAATACAAGTCAATGGCAGTGCTGTCTTTGGGGTAGATGCCCATTTAATTACCATCGAGGTAAATATAGATCAGGGAATAGGTTACCATTTAGTCGGTCTTCCAAAAACCAGCATAGAAACAAATCATATCGCAGAAGCCATACAATACCGTAGTCTCGATAGAGAAGGTTGGATGGGGTATTATGGTTTTTTTTTATCCGCTAAAAATAATTTGGATAGAATTTTATGTTTAAGTTTATATAAAAAAATTAGAATTGCGAACACTTGGTGAATTTTTAATTGAAAACCAACAAAAATACATTGAAAGTACAGGTGAATTTAGTAAGGTTATACACGCCTTACGTCTAGCTGCTAAAGTAGTCAGTCATAAAGTCAATAAAGCAGGTTTAGTGGATATTATTGGTTCCAATGGAGAAATCAATATACAGGGTGAGCAACAACAAAAATTAGACATGTATGCCCAATGATTTATTTATTGATGCATTGACCAATCGTAAAATTATTTGTGGTATTGCTAGCGAAGAAGCAGACGATTATATAGAAGTTAAAAACAGTCAAGATAACCCTGAAAGTAAATACGTTGTTTTGATCGACCCATTAGATGGTTCATCAAATATAGATGTCAATGTCTCTTTAGGGACGATTTTTTCAATTTATAAAAGAATCTCTCCCCCAGGGAGTCCATTGACGATACATGATTTCCTTCAAAGAGGCACCGAACAGGTTGCTGCAGGCTACATCCTTTATGGAACATCAACCTTATTTGTTTATACAACTGGAAATGGGGTCAATGGCTTTACACTTAACCCTGCTATTGGCACTTTTTACCTTTCTCATCCTTCCATACAATTTCCTGAACAAGGACATATTTATTCAATCAATGAAGCTCATTTTGCCAGTTTTCCTGATGAGATAAAGGCGTATTTGATTCATTGTAAGACAAATGATAAGCAATATACTACACGTTATATTGGTTCCATGGTTTCAGACATACATCGTAATATGTTGAAAGGTGGAGTCTTCTTGTACCCCCCCAATCAAAGATCCCCAGAGGGAAAATTACGTTTGCTATATGAATGTAATCCCATTGCATTTATTGTTGAACAGGCTGGTGGAGCAGCTATCAGCATGAAACATCGCATAATGGAAATTGAACCTACTGATTTACATCAACGCATTCCTTTTTTTTGCGGAAGTATTCAAATGATTCAAACATTAAAAACTTTTATAGCTTAAATTTTATGAAACAGTCATTTAGTTTAGATCTAATGGGCATTCGTCCAAAAAAAATATATCGAAATCTTTCTCCAGCACAGCTTTATACCAAAGCAATACGCTATGATGAAGGTGCAGTTATATCAGATAAGGGAGCACTGATTCTATTGAGTGGTGAAAAAACAGGGAGAAGCCCAAATGATAAACGTGTTGTTGAAGATCAAACCACTAAAAATGATATTTGGTGGGGAGACATAAATATTAAAATGGATGCCCTCACGTTTAAAATTAATCGACAACGGGCGATCGATTACTTCAATACTCGTACCCGAATTTATGTGGTTGATGGTTTTGCAGGATGGGATCCTATTCATCGCATCAAAGTTCGTGTGATTTGTACCCGTCCTTATCATGCACTTTTTATGCATAACATGATGATTCGCCCTACAGAAGAAGAATTGAAAAACTTTGGTGAACCCGATTATGTAATCTATAATGCTGGAGAGTTTACAGCAAATCAATACACAAGTTTTATGAAAACCAAAACCAGTATTGATTTAAGTTTCGAAGATAAAGAGTTTGTCATTCTAGGAACACAATATGCTGGAGAGATGAAGAAAGGTATTTTTTCCATCATGAATTACATTATGCCAAAACAAGGAATTCTTTCTATGCACTGTTCTGCTAATGAGGGAAGAGATGGAGATGTTTCCTTGTTTTTTGGTTTAAGTGGAACAGGAAAAACCACCCTCTCTGCCGATGCTGCTCGATATTTAATTGGGGATGACGAACATTGTTGGACAAACGAAGGAGTTTTCAATATAGAAGGGGGCTGTTATGCTAAAACAATAGATTTAACCCAGGAAAAAGAGCCTGAGATTTACAACGCAATTAAATTTGGAACTGTTTTAGAAAATGTCGTTTTCCATCCAGAGACCCATCAAGTAGACTATACCGATACTTCAATTACACAGAACACGCGGGCGGCATATCCCATTGAATTCATTGAAAAGATAAAATTACCCTGCCTGGGAGGGCATCCCAAAAATATTATTTTTCTCAGTTGTGATGCTTTTGGGGTTTTACCCCCCGTTGCCAAGTTGAGTCCGCAACAAGCCATGTATCATTTTGTAAGTGGTTATACGGCAAAAATTGCAGGAACAGAAATGGGAGTTACTGAGCCAGTAGCTACGTTTTCTGCTTGTTTTGGTGCAGCTTTTATGATGTGGCATCCTGCTAAATACGCAGGATTACTTGCCGAAAAAATAGAGCAAGAAGAAGTTAACGTATGGCTGGTCAATACCGGTTGGATAGGCGGTGGGGTAGGAGTTGGTAAACGTATTTCTCTTCAACACACACGTGCAATAATCGATGCCATTCATGATGATAGCCTCCTGAATCAAGCATATGCCTCTTTGGATATTTTTGATTTACAACTCCCATCAAATTGTAAATATGTCCCCACAGAACTACTTAACCCATCAACATATTGGGTAGATCAAAATAAGTATTGGCAGAATGCAGAGAAGCTTGCCAACTTATTTATTAAAAATTTTAAGCAATTTGAATCTGATGATCATTTGAACATTCAACAGCATGGACCAAATCTAAAATAGCGTAAAATTCCCTCTATTTAATTTTAGTAAATTGTAGGAAATTAGATTATGCGTTTAACCTTTAGTATTGGCCCTGCAGCATTGATTACGGCTGCATTCATTGGACCTGGGACCATTACTCTTTGTATTCTTGCAGGGGTGTCACATGGTTTTAGTTTGTTGTGGGCAATGTTGTTGTCTGTTATTATTACAATTTTTATTCAGAATACTGCAGCTCGGATCGCTTGGACAACAAGAAAAGGATTGGCCCAAAGTAGTTTACAACAAAGCAATCATCCTGTGGTTAAATTCCTTTTGGGGAGTTTGTTAATTGCAGCGATATTTATAGGGAACGCAGCCTATGAGGCAGGGAATTTATCGGGCGCTTTAATTGGCCTAAAGGGCATTTTATCCATCGACACACTTAATTTTGGAAGTGATTTTGATTTTTCGCCACTCCTGCTGGGCCTAGCGGTAGGGGGTTTACTTCTTTTGGGGAGCCTTCGGTTTTTAAAGAATAGTTTGGTGGCCATCGTGGTATTGATGAGTTGTTCGTTTTTATTTACCGCTGCATTAACCAAACCTGCATTGGACTTGATTTTAAATGGACTTTTTGTTCCCTCGTTCGAGTCAGACGAAATTCTTACCATTATTGGTCTATTAGGAACTACGGTAGTGCCCTACAACCTTTTTCTTCATGCGGCCTTAGTAGCAGAATCCCCCACAATTCCTCTGGCTGAGGTCAAGAAAGACATCTTTGTCGCTGTCGCCCTGGGTGGAGTAATCTCGTTGAGTATTATTGTTTCTGCTGCCTCATTAGAGGGGATGGTTGTAAAAAATGCCGTTGATTTAGGGAAAGCATTAGAACCTTTGTATGGTTCTTTAGCCCCTTTGTTATTGCAGTTTGGTTTTTTTGCAGCTGGTTTAACGTCTGCGTTAACAGCCCCTTTGGCGGCTGCATTTGTAGTTGCAGAATGTTTTGGTCTCAGTAAAGAGGGCTGGGGCTATCGCTTAACCGCTTTTGCGGTCTTAGGGGTAGGGGTGTATTTCATAACCACTGGTATTGTACCCATAGAGATTATTCGCTTCGCACAAATTGCCAATGGAATCTTACTTCCGGTTATTGGGTTATTGCTGTTATTCATGGTGAATAACAGCCGATTGATGCGTGGTGCAACCCCCACAGCATTTCAAAACAGTATTTTCTTATTGATTGAACTCTTTTTTATCTTTTTAGGGGCAAAAAGTTTAGGTGTATTGTTTTCATGAATCAAATCGATTTAAATTGTGATGTAGGTGAAGGAACAGGGAATGACCAGGCCTTAATGCCCTTCATTACCTCTTGTTCTATTGCTTGTGGGGGGCATTTTGGCAATGCCAAATCAATAGCTACCACCTTAGGATATGCACAAAATGCAGGTGTTCGAGTTGGAGCACATCCTTCTTATCCAGATTGGGCCAATTTTGGACGTAAGTCCCTACCTATTTCCACTCTTGATTTACAAGATGCATTGCGAAAACAATTGGACCTATTTTTTAGTCTTTGCCCACAACCCAATCATATCAAACCCCATGGTGCTCTGTATAACGACTTATTCTATGATTTAGAAAAAGCGAGAGCTGTAGTGGCTGTTTTTAACGAATATGCAAAAGGAATAAAGCTCTTTTGTTCGCCTGGAAGTCAATTGGCTTTAGTGGCAAATACAGCAGGTTTTCAAGTGATTTATGAAGGCTTTGGCGATCGTGCTTATACCCCTCAAGCTAGCTTAGTGCCAAGATCTCAAGCTGGAGCATTATTAACCCATAAAGAAGAAATCGCCCAACAAGTTTTGCTAATAGTATCGAAACAACAAGTCAATACTTTAAACCATCGAACAATCCCGCTAGAGGTGCAAACCCTTTGTTTACATGGGGATGGAGAAAATGTTTTGGATAATTTACAATATTTAAAGGACTACTTAATTAATCATGGAATCAGTGTCAAAGCCATATGAGTTAATTGTTCTTCAGCCCAATGTTTTTTCCCTACACTTTGAGGGAAAGCATCATTATGCGTTGCATCAAATGGTTCAACTTATTAAGCAACATATCCCTGAGCTAATTGAAGTCACCAATACCTTTAATCGCATCAATCTCTTTACGAAGAATGGATTATCTACAGCTCGCCTTTTAACCGAATTAAGTGAAATTGATTTTTCCTCCTGCCTTAATTTTAGCCCAAGTCAAATCTGGGAGCTTCCAATTTGTTTTGATGCCTCATTTTCGACAGATCTTCATGATGTATTCTGTGGAGATCAAACAAAAATAAATTCTTATCATAAAGCCTTTTTGGAGACTATATTTACCTTAGAATTTTATGGTTTTCTCCCAGGTTTTGGTTACCTCTCTGGTTTGCCTAGAAGCTTGCATTTAGATAGGAAAAAGAACCCTGCTAAGGCTTTGATTCCTGGGGCGGTAGCCATAGGAGGAGAGCAGGTGGGCGTTTATCCACAAAAAAGTCCAGGGGGCTGGCAATGCATTGGTAATAGTCCTGTACCATGGATCAATTTTGATAAAAAGCCTCCTGTTTTTATGCAACCTGGAGAAGGAATTCGATTTGTAGAAATCGATTTAAAGCGTCACAGCGAAATCACATTAGCGGTGGAAATGAATGTTTATAAACCCATTTGTTTAACCCTATGATAGAGGTATTATCCCCTGGTTTTTACACCACTATTCAAGAGGTGAGCAGGCAAGGATTTCGCCATTTAGGCGTTCCTTTATCTGGGCCAATGGATCAAACCGCTTTTACTGTAGCGAATGCTTTATTACCCCATCCAATGGATCAATGCGTCTTAGAATGTACCATGATTGGCCCCACCCTTAAAATAAGGGCAGTACTGCGTTTTGTATTGACAGGTGCTACTGTTGAGGCTTGGCTAGATGATCGACCCCTAGAAATGAATAAGGTATATCAAACCGCTGTTGGAAGTGAATTAAAATTGAGGAAGGTTATTAAAGGCTTACGCACCTATTTGCGTTTTGAAGCAGTTCTTGATTTACCTATTTATTTTGGGAGTAAATCATTTTTTGAACCCATCACAAAGCAGCACAGATTAAAAAAAGGAGACAGTATTGCTCTTCAAAGTCACCCAGAGACTTTGAGTCAAAACAATGCGAGCCTTAGAGTGGATAGTTCCTATTTAAACGCAACAGAATTAGCAGTTAATTTTGGCCCAGATTGGGAAATGTTACCGGCCCAATCTCAAGAGCAATTGCTTGCAGAAGAACACAGCGTTGAAGCCCAAGATAGAATGGGCTACCAACTCTCAACATCTGTACGTTTTAACGCACCAAAGCTTTTAAGTCAATTAGTCTTTCCTGGTATGCTACAACTTACTCCTGGGGGTAAATTACTTGTTGCTACAGCAGATTGCCAAGTAACAGGGGGCTATTTACAAGTGCTACAATTGACGCCAAGGGCGTTAGATGTTTTAGTACAAAAATCCGAAGGGGAAAAACTTACTTTTCAAAGTAAACTTCATTAAAGGGAACACGGAATTGAGGGCCATAAATGCCTCCTTTTCCTCGAATGCCACAGCTAATCACCATAGTAATCATCGCTTTTTTTGGCAAGCCTAAAATGGATTTCACTCTTTTAGAATCAAAACCTTCCATAGGACAGGTATCATAGCTATTAGCCGCCATGCTGATCATAAAATTTTGCGCAGCGAGAGCAGTACTTTTATGGGCAACTATATCGAGATCACTTTTTAATACTTGTCGATACATGGGTTTAGATATTCCTTGGATTGTGGCCAAAAACCTTTTTAAAATCCCTAAAATCCCTAAGAAGTCGGTGTAGAGCGTAGGGATGATTTTAGTGTAATAATTTTTGGCCATTTTTTCTCGTTTTGAATTGCGAAGCTCTTTTTGTCCAAATTGGTGATTTAAGAAGTCAAGGTTGGCATTTACTCTACTTTTCCACTTGTCTTTTCTGGTGACTACCACTACAAATTGCGATGCTGTGCGAGCCGCATTTTGATTTAGACAGGCTTTGGTTAAAGCTTCTTTGGTGTCTTCTTGAGTTATGTGATAAAACTCCCACAATTGCAAATTACTACTTGTTGGAGCAAATGTAGCTTGCCGAATACACTCTTTAACAATCTTTGAATCAATTAATTGATTAGAGTCATATACCCGCACAGATCTTCTGTAAGCAATGGCTTCTTGAACTGTTTTTTGGGGCATTAAATAAAGTTTAATAGTTTTTTTAACCACCCAAAGGAAGTGGGATATGGTGCATAGCGAACAAAGGGATCATTCCATGTTGCCCTTTTGATAAATGGTTTATAATGGGTAAAAGCATCGAAAGAATATTTCCCATGATAAGCCCCAATTCCACTATGTCCAACCCCACCAAAGGGAAGATTGTCATTTACAAATTGGATCATGGTATCATTGACAACCCCCCCGCCATAAGAGTAACGGTGGAACATTTTTTTGATAAACTTCTTGCGTTTAGAAAATACATAAAAACCTAAGGGTCGTTCAAATTTTTCAATAATGGTATGAATTTCCTCTTCCTTCGAGAAGGAATGAATAGGAAGTATTGGCCCAAAAATTTCTTCTTTCATAGTAGGGTGATTAACATCATCTACTTCTAAAAGGGTGGGTTCAAAATAGCGACTTTTTGGATCATTTGCACCACCATGAACAAGGGTAGACCCTTGAATTAAATTTACTAATTTATCAAAGTGCTTTTGGTGAGCAATTCTTCCATAACTAGTTGATGTTGCTGCATTATCCCCAAAGGCTGCTTTAATTTCTTTAACCAGTGCAATTACTAATTGATCTTTTATGCTTTCCTCGACCAATAGATAATCTGGTGCGATACAGGTTTGTCCACAATTGACATATTTTCCCCAAACAATTCTTTTGGCGGTCAATTGTATTGAGACAGATGCGTCTACTATACAGGGGTTTTTTCCCCCTAACTCTAAGATAGTGGGGGTGAGATGCTCTGCTGCTGCTTTTGCAATAATTTTCCCAATGTGGGTACTTCCTGTAAACATGATATGATCCCAGCACATATCAAGTAATTTTTTTGCAGTACTAGCACCTCCATTGACTACTATAACGTGTTCTGGAGCAAAAGACTTCGCTACAAGCTCTGCTAATAGCTTAGCTGTTTTTGGAGCGTGTTCAGAGGGTTTTAATACTACGGTATTTCCTGCTGCAACTGCTCCAACTACAGTTGCTAAAGACAATTGAAATGGATAATTCCATGGGCTTATCTGTAAACAAACACCAAAAGGTTCTGGCAATAAATAATCTTTCGACGGGAAATTTAAAGCAGACGATTTTACTCGTTTTGGTTTAGACCATAATTCAAGGTTTTTAATCATGGTTTTTAATTCAGAAAAGACAACATAGTATTCGGTCAAGTAGGCCTCAAATTCTGCTTTACCCAAATCTTGAAAAAGTGCTTCTGTAATTGATTTTTCTTCTTGTTTTAAAACCCTTTGAAAGCGTTTTAAACTATCTTTGCGGTAAGAAACATCCTTAGTTTGTTGGGTCTTAAAAAATGCTAGATGATTTTTATGAATTTCTTGAATTTCCATTTCGTCTTTTATTAAACTCTGAAAAATAGACATCTTTTTTGATTAACAAACTAGTGTTGGCAGACTAATATTTAATCTAAGGCAATTAAATTCACTTAGACATCTGCGATTTATTAAATTTAAATAATTGATATTAAATAATTTAAAAATATAAATCCCCCTTTAGACATAAGGGTAAAAAATCTTTTTTACGTAGCTTCATTTTAAAGGATTTTAATTTAGTAAATCATTACAATTCATGGAACTGAACAAATACAGCAAAGCCATCACTCAAGACCCCACCCAACCAGCAGCACAAGCAATGTTGCATGCTATTGGTTTAACCGATGAAGACTTTAAAAAACCTTTGATAGGAATTGCGAGTACAGGTTATGAAGGTAATCCCTGTAATATGCATTTGAACGATCTATCTGTAGATATTAAAAAAGGGGTACAGGCAGCCGATTTTGTTGGTCTTATTTTTAACACCATTGGGGTAAGTGATGGAATTTCAATGGGAACACCAGGAATGCGTTTTTCTTTGCCTTCTCGTGACGTGATTGCAGACTCAGTAGAAACTGTTGTTCAAGCCATGTCTTATGACGGAGTTGTTACCGTAGTGGGTTGTGATAAAAACATGCCAGGTGCCCTAATGGCCATGTTGCGTTTAAATCGTCCTAGTATTCTAGTTTACGGAGGAACCATCGCTCCAGGATGTCATAAAGATAAAAAGCTTGATGTTGTATCAGCTTTTGAAGCTTGGGGAGAAAAAGTAGCAGGTACAATCGACGAGAACGAATACAAAGAGGTTGTGCGCAATGCTTGTCCAGGTGCAGGGGCTTGTGGTGGCATGTACACCGCTAATACTATGGCCTCTGCTATTGAAGCTTTAGGAATGGCCTTGCCCTATAACTCTTCTAATCCAGCCGTTAGTCCTGATAAAAAAGTAGAATGTGAGCGAGTAGGAAGTGCCTTACGCCATTTGGTAGAGCAAGACCTAAAGCCAAAAGATATCGTAACAAGAAAATCTTTGGAAAACGCCATTCGATTGATTGCTGTTTTAGGAGGGTCAACAAATGCCGTCTTGCACTTTTTGGCTATAGCCAAAGCGGCCGAAATTGAATTTACTATAGACGATTTCCAAGCCATTATGGACAAAACTCCTTTCCTTGCTGATTTAAAGCCTAGCGGAAAATACCTGATGGAAGACCTGCACAATGTAGGTGGTGTCCCAGCAGTATTGAAGTTTATGTTAGAAGAAGGTATGTTACACGGGGATTGTTTAACCGTTACCGGTAAAACCCTTGCAGAAAATTTAGCGGAAGTTTATTCCTTAAAAGGAGGACAAGAGATTATTCGTCCAGTTGCTAATCCCATCAAAGAAACGGGGCACATTAGAATCCTCAAAGGGAACCTTGCCGAGGAAGGTTCAGTGGCAAAAATCACTGGGAAAGAAGGACTCTCTTTCAAAGGCCCAGCACGTGTTTTTAACAGTGAGTATGCTGCGAATGATGGTATCAGAAATGGCTTAGTACAAAAAGGTGAAGTTGTGGTGATTCGTTATGAAGGACCCAAAGGAGGACCTGGAATGCCAGAAATGTTAAAGCCTACCGCTGCTATTATGGGAGCTGGTCTTGGAAATGATGTTGCACTAATTACCGATGGACGTTTCTCTGGTGGAACCCATGGTTTTGTGGTGGGTCATATCGTTCCAGAAGCTCAAGCTGGTGGAGCTATTGCACTAGTTCAAGATGGTGATATCATTGAAATTAACGCAGAAAAAAATACCCTAGAAGTACATTTAAGCGAAGCAGAATTAAAAGCGCGAAAATCCAACTGGAAAGCACCTGAGTTAAAATTTTCAAGCGGAGTACTTTATAAATACATCAAAAATGTTTCCACGGCCTCTGAAGGTTGTGTGACAGACGAATAATTTTATGGAAAAACAAACTCCCTTACACATTTCAGGGGCAGAGGCCGTTATTCGATGCTTGTTAGCCGAAGGAGCTGACTTAATCTATGGTTACCCAGGTGGGGCAATTATGCCCATCTATGATGAGTTGTACAAGTTTAGTGATCAATTGCGCCATGTTTTAACCCGTCATGAACAAGGGGCGACCCATGCAGCCCAGGGTTTTGCACGTACTTCTGGTAAAGTGGGTGTTGCCATGGCCACTTCTGGACCTGGGGCAACAAATCTAGTAACGGGTATCGCAGATGCCCAAATAGATTCTACGCCAATGGTTTGTATCACGGGACAGGTAGCGTCTCATTTATTGGGTTCAGATGCGTTCCAAGAAACAGATATCATTGGAATTTCTACACCAGTAACAAAATGGAATTATCAAATAACTAAGGCCAGTGAAATCCCAGAGATCATGGCGAAGGCTTTTTATATCGCACGTTCTGGTCGTCCAGGACCCGTATTAATAGATATCACCAAAGACGCACAATTTGAAATGTTTGATTTTTCATATGAGAAATGTAAAGGGGTGCGTTCTTATCAACCCGCACCTCCACTTCAATTGGACCAAGTTGAAGCTGCCGCAAAAGTAATTAACGCTGCGAAAAAACCCATGATTGTATGGGGTCAAGGGGTTATTTTAGGCGAAGCCGAAGAAGAATTTAAAGCATTTGTTGAAAATTCTGGGATCCCAGCAGTTTGGACAATCTTGGGCTTATCTGCTCTTCCAACAAAACATCCTTTAAATATGGGAATGGTAGGGATGCACGGGAATTATGGTCCTAACTTATTAACCAATGAATGCGATGTTTTAATCGCTATTGGAATGCGCTTTGACGATCGTGTGACAGGAAATTTAGCCACTTATGCAAAGCAGGCACAAGTAGTTCACCTTGAAATCGATCCCGCTGAAATAAGTAAAAATGTACACGCCCATTATCCTGTTTTAGGAGACTGTAAGAAGAGTTTATCTGCCTTAACTCCTTTAGTGGAATACAAAGAACTCACCGAATGGAAGGCGCAATTCGATAACCATATGGCGACAGAGTACGAAAAGGTGATTAAAGAGGATACTCAACCCACTAAAGAGGGTTTGACCATGGGAGAAGCGATTGCTTCAATCAACAAGCACACTGGTGGGGATGCTGTTATTGTTACAGATGTTGGCCAGCACCAAATGATTGCTTGTCGCTATGCTGAGTTTATTCGCTCTAAAAGTAACGTTACCTCTGGTGGTTTAGGCACAATGGGCTTTGCTTTGCCCGCTGCAATTGGTGCTAAAATGGGGGCAGAAGACCGCCATGTAGTCGCTGTAATTGGAGATGGAGGGTACCAAATGACCATTCAAGAATTAGGAACTATTTTCCAAACAGGGACAGCCGTTAAAATCGTTGTCTTAAACAACGACTATTTAGGGATGGTGCGTCAATGGCAACAATTGTTTTTTGACAAGCGTTATGCTTCAACAGAAATGACTAACCCAGATTTTGTAACTATTGCAAAAGGCTACCACATAGCCGCAAAACGCGTGACTAAAAGAGAAGAACTCGATCAAGCAGTTAGTGAGATGATTGCTTCAGATAAGCCTTACTTTTTAGAAGTTTGCGTTGAAAAAGAAGATAATGTATTCCCGATGATTCCTTCTGGTGCTTCGGTATCAGATATAAGACTACAATAATGAGTGATATTAACCGATATACCATTTCGATTTATTCTGAAAACAATGTTGGTTTACTCAACCGTGTTTCTGCAATTTTTTTAAAACGTCATATAAATATTTATAGCTTCTCTACTTCGCAATCAGAAATACAAGATGTTTTTCGCTTTGTCATTGTTGTAAAGGTTACCGAAGAGCAGGTGAAAAAACTCGTCCAGCAAATCGAAAAACAAGTAGATGTTATCAAAGCCTACTACCACACAGACGAGGAAACAATTTTTATGGAGTCGGCATTGTATAAAGTAAAATCGAGCTATTTATTTGAAGAACGTCAAATTCAAAACATCATCAAAGAAAGCCATGCGAATATTGTAACGGTCTCTCCAGAGTTTTTTGTGATTGCCAAAACAGGTTTCCGTCATGAAACAGAAAAACTACGTCAAGACCTAAAACCTTTTGGTTTATTGCAGTTTGTTCGCTCTGGGAGAATATCCGTTACAAAGGCTACCATGGGCATTTCAGAAATATTAAATAATTCTAACAACCAAAACAACGACTAAACTACACACAATGGCTAATTATTTTAATCAACTATCATTACGCGATCAACTAGAGCAACTAGGACAATGTCGCTTTATGAATGCTTCAGAATTTGACAATGGAATCAAAGCACTAGAAGGGAAGAAAATCGTTATTGTGGGCTGTGGTGCACAAGGGTTAAATCAAGGTTTAAACATGCGCGATTCTGGTTTAGATATTTCATATGCTTTACGTCAAGGAGCCATTGATCAAAAAAGAGCCTCTTTTAAAAATGCTTCTGAGAATAACTTTGCTGTAGGAAGTTATGAAGATATGATCCCTACTGCAGACATTGTGATCAACCTTACGCCAGACAAAAATCACACTTCTGTGGTTAAGGCAGTAATGCCTTTAATGAAAAAAGGGGCGACTTTATCTTATTCTCACGGGTTTAATATCGTTGAAGAAGGAACACAAATTCGCGAAGACTTAACCGTAATCATGGTTGCTCCTAAGTGTCCAGGTTCTGAAGTACGTGAAGAATATAAAAGAGGTTTTGGTGTACCTACCTTAATTGCTGTGCACCCAGAGAATGACCCTCAAGGACATGGTTTAGATCAAGCAAAAGCATATGCAGTTGCTACTGGAGGTCACCGTGCCGGTGTTTTAGAATCTTCTTTTGTTGCAGAGGTAAAATCTGATTTAATGGGAGAGCAAACCATTTTATGTGGGGTACTTCAAACAGGATCAATTTTATGTTTTGATAAAATGGTTGAAAAAGGTATTGATCCTGCTTATGCAGCCAAATTGATTCAGTATGGTTGGGAAACCATTACCGAGGCGTTAAAGCACGGTGGCATTACTAACATGATGGATCGACTATCTAATCCCGCTAAAGTTAAAGCCTTTGAATTGTCAGAGCAATTAAAAGAAATCATGGCGCCATTATTCCACAAACATATGGATGATATCATGTCAGGCCATTTTTCCAAAACTATGATGGAAGATTGGGCAAACGATGATAAAAACCTTTTAGGATGGAGAGCGGCCACTGGAGAGACTGCTTTTGAAAAAACTGCGCCTACAACTGATGAGATTTCAGAGCAAGAATACTTTGATCATGGAGTATTAATGGTAGCCTTTGTTCGTGCAGGAGTAGAATTAGCCTTTGACACTATGGTCGCTGCTGGAATCAAAGAAGAATCTGCTTACTACGAATCATTACACGAAACCCCATTAATAGCGAACACCATTGCACGTAAAAAATTATTCGAAATGAATCGCGTCATTTCTGATACAGCAGAATACGGGTGTTATTTATTCGATCATGCTTGTAAGCCATTACTAGTGGACTTTATGAAAGGAATTGATACAGATGTTATCGGGAAAGCTTATGCTCCCGAAGCTGGAAATGGAGTGGATAATAAACAATTGATAGATATCAACGAAGTGATCCGTTTTCACCCCATCGAAATGATTGGATATGAGTTACGAGATTCCATGACTGCAATGAAGAAAATAGTCTAATATGAAACGACCAAGTGTTGAAGGCGCTCTAGCAGCTCAAACTCGATTAAAAGAGGTTGCGCTGGTTACTCCCTTTCAAAACTTGGCTCGTTTTTCATCTTTGATAGAGGGAGAAGTTTTTGCTAAACGAGAAGACTTACAACAGGTGCGCTCTTTTAAAATTAGAGGCGCCTTTAATAAAATACTTACCCTTAAAGAAGCAGAGCGCAGCAAAGGCATTGTTTGTGCAAGTGCAGGGAATCATGCGCAAGGCTTTGCCTTTTCTTGTAAAGCTTTAAAGATAAAAGGGACGGTTTTCATGCCACTACCAACTCCCCAACAAAAGATTGATCAAGTTCGTATGTTTGGCGGGGAACACATAGAAATATCTTTAGCAGGAGATACTTACGATGACGCCCATAAAGCGGCCTTACATTTTCAGCAAGAGCATCAATCTGTATTTATTCATCCCTTTGATGATAAAGAAGTGATTGAGGGGCAAGCGACCATTGCTTTAGAGATTTTGGCACAAATCAAACAACCCTTAGACTACCTTTTAGTTCCCGTTGGTGGGGGTGGATTGATTTCAGGGATTTTGACGGTATTTAAGGCAAAATCTCCACAAACAAAAATTATAGGGGTAGAACCTGCTGGAGCACCTTCTCTAGCTACTTCTTTAAAAAACAAAGTTAACATCCGTCTTAACCAGATCGATAAATTTGTCGATGGTGCTGCTGTTCAAAGGGTAGGAGACCTTTGTTTTTCTATCTGCAAAGACTTAATTGATGACTGTATCTCTGTTGCCGAGGGTCGTATTTGTCAAGAAATTCTTGATTTATACAATAAGGAAGGAATTGTGGTAGAGCCTGCTGGGGCTATTTCTTTGGCCGCTCTAGCACAATATAAAGATCAGTTGAAAGGCAAACGTGTTGGAACCCTTATTTGTGGAGGGAATAACGATATTACCCGTACCCCAGAAATTAAAGAAAGAGCACTCTTACACGCTAAGCTGAAACATTATTTTATTGTGCGTTTTCCTCAACGTGCTGGTGCCTTAAAAGAGTTTGTCAACGAAATTATTGGTCCAAATGATGATATTACTTTTTTTGAGTATTCCAAAAAGAATAGTAGGGTGAATGCCCCTGCAGTAGTGGGAATCGAACTTAAAAGTGAATTAGATTTTAGTCCTTTAATTGAACGTATGAAAGCCAAAGATTTCTATGGAGATTATCTCAATGAAAAACCAGATCTCTTCCAGTATTTGGTGTAATTAAAAGACTAGTGGTATCACGAAACGATACATTAAAATCAACAGTACTACTGCAATCAGATTGATAAATATCCCCACACGGGCCATTTGGGCTACCTTGACATAACCACTGGCAAAAACAATCGCATTAGGTGGAGTCGCCATGGGTAACATAAAGGCACAACTACTGGCCATGGTTACTGGAATGAGTACATATAAAAGTGGAATTTC
The DNA here is from genome assembly GCA_049598335.1 of Flavobacteriaceae bacterium. Classification (GTDB taxonomy): domain Bacteria; phylum Bacteroidota; class Bacteroidia; order Flavobacteriales; family Flavobacteriaceae; genus Arcticimaribacter. The sequence goes on from JBMYNN010000001.1 coordinate 23,297, forward strand.
AAGCCCAATAGCTATTCCAGCAACTACAGGAGCTAATACGGCAACAAGCGCAACATTACTCATTAACTCTGTCATAAAAAGCATTAAGATAATCAACAGGGAAACGGTGAATAATACATTTAAGTTGGCATTCGCAATTCCATCGGTAATCAAAGAAACAATACCCGTGGCAGACATACCTTTAGCCAAAGCCAGCCCACCTCCAAAGAGAATTAAAATTCCCCAGGCTAAACGAGAGGTATCTTCCCACTTTAAAATAAACATCCCTTTTTTAAATTGATGCGGAATCGAAAATAAAGCTATAGCACAACCTACACTAATAATAGTGTCAGACAGACCTAAACTAGGAAAGAAAGAGTTGATTAAAGTGCGAAATACCCATAAAAAAACGGTGACAGCAAAGATGCGTAAAACATGTTTTTCTTGGGGACTTGTGGGGCCTAGATCAGTTAATTTTTGTGCGATAAGTGCGTTAGAAGAAGTAAATTCAATCCCCTTATTAGGAAACATCCAGCGGGTTAACACCAAGTAAATAATCCCAATCATTGTAGCAGAAAACGGCAGGCCAATCAACATCCACTTTAAAAAGGATATCTCCATATTGTATTCATTTTCTAATAGCCCTATTAAAACCGAATTAGGAGGTGTTCCAATCACTGTAGCAATTCCCCCTGCATTAGCCGAGAAGGCAATTCCTAGCATGACAGAAAGTGAAAAATGACGTTCTTCTTTTGTAAACACTCCGTCACTTTGTACCAAGAGTTGGATTACAGACAGCGCGATGGGTAACATCACAACAGTACTAGCGGTATTAGAAATCCACATGCTCATAAAGGCTGTGGCGATCATAAACCCTAAAATAACACGATTTGGGGTGGTTCCTGTTTTATGGATAATGGTCAGCGCAATGCGCTTATGTAAATTCACCTTTTCTAAAGCCAAGGCCAAAACAAATCCCCCAAAGAAGAGAAAGACAATCGAACTCCCATAATTTGCTCCCACTTCGTTCATAGACATAATGTCAAAGAGCGGAAAGATGACCAGTGGAAGTAAGGCAGTCACAGAGATCGATACCGCTTCTGTAATCCACCAGCAAACCATCCAGGCCGCTAAGGCGATAACAGTGATTGCCTGAGATGAAAGCCCGTCTAAGTTTAAAAACTGTAAAAGAATAAAAAAGCTAGGACCTAATATAAGACCGATTTGTTTGCCCATGGTGCGTTTATTTTGTTAAATATAATTGATTTTCTCTTTTTTATTCTGTAATTCATTCTTTCAATTAATCAAAATAGACTGTTGATTACAGAGCCATTACACTTTAATTGTTTAACTTTATAACAAAAAAAATAAACAGATATTTATGGAAACGACGCAAAATCTAAAAATTGATGCTTCGGTTCGCTTTGAAGAACCCATTCATTGCACACAATACTTAGTCGATGGAGAATTGAAAAGCTGGGAGGGAGGAACATCAGAAGTGTTTTCAACCATCTATACAGAGAATAGTAAAGGGCAAGTAGGGCCAACACTTTTAGGTTCGATTCCAGATATGGAAACAGATGCCGCTTTAGATGCTTTAAATGCCGCTGAAAAAGCATTTAATAGAGGTCAAGGCGCATGGCCCACCATGAAGGTGAAAGATCGTCTAAAATGTCTTGAAATCTTTGCTGCAAAAATGCAAGAACATCGCGAAGAGGTTGTTAAACTATTGATGTGGGAGATCGCTAAAAATAAAGCCGATTCATACAAAGAATTTGATCGTACGGTCGCTTATATCTATGATACCATAGAGGCCTATAAAAAATTAGATCGAAAGAGTGCTAAGTTTGACAAGCAGGCGGGAATACACGCCCATATTCGTCGAGGTCCACTAGGTGTTGTTTTGTGTTTAGGGCCTTATAACTATCCACTCAACGAAACTTTTTGTTTGTTGATTCCTGCGATCATCATGGGGAATACTGCCATCTTTAAACCGGCAAAACACGGAGTATTATTAATCACTCCTTTATTAAAGGCTTTTCATGAGAGTTTTCCTCCTGGGGTGGTAAACATTGTTTTTGGTCGTGGGCGTAAGATTGCTTCTCCCATTATGCAAACAGGGAAAATTGATGTACTGGCCTTAATTGGCCATTCCTCTTCGGCGGTAGCCTTACAAGATTTGCACCCTAATAAAAACAGATTGCGATTGGTCCTTGGGCTTGAAGCTAAAAACCCTGGGATTATTTTACCCGATGCAGATTTAGACTTGACTATTAAAGAGTGTATCTCTGGGACATTATCGTATAACGGACAACGCTGTACGGCTTTAAAAATGTTGTTTGTACACGAATCTATCATAGATGAATTTAATGCGCGTTTTGCTAAGGCGGTCGATGCGTTAAAGTTTGGTTTACCTTGGGAAGAAGGTGCATTCTTAACCCCGCTTCCAGAGCCCAGTAAGCCCGCTTATATTCAAGATTTAATTAAAGATGCTAAAGCCAAAGGGGCTAAAGTAATCAATAAAAAAGGGGGACGATTGACCCACAATTATTCCTTTCCAGCTGTTTTATACCCTGTGACCAGTGAAATGGATGTTTATCACGAAGAGCAGTTTGGACCAGTAGTCCCGGTTATGTCTTATAAAGATATCAATGAGCCTCTAGATGTGATGGCCGCTTCAGATTACGGGCAACAAGTCAGTTTATTTGGGCGTGATATTCGCAAGATTGGTCCATTAGTCGATGTATTAGCCAATCTAGTTTGTCGTGTAAACCTAAACTCTGCTTGCCAGCGGGGACCAGATGTTTATCCTTTTACAGGAAGAAAAAATTCTGCAGTAAGTACTTTAAGTGTCTATGATGCACTGCGTTCTTTTTCTATCCGCACCTTTGTAGCGGCAAAAGATAATTCTTATAATAACGAAATTTTAGACGCCTTAATGGATTCTAAGGATTCAAACTTTGTCAATACAGAATACTTACTCTAGTTAAAAGAATTGGTCTATTCCAAAGACCAAGGATGAATTTTTAAAGCCGTCTAAGTTGATGCCATAATCAATTCTTAAGACGGCTTTATAAATGTATTTATGGATTAGCCATAAGCCGAAACCACTGTATTGATATTGATTTTTACTAGCGAAAAGCGTGTTAAAAGATGTGTTGACAGGTTGAATTCCTGCTATGTCTAAAAAGGCATTTCCTTGTAAAGCAAACCAACCTTTTTCAAAAAGAGTATGACGGTACTCTGTATTGAGCGACCAATAGGCATTTCCGCGTTGGACTAGATTTCCCACTCCACGAACATTGCGGTTGTTATCTATGGCAAAAGGGGGGAAGGGGGAGTCAATATTTCTCACCAAACCCACCTGCATTCTAAAAGCGAGATTGCCAAAGGATTTAATTCGTTTAAAATAGCTGGTCTCATTTTCTAGAACATAAAAAGTATTGTTTTGTGTGATGGATTTCCCCCACAAATGAGTAGCATAAGTCTGACTGCGCCATCCACTTAAATGATAATAATGAGGTTGAATATAATCATAATTGTAGCCTAGTTTTCCAACTCCTTTTGTGGTAGAAAAATATTTTGGAATGGACGCTATTATTTCTCCTTCGTCAAATAAATAACGCTCGCCTATAATCCCGCTCCCAATCACTATTTTATGTTTTAAATTGAATTCTCTTCCCAGACTAAGATCCACACTTTGAAAACGATAACGAAAGTTAGTATTGCTACCATCTATCCTAATAGGCTCAAGGGTTTCTAACTGTTGTGCCAATAATTTTAATTCTGTTCTAGCAGACATAAAATTGTTATTTTCAACAATCAATCCAAAACCGGGGAAGTTATTATGGCGATAAAAAGCTCCCAAAGTATAACCTCTTCCGGCAAAATTATAATCTGTTAGTCCCAAGTGATAAGCAAAAGCATTGTTAACTGTTTGCCATAAATCAACCGCTGGAATAAGCGTTTTGTTTTCTTCTATATGATAGTTCAATCGATAGCTCCCATTTGATAGAGTGTCAAATGTTGTATATGCATGGCTTACCGCAGGTTCTCGCAAAAGTATGATAAGGTCATTTTGTACTTTAATAGAATCATAGGGTTGATCTTTTTTTTGCGTCAATAATCGTTTGAGATATTGTGGTTTACTTTTCTCTAAACCTTTAAAATCAATATGGATTAGCTGTTTCTCTTGGGCAAATCCTCGCCAGCATAATAGCAGTAGGAATAAGAACTTAATTGAATAACGCACGCAATCCTAGATTAAAAGTTTGTCCCATTCCAGAATTCTTTCCAGCAATAAAGTTGGTGTAAATCACCTCTAAGTTATGCACTTGATTGAGTTGGAGTTTCGCTCCGGCTCCTGCTGCTGTATATCCCTGGTTGATACTTCCCCCTAAATCGAATAGTTGAGAATATTGAACCAATCCCAAAAGTGTGGTATTTGGGGTAGGAAAATAGCTAAAAAATACTCCAGGCGTAAGTCTGAAAGAATCATTGGCAAAACTGTCTGTATTTTCTCCAAAGTTGAGTTCAGTATTTAACTCACTATAGATTTGTACTAGCCCATTTGGGGCTAAATAATCATAGAAAAAGCGGTTTTGAAAAGTGTATCCCTTTTGATCTAAAAAGATGCCGTCCTCTGTTTCATTTTCAAATAAGGGGATACTAAAAGAGGTCTGCACAGCAAAACGCGCCCAGTTTTTTATAGGCGCAAATTTGATCGCCGGAGCAATACTACTTAGTCCATTGCGCCGATACTTTTGCGCTGAAAACCCAAAGGGCGCCAAAATGTTTTTTCCAAGAATAGTATTTGAACGGTATTCTAATAGTACACCAACATTAAAGCGGTTGTCACTGCTCACTCCAGTAAAAACATCCAGCGAAGAAGTAAAAAAATTTTGGCGGGGAAATTCAGTTTTATTTCCTTGGTCATTCCTTCCTTTTACTTCTGTGTAAAGATTATTGAACCATTTGATATCCCATTGCCCTTGAGAAAGCATCTTAGAGGGAGTATAGGTTTGAATATTGGATTGAGGTTGGTCGATCTCCTCTTGTCCATAAACAAGGCAGGAGAAGAAACATAAGAGGGCGAAAAGCTTTTTCATCTATCGGTAGGTTAGTAAGATTGAGTATCTTAAAGGTATAAAAAAACAGCATGCGCTTCTTTTACGCCCTCACTTTTCTCTTTCTATTAACACAATGTTCCCCTTTAAAACAATATCCGCGAAGTTCTTATGCTTGGGCTTCACCCGAAATAGAACACTTTAAAGCACTTAATAAAATGGATGCGCCAGACAATGCACTGCTATTTTTAGGGAGCTCCAGTATTCGATTGTGGGAAACTTTAGCAGAGGATATGACGCCTTATCCTGTAATCCAGCGAGGCTATGGGGGTGCCCATTTGCGGGATGCCATCTTTTATACAGATGGATTGTTAGGCGACTATCAACCCGCTATGATCATTGGTTTTATTGCAAATGATATCAAGGGCGATCCAGCAGACGAGTCCCCAGCTAAGGTCAAACGTCTCTTTAAATTTTTTCTAAAACAAATAAGAGCAAGACATCCAGAAACACCTATTTTATGGGTAGAAATTACCCCAACAAAAAGTCGCTGGGCGCAGTGGGAAGAGATTAAAAAGGTTAATCAAAAAATTAAAGCTTACTGTGACAAAACAGACAATGTACATTTTGTCTCTACTGCAAATGCCTTTTTGGACGATAAAGGTTTCCCTAAAACAACACTTTTTGTGGAAGATCAATTGCACCTCAATCAAGAGGGCTATGCCCTGTGGTCTTCGATTATTCGTAAAGAAATAGAGCGATTAATGAATTAAGCTTCCTTTTGCTGTAAGCGTAAGGCCATGTAAGGGACTACATTAAAAAAGAGCCAAAATAGCTTGTATATCCCCATTCCATAATAGAGGGTCTTTTCAAACTCTTCTAAGCTGCCGCTATAAAAATTTTGGTGAATGTGATAGACCTGTTCAGAGAGTAATAAGACCACAAAATTGAAGAGTAAGAAGAAAAAATTGATCTTAGTGCATTTCCACAAAAAGGCTTTTAATTGAGCTAATGTCATCATTTCTTTGGTTTGCTTAAATTTAAGTATAATTTTTTTTCCAGCTAAACTAGCGATGGACAACAAATAACCATAACTTGAATTTAAAAAAATAACCGCCCAATAGGGCGGTTATATCAATATTGTAAAGAGATGCAGCGCTTACGCTTTAGTAATTAATTCTGCTAAATAATCACCTACTTGAGAGGTTTTATAAGCTTTTCCTCCATTGGCAAGGTCTTCTGTTACATAGCCTTTTGCTAGAGATTGATCAACCACTTTGCGAATTAAAGTGCCTTCTTCATATAAGTTAAACGACATTTCAAACATCATTGCTGCAGACAAGATTGTCGCTAAAGGATTTGCAATGTCTAAGCCCGTAGCTTGTGGGAATGAACCGTGGATGGGCTCATATAAAGCGTTTTCACTTCCAACAGAAGCAGAGGGCATCAAGCCCATTGAACCAGAGATTACAGAGGCTTCATCGGTTAAAATATCTCCAAATAAATTTTCAGTAATCAGGACATCATAGGTATTAGGCCATTGTACTAGGCGCATCGCTACAGCATCGACTAATTCATAAGACACTTCCACTTCTGGATAATCTTTTTCCATGCTTTGTACTGTTTCTCTCCAAAGACGAGAACTTTCTAATACATTGGCTTTATCGACACAACACAATTTTTTGGTTCGGGTCATGGCTAATTCAAAGCCTTTTTTTGCTAAGCGAATAATTTCGTCACGGGTATAAGTACAGGTATCAAAGGCGGTGTTTCCATTGTCTTTTCTTCCGCGTTCTCCAAAGTAAATTCCCCCAGTAAGTTCGCGTAAGAAAACTAAATCTGTTCCTTTAATGCGCTCTTGCTTAAGTGGAGATTTATCTAATAAGGATGGAAAAGTGAAGGTTGGACGCACATTGGCAAATAAGCCTAATTTTTTCCGCATGCGCAACAATCCTTGTTCTGGACGAACTTTAGCCGAAGGATCATTGTCAAAACGTGGTAAACCAATGGCCCCAAACAAGACTGCATCTGCAGCTTCACAGACCGCGTGGGTTTCGTCTGGGTAAGGGTCTCCTACCGCATCAATGGCTGCTGCACCTGTTAGGGCAGGGGTCCAGTTGATTTTATGACCAAATTTTGTTGCAATGGCGTTACTTACTTTCACGGCTTGATCGATTACTTCTGGACCGATTCCGTCGCCGGCTAAAAGGGCAATATTCATGTTCATATTTATTGTGCTATACTGTTTAACATTTTTTCTGTCGCCTTGATGGCCGAAACGGTTTGATCTGAATCTAAACCGCGGGTAATGAATTCTTTTCCGTCTAATAGCCAAGTAATACTCGTTTCACACAAGGCATCAGAATGGCTCCCTGGGGGAATATGTACGGCATAGTCGACTAATTGGGGGAGTTGTCTCTTTTTCTTTTTATACATTTTGCGAATGGCATTTAAAAAGGCATCATATTGCCCATCACCACTTGCATTTTCTTCTAATATTTCTCCCTCGATTTCTACCAAAACTGTTGTAGAGGGCTGTAAGCCTTTCGAATGGGTCAAAACATAAGACTTGATGGCCACGGTGTTCACGCTTGTTTCACTATCTAATACATCAGAGATGATATAGGGTAAATCGTGGGTAGTCACTTTTTGTTTTTTATCGCCTAATTCAATAATGCGCTGGGTCACTTGCTTTAGTTCCTCATCGTTTAGAGTTAATCCCAACTCTTGAAGGTTCTTTATAATGTTAGCCTTCCCTGAAGTTTTGCCTAAAGCATAAGAGCGTTTTCGTCCAAAGCGTTCTGGTAAAAGATCGTTAAAATAGAGGTTCTTTTTTGAATCTCCGTCGGCGTGAATCCCGGCGGTTTGTGTAAAGACATTTGCTCCAACAATAGGTTTATTCGCTGGAATTCGAAAGCCGGTGAAGGTCGAAACCAATTGGCTTACCTTATATAAAGCTTTCTCTTTGATATTAGTCGTAACCGAAGGAACAAAGTCATTTATTACCGCTACAACAGAGGCTAGGGGAGCGTTGCCTGCGCGTTCTCCCATTCCATTGACTGTTAAGTGTAAACCGTGTACTCCAGCTTTTACCGCTTCCATAGCATTTGCTACCCCTAGATCGTAATCATTGTGTCCGTGGAAATCAAAATGTAAGCCTGGATAGCGTTTAATTATAGCCGAAAGGTATTCTGAGGTTTCACTAGGGGTTAAAACCCCTAAAGTATCGGGTAATAAAACCCTTGAGATGTTTTGGGTGGATAAAAAGTCCAAAAAAGCATAGACATAAGCAGAAGAATTACGCATGCCATTACTCCAGTCTTCCAGATAAATATTGGTAGTGATTCCCTTGCTTTCGGCAAGCGAAATATTTTCATTAATTCGGTTAAAATGTTGTTCTGGCGTAAGCTTCAATTGATGGGTCAAATGGTTGAGAGAACCTTTAGTCAAGAGATTTTGCACTTTTGCACCTGCTTCTTCCATCCATTGGATTGAAACCCCCTTATCGACAAAAGTCAAGATTTCAATTTGAGATAAGTGACCATTTTCTGCAGCCCAATTGGTGATGCGTTTTACTGCGTCGAATTCGCCTTTAGACACTCGGGCAGAAGCAATCTCAATTCGATCTACGTTAAGTTCTTCAAGTAAAAGTTTAGCTAGTGTCAATTTTTCAGAAGCCGAAAAGGAAACCCCAGAGGTTTGTTCACCATCCCGCAGGGTGGTGTCCATGATTTCTATCTTTCGTGGTTTGGTTGCGCCCAAAATATAGCCTTATAAAGGAGTGTTGGCCGCAAAATCGCGGATGTTGTCTTTGATGTTCAACAAGTAATCAATGTCATCAAACCCATTCATCATATTGTCTTTCTTGTAGCTGTTAATGTCAAAGGCTTCCGAAGCACCAGTACTACTAATGGTAATGGTTTGAGCGGGTAAATCAACTACTAATTCAGTGGTTGCGTCTTCTTCAATTGCCGCATAAATATCTGCGAGAAAAGCTGGAGAAACTTGAACGGGTAACACCCCGATATTCAAACAGTTGTTTTTAAAGATATCGGCAAAGAAACTCGACACGACACAACGAAACCCGTAATCATAAACGGCCCAAGCGGCGTGTTCCCTTGAAGAGCCAGAACCAAAGTTCTTTCCTCCAACAAGAATTTTCCCGCTGTATTTTGGGTTGTTTAATACAAAGTCTTCTTTTGGGCTGTCATCTTGATTATATCGCCAATCGCGAAATAAATTATCGCCAAAGCCTTTTCGCTCTGTCGCTTTTAAGAAACGAGCAGGGATGATTTGATCGGTATCAACATTTTCAATGGGGAGGGGAACGGCAGTGCTGGTAAGCACATTAAATTTATCGTATGCCATAGTTTATAGTAAGGTTCTTGGATCGGTTACTTTTCCGGTAACTGCTGCAGCTGCAGCAACGATAGGACTGGCCAAAAGTGTTCTTGAACCAGGGCCTTGACGCCCTTCAAAATTTCGGTTTGAGGTACTCACTGCATATTTACCTGCAGGGATTTTATCGTCGTTCATGGCTAAACAAGCAGAACAACCCGGCTCTCTAAGTTCAAAGCCTGCATTGTGAAGTTCCTCTAGGATACCTTCTTCTTTAATCGCTTCCAATACTTTGTGTGAACCAGGAACTAACCATGCTGTTACGTTATCTGCCTTTTTTCGTCCTTTGATGATTTCTGCAAAAGCACGGAAATCTTCAATGCGACCATTGGTACAACTTCCTAAGAAGACAAAGTCGATGGGTTTTCCAATCATATCTTCTCCTTCGTTGTAGCCCATATAGGCCAAAGATTTTTTATAAGTTGCTTCACCACCCTCAACTGCTTCTGCGGTGGGAATTCCATTTGTGATCCCCATTCCCATTCCAGGGTTAGTACCATAAGTAATCATGGGTTCAATTTCACTGGCATCGAAATGGTATTCTTTATCAAAAGAAGCGCCTTGGTCTGTATGAAGTGTATCCCAATAAGTTTTCGCCTTATCCCAAGCTATTCCCGTTGGGGTGAACTCACGTCCTTTGATATAGTCAAATGTTTTTTCGTCTGGTGCAATCATTCCACCACGTGCTCCCATTTCAATAGAAAGATTACAAACAGTCATGCGACCTTCCATGGTCATAGAAGTAAAGACATCTCCAGCATATTCTACAAAGTATCCTGTCGCACCAGAGGTGGTTAATCGAGAAATAATATAAAGCGCAACATCTTTAGGAGTAACGCCTTTTCCTAATTCACCGTTAATATTAATACGCATGCTTTTTGGTTTGGGCTGCATAATACATTGGGTCGAAAGTACCATTTCTACTTCAGAGGTTCCAATCCCAAAGGCGATCGCTCCAAAGGCACCATGGGTAGAAGTATGTGAATCTCCACAAACAATGGTAGCTCCTGGCTGAGTGATACCATATTCTGGTCCTACAACATGAACAATACCGTTTTTCTCATGCCCTAATCCCCAATAAGAGATCCCATGTGCAGCAGCGTTTTCTTCTAAGGCTTTCAATTGATTCGCCGAAAGAGGATCTTCGACAGGAAGGTGTTGGTTAATGGTGGGTGTATTGTGATCTGCTGTCGCAAAAGTTCGTTCTGGGTACAATACAGAAATATTTCTGTTTTTTAATCCTAAAAAGGCTACGGGACTTGTAACTTCATGAACCATGTGGCGGTCAATAAACAGTATGTCGGGTCCGTCTTTAACTTGTTGAACAACGTGAGAGTCCCAAACTTTATCAAAAAGTGTTTTCTTCATTGGTGAAGGAATAGAATGGTTTATAATTGAGCTGCTTCAACAATTTTAGAAATATCGTCGTCGCTAATTTCTTTTTGTAAATCGGCAAATTTAAGAAACTGCTGATATACTTTATCTAATTGGAGTTTATCTAGTTCAATACCTACGTTTTTAGCACGGTAAGCCAAGGCAGCACGCCCAGAACGCGCAGTCAAAACAATTGCAGATTCTGTTACTCCCACATCATGTGGATCCATAATTTCATAGGTTTCCCTATTCTTTATTACTCCATCTTGGTGAATTCCAGAACTATGGGCAAAGGCATTGGCTCCTACAACAGCCTTATTGGGTTGTACGACCATCCCCATACTATCTGAAACCAAACGGCTGGTATCGTATAATAATGTCGAATTGATATTAGTGTCTAAATCTAGGGTAGGATGTTGTCGCATAATCATCACAACTTCTTCTAAAGAAGTATTTCCTGCGCGTTCACCTATCCCATTAATGGTACACTCAATTTGTCTTGCTCCATTGAGAATCCCCGCAATAGAATTAGCAGTGGCAAGCCCTAAATCGTTATGGCAGTGACAAGATAAAGTTGCTTTGTGAATTCCATTAACATTTTCTTTTAAGTATTTTATCTTTGCGCCATACTCTTCTGGTAAACAATAGCCCGTGGTATCTGGAATATTCAATACAGTCGCCCCAGCTTTTACTACCGCTTCGCAAACACTAGCAAGGAATTCATTGTCAGTTCTACCAGCATCCTCGGCATAAAATTCAACATCCTCTACAAAAGACTTGGCATAAGTTACTGCAGCAACAGCCCGCTCAATGATTTCTTCGCGTGTGGCGTTAAATTTGTATTTGATGTGTGAGTCAGAGGTGCCAATACCTGTATGAATACGTGGTCTTTTGGCCAACTTTAATGCATCTGCGGCAACTTCAATGTCTTTTTTGACCGCACGAGTCAATCCACAAACCGTGGCGTTTTTGACCAACTTGGCAATTTCTTCGACAGAATGAAAATCCCCTGGACTAGAAATAGGAAAACCAGCTTCAATTATATCCACCCCAAGAAGGTCGAGACGTTCTGCGATAATTAGCTTATTTTTGGTATCTAATTTACAGCCCGGAACTTGTTCTCCGTCTCTTAAAGTAGTGTCAAATATTTGTACTTGTTCTTTTGCCATGGAAACCTTAAATTTCTATTAACGAAAATAGTATTTATTGGTTAAACTGCTTTATTTTTATCCAAAATTCTTTACGATTTCTAACATTCTTAGTTGATTTGTAATTATTTTATTTTCATATATTTATACCAAAATTAGCCCTATGACTACCGATCATAAAGAAAATTTATTCATTCTTGTAAAATCGCTCTCTAAATCAGAAAAGCGACAATTTAAATTATATGCTGGTAGAGTAGAGGCAAATCAAAATGCTAAGTTCCTATATCTATTCAATCTATTGGATCGAGCAAAAGAGTATAATGAAAAAGAAATTTTAAAGAGAAACTTTGTAACTAAACAGCAACTATCAAATCTCAAAGCTCATCTTTATCGTCAAATCTTGGTTAGTTTGAGGATGAATCCTTCCATACAAAATACCCGAATGCAGATTAGAGAGCAGTTAGATTTTGCCACGGTTTTATATCAAAAAGGCCTCTACAAACAAAGCTTAAAAATTCTAGAAAAGGCTAAAAATATTGCATATCGCTTTGAAGAAAAATATCTGGCTTTTGAAATTGTAGAGTTGGAAAAAGTAATTGAATCACAATATATTACAAGAAGTATGAGCAATCGTGCAGAACAGTTGATTCAAGACGCTACAGCCCTTTCAGAGCAAAATGAATTATGCAGTGAATTATCGAATCTCTCCTTACAATTATACGAGCGTTTGATCAAAGCAGGTTATGCAAAAAGTGATGAAGAATATAGAGAAGTGACAAAATTCTTTTTTGAACGCCTCCCCAATGTAGAATATGAACAATTGAGCTTTAGAGAACGCATGTGGTATTGTAAGGCTCATGTTTGGTATAGCTTATTGACCCAAGATTTTTTGTCCAGTTATAAATATGCGACTCGATGGGTAGAATTATTTCGTCAATTCCCTCGCATGATAGAATCACATCCTGTATTTTATCTCAAGGCCAATAATTTCTTGTTAGAAGCGATCGTCTTGATTAAACATCCAGAGCGATTTAAAACTGTCTTAAAGGATATGAAAGTCGTTTTAGCTTCTGATAAATTTCCAAAAAATGACAATCTAAAAGCAATGAGTTTTCTTTACACCTATAACAATCAATTAAACCTGTATTTTTTAGTGGGAGAATTCAAGGCAGGGCTAGCAATCGCACCAATAATTTTAGACCATATTGAAACCTTTCAAAGCAAAATAGATCCGCATCATATCATGCTTTTGTACTATAAATTAGGCTGTCTTTATTTTGGATGTCAAGACTATGAAAACGCCATTATATATTTGAATAAGATTGTTCAAAATAAAGGCCTTAAAATGCGACAAGATTTGCTTTGTTTTACACGTGTTTTAAACCTTGTTGCCCATTATGAAGCGGGATATGATTATCATATCGATACACATATAAGGGATACTTATAAGTTTTTATTGAAAATGGACGATCTACACGAAGTGCAAAAATCTATGATTAGTTTTATTAGAAAGTTGGGGGATATTTATCCTCACGAGCTAAAAAAGCACTTTAAAAAATTGCATGCAGAACTAAAACAATATGAGGACGATCCATACGAAAGAAGGGCGTTCTTGTACTTAGATATTTTATCTTGGTTAGAAAGTAAAATAGAAAATAAGCCTATCGCACAAATTATTAAGATGAAGGCTTTGAGGCATCAGCGTCAACACAAACCCTCCATAGCGCATCTTTAGGTGGCGCTGCAGTCCACTTAATGGCCTCTTTTTTGATAGGGTGAATAATCTCTAGAGAGCGGGCATGTAAACAAATACTCCCATCTTTATTACTTCTTGCGGCCCCATATTTTAAGTCTCCTTTAATAACCATTCCTGTGGCACTTAATTGTGATCGAATTTGATGATGCCTACCAGTGAAGAGCTGTATTTTTAAGCAGCTGTAGTGGTCTAATGTATGGTGTAGTTTAAAGCTAAGCTTTGCCGCCTTACTATTAGGAACTTCCTTTAGATGAGCATAAGATTTATTTTGCTTAGTATTGCGCACTAACCAGTGATTTAGGCTTTGTTCCTTTGGCACTTTAGTGCCTTCAACAATTGCCCAATATTCTTTTTTTGCTTCGCGTGATTTAAATTGTTCGTTTAAGCGGGTTAAGGCTTTTGAGGTACGCGCAAAGACCAAAACTCCGCTAGTGGGACGATCTAAACGGTGCACGACCCCCAGAAATACTTCTCCCGGTTTGTTGTATTTTTTTTTGAGGTAGGCTTTCGCCAAATTTACTAAAGGGATATCTCCTGTTTTATCTCCTTGAACTAATTGTCCTGGTGCTTTATTGACCACCAGTAAATGATTGTCTTCATAGAGAATGGCAGAAGGATCTAGTGTATTAATACTGCTCTTTTTCGTTAGGGAAATCCCCAGATTTAACATCACCAGTATAGTGAGAAACTGCTTCGATCACAGCACTGTGTAAATCGGCATAACGGCGTAAAAAACGCGGGCTAAACTCTTTGCTCATTCCTAGCATATCGTGTAAAACCAAGACTTGGCCATCAACATGATTTCCTGCGCCAATTCCAATAACAGGGATACTAATAGATTCTGCGACCTTTTTGGCAAGCGAGGCTGGAATCTTTTCAAGTACTACCCCAAAACAGCCCAGTTCTTCCAGCATCTTAGCATCTGAAAGTAGTTGTACCGCCTCCTCCTCTTCTTTGGCTCGAACCGTATAGGTTCCAAATTTATAAATGGATTGTGGGGTTAAGCCTAAATGTCCCATGACAGGAATCCCAGCTTGTAAAATGCGTTCTATGGATTGTTTCTCCTGAATTCCACCTTCTAGTTTAACAGCATGTCCTCCCGATTCTTTCATAATTTTAATGGCAGATCTTAGAGCTTCTTTTGAATCAGCTTGATAAGTGCCAAAAGGAAGATCGACCACTACGAGCGCTCTTTTGGCTGCACGAACAACAGAACTAGCATGATAGATCATTTGGTCTAAGGTGATGGGTAAGGTTGTTTCGTGACCTGCAATCACATTAGAAGCAGAATCGCCTACTAAGATTACATCAATCCCTGCAGCATCAACTAAACCCGCAAAGGTGTAGTCATATGCGGTAAGCATGGCGATTTTTTCACCATCTTGTTTCATTTGAATTAACGAATTGGTCGTAATGCGTTGATAGCTTTTTTTGGCGGTAGACATCTTTATTTATTTTTCTCAAATGTACTTCTTTTCGCATTTTAAACGAAGCTTAAAGTAAAAATTGGAACAAACTGTCTGATGATGCTGACAGCCTGTCAGAAAATTCAATATGGCATATTCCTTGACTTATTCAGAAAAAATTAAAACCACTAACATGAGTAAAATAATTGGAATCGATTTAGGAACGACCAATTCGTGTGTTTCGGTAATGGAAGGTAACGAACCTGTTGTTATCCCAAATGCAGAAGGAAAGCGCACCACCCCATCGGTTATTGCCTTTGTAGAAGGAGGAGAGATCAAAGTAGGTGATCCTGCCAAACGTCAAGCCGTTACTAACCCAACTAAAACCATCGCTTCAGTAAAGCGTTTCATGGGAAACAAATATTCTGAATCTTCAAAAGAAGCTTCAACTGTGGCCTATAAAGTAGTCAAAGGAGATAATGACACCCCTCGGGTTGATATCGACGGGCGTTTATATACCCCACAAGAATTGTCTGCCATGACCCTTCAAAAAATGAAGAAGACAGCAGAAGATTACTTAGGCCAAGATGTGACCGAGGCAGTAATTACTGTCCCAGCATATTTTAATGATGCACAACGTCAAGCGACCAAAGAAGCCGGAGAAATTGCTGGATTAAAAGTACAACGTATCATCAACGAACCAACAGCCGCAGCACTTGCCTATGGATTGGATAAAGGGGGGGCAGACCGCAAGATTGCCGTATATGATCTAGGGGGAGGAACTTTTGATATCTCTATCCTTGAATTAGGAGACGGCGTTTTCGAAGTACTGGCTACCAATGGGGATACCCACCTAGGGGGGGATGATTTTGACCAAGTCCTCATCGACTGGTTAGCTGATCAGTTCAACGAAACTGAAGGCATGGACTTACGCAAAGATCCCATGGCGCTGCAACGTTTAAAAGAAGCCGCTGAAAAAGCCAAAATCGAATTGTCTTCTTCTACCCAGACAGAGATCAATTTGCCTTATGTTACGGCAACCGACTCTGGACCAAAGCACTTAGTTACGACCTTAACCCGTTCGAAGTTTGAACAATTGTCAGACGAGCTGGTTAAACGTTCCATGGCGCCTGTTAAAAAAGCCTTAGATGATGCCGGTTTATCTACTTCTGAAGTCGATGAAATTATACTTGTAGGAGGTTCTACACGTATCCCAATCATTCAAGAAGAAGTAGAAAAATTCTTTGGGAAAAAACCTTCAAAAGGAGTAAACCCAGACGAAGTAGTGGCCATTGGTGCTGCGATTCAAGGAGGAGTTTTAACAGGAGATGTAAAAGACGTTCTATTACTCGATGTAACCCCACTTTCTTTAGGGATTGAAACCATGGGTAGTGTTATGACTAAACTTATTGAAGCAAATACGACCATCCCGACCAAAAAGTCACAGGTATTTTCAACTGCTGCAGATAACCAGCCTTCAGTAGAAATTCACGTCCTACAGGGAGAGCGTTCCATGGCAGCCGACAATAAGACCATTGGGCGTTTTCACCTAGATGGAATTCCGCCTGCACCCAGAGGAACACCTCAAATTGAAGTGACCTTTGATATCGATGCGAATGGAATTATCAAGGTAACTGCGGCAGATAATGCCACTGGGAAAACCCAAGATATTCGTATCGAAGCCTCTTCTGGTTTAACCGAAGAAGAAATCGAGAAAATGAAACAAGAAGCGGAAGCCAATGCTGACGCTGATAAAAAAGCCAAAGAACAAGCCGATAAACTCAATTCGGCAGATCAAATGATTTTCCAAACCGAAAGTCAATTAAAAGAATTTGGTGAAAAACTTTCTGACGACAAGAAAAAGCCCATCGAAGAAGCTTTAGAAGAATTAAAGAAAGCGTATGAAACCAAAGACTTGGCCATTATCGATCCTGCTTTAGAAAAAATCAACGAAGCCTGGAAAGCAGCTTCTGAAGAAATGTATAAAGCCCAAGCCGAAGGACAATCGCAAGGCCAACCTGGACCAGATCCAGCAGCTAATGCGGGAGGAGATGCCACTGGTGGAGACGATGTACAAGACGTTGATTTTGAAGAAGTCAAATAAACCTTTGACCTTTTGG
This sequence comes from Flavobacteriaceae bacterium, assembly GCA_049598335.1. Taxonomy (GTDB): domain Bacteria; phylum Bacteroidota; class Bacteroidia; order Flavobacteriales; family Flavobacteriaceae; genus Arcticimaribacter. The sequence continues at coordinate 40,544 of JBMYNN010000001.1, forward strand.
ATGAAAAGCGACTCCTTTTGGGGTCGCTTTTTTTTGTCAATATTTTTTATACTTTTATTGATAATCCAAATTACATGAAACCTACTAAAGCCCTTTTCGCTTTATTGACTGTCGTTAAGCCCTTTCTTATTTTAAGGGCTGTACTTATGTTTATGCTACTCAACATTAACACAAGCTATTTGTAAAAATCTACACTTTAAGCCCCCCACGCTTTTATTTTCCTTCCACTGTTTAATCTCTAATTCAAGATCATTGCTGGTTTTGACTTTGATGTATAGTGGATCAATCGCAAATCTTTATTATTTCAACATCAACCTACATCATGAAACAGTTTTACTTTTTTTCCATCGCCATAGTTTTTTTATTGCTTTCCCAAAATAGTTGGGGACAAATTAAACTAGGACAAAATCCACAAAGCATCGACCCTGCTGCTTTACTTGATCTAGAAAGTTCCACAAAAGGGCTTCTATTACCACGTCTGACCTCTGCAGAACGAGATGCTATCCCTATGGGAAGTAGTCCGGTGGGATTAGTTATTTATAATACAGATGCGAATGAATTACAGTATTTGTTTGAAGAAACAACCACTAATGCGAAGGGAGAGCTTCGACAAGTCTTGCGCTGGGAAAGTGCAACAGATAGTAGCATTCCTTTAACCCAACCCACCAATCCTGTCACGGCACTTCCAACTTATACTGTGAAAAAGAAGGGGGACTGTAGCCAATAACAATTCCCCTTTGACCTATATGTAATCGGCCTAAAGAAAAGGGGAGTGCTCTGCGTTAAAAAGCAAAAGCTGTTTTCTTAACGCTCTGCCCTGTATCAAGACAAATTAAACAATAGAAGCTACAGTTCTTGCAGGGCTTTTTTTATTCACTAAATTTGAATAAAAAAAGCGCATGACCAATGCAGAAAAACTGGTCTTACTCAACCAGTCCACAAACAATTATTTACTTAAAACCCTAGAAATTTCTTTTACAGAACTAGGCGATGACTATCTCATTGCAAAAATGCCGGTCAATGAAAGCGTCTATCAACCCGATCGTGTTTTGCACGGCGGCGCCACTTTTGCCCTAGCAGAAACTGTAGGAAGTGTAGCCTCTTATATTTTCGCCAAAGGCAAAAACCAAATCGTACGTGGGATAGAAATGTCGGGCAATCATTTGCGTTCTGTTAGTAGTGGTCATGTGTATGCCAGGGCAGAAAGTATTCATAAAGGGCGTACCACCCAGATCTGGCAAATTAAAGTTACCGATGACGAAGGGCAACTAGTCTCTTTGATCAAATTAACGACCATGACCCTTCCACAAAAATAGATGCAAGAATTTTTAGCAGATTTATTACAAAAACAACACCCTTTTGTGTTCTTTCGGTTTCCGCAAGAAAAGCAGATTCACTGTTATTACCAAGTCGAAGATCAGACATACTGGACTGATAATTTTGAAGAAGACGGTTTTGTTTTTGCCCCTTTTCTAGCCCAACAAAAACAGTTGATGATCCCGTCAACCTGCCATAAAAGTTTTAGAGCAATAACGCCACCTTCTTCTACTAGCGTCCCACAACTTCCTCAAGAGGGTAAAACCGCCTTTACAGAAAAAGTGGCAGCAGCTGTTCATGAAATTGTTAGTACCAACCTAGAAAAAGTGGTTTTGTCCAATGCTTTTGATTTGCCCTATACAGGGGAGGGGAGTGCGATCTTTCATCGTTTAGTCAATACCTATGCGAATGCCTTTGTCTATTATTGGTATCACCCCAAAACAGGCCAATGGTTAGGGGCTTCTCCAGAACGTTTAGTCAGCTTAGAAAACAGAGAATTTTTGACCGTTGCTTTAGCAGGTACTTTGCCTAGCGGCGGAAGGGAATCAGACTGGACCGAAAAAGAAAAGCACGAACAGCAAATTGTTGTTGATGCTATTGTTGCTGGATTAGACCAAAGCGGTACTGCACAAAATATTCACATCGGGAAACGCTCAACCGTGCAAGCTGGACTACTTTATCATTTACAAACCCCCATTTATGCAGAAATTAAAGCGGAAAACCTTTTGCCTTTAGTGCAATATTTGCATCCAACTCCTGCAGTGGGTGGTTTGCCTAAAGCAGCTGCAATAGATTATATTCTCAAACATGAACACTATAACAGAGACTATTACACTGGCTTTTTGGGGCCATTTTCAAAAGGGATAACCGCCCATTTCTTCGTTAACCTGCGCTGTGGGAAATTAACGGAAAATCAACTTAGGATTTATACTGGAGCAGGTATCACATCTGGCAGTAATCCTTTAAAAGAATGGGAGGAAATATGTCGCAAGGCAAACACTTTTTTATCGGTTGTATGATTTTTGCTTTAAAATGAAGCCGAAGCAGACACGTTTTGTATTTTTGTGGCGCTATGACGAAAATGAACGAGAGCAAGGTGGAGCAATTGTACCCCTCAATTCCTTTGGCACAAACCATTGTTCAATTTTGTGCGGCTAAAAATATTCAGCATATAGTTATTTCTCCGGGCTCTCGAAATGCTCCTTTGACTAAAGGGTTTACCTCAAACCCATTTTTTACAACTTATAGTATTGTTGATGAACGTGCTGCGGCCTTCTTTGCTTTGGGGATTGCCCAGCAAATTCAACAACCTGTTGCCGTTGTTTGTACTTCTGGTTCTGCTTTGTTAAACTATTATCCCGCTGTGGCAGAAGCCTTTTACAGTGATATTCCGCTGGTAGTGCTTTCGGCAGACCGCATGCCCCACCGTATTGATATAGGGGATGGTCAAACCATTCGTCAAACAAAGGTCTTTGAACCCCATCTTGAAGCCGCAGCTTATCTAACACCAGATGTTTCTCATGCGACTCAAACACTTTTAGCCCATCCTAGTCAGACCCTATTGTCAAAACAAGCGACTCCTAAAGAGATCGAAGAAAGACAAGAAGAAATCCAACAAGAAAACGAAAAGGCCATCAATAAGGTACTGGATGCAGCCTTAGAGAAACGTGGGCCCGTACACCTTAATATCCCCCTAGAGGAACCTTTATACGACACCACCACTAGCCAATTGAGCTTGCAACATTGTTTCCCTTTTAAACCTCGAGAAGCATCCCTTGATCTTACTCCTTTTTTGAATCAATGGCATAAAGCAGAGAAAAAAATGATTTTAGTAGGGGTGCTAGCCCCTAATAGTTTAGAAGAAAAAATAGTAGATTATTTAGCTGCAGATCCCTCTGTCACAGTTTTGACAGAAACCACTTCTAATTTATCACACTACACCTTTATTCAATCCATCGATACTTTTATTGCCCCATTAGAAAAATCAGGAAAAGATTTAGGGGAATATCAACCAGAGCTTTTATTGACCTTTGGCGGCATGGTGGTTTCTAAGAAAATTAAAGCTTTTTTAAGAGTATATTCTCCGCAGCAGCACTGGCATGTTGATCCCAAAAAAGCCTATGATACCTATTTTTGCTTAAGCGAGCATCTTAAAATTCACCCAGCACATTTCTTTAAGGCGCTAATGGCACAAAAGCAAGAATATGTTCAAAGCAGTTATTGTGTCAATTTTCTAGCGCAGTATAACAAGCAACGCTTATTAGGACTCGATTATATAAAACAGCTTCCCTTTTCAGATTTTAAAGCGTTTGATGTAATTTTCAAGCAGTTGCCCAAAAATTATATGTTACAGTTAGCGAATAGTTCTACCATTCGCTATGCACAATTATTTTCCTTACCTGCACTAAGTGGCGTCTTTTGTAATCGCGGCACCAGCGGAATAGATGGGAGTACCTCTACTGCCATGGGCGCCGCTTGGGTAAATGAAACTGCTACCTTATTTATCACGGGAGATTTAAGTTTTTTTTATGATGTGAATGGCTTGTGGCATAAATATTTAAAACCTTCTACCCGTATCATAGTCATCAACAATCAAGGGGGAGGAATCTTCCGTATTCTCCCTGGAGAAAATGACACCCCCGCCTATGACACCTATTTTGAAACAGTTCAAAATAAATCGGTCAAGCAGATTTGTAAGCTGCATGGTTTAGGGTATCACCATGCCTCCTCTAGTTTTAGGTTAAAATGGCAGTTAAAAAAGTTTTTCTACCCTGCTAATCGCCCTCAATTATTAGAGATAAAAACCCCTAGAAAACTAAATGATAAAGTCTTGCTTAATTACTTCAAATCAATGCAAGCTCAATAGAGATAAATGACGTAATTTTAAAACAAAAATTTCATGACAGAAATCAAGTGGACCCCAATCAAAGAGTATTCAGATATTTTATTTGAAATTTACAATGGTGTAGCAAAAATCACCATAAATCGCCCAGAGGTATATAACGCTTTTCGTCCAGAGACAAACAATCAAATGCTCGAAGCAATGGACATTTGCCGTGAACGAAATGATATTGATGTAGTAGTCTTTACTGGAGCCGGTGAGAAAGCTTTTTGTAGTGGGGGAGATCAAAATGTAAAAGGAGTAGGTGGCTATGTAGGTGAAGATGGTGTACCACGCTTAAATGTCCTTGATTTACATAAAAAAATTAGAGAAATCCCTAAACCAGTGATCGCCATGGTCAATGGTTATGCTATTGGTGGGGGACATGTTCTTCATGTAGTTTGTGATTTAACCATTGCTAGCGAGAATGCTATCTTTGGGCAAACTGGACCTAAAGTAGGGAGCTTTGATGGTGGTTTTGGTTCGTCTTATTTAGCGCGCCATGTAGGCCAAAAGAAAGCCCGTGAAATCTGGTTCTTATGTAATCAATATTCTGCTCATGAAGCAGAAGAAATGGGGATGGTCAACAAAGTTGTGCCTCTAGCTGATCTTGAAAAGACCGTTTTAGAGTGGTGTTCCATTATGCAGAAAAGAAGTCCGCTTGCCTTGCGAATGGTTAAGCGCTGCTTGAATGCCGAACTCGATGGACAACATGGTTTAATGCAATTAGCTGGAGATGCCACTTTAATGTATTATTTAATGGACGAAGCACAAGAAGGGAAAAACGCCTTTTTAGACAAGCGTGATCCAGATTTTAAGCAGTATCCAAAATTCCCGTAAATTTGTTATATGCCCTTTATAGACGAAGATCAACTTGCCACCCTCTACAAAGAAGTAGATCAAGAAAAGAAAGCTGCGGCTTTCTTTCAAGGACAGCTTCAAGAAAATAAGGCAAAATTACTTCGTTATGCTATCTACCGCATAGGATTCTTTGTTGCGCTGGCAATACTGGTCTTAGGCGGTATTTATTTTTTTGGTTTTAGTAGTGGAGTAGAAGATGACTCGGCAAGCCTTAGTCGTATTGAGCAATTGGAATTAGAAAATAAAATCTTAGGCGGAAGTACTAAGCAAATACAAGAAACCCTAAAAACAGTAACGGTCTATACAGTACAGTTTATGGCTTCAGCGAATAGTGATATTCTTTTGTTTTCAGATAATTTTGTCAACTTTAGGGCTTATCCGCTACAAGATTTCAATGCTTTTTCTCTAGGGAATTATGCCACAGAAGATGAGGCAGAAGCTTTCCGACAGGAGTTGATTAAGCTGGGCTTGATAGATGTATGGGTTACATCTTATAAGGCTGGAGAAAGAATTTTACTCGACAATTGATGCAAAAAATGTCTGTTTGGCTGGCTGCAGCGCGTTTGCGAACCTTACCCCTATCGGTTTCAGGGATTTTAATGGGCAATGGTATGGCATATTTAGAAGAGAGCTTTTCTTGGGCGGTATTTATTTTTGCCGTATTGACCACCATCGCTTTTCAAGTTTTATCGAATTTTGCCAATGATTATGGAGATGGGGTAAAAGGAACCGACAACGACCAACGTCTAGGCCCAAAACGAGTATTACAGCAGGGCTTATTGACAAGAGCTGCTCTAAAGTGGGGAATTCAGCTTACGGCTGTGATTAGTATGTTACTAGCATTGTCTTTAATCTATTTGGCTTTTGGAAGTGCAGACTGGAGAAAAACGCTCTTTTTTGTTGCTTTAGGACTTGTTAGCATTATTGCAGCTATTAAATATACCGTTGGAGATTCTGCCTATGGGTATTATGCCTTAGGCGATGTATTTGTCTTTTTCTTTTTTGGTGGAGTGAGTGTTTTAGGCTCATATTATTTACAAACTCAAATATTTGATCTGCTGTTAATCCTACCCGCTGCATCTATAGGATGCCTAAGTACAGCAGTATTAAATTTGAATAATTTGCGTGATATGGACAATGACCGCTTGTCCAGTAAGTTGACTATTCCATTGATTTTAGGATTTAATAAAGGAAGGATTTATCAGGTAATTCTAATTGTTGTTGCATTTATTTCAAGTAGTATCTATGTTTTCATAAAAGCAGAAAGTATTTTGGCTTACCTATTCCTACTTCTTTTTTTACCGCTGGGGAATCATCTTTTAAAGGTAGCTAAATCTAAGGGGGGCAAAAGTTTGGATCCAGAACTAAAGGTGGTCGCTTTAAGCACCTTCTTTTTTGCTTTAGTGTTCCTCCTTGGTTTATATTTAGATTAGAGATGAAAGCCTATTATAAAAGACATGTCCTGCAATTTAAACGTCCTAGTGGTACCTCGCGAGGGATATTAAAAGAAAAAGAGACTTGGTTTATTGTACTTGAAAATGAAACGAAACAAGGGATAGGAGAATGTGGCATATTGAGAGGATTAAGTATAGACGATTGTCCAGATTATGAGGCGAAACTCGCTTGGGTTTGTGATAATATTCATTTGGGCAAAGAAGCCCTTTATAACGCTTTAACAGCGTTTCCCTCAATACAGATGGGAATAGAAATGGCTTTTTTATCCTTAGAGCAAGCCGACCCTTTTTCTTTATTTCCTGCTGCATTTTCTAAAGGGGAAGCCTCTATACCCATTAACGGTTTAATCTGGATGGGAGATCAGCAGTTTATGCTAGATCAAGTGGAAGAAAAAGTCGCCCAAGGATTTTCTTGCATCAAAATGAAGGTAGGGGCGATAGCCTTTTCCGACGAAGTCAATATTTTAAGCGCCATTCGAAAGCGTTTTAGTGCAGATCAAATGGTTTTAAGGGTGGACGCCAATGGCGCCTTTGGGCAGGATGCCCTAGAAAAACTTCATGTCTTAGCCGAGCTAGATTTACATTCGATCGAACAGCCCATTGCACAAGGAAATTGGAGTGAAATGAGGTCCCTATGTAAAACCTCTCCTTTACCCGTCGCCTTAGACGAAGAATTGATTGGTATTTTTAATACGGCAGATAAGATTGCTTTATTGGACAGCATTCAACCGCAGTATATTATTTTAAAACCTAGTTTTATTGGTGGATTTAAAGGTGCCGAAGAATGGACTACACTTGCCGCAGAAAGAGGGATAGGCAGCTGGGTAACCAGCGCACTTGAAAGTAATATCGGATTAAATGCGATTGCCCAGTGGGCCTACCAACAAGGCTATAAAGGACATCAAGGATTAGGAACAGGAAGTTTATATACAAACAATATTGTTGCCCCTTTAGAAATAAAAAATGGCTATATTCAACTCGATAAAACCCACCCGTGGCAACCAATAAACCAGCTTCTTTTATAATCGATTTTTCTACAGATAAACGCTCATTTGGTTTTTATCTTATTGGTTCTATGATCATTATACTCTTTAGTTTTCTGGGTCAGGCGCCCATGTTTTTATTTTTTCCAGAAGAATCTATTCCTTCAAATAACCCCTTTAGTTACTTTTCGCATTTGGATAGTAACCTAACCTTATTGTTGTTTTTGATTCCCTCTTTGATTGCTTTTTTTGGTTTTTTATTGGTCATTAAATACATTCATAAGCAAAGTTTGCAATCGGTTACAACGGCGAGAAAACAAATCGATGTTAAGCGCATTATCTTTGGCTTTGGGTTTTGGGGAGTATTGAGTATGCTGGTTTTTGGGAGTAGTTTGATTATATCACCAAAAAATTATCTATGGAATTTTGAATTGCAGCCTTTTTTAACCATGTTTATCATTACCAGTTTATTGATCCCTTTTCAATCTGCTTTAGAGGAATGGATTTTTCGCGGCTATTTAATGCAAGGTTTTGCCACCATGACACGTAGCCGTTTATTATCGCTATTGCTCACTTCAATTATTTTTGGGAGTTTGCATATTCTTAACCCTGAGATCGATAAGTTGGGCTATGGACTCTTAGCCTATTATATTGGTTCAGGGCTGTTTTTTGGGATTATAGCTTTGATGGATGAAGGGATTGAATTAGCCATAGGGATACATGTAGCCAACAACTTAATCACGGCCATTTTAGTCACTGCCGAATGGACCGTTTTTCAAACGGCTTCTTTATACAAAGATGTTTCTTCACCAAATTTAATCGCAGAATTGTCCTTGTCACTTTTATTCATCTACCCCCTTTCCATATTCATTTTAGCTAGAAAGTTTGAATGGAAAAATTGGAAGGAAAAATTAATCACATCTATCGATGGAGAATAGACCAAATTATACCAACGTTCACAATAGATTTTTACTGAATGGAAATCACTATCGTTTTGATGATCTTTTTGAGATCGCTTATTCTTTTATAAAAGAAGGAGAAGCCCACGAAAAAGCCATTGGTGATTTTTTAATGGATTGGATACGCCCAAATGATATCATAACTTTAAAAACCTCTGGTTCTACTGGTAAGCCAAAGTTAATTCATTATAACAAGCAGGCGATGGTCAACTCTGCCCTTGCAACAGGAGATCACTTTGGGGTGAAGATTGGAGATAAGGCCTTGCATTGTCTCAATGCCGATTTTATCGCTGGGAAGATGATGTTAGTACGCGCCATGATTTTGGGGCTTGAAATTGATTTAGTTCCCCCGCAGGGGAATGTTTTACAATCAAGCGATAAAATCTATGATTTTGCAGCGATGGTTCCCCTTCAGGTAGAGCACGCTTTTGAAGATTTAGACAAGGTCAAAACTCTTTTGATAGGAGGTGCTCCTTCTTCTGTTCAGCTCAAAGAGAGGTTAAAACAAAAAAGAACCCAGTGTTATGAAACCTATGGGATGACAGAAACGGTTACCCATATCGCTTCGCGGAAAATCAATGGAGACTCCCTACTTTTTTCTCCGCTTCCAGGGGTAAAACTCTCGACAGACGAGCGCGGTTGTATGGTGATCGATGTGCCTTATTTAACCGAGGAAAAAATTATTACCAATGATCTAGTCGCCTTAGAAAAGGACCAGCATTTTTTATTAAAAGGAAGAATCGATAATGTTATCAATAGTGGTGGAATAAAAGTTATACCCGAAGAAGTAGAAGCGAAAATCGCCCCATATATTGCTCAACCTTTTTTTATCGGCGCAATAGAAGATAATGCTTTGGGACAAAAAGTGATCCTATTGTTAGAAGGTGAAATGCCAGCAGAATTGCACCAGAAGCTTTCTAACATTGAAAGTTTATCAAAATATGAATTACCCAAAGAAATTTATTCAGTAGCGTTATTTATGCGCACTACTAACGGAAAGTTGATGCGCCAGCAAACGATTTCGAGTTTAAACCTGTAAGACTCCCATGTTAAAACGCTCTGTAATAGGAGCATGGTTAGCAGCTTCTATCCCCATGCTAATCCACTTTCTAGTCTCTGTTGGATTAATAATGGCATCTGTCCATAAACGTGCGGCAGCATATTCTGCTTTGGTTTGTTGATCATAGTTCCCTTTGATTTTTTCAAACAAGGCTTTTTGTTCCTCTTCAGATATTTTTACACCGTTCTTCTTTAAAGCACTGGCTTCGATTTGCATTAAAACCTTTGCTGCTTGAGCGCCACCCATTACAGCCATTTCGGCCGAAGGCCATGCTATTATTAGCCTTGGGTCAAATGCTTTACCACACATGGCATAGTTTCCAGCCCCATATGAATTTCCTATGATAACAGTGAATTTAGGAACGACAGAATTAGCCATGGCATTGACCATCTTAGCACCGTCTTTAATAATTCCGCCGTGTTCTGCTTGACTGCCTACCATAAAGCCGGTGACATCTTGCAAGAACACTAAGGGGATTTTCTTTTGATTACAATTCGCAATAAAACGTGTTGCTTTATCTGCGGCATCTCCATAGATCACCCCGCCCAATTGCATTTCTCCTTTCTTAGATTTGACAACCTTACGCTGATTAGCCACTATCCCCACAGCCCAGCCATCGATACGTGCATAAGCGGTAATGATAGTTTTGCCATAGCCCGCTTTATACTCGTCATATTCTCCTTGATCTACTAATTGTTCAATCAAGGGATAACTATTATATGGAGTATTTCTTTCTTTAGGGAGTAAACCAAAGACTTGTTCATTATCCTTTAAAGGGGGAACCGGCTTAGCACGATTAAAACCAGCTGTTTCTGGGGTTCCTAATTTATCAATTAGCGATCTAATTTTTTCCAATGCAGCAGCATCGTTAGGGAGCTTATAATCGGTTACTCCACTAATTTCGTTATGGGTTGTGGCTCCGCCCAAAGTTTCATTGTCTATATCTTCACCTATAGCTGCTTTAACTAAATAACTTCCCGCTAAAAAAATGCTTCCTGTTTTGTCGACAATCAAAGACTCGTCTGACATAATGGGTAAATAAGCTCCCCCAGCGACACAACTTCCCATTACAGCAGCGATTTGTACGATGCCTTTACTACTCATTTTAGCGTTGTTTCTAAAAATACGCCCAAAGTGTTCTTTATCTGGAAAAATATCTTCTTGCATGGGTAGAAAGACACCAGCAGAATCGACTAGATAAACAATGGGTAAATGGTTTTCAAGGGCAATTTCTTGCGCTCTTAGGTTCTTTTTTCCAGCCATGGGGAACCAAGCACCTGCTTTAACAGAGGCGTCGTTAGCAACGATAACACAAAGTCTTTTAGAAACATAACCTAAAACTACGACTACACCAGCAGCAGGGGCACCACCATAATCTTGATACATATCGTGGGCAGCAAAGGCACCAATCTCAATTAAATTTGACTTTGGATCCACAAGAGCTCCAATGCGTTCTCTTGCGGTCATTTTACCTTGGTCGCGTAGTTTTTGTAACTGTTTCTTTCCGCCACCTAATTTGATTTGGGCGAGTTTTTTATCGACAGCTGACCAGAGCAGTCTATTGTGATCTTCATTTTTGTTGAAGTTCAAATCCATACAATTCTTTTGATAAAAATAAGAAAGTTTGTTTGAGTAATCAGGGATTTGATCGAAAAGAAAAGCTTTCAAGGGGCGAATAAAATAAAAGTCCGATATTTGTTTTTTAAGAGGAAATCAAATTTATGAGTTTAAACAAAAATAAAATCTTTAGAATAGCCGCCATTATTATTTCTCTCTTTGGGACGGCTTTAATTCTATCGGGTTATTTTATTTACAAGGAGTTTGCCATTGGGTTTTACATTGGAGGAGCTGGATTTTATGTAGTAGCCTGGACATTTAACGCATTAAAAGGTAGAATTTAAGTATGTCTGACGATAAAAAAGTCATTTTTTCAATGTCTGGGGTAAGTAAATCCTACCCCTCTACACAGCAACCTGTCTTAAAAGATATTTATCTCAGTTTTTTTTATGGAGCAAAGATTGGAATTTTAGGACTTAATGGATCTGGTAAATCAACCCTGCTAAAGATTATTGCAGGCTTAGATAAAAGTTTTCAAGGGGATGTAGTTTTTTCGCAAGATTACAGCGTGGGCTATCTTGCACAAGAGCCTCAAATGGACGATGAAAAAACAGTGTTAGAAGTCGTCAAAGAGGGAGTAGGAGCAACGGTAGCTATACTGGACGAATACAATCAAATCAACGATCAATTTGGCTTGCCAGAGGTTTATGAAGATGCAGATAAGATGCAACAACTCATGGATCGTCAAGCCCAATTGCAAGACGAGATTGACGCGGTTAATGCATGGGAACTAGATACCCAACTTGAGATTGCAATGGATGCTTTACGTACTCCACCCAGTGACCAAAAAGTAGGCGTCCTTTCTGGTGGAGAAAGACGCCGTGTCGCCTTGTGTCGTTTATTACTCCAACAACCAGACGTATTGTTGTTAGATGAGCCCACTAACCACTTGGACGCAGAGTCGGTTCACTGGTTAGAACATCACTTAGCGCAGTATAAGGGGACAGTTATTGCCGTAACACACGACCGTTATTTTTTAGATAATGTGGCGGGATGGATATTAGAATTAGATCGTGGGGAAGGCATTCCATGGAAGGGGAATTATTCCTCATGGTTAGACCAAAAATCGAAACGTTTAGCGCAAGAGCAAAAACAAGCTTCAAAGCGACAAAAGACTCTTGAGCGTGAGTTGGAGTGGGTTCGTATGGCTCCCAAAGGAAGACAAACTAAGCAGAAGGCCCGTTTGTCTAACTATGATAAATTAATGAGCCAAGATCAGTCAGAGGCGCAAGAAAAACTAGAGATATTTATTCCTAATGGACCACGTCTTGGAACAAATGTGATCGAAGCAAAAGGGGTGGCAAAAGCCTTTGGGGATAAATTGTTGTATGACGATTTAAACTTTGTTTTGCCTCAAGCGGGAATTGTAGGAATTATTGGTCCTAACGGAGCTGGGAAATCCACCATTTTCAAAATGATCATGCAGCAAGAAATACCAGACGGCGGGACCTTTGCTGTAGGAGAAACAGTTAAATTGGCTTATGTCGATCAATCTCACGCCAATATTGATCCAGAAAAAAGTATTTGGCAAAACTTTTCAGACGAGCAAGAACTCATTATGTTAGGAGGGAAGCAAGTTAACTCTCGTGCCTTTTTAAGTCGTTTTAATTTTTCTGGGAACGAACAGAATAAAAAAGTAAGTACCCTCTCTGGAGGACAACGCAACCGTCTTCATTTAGCGATGACACTTAAAGAAGAAGGAAATGTATTGTTGTTAGATGAGCCAACAAATGATTTAGATGTCAATACATTAAGGGCATTAGAAGAAGGTTTAGAAAACTTTGCAGGTTGTGCAGTTGTGATTTCTCACGACCGCTGGTTCTTGGACAGAATTTGTACTCATATTCTTGCTTTTGAAGGAAATTCTCAAGTATATTTCTTTGAAGGGTCCTATTCTGATTATGAAGAAAATAAAAAGAAACGTTTAGGAGGTGATCTTATTCCAAAGCGCATTCAATACAGAAAACTCACCCGTGATTAATTCAAATTTTACCCATGTCTTTTCAAGATTTAATTGATACAGTTTATTTCGATAATTCCCTACAAGCCTATCTTATTTTTGGAGGGATAATTCTTTTTGGCTTATTGTTTAAACAATTGATTAGTCGATATCTTGGGGGATTATTATTTAGGCTATTAGGGAAAAGTGCTTATGAAGTTGGGCGTTCTGCTTTTGACGATCGACTCAAAAAGCCTTTGAATAATTTAATCCTCCTAGGAGTATTGTTTTTAGCAAGTCAACAAATACAATTTCCAACTTCTTGGGGACTTGCCTCGGTAGACGATATTGGTGTGAGGTATTTACTTTACAAAGGTTTTTTGCTGGTTTATGCTTATTTCATTTTTTTATTATTACTGCGTTTTGTTGATTTTGTTGGAGAGATTATGGAGCGGAGAGCTGCTAAGACCTCGAATAAAATGGATGATCAAATTGTCCCTTTTGCGATAGAAATCGCTAAGGTATTAGTCATTATTTTGGGGACACTCACAGTAATGAGCAGTATTTTTAATGTTAATGTAGCTGCACTGGCAACTGGTTTAGGGATAGGAGGAATTGCTATAGCGATGGCCTCTAAAGAGAGTTTAGAGAACCTGTTGGGTTCTTTTACTATCTTTTTAGATAAACCCTTTACCTATGGTGATATTGTTACTGTAAATGGTTATACGGGTACAGTAGAGAAGGTAGGTTTTAGATCAACCAGAATTAGAACCTTTGATAAGAGTATCGTTACCGTTCCCAACAAGAACATGGTCAATGCAGAATTGGATAACTTAGGTCTTCGACCTATTAGAAGAGTTAAGTTTAATATTGGCTTAACCTATGGTACTCCAGTCGAAAGTATTAAAAATATAGTTGCAGAAATAGAGGCAATGATTAATGCCCATCCCAATACAACTGCAGATGGTGCAAGAGTTCGTTTTCAAGAGTTTGGGGCGAGTTCTTTAGATATACTCGTCTTGTACTATGTAGATAGTCCCGATTGGGAATTATTGATTGACACCCGTCAAGCGATCAACTTTAGCATTATTGAGATTGTTAAAGCTCAAGGGAGTGACTTTGCTTTCCCAACCACTTCGGTTTTCTTAGAAAAATAAAATTCCTATCTTCCTACTTTAACTAGAGTAAGGAAACAATGGAGAAGAGCGTATGTGTCATTGGAGCAGGACCCTCTGGGATCACTGCTGTTAAAAATATTCACGAAAAAGGAATAGCCGTTGTGGCTTATGATTATAATCACGATGTAGGGGGGAACTGGATTTATTCTGAAAAGGAAAGCCACTCCAGTGTTTTTGAAACCACCCATATCATTAGTTCTAAGACCCTTTCTCAGTATGAAGATTTTCCCTTTTCAGCAGAAGTAGCCGATTATCCCTCTCATGAAGAATTGCGGAATTATTTTCAAGCCTACGCCAAAAAGTTCGACTTATATCCTTTAATCAGGTTTAACACCTTAGTTAAATCTTGCGTGCTTAATACAGATAATATTTGGGAAGTAACAACCCTAAGCGAGGGTGAGGAAAAAACTGTAAAATTCACTGATTTAGTCGTATGTAATGGTCATCACTGGCAACCCAAATACCCTAATTATCCTGGAAAATTTTCTGGAAAATTTTTGCATTCCCATCAATATAAAAAGGCAGCTCCATTTAAAAATAAAAAGATATTAGTAATAGGAGGGGGAAACTCTGCCTGCGATGTTGCGGTAGAAACTAGCCGAGTTAGTAAGAAAACTAGCATTAGCTGGCGACGGGGTTATCGTATTTTGCCCAAATTTATCATGGGAAAACCTGCTGATATTTTTGCTTCTTCTATGACGTTTTTGCCCATATGGTTAAGAAATTTTCTTGCGGGGATAATAGTCAAATTAGTTACTGGACCAAACAGCTGGTATGGTTTGCCAAAGGTGAATCATAAATTTGGTGCTACACACCCTACTGTGAATAGTGAGTTACTCTACATGATAAGACACGGAAAGGTTAAACCAAAGCCCGATATCGAAAAGTTTGACAATTCTACTGTCTATTTTAAAGATGGCAGTAAAGAAGATTTTGAGGTAGTAATTGCCTGTACTGGTTTTGTGTTAGCACATCCTTTTTTTGCTAAAAATTTCCTCAATTATAGCAATGGCCCTGTGCCCTTATATTTAAAAATGTTTCATCCAAAAATGGACAACCTTTATTTTATAGGTATGTTTCAGCCCCTAGGTTGTATTTGGCCTGGAGCAGAGCAGCAAAGCAAACTTGCGGCACTCGCAATCAATGGCGAATGGCAACGTCCACAAAATATAGTTCAACTGTGCGAGCGTGAGGTGACAAATCCCCACATGAAGCAGTTAGCGACGTCACGTCATACGATTACTGTCGATTTTCATAAATTTTTGCGTCAAATCAAAGCTGAAATTCGCAAAGCGAAACCTTTTAAAGAAGTAGCTTAATGTTAAAAAATAAATTTGTAAAAGGCGTAATTATCTTCTTAGTCGGGGTATTATTAATTGGGAAATACATTGTATCACCAGATAAGACCTTAGAAGAATTAGCCCCAAAATATGCTGCTGCACCCTCTCAATTTATGGCATTAAATGGGATAAAAATACACTATCGTGATGAAGGAGCAGGCACCCCCATTGTATTGATTCACGGCACTGGAGCATCTCTACATACTTGGGAGGATTGGACTAAGGATCTGATCGAAGATTACCGTGTGATTCGTTTAGATTTACCCGCGTATGGCTTGACAGGGCAAGATCCACAAAAGCGCTATAGTTCAAAAGATTATGTCGATTTATTAGATACTTTTTTGACAAAGCTTAAGGTCGAAAAATTTCATTTAGCCGGAAATTCCTTGGGTGGATTAATCTCTTGGTTATACGCTAGCTATCACCCCGAAAAAGTAGATAAGCTTGTTTTATTAGACCCCAGTGGTTTCCCTTTTAAAAGTACACCTATGGTGATTAAAATGGCTAAGACTCCTGTATTGAATTACTTTATTCGTTATGTTACTCCACGCAGTTTTATCGAGAAAAATATCAAAGAGGTTTATTATGACCATACATTGATAAAAGCGTCAACCATCGATCGATACCACGACTTAATTCGATTTGAGGGAAACAGAGAGGCTTTTATTGATCGTGCTTATATTGAACGGGAGGATTATAGGGATCGACTTTCTCTTATTAAAGCCACCACTTTAATTCTTTGGGGTGAAAACGATGCCTGGATTCCAGTAAGCGATGCCCCTAAGTTTAAAGCAGCAATTGATAATGCTCAAGTTGTTATTATGCCGAAGACAGGCCATGTTCCCATGGAAGAAAGGCCGAAAGAAAGTTTAGCTATAGTAGCTGCTTTTTTAGCTCCTTAAAGAAGGATTTCCATTTTAATATTTCCCCTAGAGTAAATAATATTTTTTTCCAAAGGGACCTCTTGAAAGCCGTATTTACGATAAAGATGAATAGAGTTTTCTAAAATAGTATTAGAGTATAAGAGGATTTTTTTCCAATGGTGTTGTTCTGCAAAGCGTATCGCAAATTGCATCATTTGGTTTCCTATTCCTTGACCTCTTAAAGCTGGAGAAACAGCCATTTTACTAAATTCATAAATTCCCGTCTCCTTTTTGATGTAAGCAAAAGTACCTACCGTTTTTTTTTCGATACAGGCCATAAAAACAAAGCCTCCCTTGTCTATGATTTCAATTTGAGGATTACTCAGCACAAGTTCATCAATGGCTTCGACAACAAAATAAGTTTCAAGCCATTCAATATTTAGGGCTTTAAATGCTGTTGCGTCAGCTGAAATGAATTTTCTAAAGCTAATCTCAGGCATTACCTGTCATATCTTCTGGGCGAACCCATTGATCAAATTCTTCGGCAGTTAAATAGCCTAATGCGAGTGCAGCAGCTTTAAGGGTGGTTCCTTGTTCGTGTGCCTTATTGGCAATTTCTGCCGCTTTGTAATAACCTATTTTTGTGTTTAAAGCAGTCACAAGCATTAAAGAATTATTAACTAATTCGTCTATACGAGACTGGTTAGGTTGAATCCCAACCACACAGTTTTGGGTAAAACTCACACATGCATCTCCTATTAGACGGGCAGATTGTAAAATATTCGCCGCCATCATAGGTTTAAATACATTGAGTTCATAATGTCCCTGTGTTCCCCCCATAGTAATGGCAACATCGTTCCCCATCACCTGTGCACATACCATTGTTAATGCTTCACACTGGGTAGGGTTTACTTTTCCTGGCATGATAGAACTTCCAGGTTCATTGGCAGGAATAATGATTTCTCCAATACCAGAACGCGGACCAGAGGCCATTAAACGAATGTCGTTTCCAATTTTATTTAAAGAAACCGCGAGTTGTTTTAACGCTCCGTGTGTTTCTACGATAGCATCGTGCGCTGCAAGGGCTTCGAATTTATTGTGCGCTGTAATAAAAGGTAAACCGGTAAACTCGGCGATATATTCTGCTACCCTTTTGGCGTAGCCCTTAGGGGTATTAATTCCAGTACCAACAGCAGTTCCTCCTAAGGCTACTTCTGATAAATGTTTTAGGGTGAATTCCAAGGCAGCAATACCATGATCTAACTGAGAGACATATCCAGAGAACTCTTGCCCTAAAGTGAGAGGAGTGGCATCCATTAAGTGGGTGCGTCCTATTTTTACAACAGATTTAAACTCTTCTGCTTTTTTATCAAGGGCATCCCTTAAAGTTTTAACCCCTGGCAAAGTAACTTCAACTACTTTTTTATAAGCGGCAATATGCATTCCAGTAGGGAAGGTATCGTTTGAGGATTGTGATTTATTGACATCATCGTTAGGGGCGAGGGTTTTCTCTCCTTCTCCTAGTTTATTTCCAGCAAGTACATGAGCACGGTTAGCAATCACTTCATTTACATTCATATTGCTTTGTGTCCCAGAGCCTGTTTGCCAAATCACTAATGGGAATTGGTCGTTTAGTTTTCCTGTAAGAATTTCGTCACATACTTGAGCGATAAGGTCTCTTTTAGTAATATCTAAAACACCTAATTCGTGGTTGGTGTAAGCGGCTGCTTTTTTTAGATACGCAAAGCCTTCTAACACCTCTGTAGGCATGGAGCCTACTGGACCAATTTTGAAATTAGCTCTAGAACGCTCTGTTTGTGCACCCCAATATACGTCTTTGGGTACTTTTACCTCTCCTAATGTATCCTTTTCAATACGAAATTTCATGTCAATAAATTTGTTACAAAAATAAGGTAAAAATCAATGGCGAACTAGTGTGAATAGCATTGTGAATAAAAAAAGAATTCTCATTGCCAGAACGATAGAAATGCATTAATTTTACAGCAAATTGAAGATCATGTTTGAATTCGACCAGTATTTAGGTTTTCTTTCCTTTTTAACCATCCTAACCATTGGCTTTTGGCTAATGATTTTCTTGTTGACTTTTGTCATTCCATATTGGTTGACAGGCTCATTACTTGAATGGCTTCAAGAAAGAAAAGACGGCCGTAAAGAAGTACCTAAAAGAAAATAGTTTATCCCTTATGAATTAAAACACCGCTAAATACGGTGTTTTTTTTTGTGCTTGTGTTTAAAGAAGATTTAGAAATCAAATTCTTCACCATCACCACCACCGTCGTTAATAGAACGCTGTTTTTTGCGGTTGTTTTTATTTTCATTAATGCGATAAGTAAAGGTGAAAATATAGGTGGGTTGTCTCCACTGAAACTCTGTATAATTAGTAAAGTTTTCTGTCACAGTAGTACTTTTTCTTCGTCTAGAATTAAAGATGTCTGAAGCGCGGAAAGACAAAGTCCCTTTTTTACTAAATAAATCTTTATTGATTGCTCCAGACATCGAAAGTATTCCTTGTGATTCTGTCTGTGCAGTTGCACTTGGTCCTCTATAGAAAGTTCTCAATTGGGTAGTGATCCCAAAAGGTAGCGGGAAACTCGCGTTGACTCTTGCAAACCAACTCACAATTTCTGCATCTAAAACTTGACCTTCATAGGTTCCTATGGTTTCCGAATTAAAAATATTAAAGTTTCCGCTGATGCTTACTTGACGTTTTGGGGAATAGGTCAGGGTGAATTCTGTTCCGGTTCTATTATTCTCGGCAAGGTTGATCGAGGTGGAGCGCAATGCTGGAACGTCAATAATAGGATTATCACTCACCCTTACAATCGTTCCGGTAGCTTCTGTTATACGGGTAATTACTTGTTTTGAAGTAGAATAATAAACAGAACCATTTAAGGTGAATTTCTCCCAACGTTTAAGATATCCAAAATCAAAAGAATTGGCATAAGAAGGGTCTAAATCTGGATTTCCTTGTCTAAAGAAAGTTAAACTAGTCAAAGATTGAAAAGGATTTAATGACCAAGATCGGGGACGACGAATCCTTCTACTATAGCCTAGAGTGATGTTTTCTTTTTCATTGAATTCATACGATAGGTTGAAAGTTGGGAACCAGTCGGTGTATTTTTTTTCTCTGTAAATATCAGCCGTGCGTTGATCAATGATAATTTTAGTATGCTCCATACGTAGGCCAAGGAGATAGGAAAATTTGTTAATTTTTTTTCCAAACTGAGTGTAAGCGGCATTCACATTTTGGGTAAAACCTAAATAGTTGGTCAAGTTTATATTTAAGTTGGGGATGTTGTTTAGAATATCAAATACTTGATAGTCGGTATCTTGTTGGCTAAAATTCCCGCGGTATCCTGCTTCAAACTGGGTATTTTCATTTATGGGATAAACATAATCAATTTGTAATAATTGTCTTCTTTGGGTTTCATCTGTTGAAGAGGATTGATCAAAAACATTAGTGTTATCTGCAAAATCAGATTCATCTTCACTACTTTCTTCTGATTGAAACTCAATCATTAGTTCATGCCCTTTGTCGTTGAATTTTTTTGTGAAGTTAGCTGTGAATTGCCCCGAGTTATCTTCTTCTGTTTCATCTTGATAACGCCCCAATCGATTTAAAATACTCCCACTTGAGTCTAGGTCTTCAATAATCGTGCTATTGTTACTTTCATTATTTGAACGTCTTAAAAATCCACTTAGGGTTAAAGAGGTATTGTCATCAAAAAAGTATTCTGCGCCTAGGTTAATAAAGTAGCGTTTTCTGTTGCGGTCATAATCTCTGGTCTCATTTGTAAATGTACTGGCCTGATCCCCGTTAAAGTATTCACTGTTAAAAACGCCTCCTCCCATAGATTTTCCATTGTTGTAAGAAGTGGTGGTAAAGACGTTTAATTTTTTATTTCTCCAGTTAAGAGAAGCTGATCCCCCATAGCTTGTTGGCGCTCCTCCATTCAAAATAAATGATCCATTAAAGCCAGCAAGTTCTTCTCTTTTTAAAATAATATTTAAGATTCCTGCAGTTCCTGCTGCTTCATAGCGAGCAGAAGGAGAGGTGATCACCTCTACACGTTCAATGGATTCTGCGGGAAGTTGACGCAGGGCATCGGGTCCAGATAAACCCACTAAGCCAGAAGGCTTGCCATTGATTAAAATACGAACGTTGTCATTTCCGCGAAGCGAAATATTCCCTTCAACATCCACAGAGACAGAGGGGATGTTATCCATCACATCTGAAACAGAACCCCCACGCACGGTAATGTCTTTACCTACGTTATACACTCTCTTATCTAAACGAATTTCAACTTCGGTACGTTCTGCGACCAGTTCTACTTCATTCAAATTATTGACTTGCATACCCAGTGCAATGGTGCCTAAATCTTTGGATTCACGAAGAACAATCCCTTCTTTGATGTCTTTTTCAAAAGAAATATACTCCGTGGTGATGGTATAACGACCTGGAAAAACTTCGAAATTGAATACCCCTTCTTCATTGGTGATACCGCCTTGAAGACGATCGGGGAAGCGTGGGTTTTTTAGCGTAATGGTTGCGTATTCTAAAGGTTGTTGGGTTTCTTGGTCAATGACCTTACCCGAAAGGCTTATTTTAGTAGGTTTTTGAAAGTTTTGAGGTCGTTGCGCAAGGGCAAATTTACCCATCAATAAAGACAGGCATAGCATAATAGTGTTTTTCATTAGCAGTTATTAACTTTTATTAGACTCGGTTTTGCTTAAAAAGTTTCACTGAAATGAAATTATTTTAAAAAATTAATCAATTTTTCAAGTGGGCGAGCAATCACAGCACTTTTTCCATTAGAAATAATGGGACGTTCGATTAGTTTTGGATATTCACTTAAGGCTGTAACTAACTCCTCAATAGATAAGTCCTTTCCCTTGTAATGCTCTTTCCAAATGGCTTCGTTTTTTCGAATTAATTTTTCAGGAGAATACCCCAATTCTTTTAAAAGTTGTTCAATATCTGATTTTGACAAGCTGTTTTCAATATAGTTGATAATGACAAAGCTTTGTTTAGTTTCTTCTAGATACTGCAAGGCTTCTCTTGATTTTCTACAGCGGGGGTTGTGATAGATTTTTAAACTCATAATAGCTTTAATTCTTTTAATTCTTTTTCAAGTTGTTGGGGAGAGATAAAATGGATGCATTGAATCCCTAAGGCTGCTGCGGCTTCAATATTTCTTAGATTATCGTCTATAAAGAGGGATTCTTCTGCTTTTATTTCAAACCGTTCTAAAGTAGTGTGATATATTTCTGGAAAGGGTTTTCTAGTCATTTCTTCTCCAGAAACAACAATGCCATCAAACCATTGCAAAAAGTCAAACTTTTTAAGGGCAACTGGAAAAGTTTCTGCACTCCAATTAGTCAAAGCCACCACTTTTAACTTTGGTGAATCAACACATTGTTTTAAGAGTTTTACAGTGTCTTGAATAGCCTCGCCCAGCATTTCTTCCCAGCGGCCATAATATTGGCGAATATAAGCTTCATATGCTGGGAAAAGGGCAATACGTTCTTCGGTTGCTTTTGCAAGGGGGTATCCTGCATCTTGATTTTCGTTCCAATCCATGGTACAGATTTCACGATAAAACCAGGCTAGTTTTTCATCGTCCTTAAAGACTTCTTTAAAAACATAGTCTGGGTTCCAGTCGATTAGAACCCCACCTAAATCAAAGATTATATTCTTGATTTTTGTCATAAGGTATCATTTTCTTTGTCTTGCCCCATAAACATCAAATAGGCTTTTAGAAAAGTATCAATGTTTCCATTGAGTACCCCATCTACATCACTGGTTTCAGTTTGGGTTCTAACGTCCTTGACCAGTTTATAAGGTTGCATGACGTAGTTGCGAATTTGTGAGCCCCATTCGATTTTCTTTTTAGCTGCTTCAATCTCTTCTCTTGCGGCCATTTTTTTCTGTAACTCAATCTCGTATAATTGCGATTTGAGTAACTGCATAGCTTTGGCTTTATTTTCGAGTTGGGATCTAGTTTCTGAATTTTCGATCATAATTCCAGAAGGACTGTGTCGCAAGCGAACGGCTGTCTCGATCTTGTTGACGCTTTGCCCCCCGGCACCACTAGCGCGCATAGTTTCCCACGAAATGTCTGCGGGGTTAATATTGATTTCAATACTGTCGTCTACTAGAGGGTAAACATAAACAGATACAAAAGAAGTATGTCGTTTAGCATTACTGTCAAAAGGGGAGATACGCACCAAACGATGCACTCCATTTTCACCTTTCAACCAGCCAAAAGCAAAATCTCCATCGATTTCAAGTGTAACAGTTTTAATTCCTGCTACATCTCCAGCTTGATGGTTGAGCTCTTTGATTTTAAAGTCTCGTTTTTCTGCCCACATTAAATACATGCGCATGAGCATCTCTGCCCAGTCACAGCTTTCTGTCCCACCTGCACCTGCCGTTATTTGTACGACTGCACTTAATTCATCTCCTTCTTCAGAGAGCATATTGCGAAATTCAATATCTTCTAGGGATTCTAAGAGTTTTTTATGGGTAGCAGTAAGTTCTTTTTCTTCGGCCTCGCCGACCTTGTAAAATTCATAGAGTACTTCTAAATCTTCGCCTAATTGGACAGCATTGTTGTAGTCTGCGACCCATTTTTTGAGGGTTCGCAGGCCTTTCATATGAACTTCGGCTTTTTTAGGGTCGTTCCAAAAGTTAGGATCTAGGGTAATTTCTTCTTGATTGCTAATTTGGATTTCTTTGGCATCAATGTCAAAGATACCTCCTTAACGCACCAAGGCGTTCAAACAGACCTTTCAGTTGATCAGATGTGAGCATAAATATTTTTTTGTAAAAATAGAATTTAGTTCGCGATTCTTTATTTGTTTGAAATATTTTTTTAGCTTGGAGGAGAACAAATTATAGGTATGAAATTAAAGACAATTATAGGGCTTAGTCTCAGTTTGGTGTTTTTTATGGGTCAAGCCCAAAATAAAAGAAGAAAAACAACTAAGACAGCCGTTGAAACAAATGCGATAAAGAAGAGCTATCCTGGCTTTTTTGACTTTAGTTATGATGAAGCAGATGGCCGAATTTTACTCCAAGTCAATCGCACTACACAAATAGAGCAAGCGTTTTTGTATGTTAATGGACTGAGTGCAGGGATAGGGAGTAATGACATTGGTCTAGATCGTGGACAATTAGGGAATGAACGTGTGGTTCACTTTACTAAAATGGGGAATAAATTGATGTTGGTACAACCTAATTTAGACTACCGTAGTACCTCTGACAATATGTTAGAGCAAGCCTCAATTGCGCAGGCTTTTGCGAAATCTGTTCTTTTTGGATTTCCTATTCAAGCGACTAGCGCAACTCATTATACGATTGATTTAACCCCATTTTTGATGCAAGATGCTCACGGCGTATCCCAGCGTTTAAAGCGCAGTAAACAAGGGAGTTATTCTGTGGATAAAAACTGTTCGGCAGTTTCATTAGCGCGAACCAAAAATTTCCCTCAAAACAGTGAGTTTGATGTGCTACTTACTTTTAAGGGAAACCCCCAAGGAGGATTAATTCGATCTGTGACCCCATCACCCAATAGCGTGAGTGTGCATCAGCATCATTCTTTTGTGCAATTGCCAGAGGTTGCCTTTGAACAACGCAAGTTTGATCCTAGATCGGGTGCGATTCCTTTTAGTTATAACGATTATTCTACGCCGGTTAATGAAGCGACCCGCAAAGTGTTTACCCTGCGCCATCGCTTAGAAAAAAAAGACCCTAATGCAGCAGTGAGTGAAGCGGTTGAGCCAATCGTTTATTATTTAGATAATGGTACTCCAGAGCCTGTTCGTTCTGCATTATTAGAAGGAGGGAAGTGGTGGAATCAAGCTTTTGAAGCTGCAGGATATAAAGATGCTTTTCAATTAAAAATATTACCCGATGATGCCGATCCTATGGATGTGCGTTATAATGTAATCCAATGGGTGCATCGCTCTACACGTGGATGGAGCTATGGAGCTAGTGTAGTAGATCCCCGAAGTGGAGAGATTTTAAAAGGGCATGTAAGTCTGGGAAGTTTAAGAATTCGACAAGATTTTATGATTGCACAAGCCTTGACCAACCAGCCTTACGCAAAAGGAGATGATCAAGATAACCCTATGCTTGAAATGGCTCTAGCGAGAATACGTCAATTGTCTGCACACGAAATAGGACACACTCTGGGCTTTACCCATAATTTTGCCGCTAGTGTAAAAGACCGGGCGTCTGTAATGGATTATCCTCATCCCACTTTGGCCATAGAAAATGGCCAAATAAACTATCAAAACGCTTATGCAGTAGGTATTGGTGACTGGGATAAGGTTACGGTAAAATATGCCTACAGCGATTTCCCTGACGGTACAGATGAAACCGCTGCACTAAATCAAATATTAGCCGAAAGTTATACAGAAGGACATCGCTTTATTGCCGATCGAGATGCACGTCCTATTGGCGGAGCACATCCTTATGCCCACCTTTGGGATAACGGAAAGACTGCGGTAGAGGAGTTTAATCACCTTTTAGCTGTGCGTCAAATTGCCCTAAATAACTTTTCAAAAGATCAATTGAAAACAGGAGAGCCACTATCGGTATTACAAGATCGTTTGGTTCCGCTTTACTTTTTACATCGTTATCAATTAGAAGCAGTAGTTAAATTAATAGGTGGGCAAGATTATGATTACGGGGTGAAAGGAGCTTCTTCTATTGGTGTCAAAGCTGTTGCGCCTAGCGTTCAAAAAGAAGCCTTAGCAACTTTAATTGGATCGTTAGATCAAGGAACCCTTGGGATTCCTCCTCATATTAGAAAAATGATGCCACCCCATGCGTTTGGTTATGGTGCGAGTCGAGAAAGTTTTGCTACTCAAACAGGATTGACCTTTGATGCTTTGGGCGCAGCCCATACCTTGAGCGATGCAGTATTAGGAATGATATTAAACGAACAAAGAGCAGCGCGACTCATTCAACAAAAAGCCTTTGACGAAAAACAACTAGGCTTTAAGGAGACTTTATCGCTTTTAATTGATGAAAGCTTTAAGCAGAAAGAGTATGATACCGAAGCCAAAGCCATTCAAAAAGTGGTACAGGGAAATCTATTAAATCACATGATGCGATTGGGGCAAGCTATAAATGTCCCTAATGCAGTTCGTGCAGAGGTGCACGAGAGTCTGTTCACATTATCTTCTTGGCTAAAAAGACAGTCTTCTTATCCTTATGCCAATTTTTACCGCAATAGCATCGAAAACTATTTTGAACATCCAGCAGAAATACAACCCTTAGTTTCACCAAAAATTCCCGATGGATCGCCCATAGGAAGTGGTCTGCGTTGTCAATAATTATGCAAGTAAATTTAATTAGTGACACGGTCACACGCCCCTCTAAAGAAATGCTTCAGGAAATGATGAGTGCTCCAGTAGGAGATGATGTCTTTAAAGAAGACCCTAGTGTTAATGCCTTAGAGGCGAAAGTGGCGCTGTTGTTTGGAAAAGAAGCGGCCTTGCTGTTCCCCTCTGGAACCATGGCGAATCAAACGGCCATCAAGCTACATACGAATCCTGGCGAGCAGTTGATTTGTGATCATTATGCCCATGTGTTTAATTATGAAGGGGGAGGAGTGAGCTTTAATAGCGGAGTTTCTTGTGCTACCATCGTGGGAGAAAGAGGGCGTATTTCCGCAGAACAAATTCAAGAACGAATTAATCCAAGAGATTTTTATCATTCCCCTAAAACTGCTTTGGTGGTTTTAGAAAATACCACTAACAAAGGAGGGGGAGCCTGTTATTCTCCCGACGAAATCCAGCGAATAGCAGCCCTTTGTAAGAAAGAAAATCTTTCCTTGCATTTAGATGGAGCAAGAATTTGGAATGCGATGATTGCTACTAAAACTACACCCGCTTTTTATGGAGAACATTTTGATACCATATCGGTGTGTTTTAGTAAAGGACTAGGTGCGCCAATAGGTTCTGCTTTAATTGGTTCAAAAGAAATGATTGATCAGGCTTTACGGGTTAGGAAAATTTTAGGAGGCGGAATGCGACAAGCAGGCTATCTCGCACAAGCTGCAAGTTATGCTATTGATCACCACTGGCAGGCCATAGAGCATGACCATGTAAAAGCTAAAGAATTAGGTGCTGCCGTGATGGACATTAAAGGAATAAGATATTTAGCGCCTGTAGATACGAATATTGTTATATTTGAGTTAGCCTCTTCCCAATTAGAGCAAGAATTTATGGCATTTATGGAGCAAAGTAAAATCCAATTGATCAGTATGGGTTCTGGGAAATTACGCTTTGTTACCCATAGAGATTATACCGATGACCAACACCGTTATGTACTTAAATGCTTACAGCAATTTAAATTTACCCGATCATGATTAAATATCCTCCATTTCTCCGATTGCCCTTTGATAAAGGCTTAATTTCACTTTTTTCTTTACTAATTATTGCTTGTACTAATACCACACCAGAAATGAAACCAGATGCTACTCTTATCCCTCCAATAGCAGATCAAAAATCCTATCAACACAAAATTCACAACGACATAAGAATAGATCCTTATTATTGGTTAAAAGAGCGTGAAAATCCAGAAGTGATTGATTACTTAGAAAGGGAAAACGATTATTACCAAAAATCCACTAAGCATTTAGTCCCATTTCAAGATGATTTGTTTAAAGAAATGAAGGGTCGCATTAAAGAAGAGGACAATTCTGTGCCATATTTTTACAATGGTTATTGGTACATTACTCGTTATGAAAAAGGGCAAGATTACCCTATTTATACCAGAAAGAAAGACAGCTTAAGTGCTTCAGAAGAGATTTTATTTAATTGTAATGAAATGGCCAAAGGACATGATTATTTCCGCCTCGTAGGCATAAATATTAGTCCAGATAATACCAAGGCAATTTTTGGGATAGACACAGTTTCTAGACGTCAGTATGTCCTTAAAGTAAAAGACTTAATCACTGGGGAAATCTTTAACACTTCGATCACAAACAGTACAGGGGGAAGTGCCTGGTCAAAAGACAATGAACATTTTTTCTATACCCTAAAGAATCCTCTGACCCTTCGTTCGGAAGCAATTTACCGTCACAATTTATCAGATTTGAATGCAGTTAGCGAATTGGTTTTTAAAGAAGAAGATGAAACATTTTCTTGCTATGTAACTAAATCAAAATCAGAGGATTACATCTTTATAGGCTCTTATAGCACTTTGTCAACAGAGTTTCAATTTATCAAAGCAGATGAACCACTTTCTTCATTTAAATTAGTTCACAAAAGAGAAAAGGATCTTGAATACAGTATTTCTCATTATGGAGCGCATTTCTACATTTTCACTAACGCAGATGGAGCAAAGAATTTTAAATTGATGAAGACCACTACAAGTGCACCACGAAAAGAAAACTGGGTAGAGGTATTACCCCACAGAGAAGACGTTTTGCTGGAAGATTTAGATCTTTTTGATGAGTATTGGACCATAACCGAAAGAACCGATGGTTTAACAAAAATACGTGTCAAAAGATGGGATGAACAAGAAGATTATTATTTACCCTTAGAGGGGGAAACTTACACTGTTTATACTTCTACAAATATTGATTTTAAAACCACAAAATTGCGTTATATCTATAATTCAATGACTACTCCCTCTAGTGTGATTGAGTTCGACATGAAAGATAAAACTCAAACTATTCTTAAAGAGCAGGAAGTATTGGGTGGGAAGTTTGATAAAAGTAACTATGTATCTAAGCGCCTTTGGGCGACGGCAAAAGATGGAGTTAAAGTCCCTATTTCACTGGTTTACAGAAAAGATACTGCCTTAACCCCAGATACTCCAATTTTACAATATGCCTATGGGTCTTATGGCTCTACAATAGACCCTGGTTTTTCGACTACTCGCCTAAGTTTACTCGATCGCGGTTTTGCTTTTGCCATTGCACATGTTCGCGGGGGAGAATACATGGGTAGAAAATGGTATGACGACGGGAAAATGCTCCAAAAGAAAAACACCTTTACTGATTTTATCGCCTGTTCAAAGTTTCTCATTGAGAAAGGAATGACCAGCGAAAAGCATTTATATGCCTATGGTGGCTCTGCAGGAGGTCTCTTGATGGGTGTTATTGTAAATGAAGCCCCT
This sequence comes from Flavobacteriaceae bacterium, assembly GCA_049598335.1. GTDB lineage: Bacteria > Bacteroidota > Bacteroidia > Flavobacteriales > Flavobacteriaceae > Arcticimaribacter. The sequence continues at coordinate 69,156 of JBMYNN010000001.1, forward strand.
CAATTGTACAAAGGGGTAATTGCCGCAGTTCCATTCGTTGATGTAGTCACAACCATGTTAGATGAAAGTATTCCATTAACGACTGGGGAATATGACGAGTGGGGAAATCCTAATCATGAGGAATATTATCATTATATTAAGTCCTACTCTCCTTATGACAACGTTAAAGAGCAGCCTTATCCTAATATGCTAGTCACCACCGGATTGCATGATTCTCAAGTACAATATTGGGAACCAGCTAAATGGGTAGCGCTTTTAAGGCAGCATAAAAAAGATAATACGGTACTGTTTTTAGACACCAATATGACCGCTGGACACGGCGGAGCATCGGGTAGATTTCAAGGACTGAAGGAAACTGCTAAAAAATATGCCTTTCTTCTCGCTTTAGAGAATACCAATAACTAATATTTTTTAATTAAATTTGCATTGGTTTGTTCAAACATAACCAAAATATGACATTAGGAATCCAATCTGTTCCCAATTTGCTCTCCCTTGTGGGAAACACCCCTCTTGTTAAACTTAATCGAGTTGTAGAAGGTTTTAAAGGTAACTACTTTGCAAAGTGGGAAGCTAATAATCCTGGGCATTCTAATAAAGACCGCATTGCTTTACATATTATTGAAGAAGCAGAAAGACAAGGCCTTATAGGAGAGAACACTACCATTGTAGAAACAACTTCTGGAAATACAGGTTTCAGTTTAGCCATGGTATCTATGATCAAAGGCTATGAATGTATTTTAGCCGTTAGTTCAAAGTCCTCTGAAGATAAAATCAATATGTTACGCTCTATGGGAGCGAAAGTTTATGTTTGCCCAGCTAATGTAAAAGCAGATGATCGAAGATCATATTACCAAGTAGCCAAACGTATTCATGAAGAAACCAAAGATTCGATTTACATCAATCAGTATTTCAATGATTTAAATGCTCAAGCACATTATAATACTACAGGCCCAGAAATTTGGGAACAAACCAATGGTAAAATTACTCACTTAGTCGCTTGTAGTGGGACAGGCGGGACGATCTCTGGCTGTGCTAAATACTTAAAAGAACAAAATCCTGATATTCGTATTATAGGAGTAGATGCTTATGGTTCTGTATTAAAGAAATACCACGAAACCCAAGAGTTTGATCCCAAAGAAATCTATCCCTACCGTATTGAAGGTCTTGGGAAAAATTTAATCCCTTCAGCGACAAATTTTGATGTAATAGATAAATTTGTCAAAGTTAGTGACGAGGAAAGTGCCCACTCTGCAAGAGAAACCACCAAAAAAGAAGGAATGTTTGTAGGCTATACTTGTGGAGCAGTAGTACAAGCCATTAAGCAATTATCCAAAGAAGATGAATTTGATGAAAACAGTAATATCGTGGCCATTTTCCCAGATCATGGTTCTAGATATATGAGTAAAATATACAGCGATCAATGGATGAAAGAACAAGGTTTCTTTGATACTGAACACGCAAAAGACCCCAAAAAAGTAGAATATATACAATAGTAAGTGCCCTTGCGCGAAGAAAGAACATGTAGATGAAAGATTTATTTGAACGTATCCTTGAAAATAAAGGTCCATTAGGGAAATGGGCTTCTGTTGCAGAAGGTTATTTTGTTTTTCCAAAGTTAGAAGGTCCCATTTCAAATCGTATGAAATTTAATGGTAAAGAAGTTATTACTTGGAGTGTTAATGATTATTTGGGACTTGCCAATCAACCCGAAATTCGTGAAGTAGATGCAGCCGCAGCGGCAGAATTTGGCTCTGCTTATCCCATGGGAGCGAGAATGATGTCTGGTCATACAGCATTACACGAGCAATTAGAACGTGAATTGGCAGAGTTTGTAGAAAAGGAAGCGGCTTATGTCCTCAACTTTGGTTATCAAGGGATTCTTTCTACCATCGATACGCTCGTGTCTAAAAACGACGTTATTGTTTATGATGTGGATGCCCATGCCTGCATTATAGACGGGGTTCGCCTTCACCCTGGAAAACGTTTTACCTACAAGCACAATGATATTGAAAGTCTTGAGAAAAACCTTGAACGCGCCACTAAGGTTGCAGAACAAACCGGTGGAGGTATTTTAGTTATTTCTGAAGGAGTGTTTGGAATGAGAGGAGAACAAGGTCGTTTAAAAGAAATTGTCGCTCTAAAAGAGAAATTTCAATTTAGATTCTTAGTTGACGATGCGCACGGTTTTGGAACATTAGGAGCAAGAGGTGCTGGTGCTGGAGAAGAGCAAGGCATTCAAGCAGATATAGATGTATATTTTGCCACTTTTGCCAAATCAATGGCCTCAACAGGTGCGTTTATTGCAGCAGATAAAGAAATAATTGACTTCTTAAAGTACAACATGCGATCGCAAATGTTTGCGAAATCACTTCAATCAGTTTTAGTTGCTGGAGCTCTCAAGCGTTTGGATATGCTGCGTTCACGCCCAGAGTTCAAAGCCAAATTGTGGGAAAATGTTAATGCACTACAAGATGGTCTTAAAGAGCGCGGTTTTGATATTGGAACAACGCAAAGCTGTGTTACGCCTGTATATCTAAAAGGGAGTATTCCAGAAGCGATGGTATTAGTAAAAGACCTTAGAGAAAATCACGGTATCTTTTGTTCTATTGTTGTTTATCCTGTGATTCCAAAAGGATTGATATTACTTCGTTTAATCCCAACTGCATCACATTATCTTGAAGATGTTGCGATTACGCTTGACGCGTTTTCTGCAATTAGAGAAAAACTTGAAAAGGGTATTTATAAGCGCATGTCTACAGCAATTAGTGCTTCTTAAGAAAACGCTCAAATATTTCTCCATAAAAAAAGACTCGCTTAGGCGAGCCTTATAATTTCCTTTATTCAAAATTTTAGTCATTTAACATCACTGGCATGACTAGCATAGTAATATGTTCCCCTTGTTCTATATTGTCAAGTGGGGTAATTATCCCAGCACGATTAGGCATGGACATAGAGAGAGAAATATCATCAGCCCCCAAGTTATTTAACATTTCAATTAAGAAACGGGAGTTAAATCCAATCTGCATATCATCCCCTAAATAACTACAACTCAAACGCTCTTCTGCTTTATTGCTAAAGTCATAATCTTCAGCAGAAATATTTAGTTCTGCCCCAGCAATCTTTAAACGAATCTGATGCGTGGTTTTATTAGAAAAAATACTAACTCGACGTAGTGAGTTTAGTAAAGTTTCTCTTTGAATGGTTAATACATTAGGGTTTTCTTTTGGAATAACGGCCTCATAATTTGGGTATTTCCCTTCAATTAATCTACAGTTTAAGCTGGTGTTTGCAAAGGTAAATTGAGCATTTGTGTCATTGTACTCAATATTGATATCTTCTTCGCTTCCTTGCAAAATTCCTTTTAAGATTTGCAGTGCTTTTTTGGGCATAATAAATTCTGCTGTACCAGAAGCGGTAACATCAGATCTAGTGTATTTTACAAGTTTGTGAGCGTCTGTTGCAACAAAGTTGAGACCCTCTGTTGAAAACTGAAAGAACACCCCACTCATCACAGGTCTTAAATCATCGTTTCCCGAAGCAAAAAGCGTGGCGTTAATTGCATTTGCTAGAGTATCTCCCATAATCACTGTTTTACTAGGATCTTTTAGATGAACAGCTTTGGGGAATTCTTCACCAGATAAATAGGCTAGGCTGTATTTTCCATTGTTGGCACTAATCTCAATAGCATTATTTTGAGCTGAAAATGTGAGGGGTTGTTCTGGAAATGTTTTTAGTGTATCCAGTAATAGACGAGCTGGAACAGCAATATTACCGTTATCTGTAGATTCAACCGATATACTAGAAGACATACTTGTTTCTAGATCAGAAGCTGTTATGGTTAAACGGTCTTGATTGAGTTCAAATAAAAAATTATCTAGAATAGGAAGAGTGTTTGTACTGTTGACAACACCTCCAAGAATTTGTAGCTGTTTGAGTAGTTGATTGCTTGAGACGATAAACTTCATAAGTTTCATTTTATACATTCAAATATATTTTAAAACTAAGCAACCCGAAAAGAAACTTATCAAAAGTTATTGACGATAAGAGCGTCGACGCAAGACTCCACAAATGAGTCCAAGAAAAGCGAGTAGCGTGAGTGGTAGGGCAAATACTTTTGTTTGAATTCTCTTTTTTTGTTCCCTTATAAGTGTTTGATCTAGAAAGGCTAAACGGATTTCTTTTGATCTTAAAACTAATCGCTTATTTTCTCCCATAAGGTAATGCACTGTGTTCTGCAGGAATTGCTTATTTGCATAAAGATTATTGGTCCATTTATCATAACCCAATTCTAGGGGATTTCCTTTATCCAATTGATTTTCTGCCATGTTTCCATCAGAAAAGATCGCTATTTTAGCAGAGCGGGTATCTGTGGCTTTATCCCACTCAAAAGGTGAAATTCTATTTTGAAATAAAGAAGGGAAAGTCCCCTCTAATAAAACCCCAGTAATGTTACTTTTTTCGTCAAAAAGAGAAGGCTTTAAGGGCTTTGTAGCTTCTTCTAAAGCAATAATAAAGGGTGGTTTTTTAAGCTTAGAGCGGTTAGAGCTGGCAAGTAAAATTGTTTTGCGAGTTGTATTGGATAGGGTATCGATAGAACTTACAAATTGTTGAAGAACATTGCCTACTGCACTCCCTATGGGGTGATCCCCTGTGGGTTCTACAAGTGGGTGATAAACCCATGGATAGGGTCGATATTCAGACGAGGCATTTTCGCCCTGCGCTAGAACAATAGGTGCACTAAACAAGTCTGTAATAATATCTCTATTTAATCTTACACCGTACTTAAAAAAAAGTTCTTCTAAGCCAAGATCTACCGGGAAAGCCACTGCATCACCCTGAATAGAGAAAAGGCTGTCTTGAGCGATGTTAATGGGGTCAATCATAAAGAGACTATTGCCCCCTTGCTGGGTGTATTGGTCCAGCATGAATTTTTCTTCGGTAGTAAAGTGCTCAGTAGGATTAGCGATAAATAACAGATCAAAACGATTGAGATTTTCTAATGTTTTAGCTGGCTGCGCCGGAAATGCTTTTAAGTCAAACGAAGCCAATCTGTAATAGGGGGAAAGGCTTTGTAATAAACTGGCAAGTTGAAGATCAGAACTTCCCTTGTGAGAGCTTATCACGGCTATACTTTTTTTATCCTTTAAAAACAGACGATGTAAACCATCAGTTAAATTGTATTCTAGCTGTTGTATGGATTGCTCAATGCGTTGCTCTGCGGTGTCGCCCAAATTTTTTTGTAATAGTGATACTCGAATTGACTTGCTTTCTAGTGAAGTATTATCCTGTACATTTAAGATCATCCAAGGGACTACAATGGTCTGTTCTGTAGATTGACTCTCTTGGTCAATCTCTACTTCGGGCGCTAGCCCAAAACGATATAATTCTTCAATCAATTCTTCTTTATTTTCCACCCCTTCAAAAGGATCTACAAAGGTGTACTGAACAAATTCATTTTGATGATTGACTTGCTTTAATAAAATGGTGAGCTCTGTTCTCAAGCGCTGATAATTTGCAGGAAGGTTACCGCCCAGCATTACATCAATTAAAATGGGTTGTTTGATGGCTTGTACAACTTCAATTGTATTGTCTGATAAAGTATAGCGTTGATCCAAAGTCAAATCCCATTGTTGGTTGACAAAGTATAAAGCTTTCATGCTTATAATAATAATCCCTATAGCGGTTAGCAAACGATAAATGTCTGTGCGCTGTATCATTGACATTTATTTTTAATATTAAGCATACTCCAATAAAGAAAAAAGAGGGTTTGAAGTAATAAATAAACCACATTAGCCAGACGAATAATTCCCTTGTTTAACTCTCCATAATGATATTGTAAGCCTATACTTTTTAATGAAGTGTAAAGGTCAAAGTTGGTAAATAAATTGGCAATTTGATTCCATCCATAGAAGTGGAAAATATTTATAAATACAGCAATTAAAAAGGCCGAAAATGCACTTTCTACTAAGGTTGAAGCCCAAAGACTAATCGCCGCTAACGATGAGGCTAAAAGGAATAAACCTAAAAAAGAGCCATAATAGACTCCCCAGTCTAAGGCATTATTTTCTAATAAAAAATAATCCAACTGAAGAATGTAAAAAAATGAGACACTTAAAGCGATCAATAAGACGCTCATCAAAGCCAGAAACTTTCCAGCTATAAGAGTAGGAATTCCAATGGGTTTTGTTAATAGTAACTCAATGGTTCCCGCTTTGATTTCTTCTGAAAAAGATTTCATCCCCAAGGCTGGAAGTAGAAAGATAAACAACCACGGATTGAACTCGAAAAATAAGTTAATATCTCCAAAACCAGCATCTAATAAATTCCAGCTAGAAGGAAAAACCCACAGTAATAAGCCATTTAACAATAAAAAGGTAGCAAGCAGAACATAACCCATTGGGGTGTAAAAAAAGCTTTGTAGTTCACGTTGATAAATGGCCCACATATTATTCAAAGAAAATAGTTACTGGGGTTCTAAATTCTAACCCAAATAAACTGTGGGCATTCCCGTCTTTTGGATTGCTTTTGTATATCGCTAGTTCAAGATGTCCTGCAGCATTCCATAAGGCAATTTTTTTACCATCTTCTTCTCTTTTATCTTTTGGGATGGAAAAGTTAATGGCAGCAGCAAAAGAATCAAAAATATGTTCAAAGGTTACGCTTTGCGCAAAAATCTTAAACGGTCGTGTTTTTTGTATCTCCAAAAATGTTGATTTTTTGATGTTGGTCACAACATTCCCAAAATTATCAATATAAATGACACTTCCTATTATTTGTGTGCCACTATCGTTAATAACTGGTTTTACTCCTACAATTTCTTTGAGTTTTTGTAACGGTTTCCCAATCACATCCATAGAGCCATTTCTTGACAAATGTCCTGCTACTTTTACAAAGACATCTAAAACAGGGAAGGTTGTGAGTAAGGTATTATGAATGTTGATTTCTACTAACTTTTCATATTTCATTTCTTCGATGATTAAAGAAAAGACACCATTGTTTGCACCAATAAAATAATGCCCATCAAAAAGCATCACAATATGATTATTTTCTGGGGATAATTCTGAGTCAACCCCTACAATATGGACGGTCCCCTTAGGAAAACTCTTATAAGCGTTTTTAAGAATATAAGCGGTTTCGGTGTGATTAAATGGACTTATTTCGTGAGAGATATCTACTATGGTCGCGGCAGGAGCTTCTTGAATTAGTGCCGCCTTTGAAACAGAGACGAAATAGTCTTTATGCCCAAAATCGGTCGTCAAGGTGATAATCGACATAAAGTTTTTTTATTTTATAATGGATTGAAACGAAAAACGTAAATTTGAGTACAAACTTACAAAACTGAGCGTATAATCGATAATTATAAAGCTATTGAACGAAATTGAAATTGAATTAAGCGAAGTCAACCCACAAGACTTTTTTGGGGAACAGAACAAAACAATAGAACAGTTAAGAACCTATTTCCCTAAACTTAAAATTATTGCTAGAGGGAATAAGATCAAAGCGCTGGGAGAAGAAGAAATTTTAGAAGAATTTGAAAAGCGGGTAGATATGTTAGTCGCCCATTTTGGGAAGTTCAATAGTCTAGATATGACTACAATTGAATTGATTCTTTCCTCTGACGGGTCAAAAGATTATGAAGTCACTAATGAAAAAGATGCCTTTATCTTACATGGTATTGGTGGACGTATCATCAAAGCGAAAACACTTAACCAGCAAAAGCTTGTATTGCTCAGTAAGAAAAACGACATGCTTTTTGCGATTGGTCCTGCCGGGACGGGTAAAACGTATACCAGTGTTGCTTTGGCCGTTAAGGCCCTAAAAGAAAAGCAGGTTAAGCGTATTATATTAACACGACCTGCGGTAGAAGCAGGGGAGAACCTTGGGTTCCTTCCTGGGGATATGAAAGAGAAACTAGACCCTTATATGCAACCGCTATATGATGCTTTAAGGGACATGATCCCAGGCGAACGTTTAGCGGCTCACCTAGAAAAAGGAACCATACAAATTGCCCCTTTGGCCTTTATGCGCGGTAGAACATTAGATAACGCCTTTGTTATTCTAGATGAAGCTCAAAACACCACCCATGCGCAGATGAAGATGTTTTTAACCCGTATGGGGCCTAATGCAAAATTTATCATTACAGGGGATCCAGGACAAATTGACTTACCCCGAAGAGTGATCTCCGGATTAAAAGAAGCCCTTTTAATTTTGAAAGAAACCTCAGGAATTGGAATTTTATACCTCGATGATCGTGATGTGATTCGTCACAGACTGGTCAAAAAAGTAATCGATGCATACAAGCATATAGAACACCAGAATTGATGAATAGCCTTTTAGCCACTAATTTTACCCTTCCGGGGCAAATCCATAAATATACCGGGAAAGTACGTGAAGTCATTTCTCTTAAAAATGACCTTTTAGTCATGATTGCTACAGACCGGCTCTCTGCTTTTGATGTAGTCATGCCAAAGGGAATACCCTATAAAGGACAGATTCTTAATCAAATTGCCACACAAATGTTAGAAGCGACAAAAGACATTGTTCCTAACTGGCTAGAGGCTACTCCAGATCCTTGTGTTTCTGTAGGGAAAAGATGTGAACCCTTTAAGGTTGAAATGGTAATTCGTGGCTATATGTCTGGTCATGCAGCTAGAGAGTACAAGCTGGGAAAACGATTATTATGTGGCGTTGAAATGCCAGATGGGATGAAAGAGAATGACGCTTTCCCTTCTCCGATAATCACCCCTGCTACCAAAGCAGAAGAAGGACATGATGAAGACATTTCTAGAGAAGAAATTATTCGTCATGGAATCGTCTCTGAAGCTGACTATATTCAACTCGAAAAATATACCCGCGCCTTATTTCAAAGAGGAACTGAACTTGCTGCGCAAAAAGGATTGATTTTAGTAGATACCAAATATGAATTTGGAAAAACCGCAGAGGGAACCATTGTACTGATTGACGAAATACACACCCCAGATTCTTCCCGTTATTTTTATGCCGAAGGCTACAAAGAAAGACAAGCCGCAAACGAACCCCAAAAGCAACTGTCTAAAGAATTTGTCCGTCAATGGTTAATTTCAAATGGATTTCAGGGTCTTGAAGGCCAAACGGTCCCAGATATGTCTGATACTTACATAGAAGAAGTCTCTTCACGATACATTGAGTTGTATGAAAACATTACTGGAAAAGTATTTGACAAAGCAAATGTTGACCAAATTGAAGCAAGGATAGAGCAAAATATATTGCGATACCTTAAACAACGCTAAAGCAGAAAAACTTTAGTACCAATCATTTAATAGTTTTCAACGACTATATGTTAATTTTTTTAGCCCTATTGATATAGCGCAAACTCTTTGAACCTTTTATATTAGCAGAACTGCACTATGTCTAGCAAAACACAATATACCGAAGATAATATTCGCTCCCTCGATTGGAAAGAGCATATCCGTATGCGTCCTGGAATGTATATTGGGAAGCTGGGAGATGGGTCTTCTCCAGATGACGGGATCTATATCTTGATCAAAGAAGTCCTTGACAACTGTATTGATGAGTTTGTCATGGGAGCGGGGAAAACCATAGAAATTAAGATTGCAGAAAATTTAGTTTCAGTGCGAGATTATGGTCGTGGCATTCCTTTGGGGAAAGTAGTAGATGTTGTTTCTAAAATGAATACAGGCGGAAAATATGATTCCCGAGCATTTAAAAAATCTGTAGGACTTAATGGAGTAGGAACAAAAGCAGTTAACGCCTTATCTTCTTCATTCATTGTAGAATCCATTCGCGATGAGCAGTCTAAAAGTGCTTCTTTTGAATTTGGGTCTCTTGTAGAAGAAAGCGAATTAAAGCCCTCTAAATCTAGAAGAGGAACCAAAGTAAGTTTTGTTCCAGACGGAGCAATTTTTAAGCATTATAAATTTAGAGCAGAATACATCGTCAAGATGATTAAAAACTATGTTTATCTCAACCCGGGATTGACCATAGATTTTAATGGAGAAAAGTATTTTTCAGAAAATGGATTAAAAGATCTTTTAGAAGATCAAATCAACGAAAACGATTTGCTTTATCCCATTATTCATTTAAAGGGAGATGATATAGAAATGGCGATGACCCATAGTAAATCTCAGTATAGTGAAGAGTATCACTCTTTTGTTAATGGTCAAAACACCACTCAAGGAGGAACACATCAAGCTGCTTTCCGCGAAGCTTATGTCAAAACCATAAGAGAGTTTTTTGGGAAGAGTTATGACGCTGCAGATATTCGAAAATCTATTATTGCAGCCATAAGCATTAAAGTGATGGAGCCTGTTTTTGAATCCCAAACAAAAACAAAATTAGGTTCTACAGATATGGGAGGAGATATGCCTACCGTTCGTTCCTATATCAATGAGTTTATGGGAACACAATTGGACAACTTCTTACATAAGAACCAAGAAGTTGCTTCAAGTATCCAGCGTAAAATATTACAGGCAGAAAAAGAGCGTAAAGAACTTTCGGGGATTAGAAAACTTGCTAGAGAACGCGCTAAAAAAGCCAGTTTACACAATAAAAAACTAAGGGATTGCAGAGTTCATCTAGGGGATCTCAAAAAAGACAGACGTCTTGAATCAACCTTATTCATTACAGAGGGAGATTCTGCGAGTGGATCGATTACTAAGTCCCGCGATGTGAATACACAGGCGGTATTTAGCCTTAGAGGGAAGCCCTTGAACACTTTTGGGATGACTAAAAAAATCGTTTATGAAAACGAAGAGTTTAACCTTTTACAAGCGGCCCTAAATATTGAAGACGGTCTAGAAGATTTGCGCTATAACAATATCGTTATTGCAACAGATGCAGATGTTGATGGTATGCATATTCGTTTGTTACTGATTACCTTTTTCTTGCAATTCTTTCCAGAATTAATCAAAGAAGGACACTTGTATATTTTGCAAACCCCATTGTTTAGAGTGCGCGATAAAAAAGAAACTATTTATTGCTATTCAGAAGAAGAACGGGTAAATGCTATTAATAACTTACGCGGAAAGGCAGAAATTACACGATTTAAAGGACTAGGAGAAATCTCTCCAGACGAATTCAAGTATTTCATTGGAGAAGATATACGATTAGATCCTATCATGTTAGATAAAGCTACAACCATAGAGCAATTATTAGAATTCTACATGGGGAAAAACACCCCAAACAGGCAAGAGTTTATCATCAATAACCTCAAAGTTGAACTAGATTTAGCCGAATTGGACACATAGTATGGAAGAAAAGGAATTCTATGAAACAACTCCCGACTTCCCTGACAATGAATCTTTAGTCAGGGTAACAGGCATGTACAAAGACTGGTTTTTAGATTATGCCTCTTATGTGATTCTTGAACGTGCTGTACCAGCTATATCAGATGGGTTTAAACCTGTGCAAAGAAGAATCCTTCATTCTATGAAAGATCTTGACGATGGGCGATATAACAAAGTCGCAAATATCGTGGGGCACACTATGCAATATCACCCACACGGTGACACTAGTATTGCAGACGCCATGGTGCAGATTGGTCAAAAAGATCTTTTGATAGACATGCAAGGAAACTGGGGGAATATTCTTACTGGTGACCGTGCTGCAGCTTCACGTTATATAGAGGCGCGTTTATCTAAATTTGCTTTAGAGGTCGTTTTCTCCCCAAAAGTAACCGAATGGCAACTTTCTTATGACGGAAGAAAGAACGAACCAGTTCATCTACCCGTTAAATTTCCATTATTATTAGCTCAAGGAGCTGAAGGGATTGCAGTAGGTCTCTCTACAAAAATTCTTCCGCACAACTTTAATGAACTTTTACAAGCGAGTATTGCTTATCTAAAAGGAAAAAAATTTACCCTTTATCCAGATTTTCAAACGGGGGGTGTAATTGATGTACAAAATTACAACGATGGTATTCGTGGTGGAAAAGTACGGGTTCGAGCAAAAATTAGCGTGAGGGACAAAAACACCTTGGTAATTCATGAAATTCCCTTTAGTACAACAACCTCTTCATTAATAGATTCGATTTTAAAAGCCAATGATAAGGGCAAAATTAAAATCAAAAAAATTGAAGATAATACTGCTGCAGAGGTTGAGATTTTAGTTCATCTACCCAATGGGATTTCACCAGATAAGACCATTGACGCCCTCTATGCTTTTACAGCATGTGAATCGTCAATTTCTCCTTTAGGATGTATCATTATAGATCATAAGCCTAAGTTTATTGGGGTTTCAGAGATGTTGAAGATTTCTACAGATACTACTGTTAGCACCCTAAAAAAAGAGCTAGAATTTAGACTTCAAGAGCTTGAAAATCAATGGCATTATGCTTCTTTAGAACGTATATTTATTGAAAATAAAATCTATCGTTTAATCGAAGAAGAAGAAACCTGGGAAGGCGTACTTAAAGCAATTGATGAAGGGATTAAGCCTCATATTACCCATTTAAAGCGCCCTGTAATTGAAGAAGATCTTGTCCGTTTAACAGAGATACGAATCAAACGTATTTCTAAATTTGATATAGATAAAGCCCAGCAGCGAATAGAAGCTTTAGAAGAAGATATCGCAGCAGTTAAAAACAATCTTGACAATCTAATAGATTTCGCGATAGACTACTTTACTCAGCTCAAGAAAGATTACGGAAAAGGGAAAGAGCGCAAGTCTGAAATACGCACATTTGACGACGTAGATGCTAAAAAAGTTGTTGTTAGAAACACTAAACTCTATGTGAACAGACAAGAAGGGTTTGTAGGGACATCTTTAAAAAGAGACGAATATGTATGTGATTGTGCTGATATTGATGATTTGATCGTATTTACCCGCTCTGGTAAAATGCAGGTTGTCAAAGTGGATAGTAAAGTTTTTGTCGAAAAAGACATTATTCATGTTGCCGTATTCAAAAAGAAAGATAGTCGCACCATATATAATGTTATTTATAAAGATGGAAAATTAGGCACTTCCTATATCAAACGTTTTGCTGTTACTGGAGTGACACGTGATAAAGTGTATGACATTACTCAAGGGAAAACAGGATCACATATACTGTATTTTAGTGCGAACCCAAATGGTGAAGCAGAAACTGTAACGGTTATATTACGCAATACAGGACAAGCAAAGAAGCTTAAATGGGAATTAGACTTTGCAGATTTACAAATCAAGGGAAGGGGCGTAAAAGGAAACATTGTTAGTAAATACAATGTTTTAAAAATTGAGTTAAAAGAAAAAGGTGTATCCACTCTTAAACCAAGGAATATATGGTTTGACAGTACTGTACTAAAACTCAATCTAGATGGAAGGGGAGATTTATTAGGTGCATTTAGAGGAGAAGATAAATTATTGATTATTAGCGATAAAGCAGAATCAAAAACGCTCACTCCTCAAATTGAACTTCACTTTAGTCAAGTTCCTATGATTTTAGAACGATGGGTAAAAACAAAACCCATTACGGCCGTTTACTTTGATCAAGAGAAAGAACGTTACTTTATTAAACGTTTTTTGATTGAAAATGAAAATAAAGAAGATGTCTTTGTCAAAGAAGATGCCACACTAATCTTTATCAGTACAGAATGGCGACCGGTGATTGAAATTGAATTTACAAAACCTAGAGGTGCAGAGCCACTACCCAATAAAGTCATTAATGTTGAAGAATTTATAGGGGTAAAAGGATATAAAGCAATGGGAAACCAACTGACAAACAAAAAGATTAAAAATATTTCTTTAAAGGAGAGCCTCCCTTATGTTACACCAGAACAACCAAAGCTTGATCAAGTAGAAGTAAATGACCCAGAAGAAGTGAATGAAGGTGATACCCCACAAACAAAGCTAGATTTTTAGGGGTACAATAGTTCGTCACTAATTTTTTGAATTGTTCCTCTTTGTTTATTTTTTTGATCCCCTACAAGAGAGTATTCAAAAACATACTCCTTTTGTGAGGTAGAAATGATCTTTATGGCAATGGGACGTTTATCTTGATTAGAAGTAGGATTGAGTTTTGTCAAAACACATTCACAAGGATTAATCCATCGAATACTAGCAGAATCAATTTGAGAATTAAAATATTCCACTTCTAAAGAAGCAGTTCTTAAGAATCTAGAGGTTTGCAGTTGATCTCCAATAATTTGTTGAAACTGAAATGTTCCAGTATGAAAGTCTTGGCAATTTCTTTCCACAGTGTAGCAACTCAACAAAAATAGCGAGAAGAGAAGGAGTAATATCTTTTTCATAGGATGTAAAAATACTATCTTTTAAAAAAGCTGTCAAAACTCCCATCGGCATAATAATGAACAATTTTCACGATATCCTCACTTGCAGCTGGTGCAAGAGGTTTTTCTATGCTCTTTTGAGGAATTTTCGTCAATTCATTTTGTGGCGATATTTCAGAGCGGGTAGAGGGTGAAATAGGTACATTATCTAAATCTCCTTTTAAAAGCCATTCAAAGCTTACTTCATCAAAAGCCGTTTCAATTTTGGTGAGAAACTCTAAACTGGGCTTATTCCTTCCAGATAAGACATGCGAAATACTTGAGCGTTGCACTCCTATCATTTCTGCAAAAGAAGAGGCATTAAGCTCGTGTTGATCCATCAGTACTTTAATTCGAGCAATAAGATTATCCACGTTTAACATTTGTAAACAATATTTATTTTTAACAAATATAGGGATAATTTTTCAGCTAATGCAGTTATAAATAATCTTATGTTTTTTAAAGTATTTTCTACGAAAATAAATTTAAAACACTCATATATAGATTATTGTGTATTCATTTCATAAAACTGAAACAAATAAGTTATTATTGTAAACAAAATCAGAATAAAACTGTAAACAAGTGTAGCACTTACTTGTTTACAGATGAAAACAATCAATAGTATACTTTTGTAAAATGAAAAATGAGATGCATTCGCGCTATTTCCCTCCTTCTCGCTTAATGAAGCAATTGAAACAAATGAAGCTAGAAAAATCTGTTGAGATACTAGGGTATTCTGTAGAACAAAGACCTATTTATGGATTGAAACTTGGAAAAGGAAGCTTTAAGGTGCTTGCCTGGTCGCAAATGCACGGGAATGAAACTACTACGACAAAAGCTTGCTTAGACCTTGTTAGCTATCTCGAGGAAACCTCTCATGGGAAGGCATTGTTAGAGCAGTTTCAGCTTCAATTGATTTTTCAACTCAATCCCGACGGGTCAAAGCGTTATTCGCGATTCAATGCAAATAAAGTTGATTTAAATAGGGATGCTTTCCAAGAAACACAACCCGAAATGACAACATTAAAAACGATATTTAGTGCTTTTCAACCAGACTTATGTCTCAATTTGCATGGTCAACGCACTATATTCTCTGCTGGAAACACAGATAAACCTGCTTCTCTATCATTTTTAGCCCCTGCAGCGAACGAAGCTAAAGAAGTGACTCCCGCTCGCCTTATCGCAATGCAGATCATAGCACATATTGTTAAAGAACAAGCTGTAAACGATGAATGGGGGATAGGAAGATATGACGATACATTTAACATCAATTGTACTGGAGATTATTTTACCGCTCAAGGTACACCAACCATCCTTTTTGAAGCAGGGCATTTTCCAAATGACTATGAACGACTTAACACAAGAACACTTATTTTTAACGCCCTATTAAGTTGTTTGAATTCAGTGTTAAATAATGAATATCAATACTTTACAGCGAAAGATTATCTCGCTATCCCTGCAAATGGCAACCACTTAAGAGATATCGAAATTCAAAATGTTACAATTGTAAACAATGGTGAAATCACAAATTCTACTGTTTTTGTACAATTTAACGAAGTATTACAACAAGGGGAAATACAGTTTATTCCAGAATATGTGGGCTATGATTATAATTATAAAGGATTAAAAGTAATCAATGCGTTGAAAAAAAATCAAACAAAACCGATAGACATTGTTGAATCCTCAACAAAAATAACAAAACACCTACAATCTTTCATTGATTTTTGATTATTATGGCTTATTTTTGTTAAGTGTAATTTAATGCATTAAAAAAGTAGCGATTATGACAAAGATTAAATTAGATGACATTGATCATCAAATTCTAGACATCCTTATCGATAACACTCGTATTCCTTTTACCGATATCTCTAAACGTTTGTTGATATCAGCTGGAACAGTACATGTACGTGTAAAGAAGATGGAAGATGCTGGAATAATCAAGGGTTCCTCTTTAAATTTAGATTACGAAAAGCTGGGCTATTCTTTTATTGCCTACATCGGTATTTATTTAGAAAAGAATAGCATGACCTTAAAGGTCTTAGAATCTCTTGAATCGATCCCATATATTACAGTTGCCCACATTACTACAGGTAAATTTAATATCTATTGTAAACTTAGAGCTAGAGATACTAAACACGCCAAAGATCTTATTTTTATGATTGATGAAATTGAAGGTATATCACGCACAGAAACTATGATTTCTTTAGAAGAAAGCATCAACGACAAGAAACGATTGATGCACAGTATTTTTAACGATTTATAAACCTATAACCCTAACCCCAATATGGCTCGCAAGACCAAATTAGAACGTTTTAATGATAATGTTCTTTCTAAATTTGAAATTTATAACAGTCTTTTTTTAACCTTACCTTTTGATACACTTAAGAAATCCTCCCTATATCTCCCCCTATTTTCAAAACATTGTAAAAAGGGTTTTGAAACTAATAAATCTCCGCTTCAAATCGTACAAGAGTTTTTTACACTTTATGGACCAGAATTGAGTGACACAGAAAAATATGACTTGCTTTTTGGTTTTATTCAATATATCGAACGTCAAGTGGTCTTATTTGATGCTATAGAAGACGCTGCTTTCGCCGAAGTCAATAATATGCATGGACGCGGTACCTTGAGATATATTAAAGAAGAGACCTTCCAGCGTGGGAAGCAAGAAGAGTTAAGAGCCTATTTAGAACGCTTTAATTTACGTCTAGTTTTAACAGCACACCCAACACAATTTTACCCGGGCGCTGTTTTAGGGATCATTAATGATTTATCTAAAGCCATTAAAGTAGATGATCTAGCACAAATCAAGCTGTTGCTCACTCAGTTAGGTAAAACACGTTTCTTTCAAAAGGAGAAGCCTTCTCCATTTGACGAAGCTGTTAGTTTAATGTGGTACCTAGAAAATGTATTCTATCATTCTGCCAGTCATATTTATGGTTATGTGCAGCAAAATATTTTAGGAGATGAAACCGTTGATAACACCTTATTCAATTTTGGTTTCTGGCCTGGAGGAGATCGTGACGGAAATCCCTTCGTTACGCCAGATACATCGCTTAAAACTGCAAAGCGTTTAAAATATACCATACAGCGTAACTATTATAGAGATTTACGTCGTTTAAAGCGTAAGATTACTTTTGACAAGGTCGATGAAAAAATTGCTGCTCTTGAAAATGGTATGTACACGACTTTACTTTATCCAGAAAGGGGAGAGCTTATTAGCCTTGAAAAACTTACCAGCGAATTAGCTGCTATTGAGCATATCTTAAAAGAAGAACACCAAAGCATCTATATTGAAGAGATTAGAGATCTTTCTCACAAGGTAAAGCTTTTTGGATATCATTTTGCTTCTTTAGATATTCGTCAAGATTCAAGGGTTCACCAAGGTGTTTTTGATACTATTATGAGTCACCCAGATATTCAACAATTTATCGATCATCTCCCACAGAACTATCTTGAATTATCACTAGAAGAGCGTCTGGTTGTTTTGCCAAAGCTAGTAGGGAAGGTGCCCGTAGAAATATTTGAAGATGAAATGACCCGTTATACACTTGGCTCTATCTATGCCATGCAGTCGATTCAAGAGACCAACGGTGAGCGTGCTTGTCACCGCTACATTATTTCAAACTGTGGTAGTCTAGAAAGTATTTTACAACTGTTTGCTTTACACCTTATTTGTGGTTGGGAAACTCCAACTGTAGATATGATTCCATTATTTGAGACTGTCGATGATTTACAGGCATCAGAAGATATTATGCGTAGGCTTTATCAAAATGAAACCTACAAAGCTCATTTGGCTAGCAGAAAGAATAAACAAACCATCATGTTAGGATTTTCTGATGGAACTAAAGATGGAGGCTATATTATGGCCAATTGGGGAATCTACCAAGCGAAGGAAATGCTCTCTGATGTTTCAAAAGAATTCGATATAGATGTAGCCTTTTTTGACGGTAGAGGAGGACCACCCGCAAGAGGAGGAGGAAATACCCATCAATTTTATGCTTCTCTTGGAGATAGAATTAATGCTAACGATATTCAAATCACTATACAGGGACAAACGATAAGTTCAAATTTTGGCACCCTTGATTCTTCACAATTTAACCTAGAACAACTATTAAGTTCTGGAATTCAAAACCAAGTGCTAGATGGTCACCGAATTATTTTAGAAGATGAAGATCGTGCTACGCTTGAATCGCTTGCTGAGATAAGTTACAAAGCTTACCAAGACTTTAAAGATCATCCTAAATTTGTGCCTTATTTAGAGCATATGAGTACTTTAAAGTTTTATGCTAAAACAAATATTGGAAGTCGTCCTTCTAAAAGAGGAAATGCAAAAGGCTTAAACTTTTCAGATTTACGCGCTATACCTTTTGTTGGTTCATGGAGTCAATCCAAGCAAAATGTACCTGGTTTCTTTGGTGTAGGAACAGCTCTAAAAGTGTATGAAGACAATGGCAACTTTGATAAAGTAATTGCTTTATACAACAACTCTCCTTTCTTTAAAACACTAGTAGCAAATAGTATGATGAGTCTTTCAAAATCCTTCTTAGGCTTAACCGCCTATATGGAAAAAGATCCTGTATATGGGGCATTTTGGTCAATTATTTACAATGAGTACTTACTCAGTAAGAGGTTGTTGTTGAAATTAACCGGCTTTGATACCTTAATGGAAGACCAAAAAGCGGGTAAAAAATCCATTGATATTAGAGAGGAAATTGTTCTTCCATTATTGACCATACAGCAATATGGATTGATTAAAATTCAAGAAATGGCTAAAGGCGATGCTATTGACAGTGAATTGCAAGAAGTCTATGAAAAGCTCGTTACGCGCTCTCTCTTCGGAAATATTAACGCGAGTAGAAATTCAGCTTAATCCTTTTGGTAATAACTAAAAGCATCTTTCAGTAGGGCATTAGGAACTTCAATATCCCATTTTGGATTTCCTATCGCCTCTAATAAGGCGAATTTTACTTTACCATGACTGTTCTTTTTGTCATAGATAAGCATTTTGATAATCGCTTCAAAATCTTCTTCATCAAAAACTATTTTGGGATAGATCGCATTAAAAACTGCTTTAATTTCATCGCATTCCTCCTGAGGCATAGAGAGCAACTGAGTGGAGATATATGCTTCCATTATCATCCCTATTGCAATGGCTTCTCCGTGTAACAAGGTTGTTTTGTCTTCGTTAGTTAAAAAGTAAGACTCTACAGCGTGCCCCAGAGTATGACCATAGTTAAGTATTTTGCGTAATGAATCTTCTCGTGGGTCTTGACGCACCACTTCGTGTTTAATATTAACCGAATGGTGAATAAAGCTTTCTATTTGATCTGTACTAATACTTTTAAAATCGGCTAACTTTTTCCAATAGGCAGCATCTTGAATCAAACCGTGTTTTAGCATTTCTGCATACCCGCTGCGGTATTCATTTGCTGGAAGGCTGTTTAAAAATATGGGGTCAATAATGACCGCTTGAGGATTGATAATCACCCCGACTTGATTTTTTAAAGGCCCTAAATCAACTCCTGTTTTT
This sequence comes from Flavobacteriaceae bacterium, assembly GCA_049598335.1. Lineage (GTDB taxonomy): Bacteria > Bacteroidota > Bacteroidia > Flavobacteriales > Flavobacteriaceae > Arcticimaribacter. The sequence continues at coordinate 88,932 of JBMYNN010000001.1, forward strand.
CCTCCCACAGAGGCATCTACCATAGAAAGGAGAGAGGTGGGTACATTGATAAAGTCAATACCGCGTTTAAAAGTAGAGGCGACAAAACCCCCTAAGTCTGTGACAACTCCACCCCCTAAATTGATTAGCAAGCTTTTTCGATCTGCCCCTAAAGACGATAAAGCTTCCCAGACCCCCGTACAGGTTTGTATATGCTTGTGTTTTTCTCCAGCTTCGATTGAAATTACCTCGCAGTTCTCAGGACAGGGGTAAGCCGCTAAAAATATAGGGAGACAATGTTCTTCTGTATTAGAATCAACAAGAATAAAAACAGTAGAATAGTCTTTCTTTTGTAATAGATCTGTAAAGAAATCTTTCTCTTGAGAACTAAAAAATATGGTGTGGTGGTGTGCTAGAATATTTTCCATAAAACTTTAACAAAAGTACATTTTTTATACTAAAATATTCTCTCTATATTTGATATGCCTAAAATAATTAAACACACTATATTTATTTATGAAGAGGCAGTTCTTTTTTTTAAGGAGCTGCTTTTTTTTTTGGCCTAATTTTAAGACTTTTACTTAAAACGGTGGCATGAAATTATTTGACAATACTGAAATTGCTTTCGCTTCGAAATCAGATGCAGCTCTAGAGCGAGCTTATTTTCTCTTTAGACTTATTGCAAACCAACCCTTGGTCAAAATAGGTACTCATGTTGCTCAATTTGCCTTAAAGTCTCATCTGCCCGTTGAAGGGCTCATTAGAGCCTCTGTTTTTGATCATTTTTGTAGCGGCACTTCGGCCGAAGAATCCCTCGAAGTTGTAAATGTTTTAGCGAATCAAAATGTTTATGCTGTTTTAGATTATTCTGTAGAGGGGGCAAAAGAAGAAATAAGTTTAGATGATTGTTTAACCAATATTCTATGCACTATTGAACTATCTGCACAATCAGAAAATATTCCATTCACTGTATTCAAGCCTTCTGGCTTTGGGGCTTTTGATCTTTATGAAAAGGTGAGTTTTAATAAATCCTTAACTACAGAAGAAGAGGAAGCCTGGGAAAGGGTTCGCCAGCGTTTTATTACATGTTGTGAATTAGCGCAAAAATCAGGAATGAAGTTATTAATAGATGCCGAAGAAAGTTGGATACAACCAGCGATCAACCTTATCGTTGAAGAAATGATGGCATTGTATAATCGTGAGAGCGCTATTATTCACACCACGGCACAAATGTATTTAAAGGATAAGCTTTCTTATCTCAAAGAATTAAAAGATAAAGCTAAAGCAGAAGGTTTTATCGCTGGAGTTAAACTTGTTAGAGGGGCGTATATGGAAAAGGAACGCCAGATCGCCGAAGAAAATGGGTGGAACGACCCTATATGTTCATCAAAAGAAGACACAGACATTAACTTTGATCAAGCCTGGAAATTTATACTAGAAAATTTATCCCATTTCTCTCTCTACTTTGGGAGTCATAATGAAAAAAGCACTTATGCCATCATAGCGGCCATGGCCGAAAATCAAATCCCAAAAGACCATCCACAACTGTGGTTTGGACAACTTTATGGGATGAGTGATCACATTAGTTTTAATCTGGCGCATCATGGCTATAAAGCTTCAAAGTATTTGCCTTTTGGACCAGTAAGAGATGTTTTACCTTATTTGATTAGAAGAGCAGAAGAAAATACTTCTGTTGCAGGTCAAACAGTACGAGAGTTAGAGTTACTTCAAAAAGAGCGAAAGCGGAGAAAAATAGGCTAGGGTTTAAACACTATATCTATGATATAAACTGTTTTTGAGCAGTTTTCAACCTCCCAGATAATATTTTTCTCTCCATAATATCCCGCTAAGGTATATCGCTTACAGCTATCTCTTTTTGTGTCACTTTCACTAAAATCAACAGAAGCATGCTTTAATAATGATTGTATGCTTAAACTATCTAAACGCATTCCTGGCAATGGTGTCGTTTTAGATTCCCAGTTTTTTTTGGATAAGTTATTAATTACTCTTGCTTCTGGACCATAATTACACTGGGTACGTTTTCCGTTAAATAAAAAAAATAATATGACTAAACCAGCAGAAAAGCCGCCTAAAAAATAGCCTAAACGGTATAGAAATGACATGCTCTAAATTAGTGTTATTTTTCTCGTTGTTGCATCGATCTTCTCAATCATCAATGAGTTGGATCTTTCTGGTAAAAGTGACGCAATATTTTCTGACCACTCTATAAAACATAAATGTCCAGAATGAAGGTATTCTTCTGCTCCAAAATCATAAGCTTCTTCGTCATTTTCAATACGATAGCAATCGAAATGATAAAGTGGTTTGTTGTCAACTGTGCGATACTCATTGATCAAAGAAAAGGTAGGGCTAGAAACTATATCAGGGCATTGTAGTGCTTTGCACAAGGCCTTAATCATGGTGGTTTTTCCAGCCCCCATTTCTCCATTCACTAAGATTACCTTATCGGTTAGATAGGGAAGTAAATTTGTAGCAACAGTTTCAATTTCAGAAAGCGCATATGTTTTTTCCAACGTCTATTTTTTTGGGGTCAAAAATACAAAAGGAATTAACATTTCTTCCATTGAAATACCGCCATGTTGATAAGTGTTTTGAAATAAGTTTGCATAGTGATGGTAATTTTGAGGATAGACAAAATAATTGGCCTCTTTGGCAAAAATAAACTTACTATTTAAGCTTAAATTGGGAAGCTTTGCCGCGTTAGGATCATTCACCTCTAGCACTTTTTTCTTAGGGTATTTTAGATTTCTTCCAGTCTTATAACGCAAGTTGACACTGGTTTCTTTATCCCCAACTACTTCTAGGGGTGAGGTGACATTAATGGTGCCATGGTCTGTGGTCAGGATAATGTTATAGTTTTCCTTTTGAGCTGTTTGTAAGGCTTCTAAGAGGGGAGAATTTTTAAACCAGCTCTCTGTTAGAGAACGATACCCCTTATTATCTGAGGCCAATTCTTTGATAATTTCCATTTCAGATTTCGCATGCGAAATCATGTCGACAAAATTGTAAACCACCGTCAACAGGGACTCTTGATTATGCTTTTGAATTTCATTGCTTAGGGATTTTGCTGCTTTAAGATTGGTTACTTTTATGTAGGTTGCTTTAAAGTTAGCATGTAAACGCCCTAATTGAAGGGCTAATAAGTCTTCTTCGTATAGATTTTTACCACCCTCTTCGTGGTCATCTTTCCAGTATTGGGGATAGTGTTGTTTTATTTCGGCAGGCATTAATCCTGCAAAAAACGCATTGCGTGCATACTGTGTAGCAGTGGGAAGGATACTGTAAAGAATCGCTTCTTCTTCTTTTTGAAAATATTTAGTAATCAATGGTTCGATCGTTTTCCATTGATCCCATCGCAAATTATCAATCACTAATAACAGGGTAGGCTGGTCTTTTTTTAATCGTGGAAACACTTTGTGCTTAAAGACTTGATGAGAAAGCAGGGGAGCATTCTCTGAATCTTTTATCCAATTCAGGTAGTTTCGATCAATAAATTTCCCAAAGAGTGCATTTGCTTCTTTTAACTGATTCTCAAAAATCTCTGACATACTGGTATCTTGTAAATCTTGCAGTTCTAATTCCCAAAAAACAAGTTTTTTATAAAAATTTCTCCAATCTTCAAAAGTGTTAATTTCCATTAGTTCCAAACTAATTTTTTGAAACTCTTTCTGATAGTTAAAAGTGGTTTTTTCTGTGATTAAACTTTGATGATCTAGGGTCTTTTTAAGGGAAAGCAAGATTTGATTGGGATTGACTGGCTTGATTAAATAGTCTGAAATTTTTGAGCCAATGGCTTCTTCCATGATGTGTTCTTCCTCGTTCTTAGTTACCATGATTACGGGCAGGTTGGGGTGTTCTAGCTTTAATAAGCTTAAGGTTTCTAAACCATTGAGTCCTGGCATGTTTTCGTCCAGTAAAACCACATCAAAATGTTGCGCTTTGACTAGCGCTAATGCCTCTCGCCCATTGGTACATGGGTAGGTTTCATAGCCGCGAGCTTGTAAAAATAAAAAGTGGGGTTTGAGTAAATCTACTTCATCATCTACCCACAAGATTTGGATTGCTTGCATATTCGTATATTTGTAAAAACATCTACACTTGAAAGCCAAAAAGCTTCCAGTTCTAAACGATCCAATTTACGGATTTATTAGTATCGAATCTGGAATAATCTTCGATTTATTAGAACATCCTTTTTTTCAACGTTTGCGTCGTATTTCTCAAATGGGACTTTCTTACTTAGTTTATCCTGGGGCTAGACACAGTCGATTTGAACATGCAATAGGCGCTATGCATCTAATGAATAATACAGTTACGGTCTTACGTAAGAAGGGAGTTGAAATCTCTAATGAGGAAAAAGAAGCCTTGAGTATTGCCATACTCTTACATGATATTGGTCATGGTCCTTTTTCACATGCTCTTGAAAAAAGTTTTTTGACCAACATCCATCATGAAGCATTATCTCTGGGGTATATGAAATTGATAAACGAACAGTTCGACGGTAAACTTTCTTTGGCGATTCAAATATTTAGTGGGCAGTATCCTAGAAAATTCATGGGGCAATTGGTAGCAGGTCAACTAGATATTGATCGATTAGATTATCTTAAACGTGATAGTTTTTATACAGGAGCTACAGAAGGGAATATCAATACGCAACGCATAATAGAAATGTTTAATGTGGTGGAAGATGAGTTAGTTGTAGAAGAGAAAGGCTTGTTTTCTGTTGAGAAATTTATCATGGCAAGGCGCTTGATGTATTGGCAAGTATATCTCCATAAAACAGGCGTGGCTGCAGAACTATTGCTCTCCCATCTAATGCAGTATGTGAGATCGCTTGTAGCAAAAGGAGACTTAGAGGATATTTCAGCTCCTTTAAAGCCATTTCTTTTAACTCAATCTACTCCAATTATAGACAAGGAACTCCTTTTGCAATTTAGTCGCTTAGATGATATTGATATTTTAGCCAGTTTAAAAACATGGCAGCATCATCCAGACAAGATACTTTCTTCTTTTGCTAGACGAATTTTAAATCGACGATTGATGAAAATGAAATTTCAGGATCAACCCTTTACAAAAGAACAAATTCAAAAGCGAAAAAATAAATTGATCCAACAAGGCTACACCAAAGCATATGCTGATCATTTTGTATTTTCGGGGAGTATAAGTTCAAGGCCCTATTCCTTAGACAAATCATCGATCAAAATAGTTTTAAAATCAGGGAAAGTAAAACCCTTAGAAGCTTTTTCAAGCTTATTTAAAGGAGATGCTTTTACAACACTAGAATCAAAAAGTTATCTATGCTATGCAAAGTCTGAATAGTCTTCTAATTTTTATATTTTTGCACTAATGAAATTTTCGGCTGCACAAATCGCGACCATACTAAAAGGGACAATTGATGGAGATGCCTCTGTTGAAGTCTTTCAACTTTCAAAAATTGAAGAGGGGACAATAGGTTCTCTTACATTTTTAGCAAATCCTAAGTATACTTCATACATCTATAATACAAACGCTTCGATTGTTATTGTCAATAATGATTTTGTTGCAGAAGAACCTATCGCGCCCACGCTCATACGCGTGCCAGATGCCTACCAAGCTTTTTCTACCTTGTTGGAGTTTTATAACAAGCAAAAAGCGACACAAGCAGGGATAGAAAAAACGGCCATCATTGGACAACACTCAAACATTGATAATACCGCTTATATTGGTCATTACAGTGTTATTGGTGAAAATGTCACCATTGGGAATAACGTAACTATTCACTCACATGTTGTTATAGAAGACGATGTAGTGATTGAAGATGATACAGTTATTTATCCGCATTCCATAATACATTCTTCGACTTCGATTGGGAAGTTTTGCGTTGTGCATGGGGGTTGTATCGTTGGGTCAGACGGATTTGGTTTTGCTCCAAAAGATGATGGATCCTATAAAAAAATCCCTCAAACAGGGAGAGTAGTTATTGAAGATCATGTTGATATTGGAGCAAATTCTACCATCGATAGAGCCACTTTAGGGGAAACTCGAATTTGTCGTGGGGTAAAGCTCGATAATCAGATACAAATCGCACATAACGTAGAAATTGGGGCTAATACTGTTATTGCCGCTCAATCTGGTGTTGCAGGTTCCACTAAGGTTGGAAGCAACTGTGTTATCGGAGGGCAAGTTGGGATTATTGGTCATTTAAAAGTAGGAGACAACGTAAGAATACAGGGGCAATCTGGCGTTACCAGTAATATTAAAAGTGATAAAGCCCTTTATGGTACACCAGCAATGAGTTATAAAGATTACATTAAATCATATATTTTTTTTAAACGATTCCCTTCAATCGTTAAAAGATTAGAAGCTCTAGAAAAACAACCTCATGAATAGTTTTCAAACAACCATAAAAAAAGAAATATCGCTTACTGGTGTAGGGTTACATACAGGAAAAAATGTCACTTTAAAATTTGCCCCTGCTGCAGCTAATAGCGGATATAAATTTGTTCGCTATGATCTAGAAGGAGCACCAGAGGTTGAGGCAGATATTCAATGGGTTACAGACACTCAAAGGGGAACTAACCTAGAAAAGAATGGCGTTAAAATAAATACTTCAGAGCATGTTTTATCGGCTTTAGTTGGATTACAAATTGATAATTGTACTATTTATTTAGACGCTCCCGAGCCTCCAATTATGGATGGCTCTTCTATCCACTTCGTCAATGCTTTAAAGAAAGCAGGTATCGCCACCTTAGAAGAGGTGCGTAACGAATACATTGTAAAAGAAGTCATCAATTATAAGGATGAAGCAACGGGAAGTGAAATGACCATTATCCCTTCAAATACTTATCAAATCACCACTATGGTTGATTTTGGCACCAAAGTTTTAGGTACACAAAATGCCAATTTAGATCGCCTTGAGGATTACGAAGCAGAGATAGCCTCCTCTAGAACCTTTAGCTTCTTGCATGAATTAGAAATGCTTTTAGAAAATGGTTTAATCCAAGGTGGAGATCTCAACAACGCCATTGTATATGTAGATAAGCCGTTGTCTAAGGAAACCATGGAAAGACTTAAAAAGGCTTTTAACAAAAAAGAAATTGCTGTACGTCCTAATGGTGTTTTAGATAACCTTTCTTTGCACCACCCCAATGAAGCGGCAAGACATAAATTACTTGACGTTATTGGGGATTTAGCTTTAATTGGGCAACGCATTCGCGGAAAAGTGATCGCCCATAAGCCTGGACACCGTATCAATGCAGAATTTGCTAAAAAATTAGCCAAAATCATCAAGCAAGAAAAGCGCTTAAATGTTCCCACGGTTGATATGACCATCCCGCCACTAATGAATGTGACTCAAATCATGAAGATGCTCCCGCATCGCCCTCCATTCTTATTAGTCGATAAAATCCATGAATTGTCAGAATCTCATGTAATCGGATCAAAAGGGGTAACCATGAACGAACCATTCTTCGTGGGTCATTTCCCAGGAGCTCCTGTAATGCCAGGAGTATTACAAGTTGAAGCCATGGCACAAGTAGGAGGGGTATTACTTTTAAATACCGTTCCTGATCCAGAAAACTATTTGACTTTATTTATGAAAATCGATAATGTAAAGTTTAAGCATCCTGTTCATCCAGGGGATCAGTTGGTTTTTAAACTAGAATTAATTACCCCTATTAGAAGAGGTATATGTCATATGAAAGGATATACCTTTGCAAATGGAAAATTAACTACAGAAGGTGAATTAATGGCACAAATAATTCGAAAAGAAAAAATATGAATCAACCCTTAGCCTACGTACACCCTGGTGCTAAAATTGCCAAAAACGTGGTGATTGATCCTTTCACGACTATCAATAACGATGTAGTAATAGGGGAGGGTACCTGGATAGGGTCAAACGTAACCATTATGGAAGGGGCACGTATAGGAAAAAACTGTACTATTTTCCCGGGTGCGGTCATTTCTGCTCCTCCCCAAGATTTAAAATATAATGGAGAGGAGACCCAAACCATTATTGGGAATAACACCACCATCAGAGAATGTGTTACCATTAATCGCGGAACAATCGATCGACAAAAAACGGTTATTGGGAACAATTGCCTTATTATGGCCTACTGTCACGTTGCACATGATTGTGTAGTAGGGGATCACTGTATCTTTTCTAACAACAGCACCCTTGCGGGTCATGTCAATGTAGGGAATTATGTCATTCTAGCGGGGTTGACAGCCATACATCAATTTTGCACTATTGGAGATTATGCTTTTATCACTGGGGGATCACTGGTAAGAAAAGACGTTCCACCTTATGTCAAAGCAGCACGTGAGCCCTTATCTTATGTTGGGGTGAATTCTGTTGGCTTGAGAAGAAGAGGTTTTAGCACAGAAAAAATTAGAGAAATTCAATCCATTTTTAGGATTCTATATCAAAAAAATTACAATAACACTCAAGCAACAGATATTCTTGAAGCAGAGATGCAAGTGAGTCCAGAAAGAGACGAAATTCTTGACTTCATTAAGAATTCACATCGAGGAATCATGAAAGGCTACTTTAGAAAAAACTAAGCATTATGGCAAACACATCAGACATTAGAAAAGGTCTTTGTATTAAATACAATAATGATATTTATAAAATCATTGAGTTTCTTCATGTTAAACCAGGAAAAGGGCCTGCTTTTGTTCGAACAAAACTCAAAAGCGTTTCCAACGGGAAAGTGATCGATAACACCTTTTCCGCAGGACATAAAATTGAAGATATTCGCGTTGAAACAAGTAAATTTCAATTCTTGTATAATGAAGGAGACACTTTTCACTTCATGAATAACGAGGACTACAATCAAATCAGCATTGAGAAAAACATCCTTGATCGTCCAGATTTAATCAAAGAAGGAGAAATTGTCTCCATTTCTATCAATACAGAAGATTGGATGCCATTATCGGTGGACATGCCCGTTAGTGTTATTCTAGAAGTAACGCATACAGAACCAGGTGTAAAAGGGAATACGGCAACAAATGCAACTAAACCTGCAACAGTAGAGACAGGAGCTAGAATTAACGTTCCATTATTTATTAATGAAGGAGATAAAATCAAAGTCGACGCAGAAAAAGGAACCTACTTAGAACGAGTCAAAGAATAAATAGAACAACACTATAAAAACCTAAAAAGAATTAAATAATGAGCGTATTAGTTAACAAAGAATCAAAGATCATTGTGCAGGGATTTACTGGAAGTGAAGGAACCTTCCATGCAACACAAATGATTGAATATGGAACAAATGTCGTTGGGGGAGTAACTCCAGGAAAAGGGGGACAAACTCACTTAGACAAACCTGTATTCAACACGGTTGCAGAAGCAGTAAATCAAGTTCAAGCAGATACTTCTATTATTTTTGTTCCGCCAGCATTCGCAGCAGACGCGATTATGGAAGCGGCAGATGCGGGGATTAAAGTAATCATCACCATCACAGAAGGAATTCCCGTAGCTGATATGGTCAAGGCATCAAACTATATTAAAGAAAGAGATTGTACTCTAATAGGCCCTAATTGTCCTGGAGTAATTACTCCCGGTGAAGCTAAAGTAGGGATTATGCCTGGTTTTGTTTTCAAAAAAGGAAATGTAGGAATCATCTCTAAATCAGGAACTTTAACTTATGAAGCGGCAGATCAAGTAGTACGCGAAGGATATGGAATTACTACTGCTATAGGAATTGGAGGAGATCCAATCATTGGAACTACCACTAAAGACGCTGTTGAGTTATTCATGAGCGATCTAGAGACAGAATGCATCGTAATGATTGGTGAAATTGGAGGGCAATTAGAAGCCGATGCAGCTAAATACGTTCAAGCCACTGGAAATAAAAAGCCTGTAGTAGGGTTTATCGCAGGAGAAACTGCCCCAGCAGGACGCACAATGGGTCACGCTGGTGCTATTGTAGGAGGATCAGACGATACCGCCCAAGCAAAAAAGCGTATTATGCGTGAATGTGGAATTCATGTAGTAGATTCTCCAGCAGCTATTGGAAAGAAAGTAGCAGAAGTACTCGCTTAATTTTATCAATATGCAATTATTAAAAGGAAAAACAGCGATTATTACAGGAGCTAGTCGAGGAATTGGACGTGGTATTGCACAAGTTTTTGCCCAACAAGGATGCGATATTGCCTTTACCTACAGCAGTTCTGTAGAAGCAGCAAATACCTTAGAAGCAGAGCTTAAAGCAGCTAGTGTTAAAGCCAAAGGCTATCAAAGTAATGCGGCCAATTTTGAACAAGCACAAGCTTTAGTAGAAGAAGTTTTAAACGACTTTGATGGAATCGATATTTTGATCAACAATGCTGGGATTACAAAAGACAACTTACTCATGCGAATGGGAGAAGAGGATTTTGACAAGGTGATTGAAGTCAATTTAAAATCGGTTTTTAATATGACTAAAGCCGTACAACGAACCTTTTTAAAACAGCGCAAAGGCTCATTGATCCATATGAGTTCTGTCGTAGGAGTAAAAGGAAATGCGGGTCAGGCTAATTATGCTGCTTCAAAGGCGGGTATTATTGGTTTTTCTAAATCGATTGCATTAGAATTAGGATCGAGAAATATACGCTCGAACGTAATTGCTCCTGGCTTTATAGAAACAGAAATGACGGGGAGTTTACCCGAAGATGTTGTGCAAGAATGGCGCAACGCTATACCGCTTAAACGTGGGGGATCACCAGAAGATATTGCAAATGCTTGTGTTTTCTTAGGATCAGATATGTCAGAATACATTACAGGTCAAGTCCTTAATGTAGATGGCGGAATGTTAACTTAAAATAAAATTATTATGCAACGTTTACCAAAAATTGGCTTGCCCGCCCTTGCTTTAGGGTTTATCTTAATTATTTTTATTTCTAAATCATCCATTAACATTGGTTATGGAGAAGCAGGAGTGCTCTTTAAAACCTTCGGTGGAGGGGTAGTGACAGATAAACCACCTTTAGGGGAAGGTTTCCATATCATTGCTCCTTGGAATAAAGTTTATATCTACAATGTCAAGCAACAAGAGTTTTTTGAAGGAAACATGCAAGTACTTTCTTCGAACGGTCTTGAAATCTCATTAGATGTTTCTGTGCTTTACCAGCCTAAATACGACGAATTAGGTTTATTACACAAAACAAAAGGAGAAAACTATGTCAATATCGTCTTAATTCCACAAATTCGTGCTGTGGCTCGTTCTGTGGTGGGACGTTACACCCCAGAACAATTATACTCTACAAAGCGTGATGCCATTCAAAATGAGATATTTGAAGAAACCTTAAAGAATGTTGATCAACAGCACATTCAGGTCAATGCAGTGCTGGTTCGTGATGTCACCCTTCCTTTAGCCATTAAAGAAGCCATTGAGCGAAAGTTACGCCAAGAGCAAGAAGCTTTAGAATATGAATTCCGTATTGAAAAAGCCAAACAAGAAGCCGAGCGTCAACGTATTGATGCAGAAGGGAAGGCTACGGCTAACCGCATTTTAAGTGCTTCTTTAACCGATAAAATTTTGCAGGAAAAAGGGATTGAAGCCACCATCAAATTATCTGAATCTCCAAATTCAAAAGTGATTGTGATTGGGAGTGGAAAAGATGGTCTTCCTATTATCTTAGGGAATCAATAATTCTTTTTAAAATTGTAAATAAAGCGTATATTTGCATCACAAATGAAAAGAAATCAGCTACATATTCATCATACGCACTTTCGTTCAAACGAGCGTTAATGGATATGGCTATCTATACAATTAACCCGTTTGATCTTCAAGCGGGTTTTTTTATTTACCCCTTGGAGGTGAAGCAAAAAAAGTAATATGATTAGAATTGCAATTCAAAAATCAGGGCGTTTAAACACAGAATCCCTCGCTCTACTAAAAAGTTGTGGCATTGCCATTGATAACGGCAAAGATCAATTAAAAGCAGCAGCCCGAAACTTCCCGGTAGAAGTCTTCTTTTTACGCAACGGCGATATCCCGCAATACCTTCGTGATGGAGTAGTGGACTTAGCCATTTTAGGGAGCAATACCCTAGTAGAAAAAGGGCAGGACTTAGAAATAATCGAACAACTAGGCTTTTCAAAATGTCGTGTCTCTATTGCTTTTCCTAAAGGAAGCACCTATACGGGTGTCAATGATTTAGCCGGAAAGAAAATCGCGACTTCTTACCCCAATACAGTAAAACAATTTTTAAAAGAGAACCAGATAGAAGCAGATTTGCACATCATTAATGGGTCGGTAGAAATCGCTCCAAACATCGGTTTAGCCGATGCGATTTGTGATATTGTTTCTAGTGGAAGTACCCTGTTTAAAAACAACCTTACAGAGGTAGTGAGAATCTTGGATTCTGAAGCCGTATTAGTGCAAGGGGCTAAGCTCACTGAGAAACAAGAGCGATTAATAGAAACCATTCGTTTCCGCGTAAAGGCGGTATTACGCGCAAAGAAATCAAAGTATATCTTGCTCAATGCTCCTAACGATCGCATTGAAGAAATCGCAAGTATTCTCCCTGTACTAAAAAGCCCAACGGTATTGCCCCTAGCACAAGAGGGCTGGAGTTCCATTCATTCGGTGATCAATGCAGGCGATTTTTGGGAAGTCATCGATCAACTCAAGGCAGCTGGTGCAGAAGATATTTTGGTTTGTCCAATTGAAAAAATGGTACGCTAATGGAAGAGTTTATTCATCCCAAGAAAGAAGATTGGAAAGCGTTATTAGCTCGTCCTACCGCTTCTTATGAGGAGCTAGAATCGCTGGTGTCACAAGTTTTCTTGCAAGTGCAAAAAGAGGGTGATAAGGCCGTTGCAGCATACACACAACAATTTGATAAAACCACGCTAGACAATATGGCTGTTTCCCAAAAGGAGATAGTGGCGGCCACTAGCCGCGTTAGTGATGAGTTAAAGCAAAGTATTCAACTGGCTAAAGCCAATATTGAAGCTTTTCATAAAGCGCAACAAACACAAACCGTTGCGGTAGAAACTCAGCCAGGGGTAAAATGCTGGCAAGAAAAGCGTCCCATTCAAAAAGTAGGTTTATATATACCGGGTGGCTCGGCACCACTGTTTTCAACCATCTTAATGTTAGCGATTCCTGCACAAATAGCAGGTTGTGAAGAAATTGTTTTATGCTCTCCTCCCGATAAAGAGGGGAACTTACCCGATGTGGTTTTATATACCGCTCAACTCTGTGGGGTGACAAAAATCTTTAAAGTTGGCGGGATTCAAGCCATTGCTGCCATGACTTTTGGAACAGCAACTATTCCAGCGGTTTATAAACTCTTTGGTCCTGGAAATCAATATGTCACGGTGGCTAAACAATGGGCCACCCGTTACAATATGGCCATTGATATGCCTGCAGGACCCAGTGAACTATTGGTGGTAGCAGACCAAAGCGCTCATCCAGCCTATGTTGCGGCAGATTTACTTTCTCAAGCTGAACACGGGCCAGATAGTCAAGTGATCCTCGTTACTACAGAAGAAAGTATACTGGCAGATGTACAAAAAGAAATCAAAAAACAACTCGCAGTTTTACCCAGAAAAGAAATTGCAGAAAAGGCCATTGCTAACTCTAAAATGATTGTCTTTCAGAATGACGATTTAGCCATAGATTTTATCAATCAATATGGTCCAGAGCACTATATTATTTGCATGGAGAAAGAGGACTTATATGTCAGAGCAATTCAAAATGCCGGCTCTGTCTTTGTAGGGAATTACACGCCTGAAAGTGCGGGAGATTATGCTTCGGGGACAAACCATACCTTACCCACTAATGGCTATGCCAAACAGTATAGCGGGGTAAACCTTGACAGCTTTCTAAAGCAAATGACCTTTCAGAAAATTTCCGCCGAAGGCATTCAAGACATTGGACCCACCATTGAGGCTATGGCTCATGCAGAAGGTTTACAAGCCCATAAAAATGCCGTAACTTTACGTCTAAATGACCTCAAAAATGAGCACTAAAGATTTTATCCTACAGTGGGCGCGACCAGAAATCGTTGCCTTAAAGCCCTATCAATCTGCCCGCGAAGAATTTGTCAACGACGGGCGAAAAATGATTTTGCTCGACGCCAATGAAAATCCTTTTGACAATGGGATGAACCGCTACCCAGACCCCATGCAAGTGAAATTAAAAAAGCGCTTAGCTGAGGCCAAAGGGGTGAAGCCAGCACAAATTTATCTAGGCAATGGAAGCGATGAAGTCCTTAATCAACTCATGATTGCCTTCTGCATCCCTGGAAAAGAAAAGGCCATTATACTGCCGCCCACCTTTGGGATGTACCAAGTTTGTGCAGATGTGAATAGCGTTCAAACAATAGCTGTTCCATTGACGAAGGATTTTCAATTGGATGTAGAAGCCATCCTTGCAGCGCAAGATAAACGCACCAAGATGATCTTTATTCCCAGTCCAAACAATCCCACCGGAAATTGTTTTGCAAAAGAAGATATTTTAAAGATTGTCAAAGCGTTTAAAGGACTTGTAGTAGTAGATGAAGCCTATGTCGAATTTGAAGAAGAACAATCCATTCTTTCTCAGTTGTCAAATCACGATAACCTTATCGTAGTGCAAACTTTTTCAAAAGCACAAGGAATGGCTGGCGTTCGTTTGGGCATGTGTTTTGCGCATCCAGTAATCATTGATTTGATGAATAAGCTCAAAGCCCCTTACAACATCAATAGCCTAACCCAAGAGGCGGTTCTTAAACGCCTCGAAGAACAAGGTTTAGTGAAACAACAAGTACAGGGCATTACAGCAGAAAAAGAACGCTTATTAGAAGAAGTAAAATCAATTTCCTTTATCAAAAAAGTATATCCTTCACAGGCGAATTTTTTCATGGTCAAAGTGGACAGTAGTGCAAAACGTTACAAGCAATTGATTGAACGAGGAATTGTCCTTAGGAATACATCAAAAAACCTGAATTGTGCCAATACCCTGCGAATCACTGTAGGGATACCAGAAGAAAACAACGCTTTAATCAGTGCATTACGCAACATGGATACCCTATGAAAAAAGTACTTTTTATAGATCGAGACGGTACCTTGGCCTTAGAGCCTACCGATTATCAACTAGACGCTTTAGAAAAGCTTATTTTTTATCCAGAGGTCTTTACTTATCTAGGAAAAATCGCCCGTGAAATGGATTTTGAATTAGTTATGGTGACCAATCAAGACGGTCTAGGAACAGCTAGTTTCCCTGAAGATACCTTTTGGCCCACCCACAACTTTCTCCTCCAAAGCTTTAAAAACGAAGGAATTGTTTTTGACAATATCTTGATCGACAGAAGTTTTCCCGCCGATAATGCGCCTACACGTAAACCTCGAACAGGGCTTTTGACCCAATACCTAAAAAAGGAGAATTACGACTTGGCCAATTCTTTTGTCATTGGTGACCGCATCACGGATATGGAATTGGCGAAAAACCTTGGCTGTAAAGGGCTGTTTATCGCAACAGATGAAGCCCTTGGCGCAGAAGAGGCAGGAGAAGCAATTGAAGACTCCATTGCTCTTAGAACCACAGCATGGGAGGAGATTTATCGTTTTTTAAAGCTCGATCAGCGTATTGTTGTAAAAAAGCGCACCACCCACGAAACCGAAATAGCCTTAACACTTAACTTAGATGGAAGTGGAAAAAGTAACATCAATACAGGGATTGCTTTTTTCGATCATATGTTGGACCAATTGGCACGTCACGGTGGTATGGACATTACCCTAAGCGTAAAAGGAGACTTAGAGGTAGATGAGCACCACACCATTGAAGATACCGCCATTGTCTTAGGCGAGGCCTTTGCAAACGCCCTGGGCGATAAGTTAGGCATTGAACGATATGGCTTTTGCTTGCCTATGGATGATTGTTTGGCGCAGGTTTCAATTGATTTTGGCGGAAGAAATTGGTTGGTTTGGGAAACCGAATTCAAGCGAGAAATGATTGGGAAAATGCCCACAGAAATGTTTCTACACTTTTTTAAATCCTTTAGTGATGGTGCCAAAGCAAATCTCAACATCAAAGCAGAAGGAACCAATGAGCACCACAAAATCGAAGCGATATTTAAAGCTTTTGCCAAAGCGATTAAAGTCGCCATAAAACGCGACCCAGATAAAATGGTTCTTCCCTCCACTAAAGGCAGTTTATAAATGGTCGCAATTATAGATTATGACGCGGGGAATGTCCGCTCTTTGCAATTTGCCTTAGAGAGATTAGGTGTAGAAAGTGTACTTACCGCAGATCCAGAAGTGATTAAAGCAGCTAAAAAGGTGATTTTCCCTGGACAAGGGGCAGCAGCTAACGCCATGAAAAAACTCAAACAAAATGGCTTAGATCAACTCATCCCTCAATTAAAGCAACCCGTTTTAGGGATTTGCTTGGGAATGCAATTGCTCTGTGAAACCACCGATGAAGGAGGGGTTAATGGCCTAGGAATCATCCCAGGAAAGGTGATTCGTTTCTCTAATCAAGTAAAAGTGCCACAAATGGGATGGAATACTATTTCAAACTTGCAAAGTCCTCTTTTTAAGGGAATTAAAGAAGACGACTTCATGTATTTAGTGCACTCTTATTATGTGCCTTTACTCGATCATACCATTGCTCAAAGTAACTATGACGGCTCCTACAGTGTTGCCCTCCAAAAAGAGAATTTCTATGGGGTACAATTTCACCCAGAAAAGAGTAGTAAAGCGGGAAGCCAACTCCTACAAAACTTTTTAGCCCTATGAGAATTATCCCCGCCATAGATGTTATTGACGGAAAATGCGTCCGTTTGTCCAAGGGTGACTACAGCACTCAAAAAACCTACAACCAAAATCCCTTGGAAGTGGCCAAAGCCTTTGAAGACCACGGGATACAGCACTTGCATTTGGTCGATTTAGACGGAGCAAAATCAAAGCATATTGTCAACCATAAGGTATTGGAAACCATCGCCTCGAAAACGAAGCTTTCCATTGATTTTGGTGGGGGACTAAAAACCGATAAGGATCTGAAAATCGCCTTTGAAAGCGGTGCACAGCAAGTCACTGGCGGGAGTATTGCTGTCAAGCAGCCAGAAGTTTTTGGCCAATGGATTAGCACTTACGGTGCAGAAAAAATCATTCTAGGGGCAGATGTAAAAGGAGAATATATCGCAACAGATGGGTGGTTAGAAACCTCTGATCAATCGCTTTTTGATTTTTTGGCGCATTATCAAGCCAAAGGCATTCAATACACCATTTGTACAGATATTAGTAAAGATGGGATGTTACAAGGCCCGTCTTTTGATTTATACCAAAAGATTTTGTCAGAAACCCAAGTAAAGCTCATCGCTTCAGGTGGGATTTCGCAATTTGATGAACTCCCACGCTTAGCCGAAATGGGCTGTGAAGGCACCATCATTGGGAAAGCGATTTATGAAAATCGAATCTCGCTTAAACAACTTGAACAATTTATACTTTCTAAAGACTAACTATGTTGACCAAACGCATTATTCCATGTCTCGATATCAAAGACGGTCGCACCGTTAAAGGGGTGAATTTCGTCAATTTACGCGATGCAGGGGATCCGGTAGAATTGGCTGCACAATACGCTCAGCAAAACGCCGATGAATTGGTCTTTTTGGATATCTCGGCCACAGAACAACAACGCAAAACGTTGGCTGAACTCGTGTTGAAAGTAGCCGCAGCCATAGACATACCTTTTACGGTGGGCGGTGGAATACATTCGGTTGAAGATGTTTCCATCCTCCTGAAAAATGGCGCAGATAAGGTTTCGATTAACTCGGCAGCGGTCAAACACCCTGTATTGATCAATGAGGTTTCAACCCATTTTGGGAGTCAATGCCTGGTGGTGGCCATTGATGCCAAACAGATAGAGGGTCAGTGGAAAGTACATTTAGTAGGAGGGAAAGTCCCTACAGAAATCGATCTCTTTGATTGGGCCAAAGAAGTTGAAGCTCGTGGCGCTGGAGAGATCCTTTTTACTTCCATGGACCACGACGGGACTAAAAATGGTTTTGCGAATGCTGCCCTGGCACGGCTTTCTGACGAAGTCAATATCCCCATTATTGCCTCTGGTGGTGCTGGAAATACTTCGCATTTTATCGATACCTTTACGGCCGGAAAAGCAGATGCTGCTTTAGCGGCCAGTGTCTTTCACTTTGGGGAGATCATTATCCCTGATTTAAAACAACAACTCAAACAACAGCAAATAGCTGTAAGATTATAAGTTTATGGAACTCAACTTCTCAAAATCTCCCGACGGACTTTTACCCGCTATTGTACAAGACGCTACCACCAAAACAGTATTAATGCTGGGGTATATGGACGAGGCGGCTCTAGCAAAAACAAAGGAGACCGGCTTAGTGACCTTTTACAGCCGTTCTAAGCAACGTTTATGGACCAAAGGCGAAGAAAGTGGGAATGTACTTGAACTGGTCGATTTAAAAGCCGATTGTGATCAAGATGCCCTCTTGATAAAAGCTCACCCCAAAGGACCCACCTGCCACACCGGGACAGATAGCTGCTGGGGAGAAGAAAACCAGAGCCATTTTGGCTTCTTGTCTGAACTGGAAAAGACCATTGCCCTTCGCAAAGCTAATGATGAGGATAAAAGCTATGTCGCTTCTCTTTTCCGTGAGGGCATCAATAAAATCGCCCAAAAGCTAGGGGAGGAAGCCGTAGAAACCGTTATCGAAGCCAAAGATGACAATGAGGAACTTTTTTTAAATGAAAGTGCCGACTTACTCTTTCACTATCTTATTCTTTTGCAGGCCAAAGGCTATTCTTTGAAAGACATTGAAACGACCCTTATCAAGCGAAAAAAGTAGAAAAGTATTCCATTTGTGATGTGCAATATCTTTTGTAGTTTAGAACAAATTACCGAAGATGAAACACAACTCCTTATTCCTACTTATGGCAATGCTCTTTGCCTGTAGTAACCCCAAAACCGCTGCCGACTTTGACGCTTATCTCGAAGAAGCCTATCAAGAAAGTCTGGCCTTATATCGCTTGCCTTCAACTTATTTAGGGGAAAGTCGTTATAATGATACCTTACCCAATTATCTTTCTAAGGAATTTTCTACCAAAGAGATTGCGTTGAATGAAAAATACAAAGCTGGCTTAGCCCAATTCCCTGACGCCATTTTAAGTGAAGATCAACGCTTAAGCAAACATCTGATGTTGTGGGAAATTGACATCGCTTTAGCCGATAAAAAACACCCTAACCACTTGATGCCCATCGACCAAATGTGGTCGTTTCATTTGAGCTTTGGCCAGTTAGCCAGTGGTCAAGGGGCTCAGCCTTTTCTAACACCACAAGATTACCGCAATTGGTTGGTGCGGGTAGAAGGCTATTTAGCCTGGATGCAATCGGCAGAAGACAATATGCGCGAAGGCATGGAAAAAGGGTGGGTCTTACCCACAGCACTCATCCAAAAATTGATTCCGCAGTTGGCGCAAATGGTGACCGAGACCCCAGAAGAACATCTCTTTTATGCTCCCATTAAAAATATCCCGGATAGCTTTGGCGAAGCCGAAAAAGAAGAATTCACAACGGCTTATGTCGCCTTAATCCAAGAAAAAGTAGTCCCGGCTTATCGCCGTTTACACGATTTTGTGGCGGGGGAATATTTGGCCGCAGGCCGGAAAAGTAGTGGTTATGATGCCTTAGCAGGGGGTGCCGACTATTATCAGCATGCCATCAAGCGCTATACCACCACAGAGATGACCCCAGAAGAGATCCATCAACTGGGCCTTGATGAAGTAGCACGAATTCGCACAGAAATGGAAGCCATAAAGGCAGAAGTAGGTTTTGAAGGCGATTTAATGGCCTTTTTTGACCATGTGCGTACCAAAGAAGACTTGATGCCTTTTGACGATTCACAACAAGTGATTGATAATTTTAATGCCATTCATCAAAAGGTGATGCCCAAAGTAAATGAGCTTTTTTCCTTACAACCCAAAACCCTTTTTGAAGTAAGACGTACCGAAGCCTTTAGAGAAGCTTCGGCCAGTGCAGAGTACAATCAAGGTTCCTTAGACGGAACTCGTCCCGGGATTTTTTATGTACCCATTCGCGATGTAAATACGTACAACATCCATCAAGATGAGGATTTGTTCTTGCATGAAGCCATTCCCGGTCACCATTTTCAAATCTCCTTACAACAGGAAAATACCGCTTTACCGTCCTTTAGAAAAAACCTGTGGTACAGTGCTTATGGCGAAGGCTGGGCCTTATACACAGAATCGCTAGGGAAAGAGTTGGGCTTGTATAAAGATCCTTATCAATACTTTGGGATGCTGGCGGCAGAAATGCACCGCGCCATTCGTTTGGTGGTGGATACCGGTTTACACGCTAAGGGCTGGACCCGCGAGCAAGCCATACAGTATTCCCTGGAAAACGAATCGGAATCTGAAGTCAAAATCACCTCAGAAATTGAGCGCTATATGGCTAATCCCGCACAGGCCTTATCCTATAAAATTGGCCAATTAAAAATTAGGGAATTGCGTAGCAAAGCCGAAACTGCTTTGGGAGAAGCCTTTGACATACGCGAATTTCACCGGGTTGTCTTAGAGTCGGGTTGTATTCCGCTGGCCTTTTTAGAAGACAAGCTAAATCGATGGATTAAATCACAGGTGTAAGCCATGGCGACTAGAATCAATCCCGACGTTTTTTCCTTTTTTAAGGAACTTGAAAGCAACAATAATCGCGAGTGGTTTGAACCCCAAAAGAAGCGTTTTAAGGCCTTAGAGGCCGAAGTAAAGCAGTTTGCCACCGAACTGGTGGAACAAATGAATACCCACGACAGTGTGGACCGCTTTAAGCTCTTTCGCCTTTATCGCGATGTGCGCTTTTCCAAAGACAAGACGCCCTTTAAAACCCATTTTGGTATTTCCTTTCATCGCGAAAAACCCGCTTTAAGGGGAGGCTATTATTTGCACCTTAAACCGGGAGATAATTTTGTCGCTACTGGCTTTTGGAATCCCGATAAAGACGACCTTTTTCGTATTCGTAAGGAAATGGAAGTCGATGCCGATGAATTTCGGGAGATCATGTCCCAGAAGGCTTTTTCTTCGGTTTGGGGGAAACTAGAAGGGGAAGAGGTGAAAACAGCGCCCAAGGGCTTTTCAAAAGAGGACCCCAGCATTGACCTGATCCGGAAAAAGGCCTATTTGTTTACCAAAAAATACAGCGACAAGGAGGTACTTTCCCCTGGCTTTTTGGCGCAAGTCGATGCTGACTTTAAAGCCATTCGCCCGTTTTTTGACTATATGAGCAGTGTCTTAACTACCGATTTAAACGGCGTCTCTCTGCTTTAACTCACTTTAGTGATTAAAGAGAGGGGAGTGTCAAACAGTTGGACTTGATCCTTTAAGCGCTCAATGACCATATTCATCATGCGCTTGTTGAGCGAAGAAGAATTAAGGCTGTACTGCTGGTATTCTGCCACAGTAAAATGCCCAATGATCATTCCCTTGACCGAATTGCGAAACTTTTGGTCTTTGATCAAACTGTTTTCAATGTAGGCCAGCTTTTTTTCTAAGCCTAAGTCGTAAAATACCCCCTTGCGCTTTTCGATGTATTGATGAAAGACAGCGATAAATAAAGGGTTTTGCAATTTTAAAATAGGGCGGAGGGTCTCGTTTTGAAAACGCTCCTCGGGGCGCATGGTCGCAAACTGTTGGGTCTTTTTAATCTCGGGTCGAATGCGACGCAGATCATTGGGTCGATCGTTCATGGTTAGTGTTTTATTTAAAGTTAGGGGCTTTTAAGCTTAAAACTACTTGGGTAACCCAAAGATTGTTCACAGGGTTTTTAACATTGAAGTCTAGTTTTAATAAATGCCTTGATTACGACATATGCAGGTGTTAAGATTTCTTTTTTAAAGCTTTACTCTTTGCCAATACAACATCAAAATTCAGTTATAACTCTATAAAAGAGCCAGAGAAAAAAATCCAATTAGTATATCAAGCATGGTTAAATATTTGCATATTTGGTCGTTTAATAGTTATGGGTTATAAACTTGCTTCAGCGAGGTTTTTTACTTTGTGTTATAGCACGAGTAAAATACTCGTACTAGCGGGGCTCAGATATTATTATAGCTTTTAGTTTTTTTTTTGTGTGTATTGAACCCATAAAATGTCTAGTACTTTCTTTTATCAAGTCGTATGTTAAGACAGATTTCCCATTTAATCTATGGTTATTTTTAAACGGATTTATATCGCTTAGAATTACAATTCTATCAATTGTAGTCGCCTTTCCTTTTGTCTCTCCCCATATTTTTGTTGTTTTATCTGCACTTTGAATGTAATCTGAAAATACCCAAATATTTTAAAGAGATTATTTTCTTTTACCATTAATGCAAAATCTGGTGCTAATGGTATCATACTTTTTTCAGATTTTGTTACATCACCAATTACAAAAACTGCAACACCGTTTGGTTTGAGCATTTTCTTAAACTCGGACAGAGTTTTCTTTGAGAATTGAACCCATTGATTAATATTTAAGTTGTCATCTAATTTTTCAGACAATTTTCAATTAACCTCTGTCTATTTTTTAGATTCTTTCTTGTTAGCGTTAATTACCTTCATACTGCTTCATTTTAAAGAAACTAATTAGTTATAATTAATATTATGTAAAATAAGTAATTCTAATTGCACTAATCCCACCCTTATTGGTTAGAAT
>JBMYNN010000002.1:0-111022 GCA_049598335.1 Flavobacteriaceae bacterium
AATCTTCTACCATTCTCCCCTTTTAGATACTGACTAAATGCCCCCTCTAAACCAACACGTAAAAAATTTCCTGCAGGGTCTGGTTTTTCATATCCAATGGTTCTCTCAGCAATTTTTCCAATAGGGTGCTCTCTTATTAATTTCGATTCAACAATCAAACCTCCTCTCAATGAAGGCAAAGAAAAAAGAGGAAGTTGTTTGATTTGTTGATATTCAGAATAGGTTAAGTTCCTCGCTATAAGCGTGTATCTATTTCCTGTTTGCTTCGCTTTTTCAAGCATAGCTAAACAGCTATTAAATGTTTTACCCAACAATGGGGAAAGGCCTTTTGCCAATTCTTTTTTATGGGATTGAAATGTTTTATCGCTTACTACTTTAGCGTCCCATCTTATCTCATATTGAGGAACTGTGGTCGCTAAAAGACTTTGATCATCAGCATATATATTACCTCGACTGGGGGCTAAAATAAAATTTTTCACCGTTCTCTGTTTCGCTAAAGCGCGATAATGATCCCCTTCTTGAGTTTGAATAAAGACTAATTTTCCTACTAAAACAAACGCAAAAAGAAACAATCCTACTACAAATAAGTAGAAACGATTCATAATTTGAATTTTGTTTGCTTCCATTAATCTCTACGCTTTAATTTTATTGGAGGCGCTGTTGCTGGACCTACTCCCTTTTCTGCTAAACGGCTCGCCACTCTTGACTCCATCCTAAGACGCATTAAATTTGAACGTATCTCAACAAACTCACTCTTCTCCTCTTTAATCTCTGTATTTAATTTGGCAATGGTATATATTTTCTTATCGGCACTATGTCCACTGGCAATCATTACTAAGGCCAAAAAAGACAAGAACAACAACATACGCCAGTTTTTCAACGCATCGTCTTTGATCAAAAATTCTAAATTCAAAAAGGCTAATAACTGATTCATAGTTTTTGGGCAATTCTTAGTTTAGCACTTCGCGCTCTACTATTGCGCTTTATTTCGTTTTGATCGGGAACGATTAAGTTGCCTAGTTTTTTTAGCGGATAATTTCTATTACCAAAAAAATCTTGCTGTGCCTGACCCTCAAAAAGGCCCTCTCTTATATAGCGCTTTACTAATCGATCTTCTAAGGAATGGTAAGCAATACAGACTAATCGACCCTGTTTTACAAGTAATTCTGTACTTTGAACGAGGAAAGTTTTGATTACCTCTAACTCTTGATTTACCTCTATCCTAATAGCTTGAAAAACTTGCGCTAGGGTTTTGTTTAAAAAACGCTCAGGGATTAAAGGCTTTAAGACTTCAATCAATGCATAAGTTGTCACAATTGGCTTTTCTTCTCTAGAGGTGATGATTTGCTCAGCAATTCTAAATGCCCCTTTAACTTCTCCATAATTCTTTAAGAGAGTCGTTAACTTTTCAAGAGAGTATTGATTAACGACTAGAGAAGCATCTATAGCGCCTTTTTGATCCATGCGCATATCTAATGGACCATCAAAACGAATAGAAAAACCCCTTTGATCTGCATCAAACTGATGAGAAGAAACTCCAAAGTCTGCTAAAACTCCATGTAGTTGTTTTACACCATACAATTTTAGATAACGCTTAATATCTTTAAAATTCGCCTCTATCAAAGTGAATCGTTCATCCTTTAAGGCATTAAATTGCGCATCTTGATCTTGATCAAAAGCGAACAAACGACCTTCTGGGGCTAACTGATTTAAAATTTCTTGGGAATGCCCACCCCCACCAAAAGTGGCATCTACATAGACTCCTTTGGGGTCGGTGATAAGGGCCGTTACAGACGGCTGCAATAATACTGGATCATGGTAACTAATCTTCGTCATCTTTATCCCCCATTACTTCTTCTGCAAGTGTGCCAAAATCTACAGTTGCCTCACTAATCGCCTCTTCATAAAGCGTTTTATCCCAAATCTCTAGTATGTTTACTGCAGAGGAAATCACCACTCCACGACTTATACTTGCGTGTTGCACTAGATCCTTTGGGACAAGTAAACGGCCAGTAGCATCTATTTCAACTAAACGTACTCCAGCAGTAAATCGACGTATAAAGTCATTGTTCTTTTTATTGAAACGATTGAGTTTATTCACTTTTTCCATTAGGGCTTCCCACTGCTTAAGAGGATATAATTCTAAGCAGGTATTAAATACAGCTCTTTTCAATACAAATCCATCGTGAAGTACCTCTGCCAATTGCTTTTTTAAAGCAACAGGAAGCATGATACGCCCTTTGGTGTCTGCTTTTAGCTCGTATGTTCCTATAAGATGCTGCATTAGTCTATTTAGCAATTGATTAGTTCAAATATAAATTATAAATACCACTTTTTTCCACTTAATACCACTTTGTTAATAACTTTTCTACTTTAAAAAGTTAAAAGCTTGCATATCAAAAGGCGAAAAATTAAATGGTGGGAGTCGGTTTTAATCCCTATATTTGACCGCTAATGCGAATGAGCCTAAAGGCATGGAAAAAACATTAACCCAAGAAGCAGACTACACTTATTTAGAAAAAGGGGAAGGCCAACCAATTGTAATTTTACATGGTTTGATGGGGGGTCTTAGCAATTTTTCTGGTGTATTAGACTACTTTCCTGAAAATGGCTACAAAGTCATTATTCCACAATTACCCATCTATGATCTCCCACTAAAGTCAACCAACGTCAAGGCTTTTGCCGAATATTTATACGGCTTTTTATCATTTAAAAACTTAAAAGAGGTGATTCTGTTAGGTAATTCCCTTGGGGGCCATATCAGTTTAGTCTTTTCAAATATCTATCCAGAACTAGTTAAAGGACTTGTTTTAACTGGAAGCTCTGGTTTGTATGAAAACAGCATGGGAGAGACTTATCCAAAAAGGGGTAACTATGACTATATCAAGGCAAAAAGTGAAGAAGTTTTTTATGATCCAGCTGTTGCTACAAAAGAGATTGTAGACGAAGTATTCGAAACCGTCAATGACCGTAATAAATTAATCAAAACACTTGCAATTGCAAAGAGTGCTATTCGACACAATATGGCAAAAGACCTACCCGATATGCTAACACCAACATGTCTTATTTGGGGAAGAAATGATAGTGTAACACCACCAGATGTCGCTACAGAATTCAATGCACTATTACCCAATGCTCATTTATATTGGATAGATCAATGCGGACATGCTCCTATGATGGAACATCCTGCATTATTTAATGAAATACTTCACAAGTGGCTTAAAGAGAAAGAATATTAAAATATCGACATGCGTGTCACTCACTCTGAATTTGTTATCAGTAATACTGATGTAGCAAAATGTCCAAAAGATCTCTTAGCTGAATATGCCTTTATTGGTCGCTCAAATGTGGGAAAGTCTACTTTAATCAACACCCTTTGTGGGAAAAAAAACTTAGCCAAAACCTCTGGACGTCCAGGGAAAACCCAGTTAATTAATCACTTTAAAATCAACAAGAATTGGTTCTTAGTTGATTTACCCGGCTATGGCTATGCTAAAACTTCTAAAACCAACAAAAAAGTCTTTCAACAGCTCATTACACGTTATTTTGAAAAGCGCCAACAGTTATTTTCTGCCTTTGTCCTGATTGACATAAGACACGAGCCTCAACGGATTGATCTTGATTTTATGGAATGGCTAGGAACAAATTATATCCCTTTTGCCATTATATTTACAAAAGCAGATAAACTCAAGGCTCACGCAAGAGAACGTAATATCAAGCATTATCTGGAAAAGATGAAAGAAGAAACCTGGGAAGAAACACCTCCATATTTCACTACTTCTTCTCTCCATAAAACTGGCATAGAAGAGGTGTTGACTTATATTAATCAACTCAATACAGAATTTAAAAATGCACGTTAAGCCTTTCCTTGTCGGTCAATCTTTAAATTAGTGGCAAAATACTCACAAAAATCATTCATGGTAGCGGTCATCTTTTCATTTTGGGTAGCGCGATAAAAAGTCTGCGCCATGGTCACTAAGGATTGATGAAAAAAGACATTCATTTGATCTACGGGCATTTCTTTTACCCATATATTCATGCGCAAGGTCTCTTGATTTTTACCATCCCACAAAGACATTAAAAGAGCTTGAGCCTCTTCTTCATTCACCCCTCCATCTGGAGCAGACCAAACAATCTTTTCTGGAATTTTATTTTCGTCTAGTTGTACATCAATTTTGATATGGGTGTCTTTGCCTTTACTCATTATTTTGCGGGTTTGTAATTTGCCTTAATAAATAGTTCTTGTGCCGGAGTGGCTAATATTTCTTGAGGAGTTTTATCTGAATGTTTCTCGGCATAGGCCCTAACAATTTGCCAGCCTAACCATTGCCCTATTTTTCCAGGACTTTCATTGTCAATTTCAAGGTAAAACTTAGAAAAAGGGGCCGGCTCAATAAAGCGCAATAAATAGCTTGGCTGGGTCTTATAGAATAGTTCGTGTTCAATAAAGTACTGCCATATAAAGCGTTCATTTTCTTTGACCCAAATCATCTCCTCTTCGGTATAGCTTATTTTTATTCCGTCAGGGGTATTAGGCAATAATAAATCTTTGATATAGTATCGTTTACCATAGAATACCATCTGGGCAAGCAAAGTTCTGTCTGCTGGGGCGGGAACTACAGTAAGCGCAAACTCATCGGCTAGGTGCGCGCCTAAATAATCAATATCCATATCGCGAACGATGTATTGCGGAATACCTTCATACAAAGGATTTTTAGCCCCTAAAAAAGTATCTAGTGAGATTAAGACCAAAGAATCTGTATAAACCGTCTTATTTTGATAATCTACATTATTAGTCAATAGCACTACTCTGGGGTCTTTTTCCCGCGGAAAATAATATTTGATATGCTGAAAAAGCGACTTTAATTCTTCTTCAAAAGGATCGAGGGTAGGAAACACTGTACTAATCTCGTCTTGAAGAATAACCTGCAAACTATCGCGTTGACGTTTTAACCAAATACTATCGGGATATTGCTTAGGAAACAGGTAGGGGTATGCTTGCTTAAGCTGAAAAAAATCTTCTTTCGAAGCATTAAAAAATTTCTTATCAAAACGATCTAATTCAACATTGACCGGGATTTTTGCAATTTCCTCTTCCACTGCATTAGAGGAAGAACATGCTGAAATGGCAAAAAAAAGCGTCCCAAAAAAAAGAAATGATAAAAATGAAGAAAATTGTTGTTTCATTATGGCTATTTTTTCACCCCCATCAAGAAGTTTGCTATTTTTATACAAAGTTACATGCAAAAAATAGAGTAGCGATGAAAAGTCCAGAAAAAGTAATTGACCATATTGTTCAATGGTTGAATAATTATGCCGATAATGCAAAAATGAATGGCTTTGTTGTAGGAGTATCGGGTGGAATTGACTCTGCCTTAACCTCAACACTATGTGCAAAAACAGGTCGCCCTGTGATTTGTCTTGAAATGGAAATTCATCAGGAAGAAAATCAAGTTTCAAGAGCTAAAAACCACATTGCCTGGTTAGAGAAAAACTTCCCTAACGTTAGCCATCATTCTTTATCACTCTCTGGAGTTTTCGATTCATTTAAAGCAATTCTTCCCCCCACAGATCAAACAGAACAAGCCTTTTTAAGTCTTGCGAATACAAGAGCACGACTGCGCATGTCAACCCTTTATTATTTCGCTGCTCTTCACCGTTATCTCGTGGCTGGAACAGGTAATAAAGTAGAAGATTTTGGGGTAGGTTTTTACACTAAATATGGTGATGGCGGGGTTGATCTAAGCCCCATCGCCGACTTGATGAAGTCTGAAGTTTTTACGTTAGCCAAAGCTTTAAACGTCAATGAAGAAATTCAAACAGCGGCTCCCACAGATGGACTTTGGGGAGATGATCGCACCGACGAAGATCAACTGGGGGCAACTTACAATGAATTAGAATGGGCCATGCGAAATGTCGATACTAAGAGTGAAAGCTTTTCAGAGCGAGAAAAAGAGGTAATGGAAATCTATTTAGCTTTTAATCGACAAAACAAACATAAGATGGATCCCATCCCTGTTTGTTCAATTCCACAAGAGTGGTTATAAAACGCGATTTAATTTATTCGACACTAAACGTCTTAGCTGGTAATAACTCATTACATCTTCTAGCAAAGCTTTATGTTCTTCTTGAGGATTCTCCATCTCTGCTTGCAGGGATTCAATTTTACGGTTTACTAAATGCTTCCTTAAACTTAAGATAGTTTCTGTCACCATCAAACCAATTTGCTGATCTCTGGTTTTGACAAAAATATTTTTCTTTTCCCATTGATGAAGACGATACTTTTCTTCATTCATCAAAATAGTACTTACTAATCCACTTAACTCTGGTGTTAAAGTGGGCATTAGTTTATCAATAGACAATAAACCTTGTGTTTGAAATTGTTCTAAAAGTACAGAAAACAAAGCCCTAAAGTCCTTGTTCGCTAATTCCACCTCGTCTTGCTGTAGGTCTAAAAATATTTTTTCATAGACCTTGGCTTTGACTTGGGTAATTTCTTCTTCTATTTCATTATTTTCTTCAGAAAATTGCAAAACAGACTCTTGAAAGGTTTCTTCTCTATCGCCATAGAGCATCAAAAGAGTAATGATTTGTCTCTCTAGCTCGTATAATTCATCCACATTTGCTGCAGGTGTAAGCGGTTGCACAACTTGCATTTGTGGCGCATTGGGCTTTCGTTTATTTTGAGTGTTGACTTCATTAGCTCTTTTTTGCGCTAAAGCGCTGAAGAGGACTTCCTCAGAAATTTCCATTATTGCAGCACAGCTTTGCACATACACCTCCCGTTGGATGGCATCGGGTATTTTTGCGATACTTTCTACCATATCTTTAATGGTAGTTGCTTTTTTTACAGGGTCATCCTGGGCCTCTTTCATTAAGAGAGAAGCTTTAAACTGAATAAAATCTTTGGCATTATCGGTAAAAAAAGCTTGGATTTCTTCTAGGCTATGGGACTTTGCAAAGCTATCTGGGTCTTCTCCTTCAGGAAAAGAACACACCTTAACATTCATTCCTTGAGATAAGATCATGTCTATCCCTCTTAAAGCGGCTCTTAATCCTGCAGCATCTCCATCAAATAAGACGATAATATTTTGTGTGAGACGCTGTATCAAACGTATTTGCTCTTGGGTCAATGCAGTACCAGAAGAAGATACCACATTTTTAATCCCGCGTTGGTGCATTTGAATCACATCGGTATATCCCTCGACCAAATAACAGCAATCCTCTCTCGCTATGGCTTGTTTTGATTCATATAAACCATAAAGTACTTTACTCTTATGATAGATTTCACTTTCTGGAGAATTGAGGTATTTTGCTGTTTTCTTGTTTTCTCCTAAAATTCGACCTCCAAATCCCACAGTACGGCCCGCCATACTCTTGATAGGAAAAAGCACGCGCCCACGGAAACGATCAATCTTTCGCTCTTCATTAACAATGGTTAAGCCTGTTTTTTCAAGAAATTCTAGCTTATATCCTTTTTCTATGGCAGCAGTTGTAAATGCATCTTTTGTCTCTAAAGCATAGCCCAGGTCAAAATCTTTAATGGTTTGGTCTGTAAAACCCCGCTCTTGAAAATAGGTTTTTCCAATCGCTTTTCCAGCACTGCTCTCCCAAAGGTTATCCTTAAAATAACCTAAGGCAAACTCTGACACCAATAGCATACTTTCTCGTGCATCTCTTTTGGCTTTTTCTTCATCGGTTTGCTGGGTTTCTTCGATTTCGATATTATACTTTTTCGCTAAATACCGAATGGCTTCTGGATAAGAAAAACGTTCGTGTTCCATTAAAAAGGCCACTACGTTGCCTCCTTTTCCTGTGCTAAAATCTTTCCAGATTTGTTTTACTGGAGAAACCATAAAACTGGGGGTGCGTTCCTGTGAAAAAGGACTAAGTCCTTTAAAATTACTTCCTGCCTTTTTAAGGGATACAAAATCCCCGATCACCTCCTCTACCCGAGCGGTATCATAGACTTGATCGATGGTTGTTTTTGTAATCAATGGAAATAATTAATGGTCTTATAAACTTAAGAAAAAAGAACTTATTGCTTACGAGAAATGACGTAATTCACCATTTGCTCAAGCGCATCTCTATAAGGATCTTGCGGAAACTCTAATAAGAGCACCAATGCCTTTTGTCTAAATTCTTCCATCTTTTCTTCGGCATAGGATAAACCTCCCGTTGCTTTGACCTTTTCGATTACCTGTCTCACCCGCTTTTTATCTCGATTATATCTTTTGACGGATTGAATTAACCAGTTTTTCTCTGCAGTCGAAACATTATTCAGGGTATAAATTAAGGGCAGGGTCATTTTTTGCTCTTTGATATCTATCCCTGTTGGCTTACCTATGGCCGTTTCTCCATAATCAAAGAGATCATCTTTAATCTGAAAGGCCATCCCTATGTATTCACCAAAAAGGCGCATCTTCTCTACCACTTGATCGTCATCTTGCACAGTTCTAGCACCCATTGCGCAACAGGCGGCTAATAAAGTTGCTGTTTTTTGACGAATGATGTTATAGTAAACCTCTTCTGTAATATCAAGTTTACGGGCTTTTTCGATTTGCAATAATTCCCCCTCGCTAATTTCTCTTACTGCGACAGAGATGATCTTAAGCAAATCAAAATCTTCATTTTCAATGCAAAGTAACATTCCTTTTGAAAGCATAAAATCTCCCACTAAAACGGCAATTTTATTCTTCCATAAAGCGTTGACCGAGAAAAACCCCCTTCTAAGGTTAGAATCATCCACTACATCGTCGTGAACAAGAGAGGCGGTGTGAATCAATTCAATTACTGCTGCACCGCGATAAGTACGTTCGTTGACCTTGCCTTGATTGAGCATTTTAGCTGTCAAAAAGACAAACATGGGTCGCATTTGCTTCCCTTTCCGGTTAACGATAAAATGGGTAATACGATTTAAAAGGGCAACTTTAGAGGACATGGAAGCGGTGAACTTTTCTTCAAACAGCTCCATCTCTTCATATATCGGCTCCTTTATCTGCTCAACGACTTTCATTGTTCAAAGATACACTTTCGTCAAGTGTTTTCTTGATTTTTATTCGCTAATTGCCCGCAAGCGGCGTCAATGTCTTTTCCGCGAGAGCGGCGAATAGTAGCGGTGATATGTGCCGCAGTGAGGTATGCTATATATTGATCAATTATAGCAGGGTCTGCTTGTTTAAAGTTATCGTCTCCTATCGCATTGTATTCAATCAAGTTTACTTTTGAGGGAACTTGTCGGCAAAAATTGACCAATGCGCGAATGTGCTCTATATTGTCATTAATTCCTTTCCAAACCACATACTCATAGGTAACCCTTTTCCTGGTTTTTTCAAACCAGTATTTTAAAGATGCTAAAAGGTCTTCTAGAGGAAACTTTTCTGCAAAAGGCATAATTTGTTCGCGTGTTGCTTGATCAGCTGTATGTAAAGAAACGGCGAGATTAAATTGCACCTCATCGTCTGCCATTTTTTTGATCAACTTTGGTAATCCAGAGGTGGAAAGGGTAATGCGCTTGGGTGACATTCCCAGTCCAGAAGGAGCTGTGATTTTATCTATGGCCGAAAGCACATTTTTATAATTCATTAGGGGTTCGCCCATCCCCATAAAAACGATGTTTGATAAAGGGCGATTAAAATAAGCCTTGCTTTGTTGATCGATGGCGACGACTTGATCAAAGATTTCGTCTGGATTTAAGTTGCGCATTCGGGCAAGTTTTGCTGTCGCACAAAATTTACAATCCAAGCTACAACCCACTTGAGAAGAAACACAGGCCGTTGTTCGATCTTTTACGGGTATTAAAACCGATTCGACCACACGTCCATCAAATAGTTTGACGGCGTTTTTAATCGTCCCGTCTGAACTGCGCTGTTGATAATCAACCGCAATATGATTAATGGTAAAATGTTCTTCTAAAAAAGCCCGAGTATCTTTAGACAAATTAGTCATCTTATCAAATTGATGGATCCCTTTATTCCACAGCCATTGATAGACTTGTTTCCCCCTAAATGCTTTATCTCCTTTGGCTACAAAAAAATCTTGCAACTCTGTCAAAGAGTATGCGCGAATATCTTTTTTTTCAGTAGCCATAAAACAATTTAAAGAATCAACATTGCGTCTCCATAAGAATAGAAATTATACTTTTCTTTCACCGCAACATTATAAGCTTCTTTGATAAAATCTGGATCAGCAAAAGCAGAGACCATCATCAATAGCGTTGACTTAGGGGTATGGAAGTTCGTAATCATAGAGTTCGCAATGGCAAATTCGTGTGGTGGAAAAATAAACTTATGCGTCCACCCCCTGTAAGTATTTAAAGTATTGACAGAAGAAACCGAACTTTCTAAACCACGCATTACAGTAGTTCCCACGGCACAAATTCTTCTTTTATTAGCTTTTGCTGCATTGACAATATCAACAGCATTTTGCTCAATTATCAATTCTTCTGAATCCATTTTATGTTTAGACAAGTCTTCTACCTCAACTGGATTGAATGTCCCTAAACCAACATGTAAAGTGAGTTCTGCTAGATCTATTCCTTTAATCTCTAAACGCTTTAATAAATGTCTTGAGAAATGAAGCCCTGCAGTTGGAGCAGCCACGGCACCTTCATTTTTAGCATAAATGGTTTGATAACGGGTTTTGTCATCAGCCGTTGGTTCACGCTTGATATATTTTGGAAGAGGAGTTTCTCCTAGTTCTTTTAACTTCTTTCTAAACTCCTCATAAGAACCGTCAAAAAGGAAACGCAAAGTTCTTCCTCGAGAAGTGGTGTTATCGATCACCTCTGCCACTAAACTATCATCGTTTCCAAAGTATAATTTATTTCCAATTCTAATTTTTCTAGCAGGATCAACTAGCACATCCCATAAACGTTGTTCCTCGTTTAATTCACGTAATAAAAATACCTCTATACGAGCGCCTGTTTTCTCTTTGTTTCCAAAAAGACGAGCGGGAAAAACTTTGGTATTGTTTAAAACCATCACATCCCCCTCCTCAAAGAAATTAATTACATCTTTAAATTGGTGGTGCTCAATAGTGCGATTTTCACGGTTTAAAACCATTAATCGAGATTCATCTCTATTCTCTGCAGGGAATTCTGCAAGTCGATCTTCTGGAAGTTCGAAATTAAAATCAGATAGTTTCATATATTAGTGTGGGTGATAAAATTTTTCGCTTAATAAGGGGCAAATATACGTTCTGGGCATAGGGGTTGTCAAGTAAATGACCTATTTTCGAAAGACTATTTTTCAATCACTTGAAAACCAGCGCTTTTCATGTCATCCCAAAAGCTTGGATAAGACTTGCTCACCACACCTGCATCATTAATACACAAAGGGATTTTCAATCCCAAAGGTGAAAAGGCCATTGCCATTCTATGATCGTGGTAAGTATCGATAGATTGATTGCTTTGAAAATTTTGGGTTGCTGCTAATTGGAGGCTTTTATCATCTACTGTAATGATTGCACCTAACTTGCTTAATTCTTTTTCTAAGGCTAAAAGGCGGTCTGTTTCTTTTATTTTCAGGGTGTGCAAGCCTGTTAGATTACACGCTAGCCCTAGACCATAACAGCTTACCGCAATGGTTTGCGCAATATCTGGCGCCTCGACTAAATCAAGTTCTATTTTCTCTGGAAGAATTAAACTAGTCTCCTTTTTGAGGATCAAAGTATTTCCTTCAAAGCGACTTTTTACGCCTAATTGTCGATAAATCTTTCTTAAAACAGCATCTCCTTGCAAACTATCTTCGCGGTAATTAGATAAATGAATCTCTCCTTCTTCTGCTAAAGAAAGTGTACTAAACCAATAAGAAGCTGAACTCCAGTCTGACTCGACCACTTGAATTTGTTTTTTTATTGTTGCTTGAAATGGAATCTCAATTGTTTTTCCATTAAAAGAAGTATTAATCCCTAAACGTTCCAACAAGGCTAAAGTCATCTTGATATAGGGTAAAGAAGTAATTTCTCCTTCTAGATGAAGTCTTAATCCCATAGATAATTTTGGTGCAACAAGCAATAATGCTGAAATATATTGGCTACTAATATTAGACGGAAGTGTTACTTCTCCTCCTTCTAATTGTTTCCCTACAATAGATAAAGGCGGAAAGCCCTTTTCTTTAGCATAAGAAATATCTCCTCCCAAGGCATTAAGGGCATCCACTAAAAGCGCAATTGGGCGCTCTTGCATACGTTGTGAACCAGTAAGAATAATATCACTGTTTTTTTGGGTTGCAAAAAAAGCTGTAAGAAATCGCATTGCAGTTCCCGCATGATGAATATCCCTAGTCTTTTCTTGAGAATGCAAGGCTTTATGCATGGCGACAGAATCATCTGAATTTGATTGATTTTCGATGGTTAATTGGGGATATAAAGCCTGCAAGAGTAACAGTCGATTGGTCTCGCTTTTTGATCCAGTAATGGTTAATTGTGCACTAACTTTTTTAGTCACATGTTGTAGCTCTAATCGCATAAACTAGGGGCTATTTTAATTTTTTATTTTTATGATGGCGATCGTGATCTCGCTTTGTTTTCAAGTCGAGTTTTTGATTAAAAGCGGCTTGCAAATCTGTTCCCGTTTGATTGGCTAAGCAAAGTAGCACAAAGAGCACATCTGCGAGTTCTTCTCCAAGATCTTTATTTTTGTCACTGTCTTTTTCACTTTGTTCACCATAACGTCGCGCAATAATGCGGGCGACTTCTCCTACTTCTTCGGTCAACTGTGCCATATTGGTCAATTCGTTAAAATAACGAACTCCATGGGTTTTGATCCAGTCATCGACAACTTTTTGTGCATTCTGAATGTCCATTAGAAAATTTTTTACAAAGCTAAAGGAAGTTTTTGTAACTACAAGAATTGCCTATAGGTATTGCTGTATCTCTACTAAATTATCTACCACAAGAGAATGTTCATGCCATGGTTCGTTATGACTATTGAATTGAATGGCTTGCATTCCTAGGCCAATGGCGCCAACTATATCTGCCTCATAGCTATCGCCTATCATCAAAGACTTGCTAGGGGTAGTTTGAGCCATAGAAAGCGCTTGCTCAAAAATTGCTGGATGTGGTTTTTTAATCCCGGCCTTTTCTGCTGTTAAGACAATATCAAAATAAGGTGCTAAACCAGCATTGGACAATTTTTTTTGCTGCACGTTTTCAAAACCATTGGTGATAATATGCAAGCGATAGTTTGGCTTTAAATATTCTAATAATTCAATCGTTCCCTCAAAAATATGAGTATGAGTGGAAAGTTGATTGATATAAGCATTTGATACTGCATGAATCGTCTCTGCTTTTTGCGGTTGCATAATGGCTTCAAAAGTTTTCTGTAAACGAACAAAACGCAATTCTTCTGTGGTGATTTTATTTTCGCGGTATAATTTCCAAAAAGCATGATTTATAGGGGAATAAGCTTTCATAAATGTAGCTGTTTCAAAAGAGAAATTGTGGTCTGCTAATATTTGGCTAAAAGTTGCGAAAGAATTGGCTTCAAAATCCCACAAAGTATGGTCCAAATCAAAAAAAATGTCTGTGAGTTGGGTCTTATTTATCATGTGCTTTAAGATAATCAATAATGACTGATCGATATCCTTTATTGGCTTCAGAATTTTCTAAGATTCGATTACTTATCGCAAAACAATGCACTCCTGAAGAAAGTGGGAGATTTTTACCCATTGCATTCAATTTTTTAATCCCTTCTACTGGGCTGTATTGCCTTAAACTATTTTCATTAGCTACTACAGGAAAAATCTTAAGAGAAGTTGTCATTTCATTCGCTAAATCATAATAGAAAAAAGGGATCGCAGTGCTAGCACGGTACCCCATTATTGAAGGAAAACCTAAACTGTAATCTGCCTCGACTTCTTGCATGAGTAAATTGCGATAACTTTCATTGACCGTGCTAATTCCCCAAGCATATCTAATTTTTTCAATTCTGCGGTGAATCAATAAATTTAATCCTTTGCGTTCTGTTTCAAATTGCTTTACTCTTTTATTCGCAGGGAAAGAGGCCAATAGGCCAACTTCAAAATAATCTGCCACCTCTTTAATCAAACTTTGGAAAGTGGCATTTCTAACAGAGATTCCACGATCCATATCTGATCCTTTTGAGAACAAAAAGAAAAAACGAGTCTTGAATTTTGATTTAAAAAAAAGGGTCTTAAATTCTTGAAAAGTATCCCAGGGATCTTTTTTAAATCCTAATAAAACCATGGGTTGCTCAAAAAGTTCCCAGAAATTTAGACTATAGAATGCTTTTCCAAAAGTGGCCAGATTATTTAAAATAGATAAATTGAGGTATTTATAAGGGGATACTACCTCAACTAAAGGAATAAAAGACTCTTTAGAAGATTTAGCTATGGATAATTCTGGAAAGACTTCTTTGATTTGATTAAACAATTCTTTTAACCACAGATCTACTAATGGGATTTCAGCAAAGCCATTTTGCACACATAGACTTTTCTTCTCGTCAAAACGATTCAGACCGTCCTTTACATGGGGTAAGTATTCTTCATAACGAGAAATCAGATAAAAGGTCGCCGCAAAAACATCAAAGGGAAACATAGAGACTTTTCCCATTTCAAAAAAACAAATATTGGACTGCCATGATTTTATATTGATGTTAACATTTTGCACTCCTAATTCAAAAAGCAAAGGAGCTGCTTCGATAAAAAATTCATTCCCTAAAGGGCCTTTGCCATAGCTCATTTTAGGCCCTGTATAAGCGATAAAAGTTTCCAGTTTTGACGTAAAATCTATCTCTATCCCTAAAGCTGTGGTAAACACATACTTAAAAGTATATTGAACTCTAGGTGTGATTTTCTGGCAAAAAACCAATAGCATTTATAAGATATTTTCGTCTACAAAGCTAAAGTAGCCATTTTCAGAAACAATTAGATGATCGAGTAATTGAATATCGACAGCTTGTGTTGCAACTTTAATTTTCTTTGTCAAGGATATATCCGCCTTGCTGGGTTGAAAATTCCCCGTGGGATGATTATGAGCTAGTAAAAAACCCGTTGCACCCACTTCTAAGGCTTTTTTTAGCAATAAACGCAAATCAACTGTCGTAGAAGCAATCCCTCCTTTACTCAAGCAATGACGCGTGATTACTTTATTTTGATGGTTTAAATAAGCGACCCAAAATTCCTCATGAGATAAAAAGCTTAAAACAGGTTGAAATAGTTGATAGGCTTTTGCACTGCTATTACATTGCAACTGTTTTATTGGCTCTGCTAAATGGATACGCTTACCTAGTTCTAAGGCCGCTTTAATCTTTACCGCCTTAGCTAGACCGATTCCTTTCCATTCCATCATTTTTTCCAAAGCCATTGTGTGCAATTCAAGGATATTATTATCTACAGAGGAGAGCAAACGCTGCATTAAATGCACAGCAGACTCTCCGCGATTTCCACTTCCAATGAGCAAGGCTAGCAGTTCTGCATTACTCAATTGTTGCGCACCTTTTTGCTGCATTTTTTCTCTAGGTCGATCGTCTATCGACCATTGTCTAATTGTAAAATGAGAGGACTTTTCTGTCATGATTTGGGTTATTTTGAATACATTCGTTAGGCAAGTTAAAAATACATATTTATGCAATATCCGCCAGTTCATCATCAAGAGGGGAATTATAAAAACATTGTTCAATTAATGGAAATGTACCCCTTAGCTACTATTAATAGCTGCATGAATAATGAGATGGAAAGCACCCATACTCCACTGGTCTATCAACCTAATAACCAACTGGGGGTATTAATTGGTCATATTGATAAATACAATCCTCAAGTAGATCATTTTAAAGAAAATATCGATGTGCAAATTATTTTTAACGGACCTCAAGTGTACATTTCACCCGCAATTTACAGCACAACCCAATTGCCCACTTGGAATTATTTTAAAGCACATTTAAAAGGAAAACTCACCATAGAAAATGACCGTGAAAAAGTAAAACAAAGCTTGATCAATATGACGGCTTTTTTAGAAGGGGATCAACCCAATTACACCCTGGAGCCAGATAACCCCAGAATGGAGGCTGCGCTAGATTATATTGTAGGATTTCGCATTGAAATTACTTCCTGGGAAGGCAAGTATAAAATATCCCAGGACAAGAAAAAAGAGGATCAAAAAAGAGCAATGGTCGCTATGCAAGCTGCACGAGAAAACACCAAAAAAGAAGTTGCTTTACTTTATTCTGCACACGAAACTAAAAAGAAGCGATAAGCTCAGAAAGTCTATCCCAGTCTAAGTTTCCATAATTCCCAGAACTCATCATCAAGAGTACTGTTCGCGCATAATCCTTTTGTAATAAATATTGATGCAGCTCTTCTGGCGTTGAAAACACCTTCAAATTGGGATGATCAAAAGCTGTGCTGATATCTTCAACTGCGATAGGAGCTCTTCCTTTAATTTTCAAAGCTTCTGGATCATAGAAAACGATGGCTTCATCAAGACTATTTAGACTGTGCTTATAATTAGGTAAAAAATCAGGATCAAGGCTACTATAGGTATGCAGCTCTAAACAACCAGCAGAATGAAAACCTTCAAATTGATTTCCCACTGCTTGCGCTGTGGCTAACACCTTACTAGGGGCATGGGCAAAATCCTTAAAGAGGTGAGCTGTTTTTCCAGTGGCCATTTTTTCTAATCGTTTTGACGCTCCTTTAAAACTTTCGATAGCTTCAAAGAAGTCCATTTCATCTACTCCCATCAATTGGCATATCCATTTTGCTCCAGCCAAATTGGCAAGATTGTGCTCCCCAAAAACAGAAAGTGGTAAATCTCCCTCTTCTGTTTTTAGGTAAGTTACTCCTTCTTGAATAATCGCCTTGGGTTTTTGATAGCTTTGTTTTCTAATGGTATTTTGTGTAGTGGCAACCAGACGAGTTAGCACTGCATCTTCTTGATTGTAAACAACTGCCCCACCTGGAACAATGGTCTCGATGTATTGCCTAAACTGGTCTTCATAAATTTCTTGAGTTGGAAACACATTAATATGATCCCATGCGATTCCAGAAATCAATGTAACATGTGGTTGATACCACAAAAATTTTGGTCTTAAGTCAATGGGCGACGAGAGATATTCGTCCCCTTCAATCAACATAAAATCATTATGATCTGTCAAGTGCACCATAGTATAAAAACCCTCGAGTTGTGCTCCCACCATAAAATCTACTTCTTGATCGTGATAATTTAACACATGAAGCACCATGGCTGTAATAGAAGTTTTTCCATGACTCCCTGCAATTACAACGCGTGTTTTATCTTTCCCCTGTTCGTATAAGAATTCTGGATAGGAAAAAATAGGCACCCCTTTTTTTTGTGCGGCCAGCAGTTCTGGATTGTCCTTTTTTGCATGCATCCCTAAAATCACACCCGCTAAATCTGAAGTGATTTTCTCTGGAAACCATCCCAAAATATTGGGTAGTAAACCTGCATTTTCTAGTCGGGATTTTGAGGGTTCAAAGATGGTGTCATCACTCCCGCTAATGTGGTATCCTTTTTCTTTTAAGGCTAAGGCTAAATTGTGCATTGCGCTTCCTCCAATGGCAATAAAGTGTATCTTTCTCATATTATTCTTAAAGGTTTCTTTGCCACTTTTTAGCTAGTTCAAAAGCTGGATTAATCTCAAGTGACTCTTTAATGGCAAACGTGGCAGCTTTAATTTTCCCTAAAGCATATAAAAGTTGCGCATTTTGATAATGAGCCCATTCTAGCGGGAGGTTGTAAAATGGGGTGTGTTGTGCAATAAAATATTCTATGGAACATTGTCCTACTTCAAAAGCCTGTTGATATTCAAGACTCTTTTCGGCTATTTTGTAAGGGTAATTCATTGAAAAAGGAGCAAAATATTTTTTAAGCTCCTGGCTGCAAAATAGATTTTTCTCTAATTGTTTTAGTGCTTTTGAATAATGGGCTTTTGCGCGTTCCTCTTCTTCTTCTGCTTTAGCGATAAATCCAAAGGCAAAATGACCCTGCACCTCATCTAAGGCCAATAAGTCTTTTGCTAATCGTTTTGCCTTTTCTATATCTCCCCCCAACAGACTAGGAACCATACAGAGGGACTCAATATAAGCTTCAAGCGCAGGAATATAAGTGGAGTCTAATGCTAACGAACGCTCAAAATTATAGAGCATCGCTTTTACATAGGGTATTGAAAACATCTTATTCACCTGAAGGGCTTTGATTCCATTTGCTCCTCCTAAAAGATAACGCAGCTGGGCACTTTCGCCTTGTAGCTCGATTTTATCTTTTAGCGCTGCAATTAAATCGTCTTGTGCTTTATATTTTGAAGCGAGCCGAAGACGCAAGTTGATTTTTTCTAGCACTGCACTTTTTGATTGTACGATCGCTTTTTTCTGAAGCGTATATTCATTTTTATTTACTTGGTCAAACTGCTTAAAAGGGGCTTTATCCTGCGGTAATACAAGTCCAGAAATAAACATCAAAAAAAAGACGAGCCTCATTTATTCTTCGTTGATTAATTGCCAGAGTTCATCTTTTAATTCCATCATTCCCATTTGACTTACAGAAGAAATCATTAAGTGAGAAATATCTCCAAAAGCTTCTTTCATCTCAGAGGCGTATTCTGCTTTTAATTCTTCATCAAGAAGATCACATTTAGACAATGCAATCATAAAATTCTTATCAATTAATTCTGGATTAAAGGCAATCAATTCATTGCGTAAAATATCGAACTCTTTTTTAATATCATTTGCATCTGCTGGGATCAAATAGAGCAACACGGCGTTGCGTTCAATATGGCGTAGAAAATAATGCCCCAAACCTTTTCCTTGAGCTGCTCCCTCAATAATTCCAGGAATATCTGCCATGACAAAAGAGCGATAGTCTCTATATTCAACAATTCCTAAATTAGGCTTAAGGGTAGTGAATTCATAGTTGGCAATTTTTGGCTTCGCCGAAGTTAGAGCAGCTAACAAAGTGGATTTTCCAGCATTAGGAAAGCCCACGAGTCCAACATCTGCTAAAACTTTTAATTCTAATGTAAGTTGTAATTCTTGTCCTTTAATTCCGGGTTGTGCATAGCGTGGGGTTTGCCGGGTTGAGGACTTAAAGTGCCAGTTCCCACGGCCTCCTAAACCACCTTCTAAGAGAATGACCTCTTGCCCTTTCTCTGTGATTTCGGTGATGACCTCGTTGGTTTCGGTATTCTTTATTAAAGTACCCAGTGGGACATCGATATAGATATCTTCTCCCTGAGCGCCAGAACTACGGTTTTTACTTCCGTGTTCCCCATGGCCTGCAGAGAAGTGCTTTTTAAATTTAAAGGTATAGAGGGTCCATAAATTAGGGTTAGCTCTTGCAATCACGTGCCCTCCACGGCCTCCATCTCCACCATCGGGTCCCCCCTTTGTAATATATTTTTCACGATGTAGATGGATGGATCCTTTCCCCCCGTTTCCCGAAGAAATAAATAATTTTACATAATCAACAAAATTCCCTTCGGTCATGGTTTAATCTTATAATGAATCAATGGCAGCCATTAATCGCTGGGTGATTTCTTCAATTGACCCAATTCCATTGATACTGAGAAATTTATTCTGCTCGGTATAAAAGGTCCTTAAAGGAGCTGTTTTTTGATTGTACTCTTGGAAACGATTGCGAATCTTTTCTTCGTCTTGATCATCTGGTCGACCGCTAGTTTCTCCTCGTTTTAGTAAGCGAGCAACTAATTCGTCATCATCTGCTTCTAAGGCTATGGTTGCAGAAATACTCATTCCTTTTCGGCTTAAAAAGTCGTCTAAACTTTGAGCTTGTGCTTGGGTTCTCGGAAAACC
This sequence comes from Flavobacteriaceae bacterium, assembly GCA_049598335.1. GTDB lineage: Bacteria > Bacteroidota > Bacteroidia > Flavobacteriales > Flavobacteriaceae > Arcticimaribacter. The sequence continues at coordinate 19,791 of JBMYNN010000002.1, forward strand.
GTCAAAAATAAAGCCTTTAGCCTGAGGATTTTTTTCTACTTCGGCCTCGAGCATATTAATGGTTACCTGGTCTGGTACTAAATCTCCCTTATCCATGTAAGACTGGGCTAATTTGCCTAAATCAGTTGCATTTTTAATATTGTATCGAAAAACATCTCCTGTAGAAATATGTGCCAATTGGTAATGTGATTTTAAAAATTCTGCTTGGGTCCCTTTACCCGCCCCAGGTTTACCAAAGAGGACTAAATTGATCATAGTTTAATATTTATGCTGGCAAAGATACCTAAAATAAGCCTTTTCTGTATTCGCGTTTACCAATCAAAGATATATCCGTATTTTTGCCAAAAAGATTTATGCAGTTTTTTTCTTCACAAGCTAAATTAGGTATTCTAGGAGGAGGTCAATTAGGAAAGATGTTGCTCTACACTACCCGCAAATGGGACATTAGTACACATGTGCTCGACCCCAATGCAGATGCACCTTCGCGCATTGCTTGTGATCACTTTGTACGAGGAGATTTTAAAGATTATCAAACTGTTTATGATTTTGGGAAGGACCTTGATGTTTTAACCATTGAAATTGAACATGTCAATACAGATGCTTTAAGACAATTAGAAAAAGAAGGGGTACAGACCTACCCTAACGCTGCCACCTTAGAATTAATTCAAAATAAAGGGGTGCAAAAAGACTTTTATGCACAGCATAATATCCCTACATCAGCCCATATGCGCTTCGAAAACTTGTCCCTTTTACAGCAGGCATTTGATTCAGAAAAGTTGGATTTCCCTTTTGTTTGGAAAGCCGCTAAAATGGGCTATGATGGCAATGGCGTCAAGATTATACGTAAAATCGAAGACCTAGACTATTTGACGGATCAAGAATGTATAGTCGAAGATCTTGTCCCTTTTACCCATGAGCTTGCTGTTACCGTAGTTAGAAACCCTTCGGGAGAAGTTAAAACATATCCCGTTGTTGAGATGGAGTTTCATCCAGAAGCTAACCAGGTAGAATATGTTCTTTGTCCTGCTAGAATTGATGATAGCGTTAAAGAAAAAGCCACGCAAATCGCTTTACAAGTCTCCAACGCATTAAACCATGTTGGCCTTTTAGCCGTAGAATTATTCTTAACAGAAGATGGCAATATTTTTGTCAACGAAGTTGCACCAAGGGCGCATAACAGTGGACATCACACCATAGAAACTTCTATTACAGATCAATTTGAACAACATATTCGCGCAATCTTAGATCTCCCACTAGGAAATACCGATCTTATTATAGCCGGAGTAATGGTCAACCTTGTTGGTGCAGAAGGACAGACAGGGCAAGTTCATTATAATAATATTGAAACGGCATTAAGTATGAAAGGAGTAAGTCCGCATATTTATGGCAAAAAGCAAACCCGCCCATTTAGAAAAATGGGACATGTCACCATTGTCGATCAAGATATTAATACAGCCCGTGAAACGGCAGAAAAAGTAAAACAACTAATCACTGTAATTTCAAACTAATGGCACAAGTAGGAATCATAATGGGAAGCGCATCAGACTTACCCGTAATGCAAGAAGCAATCGATATTCTAAAAAAATTAAGTATTGATTATGAGGTAGATATTGTCTCTGCCCATCGTACCCCAGAAAAAATGATGATCTATGGACAAGAGGCGCATCAAAGAGGGATTAAAGTTATTGTAGCTGGTGCAGGTGGTGCAGCCCATTTACCTGGAATGGTCGCCGCAATTAGCCCACTGCCTGTAATAGGTGTACCGGTTAAATCGAGTAACTCTATCGATGGTTGGGACTCTATTCTTTCCATTCTTCAAATGCCCGGTGGAGTTCCTGTCGCTACTGTAGCACTTAACGGTGCTAAAAATGCTGGAATTCTAGCTGCACAAATAATTGGTAGTTCAGATCATGAAGTACTCGATAGAATTATTACATATAAAGAAAGCCTGAAGGCGAAAGTCATCGATTCCTCTAAAAATTTAAACGCCTAAATCTAGTCCATTGCAAAATCCACTTTTAGTCGAATTTTCGACCCCTTTTGAGACCCTTCCTTTTGATCAAATCAATACAGAACATTTTCTGCCAGCCATAGAGATTGAAATTGAAAAAACAAAAGCAGAAATAGATCAAATCACTCAAAATCCAGCATTACCCAGCTTTGCCAATACCATCGAAGTCATGGAAAAAAGTGGGCAAAGACTAGGCATTATTTCTGGTGCATTGTTCAATCTCAATAGTGCCGAGACAAACAAATCACTTCAAGAAACAACCCAAAAGGCAGCTCCTATGCTTACTGCCTTACAAAATGACATTCGACTAAACGAGGCTTTATTTCAACGTATTCAAAAGGTATATGAACAAAAAAATACTACTGCACTCACCCCCGAACAAAAAACACTTTTAGAAAAAGAATACAAGGGTTTTGTGCGCAATGGGGCACTACTTGTAGAAGAGAAAAAAGAAAAACTTAGAGCAATCGATCAAGAATTAGCTCAACTAGGACTTCGTTTTGGCGAAAATGTTCTTGAAGACTCTAACGCCTTTTCGCTTCACATTTTCGATGAAAAAGAATTATCTGGTTTACCACAAAGCGCCCTTGCCATGGCAAGACAAATGGCAAAAAGTAAATCGTTAGAAGGTTGGCTATTTACACTTGATTACCCCAGTTATGTTCCCTTTATGACCTATGCAGACGATCGTGAATTACGCAAAAAAATGAGTCTCGCCTTTGGGAAAAGAGGATTTCAAAAAAACAATTATAACAATGAAAAAATCATTGAGTCCATTGTTCAACTTCGTCATAAAAGAGCCCAGCTTTTAGGATATGATTCTCATGCAGCATTTGTCTTAGAAGAACGTATGGCTAAAGATGAATCAACTGTACGCCACTTTTTAAATGACTTGAGAGACAAAGCCTATCCCAAAGCAGAGAAAGAATGGGAAGAAATCAATGCTTTTGGACAGCAAGAATTAGGGTACAAAACAGTAGAAAAATGGGATACTGCCTATATCTCAGAAAAAATAAAACAAGCGCGTTTTTCTTTTAATGAAGAAGAACTTAAACCTTATTTTGCTTTGCCAAAGGTCACGGCTGGTTTATTCAAAATCGTAGAACGCCTATATGGTTTAAGCTTTAAAACAAGAGAAGATATTCCGGTTTATCATCCAGATGTTCAAGCCTATGAAGTGACAAAAGATGGCGTATTTCACGCCGTACTTTATACCGATTTTCATCCCCGCGAAGGAAAAAGAAATGGCGCATGGATGACTTCCTACCGTTTTCAAAACCATCAACATCGACCACATGTTTCTATCGTTTGCAACTTTTCGCCACCAACAGAAGACACTCCGGCCCTACTAACATTTAACGAAGTAACTACTCTGTTTCACGAATTTGGCCACGCGCTCCACGGGATGCTAGCGAATACACATTATGCGGCTTTAAGTGGCACTAGTGTTTATTGGGACTTTGTTGAATTACCTAGTCAGGTCTTGGAAAACTGGTGCTATCAAGCTGAAGCGCTAGCGCTTTTTGCGCAGCATTATCAAACAGGAGAATTAATTCCAAACCATTATATCGAAAAAATCATAAAGGCAGGACAATTCCAACAAGGACTTCAAACCCTAAGACAACTCAGCTTTGGCTATTTAGATCTTTCATGGCACAGTGAAAACAGTTTAGACATTCAAGGGATTAAAGCGCATGAAAAAACCATTATGGCACCTTTTCAATTTACAGAAGATCACGAAGAAAATTGCATGAGCACAGCCTTCTCTCATATTTTCCAAGGAGGATATGCCGCAGGCTACTACAGTTATAAATGGGCTGAAGTTTTAGATGCAGATGCTTTTGAACTCTTTTTAGAAAAGGGGATTTTTGATACAGATACCGCGACAGCATTTCATGATCATGTGCTGTCCAAAGGCGGTACAGAACACCCCATGACCTTGTATAAAAGATTTAGAGGGCAAGCTCCAAATCCAAAAGCACTATTAAAAAGAGCTGGATTAATTCATTAATTCTTAGCTGCTAACCAGGCGGTATACCCCCCGTCTAGCTCATAGATTGTGTCAAAACCAAGTGCTTTCATCGCGACAGCGGCACGCGCACTTCTGCTTCCAGCTTTACAGTAAATCATCACAGGTTTTTCTTTGTCTAACTTGTTGATTTCAAAAGGAAAGTCTAGCGAAGTGACAGATATATTTATAGCCTCTGGCAAAGCGCCATTTGCAAATTCTTCTGGAGTTCTTACATCGACTATTACATATTCGTTTTGCATGGTTACCTTAAAAGCATCGACATTTTGAAGGGTACTAAAATGCTGTATCAAAACAAGCGGAAGAAAAAATAAAGAAGACATATCTAAAAGATTTTTAAAATATAGTAAAGCCAACCTAATGCTGGAATTAATTCCACCCAAAATAAAGTAATATTCTCTGAACTATCCTTTTTTACTGTGAAAAGTGCAATAAAGTAGGCTAGTCCCATTAAAACAAATGCCATAGAATGGGCAGATTCTCCCATAGGGAAACCTAACTCTAGTGTTAAAAGAAGCAATAGGAGAACACTCCCCAATCCCCTAGTTTTATGTTCTCCTATCAATTGTGGTATCGTACCTAATTCTTTTTGATCTTTTGCGGCATCCCTTATTTCAAAAGGGAGGGTCGCAATAAAGACCAGGATAAAACGCTCTAAAAAAAAAAGGTAATGAATAGGATCCCAAGAAACCAAATCAATTAATGGATAAACAGCCGTTAGCATAGTCCAACACATTGCAACGATAAAAATCTTTAGCCCGTATTGACTTCTTAGATTTCCAAGTTTCGCATGGATAGGAACGGCATAGGCAACACAAAGCAGAAAACAAGCAAACAACAATAGTTGTGCTTGAATAGACAACAAAAAAAACAAATAAACAGAAACAAGTAAACTTAATACTCCACATGGAATTAATACATGATACAACCATAGAGTGGTCACTATTTTTTTTGAAAATGGATAAAATTTAACTGCATTATAACCTAAAAAGGTCAAAGAAAAAACTAATAGCCTATCCCCTAAGGAAGTCGATATATTCCATTGAAAATGAGTTATTTCAAAAAAGCACAAGACCATCAATGCAACATGAAAGCTGGCTTTTACATAAACATCAAATAGATTACGTAGAAATAACATGCGCCAAAAATAGGCAAACTGTTTATAAGTTTTTCGCTAGGGTTAAAAACTTACCCCTCTTTTCCTCTAAATGTAATTTTTGCTTCTATAAGTTTAGTGTAAATTTGAAAAAAAAATTAGCTTATGTTTGCGAACAGACATTTAGGTCCTAATGAAAAAGAAATTGCTCAAATGGCAAAGACCATTGGAGTAAATGATGTGGCTCAGCTAATCGACGAAACCATCCCTAGAGATATTCGCTTAAAAGAAGCTTTAGCACTCCCAGAGGGAATTTCTGAATATGCTTTCCAAAAGAAAATTGATCAGTTAGCTCAAAAGAATAAGTTATTTGCCAATTACATTGGAATGGGATATCACCCAGCCATTGTGCCTGCAGTAATCCAACGAAATATTCTTGAAAACCCAGGATGGTACACCGCCTACACTCCTTATCAAGCAGAGATTGCACAAGGACGTTTAGAAGCCTTATTCAATTACCAAACAGCTGTAGCAGATTTAACTGGAATGGATTTAGCCAATGCTTCTTTATTAGACGAAAGCACTGCCGCTGCAGAAGCCATGAGCTTACTTTTTGCTGTAAGATCTAGAGAGCAAAAAAAGCGAAATAGCCATCGTTTCTTTGTCGCTTCTTCAACCCTGCCACAAACCATTGCTTTGCTCAATACAAGAGCGAATCCTATTGGAGTTGAAATCGTGGTAGGCGATATTGAGCAATATGAATTAGACGAGACCTATTTTGGTGCCCTTTTCCAATACCCAGGAAAATATGGAAACATCATTGATTTAGCAGCTCATATTCAAAAAGCAAAAGCCCTTGATATAAAAACAGTCGTTGCAGCAGATTTATTTGCCTTGACCTTACTAGAAGCCCCCGGAAAATACGATGTTGATGCAGTGGTAGGAACAACCCAGCGTTTTGGAATTCCGTTAGGATATGGTGGACCACAAGCCGCCTATTTTGCCACAAAAGAAGTGTATAAGAGAAATATTCCTGGTCGCATCATTGGGCAGACAAGAGATATGGAAGGAAAGCCAGCCTTGCGTATGGCCCTCCAAACCAGAGAACAACATATCAAGAGAGACCGCGCAACCTCAAATATCTGTACCGCACAAGTACTACTAGCTGTTATGGCAGGAATGTATGCGGTCTATCACGGTCCAGAAGGTTTAAAAAGTATTGCTTTAGAAATTCATAAAAAAGCAAAAAGACTTGACGCTGCACTCAGTAGCCTAGGAATTGAGCAAAGCAATACCCATTACTTTGACACCTTGCAGATTAAAGTTGATGTGGTAAGATTGAAGAAAATTGCACTGGAACAGGAAATCAATCTGTTCTATGCAGAGGACAATACGGTCTGTATTTCACTTAACGAAGCTACTACAGAAGAGGACTTCACTGCGCTTATAAATGTGTTTGAAAAATATGCCGGTAAATCTATTGAGACAAACTCTATTTCAGAAGCGCGTTTACCTCAAGCGCAGTTACGCCAAAGTAACTTTATGACTCACCCCGTTTTTAATTCTTACCATTCTGAAACGGCTTTGATGCGCTACATCAAAAAACTTGAGCGAAAAGACCTGGCCTTAAATCATTCCATGATATCATTAGGGTCTTGTACTATGAAACTCAATGCAGCAAGCGAAATGCTCCCCTTAAGTTCTCCACAGTGGAATAGTTTACACCCCTTTGCCCCTTTAGATCAAGTAAAAGGATACCAAGAAGTTTTAGAAAAACTCACCCACCAATTAAATATAGTCACTGGCTTTGCCGCCACTTCTTTACAACCCAACTCTGGCGCACAAGGAGAATATGCGGGCTTAATGGTTATAAGAGCTTATCACCAATCCCGTAATGACCACCACAGAAATGTGTGTATTATTCCTGCTTCTGCCCACGGTACTAATCCAGCTTCTGCAGTAATGGCTGGGATGAAAGTAGTTGTTACAAAAACAGACGAACGCGGTAATATCGACTGGGAAGACCTGCAAGAAAAAGCCATAGAAAATAAAGATAATCTAGCGGCTTTAATGATCACTTACCCCTCTACTCACGGAGTTTTTGAATCCAATATTAAAAATATTACTGGTTTAATCCACGACAATGGTGGTCAAGTATATATGGATGGGGCGAATATGAATGCTCAAGTAGGATTAACTAGTCCTGCGGCCATTGGCGCAGATGTGTGCCACTTAAATCTTCATAAAACATTTGCTATCCCACATGGTGGGGGTGGCCCAGGAGTAGGACCTATCTGTGTCGCTGCACATCTAGCACCTTTTTTACCTTCAAACCCTATTATCACTACAGGTGGAGACCATGCTATTGAAGCTATTTCTGCAGCCCCATGGGGATCTGCTTTGGCTTGCTTAATCTCTTTTGGATATATCGAAATGCTTGGAAGTAGTGGACTACAAAAAGCGACTGAAATCGCCATCTTAAATGCCAACTATATCAAAGAGCGTCTTGAAGGGGCATACCCTGTACTTTACAAAGGTGACAACGGGCGTGCAGCACACGAACTAATTATCGACTTACGCCCATTTAAAGAAAAAGGTATTGAGGTAGTCGATGTGGCAAAACGTTTAATGGATTATGGTTTTCATGCTCCTACCGTTTCTTTCCCCGTTGCAGGAACAATGATGATTGAACCAACAGAAAGTGAAAATATTGCTGAGATTGATCGCTTCTGCGAAGCTATGATCTCTATTGCTGCAGAAATCGCCGAAGAAGATTTTCACGACGAAAACAGTCTGTTAAAAAATGCACCACACACTTTAGCCATGGCAACAGAAGACGAATGGTGCTTTAATTACAGTCGTAAAAAAGCCCTTTACCCGCTAGATTTTGTAAAAGAAAATAAATTCTGGCCTTCGGTAAGAAGGGTAGACGAGGCCTTTGGAGATCGTAATTTGATCTGTAGCTGTCCTTCTGTAGAGTCCTATTCAAATTAATGTTTTACAGATAGTTAGTACAATTTAATTTGTGGTTTATTCGTTATTATAACATCTTGAACATCATTGTATTTTTCAAAATTAACAGCCCACGGTGTTGTGCTTATGATACTTTTGAAAAGAATAAACTTATCTAATGAGCAATTTTATTTCTGGAACTGGTAGTGCTATCCCTAGTATCATCAAAAAAAACAGTGCCTTTGTCCATTCTCGTTTTGTTGATGAAGAAGCAAATTCTTTCCCTACTGAAACCACAGAAATTATTGAAAAATTCTCTTCCATTACTGGAATTGAAGAACGTCGTTATGCCCCTGACAATATCAACTCTTCTGACCTTGGGGCAGAAGCAGCTGCAAAAGCAATTGAAAAGGCAGCTATCGACAAAGAAAGCATAGATTACATTATTGTTGCACATAATTTTGGAGATACTCCTGCTAATGCTGCACAATCTGAACCTTTGCCCAGTGTTGCTTCTAAGGTTAAAACCATATTGGGGATTGTTAACCCAAGCTGTGTCGCTTATGACCTCCTTTTTGGATGCCCAGGATGGGTTGAAGGAATGATTCAAGCAAATGCTTTTATCAATGCTGGAATTGCAAAAAGATGCCTAGTAATTGGGACAGAAACGCTCTCAAGAGTAATCGATCCCGTTGATCGTGATTCAATGATTTTTGCCGATGGTGCTGGAGCCAGTATTATTGAAACATCTAATGATCAAGCTGGAATAATCGCTCACAAAAGCGTTACCTATACCTCGAATAACGAAATTGACATGCTTTACTATGGTAGCTCTTATGACACTAGTGACACCAATAAATACATCAAAATGAAAGGGCGAAAGGTATATGAATTTGCCTTGTCTCATGTCCCTAAAGCGATGAAAGCATGTTTAGATGAATCTGGTATTGAAATTGGGGAATTAAAAAAGATATTTATCCATCAAGCGAATATGAAAATGGATGAAGCCATCATTAAAAGATTCTATCGCTTATACCGTACTCCCCCACCAGAAAATGTATTACCCATGAATATTCAAACCCATGGAAACAGCTCTGTCGCTACTATCCCTACCCTCTATGATCAAGTGCTAAACAATGAGCTTGAAGCTCATCAGCTTCACAAAGGTGATGTAATCTTATTCGCCAGTGTAGGCGCTGGGATGAATATCAATGCAATTAGCTACAGGGTCTAAGAAATTCCTTTTCCATAATCAAAAAATATTCAAGCCAAAAGTCCTTTGAATTCCGTATTTTTAAGCATGATAAAATTGCTTGAACATATCGGAAGATATTTTCTCATGCTCCAAAAAACCTTTGGGAAATTTACCAAAGGCGCTGTCTTAAGAAAACTTATCGTTAGAGAAATTGACGACCTGATTATAGGCTCGCTAGGAATTGTCGCATTTATCTCCTTTTTTGTTGGAGGAGTCGTAGCAATTCAAACCGCAATCAATTCTGATAATCCACTATTACCTAAATACTTAGTAGGTTTTGCTACAAGACAATCCATTATACTCGAATTTGCTCCCTCTTTCATTTCTGTAATTATGGCAGGAAAAGTGGGGTCTTTTATCACCTCTTCTATTGGTACCATGCGAGTAACAGAACAAATCGATGCCTTAAAAGTGATGGGAGTAAACACTTACAATTATTTGATTTTCCCTAAAATTGTAGCCATGACCCTCTACCCATTTATCATTGTTATTTCTATGTTCCTGGGGATCTTTGGCGGCTATATTGCTTGTATTACCGGAGGCTTTTCTGCCCATGCAGACTTTATTGAAGGGCTCCAATTAGAATTCAACCCCTTCCATGTAACCTATGCCTTTATCAAAACCTTTTTATTTGCTATGCTTCTAGCGACCATTCCTTCCTATCACGGTTACTATATGAAGGGGGGCGCTTTAGGAGTAGGAAAAGCCAGTACAACTTCTTTTGTTTGGACCAGTGTGGCAATTATTGTTATGAACTCTTTTGTGACTAACCTTTTATTAACCTAATGATAGAAGTTAAAAACATTCGAAAATCATTTGATAGTACAGAAGTACTCAAGGGGATTGACGCCAGTTTTGAAAAAGGAAAAACCAACCTTATCATTGGTCAAAGTGGCTCTGGAAAAACTGTTTTCTTAAAATGTATCCTTGGCTTACATCAAGTTACCCAGGGAGAAATCATTTATAACAATATTCCTTTTTCTACTATGGATCAAGATGCGCAAAGCATTTTGAGACAAGATATGGGTATGGTTTTTCAAGGAAGTGCACTCTTTGACTCCATGACGGTTGAAGAAAACGTTATGTTCCCCATGCAAATGTTTACAGATACCGATCAAGATGAGATTAGAGAACGTGCTAATATTGCCATCAATAGGGTTAACCTTATAGACGCAAACCACAAATTACCGGCCGAAATTTCTGGAGGGATGAAAAAACGTGTTGCTATTGCAAGGGCTATTGTTATGAATCCTAACTATTTGTTTTGTGATGAACCCAATTCTGGTCTCGATCCAAAAACCGCTATCCTGATTGATAACTTGATTCAAGAAATTACCCAAGAATATCAAATCACCACCATTATCAATACACATGACATGAATTCTGTGATGGAAATTGGGGAAAAAATTATCTTTTTAAAAGAAGGAATCAAAAAATGGGAAGGTACAAATAAAGACATCTTTAAAACAGATAACAAGGCGGTGACTAATTTTGTTTATTCCTCTGAGCTTTTTAAAAAAGTACGAAAAGTCTATTTAGAGGAAAGCGAATAGTTAGGTGATTTCATCTCCAAATTGATCTTTTGCTTGTGTCCTTAAATCTTTAACCGCTTGATCCTCTCCTTTAGGGTAAATCAGTAAAACGCCTTTCTCATCAACCACCACAAAATCTTCTAAACCTTTTACTACGATTAACTTCTTATTAGAAGAATAAATCATATTTCCGCTCGCTTCTCTCGCAATTAAATGAGCTTTTACCGAAACGTTGTCTTTTGCCTCTTGAGCTAACTGTTCGTGAAGGGAAGACCAAGTCCCCAAATCATTCCAAAGGAAAGAAGCCTTAATCATTGTAATATTATTGGCTTGTTCTAATATAGCATTGTCAATTGAAATGTTTTCTGCTTTGGGATATTGCACTGCTAGAAATGTTTCTTCCTCTGGGGTGTAGAAGACCGTTTGACCAGCATCAAAAAGAGACAGCATCTTAGCTTGATGTAAAGAAAAAGCTTTTAAAATAGCACTACAAGACCAAACAAACATCCCTGAATTCCAAAAATAATTTCCCTCTGTGATAAAGCCTTCTGCCTTTTCAAGAGATGGTTTTTCAGTGAATTGCTTTATGGTCGTAATTTTCCTTGATTTATCTTCAACCTGAAGGTAGCCATATCCCGTATGAGCAGAAGTAGGTGGAATACCAAAGGTGAGCAATTCCTCTTTTTGCGCAGCAAGGCTTAATGCCAATCGAAGGTCTTCTTGATAAGCAGTAATATGATCAATAAAATGATCACTTGGCAAAACCAACAAATTTGCCAAAGGGTTCTTAGAATGAATTTTCAAGGCAGCATAAAGAATACAAGGTGCCGTGTTACGCATTACAGGTTCACAGATTATTTGATCTAGAGACAATGCTGGCAACTGCTGCTTTACAAGCGAGCGATAACGTTCATTTGTTAAGATATAAACCTGTTCTATAGGAACAACTCCTTCTAATCGATCTACGGTTTGCTGTAATAAAGTTCGCCCAGAGCCACTAAGGTCTTGAAATTGTTTTGGAAATGCTTCTCTGCTAGTCGGCCAAAAGCGACTTCCTACCCCGCCGGCCATTATCAAAGCATAATTATGGTTGTTCTCTATCATTTACTCTTCAATTTGATCTACCTCAGCAGTAGGTTGAAAAAGATAGGCTTTCCCAGAACTCAATTCAGTGCATAAATAGCGCTTTCTTTGTTTTAATCCTTTTTGAAAAACCCTGCCGTTATCTAATCTAAATTTAGCCATTGCTGGCAATTCAAAGATAGCTTTTTTATGGGTTGAGGGATCAAATGATTTTAACGCTAAACCCAATTGAGCATCTGTATCACTACTCGCTTTTGGATTTTTTAAGTGATGATGCAATACTTCTAAAAGTGGGGAAGGAAAAATCGATGGCACTAGAAATGGTTGAGCAATACTGCTAAAGGCATTTTTCCACTCTCGACCATGTGGTGCGATGCGAAAGCCATGGTTTTGAAATGCGATATGATGCGCCATTTCATGTAAAAGAGTAATCAAAAACCGAAAAGGATTCTCACTTTCGTTGACTGTTATCTGTATTTTACCTGAAGGTAATTTGCGAAAATCTCCATGCTTTGTTCTTCGCTTTTTGACAACTTTAACCAGGACTGGTTCATGATTGAGTAAGTCTCTTACTTTTTCTTGTGCTGCTATTGGGATAAAATCATTGTAAGTCATGTGATCATTATGGTGTACTAGAAGATACCTGTAAAACTTTACCATTGTAGTACAATTGACCTGTAAGGCAAAAGTCTAAAACATAAGTGGCAAAATCCTCTGCGGTGATAGGAGCCTTAACTCCAGGAAAAGCGTCTGCCAACATTTGTGTTTGAACTGCTCCTAAAGCGAGGGCATTGCACCTGGGCCCATTTTCTTTTAACTCTTCTGCCCATAACTCTGTTAAAGTTATAACTGCTGCCTTACTACTACTATAAATGGATAAACCTGGAAACTTTGCACTGCCTTGAATCCCTCCCATACTGCTAATATTCACCACATGACCGGTTTGATTCATTAAAGGCAAAATTAAACGGGTTAATTCTGCAAGGCCAAAGACATTCACTTTATAAATACGCTCATAAAGAGCGAAGGAACTTTCTCTTACAGGGGTATTAGTTAATAAGCCCGCATTATTCAGCAATATATCTATTTGAGTGTTTTCTAGTTGATCGACAAAGGCTTTAATTTCTTCTGGCTCTGCCAAATCAACAGCATAAGGCTTGACCCCATCAATTCCCTTTAAAGGAGTAATGTTTCGGGATAACGCAATGACTTGATGCCCATGTTTAGCAGCTAAAAGCGTGGTGGCATATCCAATCCCTTTTCCTGCTCCTGTAATTAATAGTGTTTTCACGGTTTTTTTTTAAAGATAAAAAAACCCGCTCAATGGCGGGTTATTTCTATTGAAATTGCTTGTTTAAACAAGCATGGTTACTGGGTTTTCAATATATCCTTTAAGGGTTTGTAAAAATAAAGACCCTGTAGCGCCGTCCACAGAACGGTGATCACAAGCAAGGGTTAATTTCATGGTGTGCCCTACAACGATCACTCCGTTTTTAACAACGGGTTTTTCAACAATTGCGCCTACAGATAAGATCGCAGAATTAGGCTGATTGATGATCGAGGTAAAAGTTTCGATCCCAAACATCCCTAAATTAGAGATAGTAAAGGTACTACCATCCATCTCTGCCGGACTAAGCTTTTTATCTCTTGCTCTTGCAGCATAGTCTTTTACTTGCGCTCCAATTTGCGGTAAAGACAATTCATCTGCAAATTTTACCACCGGAACCACTAATCCATCTTCTACTGCTACTGCAACTCCCATGTGCACGTGATGGTTCTTGACGATTTTATCGTCATGCCAACGTGAATTTACCTGTGGGTGCTGTTTTAGGGCCTTTGCAGTGGCTTTAACAACGATATCATTAAATGAGATCTTTGTCTCAGGAACAGAGTTGTATTGTTGACGGAACGCCATCGCATTTTCCATGTCAAATTCCACACTTAAATAGTAGTGTGGTGCGTTGAACTTAGACGCTGCTAGGCGTTTCGCAATAGTCTTACGCATTTGGTTATTCGGTACTTCTTCAGAAGATTCAACCCCTTGAGGCATTGCTGGTATGCTTCCAGTGGCTTGATAGTTTTCTATATCGCGTTTTACAATTCTTCCACCATCTCCAGAACCTGAAACATTATTAATCTGAATGCCAAGTTCTTCCGCTAGTTTCTTTGCTAAAGGAGAGGCTATTACACGACCAGTAGTATTTTTTACAGGCGCAGGTGCTGAAGCCGCTGCCTTGACTGGTGCAGCAACTGGTGTTGTCGCTGGTGCAGGGGTTGCTGAAGCTTTTGGTGCTTCTTCTGGAGCAGGAGCGGTAGCTTCTTGAGATGAAGCAGTCGCCGCAGCGATGGCCTGATTTACATCTGCATCTTTATCACCAATAATCGCTAATAAACTATCTACTGGAGCAGATTCTCCTTCTTGAATTCCTATATGCAACAAGGTTCCTGCATAAAAGGCTTCAAATTCCATGGTAGCTTTGTCTGTTTCGATTTCAGCTAAAATATCTCCTTCATTAACCGTATCTCCCACTTTCTTTAGCCAGCTAGCGACGGTTCCTTCTTCCATGGTATCACTTAAACGTGGCATGGTAATCACCTCAACATTATCTGGGATACTTACTGCCGTTGGTGCTTCTGTCGCTGCTGGGGTTGCTTCTTCAACTGCTTGTGCAGTTTCGGTGGCTGGGCTTCCGCCATTAAGGTGAGCCGAAATATCTTCCCCTTTTTTGCCAATGATAGCTAATAAGGAATCTACTGGAGCAGTTTCCCCTTCGTGTATTCCAATATGCAAGAGTTCACCTTCATAGAAAGCTTCGAACTCCATAGTCGCTTTATCTGTTTCGATTTCAGCTAAAATATCTCCTTCTTTAATAGTGTCTCCCACTTTTTTGAACCATGTTGCTACAGTTCCTTCTTCCATGGTGTCACTCAAACGAGGCATGTTGATAATCTCTGCCATTGTTAGCTTAATTTATGTTTTAAAAATGGATAATTAGGCTCTTCATATACTGCATCATACATCACAGATTTTTCTGGATAAGGCGACTCTTCTGCAAATTTTTCGCATTCTGCCACACGTGCTTTTACGTCTGCCTCGATGGCAATAAAATCGTCATCGCTGAGGTATTTTTTTTCTACAATGATGTCTTTTACCTGGGTGATTGGGTCGATTTTTTTGTACTCTTCCACCTCGGCTTTGGTACGATAGTGTTGTGCATCAGACATTGAATGTCCACGATAACGGTAAGTTTTCATCTCTAAGAATGTAGGTCCTTTTCCATCTCTTGCATGTTTTATTGCTTTATCTAAAGCTTTTGCAACAGCTACTGGATCCATTCCGTCAACGGGTCCACAAGGCATTTCATAGCCCAACCCTAGTTTCCAAATTTCTTGATGAGAGGCCGTTCTTGCAACAGAAGTTCCCATGGCATACCCATTATTTTCAACAATGAATACAACCGGTAGCTCCCATAAAGTTGCGAGGTTTAGGGTTTCATGAAGTGATCCTTGACGAACAGCACCATCTCCCATAAAACAGAGTGTAACTGCGCCTGTATTGTGATATTTATCTCCAAAGGCCATTCCAGCTCCTAGTGGGATTTGTCCTCCTACAATTCCATGTCCTCCATGAAAACGGTGTTCTTTTGAAAAAATATGCATTGATCCTCCTAAACCGTTAGAGGTTCCGGTGGCTTTTCCATATAATTCTGCCATAACACGTTTTGGATCAACTCCCATTCCAATGGGCTGAACGTGGTTACGATAAGCGGTGATCATTCGATCTTTTCCTAGTTCCACTGCGTGTAGGGCACCTGCTAAAATAGCTTCTTGTCCGTTGTAAAGATGGAGGAATCCCCGCACTTTTTGCTGGATATAAACCGCCGCTAGTTTATCTTCAAACTTGCGCCAGAAAAGCATGTTTTTGTACCAATCTATATAGGTCTGTTTGGTAATTTTTTTCATTCT
The DNA here is from genome assembly GCA_049598335.1 of Flavobacteriaceae bacterium. Taxonomy (GTDB): domain Bacteria; phylum Bacteroidota; class Bacteroidia; order Flavobacteriales; family Flavobacteriaceae; genus Arcticimaribacter. The sequence continues at coordinate 35,715 of JBMYNN010000002.1, forward strand.
TTTAGCGAGTGATTATGGTTTCTTTCGACATCAAAAATACCACATTTTGTTGAGAAATCAGACAACAAAAAGAAGCTTAAATGTTATTCTAACACTCAAATAGAATTTTATTGAGTAGAAGAATCATTTAAGATTTCATCTCCCCCAGAAAGATTAAAGGTCAAGGAGAAACGCAAGGTGTTTTCAAGAGGATTTCTAATTTTAGATGTCGAAAACAAATAAGAGATATCAATGGTTGCAAAATCTAACCTAAAGCCAGCTCCCAAAGTCAAGAAACGTCTCGACCCTTTTTCTAAACTTTCATTAAAATAACCTGTTCGCAAGGCAAAAGAATCTTGAAAAATATATTCGACTCCTGTCGCCCAGGTAATTTCTTTTAACTCTTCGCTTAACCCTCCAGGAGCGTCATTAAAGGATTCAAAAATTCCCTTCAAAAAAGTAATATCGGGCTGTTGATACCCTTGAAATTGACCGTTTTGAATCACTGCTACTGGAGATGGAACCAATAATTTATTGAGCTCTAAATTAAAATTTAACGCATTATTCGCGTCAATTATTAGGTCTAATCCCGTTCCAATACGAAGGTTGGTAGGAATATAATTCTTTTGTCCCCCTTCATCATATTTCAGCCTTGGTCCAATATTAGAAATATTTAACCCATAACGCATGCGTGCTTTATTATCTCCTAAATCAAAGACGTCCCCCTTATAGAAAGTGGCGATATCCACCCCTATCGTGCTCGCAGGGGTCGCATCTGCATCACTAGAGAGTTTTAAATCTGAACGAATAAATCTCCCGGCAACAGCGAGAGAGAATTTTTCGTTCAATTTCAGTCCATAAGAAAGATCGAGGGTGAGTTCGTTAGGACGTTCGATTCCTTGTTGGACAATGGTATTCCCAATCAAATCATTAAATTGAATGTCTCCTAAGCTAAAATATTTAAGGCTAGCACCCCAAGCACTGCGCTCGGTATTTTTAGTAAAATAAGTGATGTTGGCTAAAAAAATATCATCGACCAGCTTACTTAAATAAGGTGTATAACTCACTCCTAAGCCTTGACTTTTTTCGGCAAAAACATATTTAGCAGGATTCCACTGTTGAGAGTAAACATCTGCAGAAGTAGCCACCCCTAATTCTCCCATACCTGCCGATCTTGCATCTGGAGTAATGAGAAGAAAAGGAACCCCGGTAGTGATCACACGACTGTTGTTTTGACCCAATACGGTTAAACTCATCAAAAGAGTAAATACAGGGAGGTAAAGATATATTCTCATCGGGTTTATTGCCTTGATATTTATAAGCTTATAACGCTAAAAATGCTCTTTTCTTATATAGAAATTCAAGTATTTATATTGGTTTAATTTTTTTAACAATAAATACTTCATGACTACGTTATATAATCATATTGTAGCACGTTAATAAAGTTTGGCTTGCCTCAATAATTTGTATATTGCGTTAATATTTAGCAGTATAGAATTGTAAAAGATAAAATATGAATATTAAGTTTATTTCGAGATTTACGCTTTTTGCTGTTTTAGGTGCATTAGTTTTTTCTTCCTGCGGAAAAAACAATCAATCTAGAGCGACAGGATGGTCGATTAATTCTAAAAAAGGGGGGTTTCAGTATAACGTTGAGTTTGAAGATCAAGAAACTGGACCAGGATTAGTTTTTATTGAAGGAGGCACATACACAAAAGGACAGGTTCAAGACGATGTAATGCACGATTGGAATAATTCTCCCACACGTCAACATGTAATGTCTTTCTACATTGATGAGACCGAAGTAACTAATTTAATGTACTTAGAATACCTTGATTGGTTACAATTTGTTTTTCCTAAAGAAAATGAGCAATACAAAGACATTTACAAGGGTGCCCTCCCAGATACACTCGTTTGGAGAAATCAACTTGGTTATGTAGAAGAATTAACCACCAACTATTTACGTCACCCAGCTTATGCAGAATATCCAGTTGTTGGAGTAAATTGGATGCAAGCAGTTCAATTTGCAGAGTGGAGAACAGATCGCGTAAACGAATTTATTTTAGAACGCGAAGCCTATCTTGAAAAAGATACTCGGTATAATACAGATATTATTGATGCTAATAGTACTTTTAGTACAAGTGCCTATCTAAAAGTACCTCAACAAGCTTATGGAGGGAAAATCGATAGTATCGCTGGTAAAAATGGAACAGTAAAGGTTAAAGATACTGTTAAAGCTAATTATGCAGGGGTAGAAAAAGGAATTTTACTCCCCTCTTACCGTCTCCCAACAGAAACTGAATGGGAATATGCCGCACTAGCCCTAGCAGGAGAAAGAGAATACAATGCCTATAGAGGAAAGAAAAAATACCCATGGTCTGGGGAATATACTCGTTCTCTAGAAAGAAGAACAGAAGGAGATCAATTGGCCAACTTTAAACTAGGGAAAGGAGATTATGGTGGAATCGCTGGATGGTCAGACGATGGAGCCGATATCACCATTCAAGTAAAGGCTTATCCTCCAAATGATTTTGGCGTATATGATATGGCAGGTAACGTTGCCGAATGGGTTTCGGATGTTTATCGTCCCATAATTGACGATGAAGCTAACGACTTTAATTATTACAGAGGAAATGTTTACCAAAAAGAAGTTATTGGTGAAGATGGAAAAGCGGAAGTAATTTCACCTGATGAATTAGAATATGATACCCTTCCTAACGGAAAAGTTTTATTAAAACGAATCCCAGGTCAATTAAAACTTCAAGATATTGATGAAGAAGAAACTTTCTTAAGACAAAATTTCACTCAAACTGATAATAGAAATTATCGGGATGGTGATATTGCTTCTTCTCGAAAATTTCAAGAAGCCCAAGGAGAAAAGCAAGAAGATATCGATAGAAAATATCCTGGTTCAAGTGCTATGTATGACGCACCAAGAATCAAAGGTGTTAAAGTCGAGAATGGAGTTAAAGATTATACGGATGCTAAAGATGATTCAAATAAAAGAACCAGTTTAATTACAGACGAGGTTAGGGTTTATAAAGGGGGCTCTTGGAAAGATCGTGCTTATTGGTTAGATCCAGCACAACGAAGATTTCTACCCCAGTATATCGCCACAGACTATATCGGTTTTAGATGTGCCATGACCAGATTAGGATCGAAAAGTAAAAACAAAAAAACCGCTCGACATAAAAGAAGAGGTTAAAACATAAAATTAAAAGGCATTTTCGAATGCCTTTTTTTACACATGGAAGTTGCTGAAATACATCAACTCTTTTTAAACTGTACAGGAGTTTCAACAGATACCAGAAATCTATCCACTAACTCCTTATTTTTTTGTCTTAAAGGAGAAAACTTTAACGGGAATAAATTTGCTGGAAAAGCGCTTGAAGAAGGCGCTTCTTATGTTATCTATGATGACACAGAATACAATCCAGATCATCAAAATGCAATTCTTGTAGAAGACAGCCTTAGCACATTACAAGCCCTAGCACGGTTTCATAGAAATCAATTTGATATTCCTATAATTGGACTTACAGGATCAAATGGTAAAACCACCACCAAAGAATTGATTAGAAGTGTTCTTGCTCAAAACTTTGAAGTCTTAGCCACTAAAGGAAATCTGAATAATCATATTGGAGTTCCACTAACGCTGCTTAATATAAAAGAAAGCACAGAAATTGCTTTGATTGAAATGGGAGCAAATCACTTAAAAGAAATTGCCTTTCTAGCCCATATTGCTGCACCCACAATGGGGTATATAACAAATTTTGGTAAAGCACATCTGGAGGGATTTGGAAGCCTTGAAGGAGTAGTAAAAGGAAAAAGTGAGCTGTATGATTATCTAAAAGAACATAATGGCATTACTATTGTCAATGGCAATGATAAAAAACAAATGCAACAAAGCGAAGGTTTAAATCGCTACATTTTTGGCACAACACAATTAGCACAAAACCAGCTTACCAACTTTGTTAATAAAGAAGGATACTGTACTGTTCAAGCTGGAGAGACCACTATCACTTCACAATTAACCGGAACCTACAATTTTGACAATCTTAACGCTGCTGTCACCTTTGGAGAGTTTTTTGACATCCCCCTCTCTACTATCCAAAAAGGGATTGCTTCTTATTCTCCAACGAATAATAGATCGCAGTGGATCAAGACCAAAAAGAACCACATTCTTCTTGATGCTTATAATGCTAATCCAACTAGTATGACTGCAGCTATTCAATCCTTTATTGATATGAATGCAAATGCTAAGCTTGTCATTTTAGGTGATATGCTTGAATTAGGCCAGTATGCCCAAAAAGAGCACCAGGCCATTATTGATCAATTAAAAAAAGAAGGGATTGATCAAGCCATTCTGGTAGGCCCGCTTTTTTGTGCTTCAAAAACAGAAGGTTTTAACACTTTTGAAAATACCGCTGAAGTGAAAAAATACCTCGCCAATCAATCAATAATGAAACATACCATCCTAATCAAAGGATCTAGAGGAATTGCCCTAGAGCAACTGCTCGATCATTTATAAGCTATTTTTGTATTTCAAAATGCTTGACTGTTTTAAAAGCAGATAGTTCAATAGATTCAATTTCTTTTTGCAAAGCCTCCCAATTATTTTTATAAAAATCATTGACTTGCTTCACAGCATCATTAGTTGCTGTAATAGCATGTTGCATTAAAACTTCTTCTGTATCTGTAATACCATTTGGACGAGAATAAACATATCTTCTTGCTGTACTAATTCGTGTCATTACGGTTTGTTCTGGATTTCGCACAATCCCTTGACGCTTGTCCTCTTTACCTAAGAAAAGGTCAACTAATTGTGTGATTTCTTTCATTGAAGCTTTGCACTTATCAATGGTCGCTTTGAAAGCAACACTATCTTGCTTTTCAATTCTTTGTTTGTAATCCTTGAGCGTTGCTTTAGATTCGACTAATTGATCAACTGCTTTTGCGGCTAAATCAGTTAAGGCTTCTAATTTTTTTGAAGCCGTATACTGTTTTTCCAGTCCTTTAATCGAAGGATTAATCCGCGGATCTACTTTCACTTGAATCTCTACTACATTACTAGCCGTTGCCGAGGATAGCACCGCTGTATAAGTGCCCGGCAATACCCCTACTCCCGACGGCTCACGTTTCGATTTACTAGGCTTACGTCTGGGTCGATTAACGCCCTTTTCATCCATATTCCAGTACCAGCGATGTAAACCTGTTTCCTTTGGCGCTTTGCGCTTTAAAGTTCTAATAAGACGTTCCCCATCAAAAATCTGTAAGCTTAGAGAATCTTTATTTTTTTCTTTCTCCTCCTGGGTTAGATCTGGAGCATTGAAAAAATAAGTGAACATAGCACCATATTTTCTATTCTCACCATGATACATAGCATCTGCCCCAAAACGAGAACCTGTGGGTTGCTGATAGGCCGCTTGATAAGCCGTTGGCGGAACAAACAAATAATGAGGCTTTTTAGCGATGTCTTTTTGTTGTGCTAAAGCACGTAAGGGACGAATATCATCTAATACCCAAGCTGCTCTTCCAAAGGTTCCAATGACTAAATCGTGCTCACGTGGATGTATCACAAGATCTTTAGTGGAAACAGTAGGGAATACTTTAGCATCCATTTTGGTCCATTGCTCTCCCGCATTAGTCGAATAATAAAGTCCGTCGTCTGTCCCTAAAAACAATAAATTTTTTGTTTCTGGATCTTCCACTATACTCAAAACAAAGCTATCTACGTCATCTGCGTCTACGATACGTTTCCATGTTTTACCATAGTTTGTTGTTCTGTAGGCATATGGGGTATAATTAAAACGTCTGTAATCATTCGCCACTAATAAGGCCTCGCCTTTATTTTTATTTGAGGCTTTAATTTGTGTGATCCAGCTACCAGCGGGTAAGCCTTTGATGTTTTTTGTCACTTCTGTCCATGCGTCTCCCCCGTTTTGGGTAAAATGAACACGACCATCATCAGACGCTACCCAAAGCATGTTTTTTTCTAAAGAAGAGGGTTCAATCACTAAGAGTGTACAATGATTTTCTGCCCCAGTTGCGTCGAGGGTTAGTCCTCCGCTTTCGCTCTGCTTTTGCTTTTCTGGATCGTTTGTTGTTAAGTCTGGTGAAATGACTTCCCATGTCAAACCCTTGTCTTTACTTCTATGAACAAATTGACTCCCAAAGTAGATGGTGCTATTATCAAAAGGATCTTGCCCAATTGCCGCATTCCAATTAAAACGCAAACGCACTGCTGGATCCGGATGGGTAGGTCTTACCAAATAGTTGTTCCCCGTCTTCCAATCATAGCGAGAGACAAATCCCTGCTGACTCATCGCATAACCATAGCGAGAATCATCGAGATCTGGCACCACGTCAAAACCGTCGCCAAAGGCAATTTCTTGCCAGTAAGAATTTCGAATCCCTTGTACTCGCCATGTGTAAGCAGGACCGCGCCAAGAGCCATTGTCTTGCATCCCACCATAAACATTATAAGGAATTTCGTTGTCCACACTAATATGATAAAACTGTGCTACTGGAATATTCCCTACAAAACGCCATGATTTTCCACCATCTCTAGTGATATTAAGTCCTCCGTCGTTTCCATCAATCATAAAGTCTCCATCTTCTGGATGAATCCACCAGGCGTGATGATCTGGATGCACCCCATTACTCACACCATAGGCCGGCATTAATTCCTTGAAATTTCTTCCACCATCTTCAGACACATTAACATAGGTGAAGACAGAATAAAGTCTATTCTCGTTTTCTGGATCTACACGAATATCAGAATAATAGAAGGGACGATTCCCAATGTCGTTTTTATCATTCACTTTAGCCCATTTCTCTCCGCCATCGATAGATTTGTACAGGGCATTCTTTTTAGCTTCTACTAAAGCATAAACAATATTGGGCTTATTTTTTGCTATAGCTAATCCTATTCGCCCAAGGTCTCCTTTAGGTAAGCCATCTTCATTTGTTTTTTCTTTCCAAGTATCTCCACCATCATAAGAGACAAAAAGACCACTTCCTTCTCCTCCAGATTTAAAAAACCAAGGATCGCGCTTGTGTTCCCACATAGCGGCGATTAATTTATTGGGATTAGAGGGATCCATCACAAGATCTGCTGCACCAGTTTTGGGGTTTTGGTATAAAATTTTTCTCCATGATTTACCGCCATCGATTGTTTTATAAATTCCGCGTTCTGGATGGACTCCCCATGGAGAACCAATTGCAGCAACATAAACCTTATTGGGCTGAGTGGGATCGATAATAATGCGATGTATATGGCGGGTTTTTTCAAGGCCCATTGATTGCCAGGTCTTCCCTCCGTCTAGACTTTTAAATATCCCATAGCCACCATTGAGACTATTGCGCGGATTTCCTTCTCCTGTTCCTACCCAGATAACATCTGGATTAGATTGCTGTATAGCTAAGGCTCCTATTGAGGCTGTAACTTGATCATTAAAAATAGGCGTCCAATCAATCCCACCACTGGTCGATTTCCACACTCCGCCTGAGGCTGTTCCTACATAAATATTATCTGGAGCATTGTTCACTACATCAATAGTGGTGACACGGCCGCTCATTCCGCCAGGGCCTATATTACGTGCGGGTGTTTTGGACAACCATTTAGGAGGAACTTCTTGGGCTAGAGAAAGAGTTACACAAAAAAGAAAAAGAGAATAGAAAAGATTTTTCATAGTATATAAATATCCTAACAAGATATAAATTCTTCTCCTAGTCTTAAAGTGATGACCAAAAAAAACCCTCGATTAGGAGGGCTTCTTCAAACAAACAAACAAATAAATGAAAACTATGATGTTATTATAATTATTTCTGCTAGCGCATGGATTTTTTGCTGCATCTTGGCAATTTCAATTGGTCTGTAACCGTCATCGCCAGCAATACTTAATCTTGCACCAAGTCTTACAAGATGATTGATCATCTCTGCATTATCATCTTCAACTGCAATGATTAATAATGTCTTTCCTTTGAACAATTCATTTGGATTGATTTGACCTGTCATAATCGCGTTGGTAATGAAATCAAAATCGTCTTCAGCAATTGCATTAATAACTTGTTCAGCAGTAATATCGTTTGCAACAACTTTAGTTGCGTTTAAAGAAAATAAAATAAGTAAATTAAAAATTAGGCTTTTCATAATGGTTGTTTTAGAATGTTGGGTATTAACGCTTAACTCAGCACAAATTTAAGGCAGTAATAGTATGGATTACAAGCGTTTTCATAAAGGATAGTACGATTTACCAAACTCTAATTTGCAAACGATTTAAATTGACAATTCAACAATTATTTGAAGCCTAAATTATCAGTATCTCAACAACAAAACAGCCCATAACATTGCCATAATATTGCATTGACAATCTAGATATATTTCAAGATAAGAAGAAGATAAAATTCAATTGATTAAAGGCTAAATGAGCTTTTCAAGTCTCGAATTAAATCGAACAATCTACACTCACTAACATCCCAGAAGCAATTTGTTCTTTGGTTAAAAAAAAGTGATGATTTAGCTATCTTTATAGCTATCACATCTCGTTGTGCATGGATTAGGACATTGATTCTCTCCTACCCAAACAGAATTGTATTCAATAAGAACAAGGGCAATCGAAGTTATTTTACTTTTTACAAGCCAAAAAAATTAAAAGTTGAAGGAAAAAATCTTTTTGTAAGTGCAAAAAAAAGCTTTTAATTAACTAGAACCTATGTGGGTGTTATAGGATTCGAACCTATGACCTCTACCCTGTCAAGGTAGCGCTCTAAACCAACTGAGCTAAACACCCTTTATGGGCGAAGATACAAATTCACCTAAATATTCATGAATATTTAATTGAATAATTAGGGATGAAAAATCAAAATACAAATTGCAGAATAATAACATATATCTCTACATTTGTTAAAAATAAAGTATGAAAATAGGTACTCCAAAAGAAATCAAAAACAACGAATATCGCGTAGGATTAAACACGGCGAGCGTTAGTGCTTTATCCCAACAAGGTCATAAAGTTTATATTGAAACTGGTGCAGGACTAGGCAGCGGTTATCTTGACGAGGATTATAAAAGAGCTGGTGCGACTATACTCAATAGTGCTGCAGATGTATACGAAATCGCTGAAATGATTGTAAAAGTCAAAGAGCCTCTCCCGCCAGAATATAATCTTATTCAAGAGGGACAAATTCTATTCACCTATTTCCATTTTGCTTCTTCTGTAGAACTCACAAAAGCGATGATCGAACGTAAGGCTGTTTGTATCGCTTATGAGACTGTTGAAGATAATCAAAGACGTTTACCCTTACTAACTCCCATGTCTGAGGTGGCAGGAAGATTGTCTGTCCAACAAGGGGCTAAGCTGTTAGAAAAACCCCAAGGAGGGAAAGGCATCCTACTGGGAGGAGTTCCTGGCGTAAAACCCGCTAATGTCATGATAATTGGCGGAGGTGTAGTAGGTACAGAAGCCGCTAAAATGGCTGCTGGTTTAGGGGCAAATGTTTCCTTATTGGATATTGATCTTGATCGTTTACGGTATCTAAGTGAGATCCTTCCTGCAAATGTCACTCCTTTATACTCCAGCGAAGAAACGATTGTAAACCTCCTTAAAGAGGTTGATTTAGTCATTGGTGCAGTATTAATTCCTGGGGCAAAAGCCCCAAAAATCATCCGTAGAGAAATGCTCGCTAAAATGAGCGCTGGAACTGTTCTAGTTGATGTTGCCGTTGACCAAGGAGGCAGTTTTGAAACTTGTGAACCAACTACTCATGAAGCGCCTACTTTTGTCGTTGATGGCATTATTCATTATTGTGTTGCAAATATCCCTGGGGCTGTCCCCATGACGGCTACAGATGCGCTAAACAACACTACCCTAGGCTTCACCAAAATGATCGCTAATAAAGGGTGGAAAAAAGCTTGCACTGAAAGTGAAATGCTTTCAAAAGGATTAAATATCGTAGAAGGAAAAATCGTTTACAAAGCTATCGCAGATACTTTTGCGCTACCCTTCTATGAGAATGCCATATGATTCCGTAATTTTAGGAGATGATATAAGCTAATGATTGCAGTATTAGAAAAGATTGTAGGCGAAAACAATGTCCTAGCCCACGGGAAAGAAAGATCTCGTTTTAACCATATTTGGAAAACAGCTATGCCACTTGAAGCACTTGCTGTTGTTTTCCCAAAAACTACCAAAGAGTTATCGGCTATTCTAAAATTGTGTCACCAAGAAAAACAAGAGGTTGTTGTCCATGGTGGACTGACTAATCTTGTAGGAGCAACACAGACAGAAAAAAAACAACTGGTTATCGCCTTAGACAAGATGAACCAGATTGAAGAGCTAGACGAAAAGAGTAGAACCATAACTGTTCAAGCTGGCGTTATTCTCGAAAATGCCATTGATGCTGCCGCAGATAAAAATCTATTTCTCCCTTTGAGCTTTGGCGCAAAAGGCTCAGCACAAGTTGGTGGTGTTGTTTCTACAAATGCTGGCGGGCTCAGGGTCTTCCGCTATGGAATGACCCGTCAAATGGTTCTAGGGCTAGAGGCTGTTCTTCCTGACGGAACAATCATCTCTTCCTTAAAAAAAATCATCAAAGACAATTCTGGCTATGACCTGAAACAACTATTTATAGGGGCAGAAGGCACACTGGGGATCATTACTAAGGTGGTCTTTAGACTCCAAGAAAAACCCCAAAGTCGTTCTTCGGCGATCGTGGGAATTAATCACTATGAGCAGGTCATACAAATGCTCAAGTTTATGGAAAAAGGTCTAGCAGGCACCCTTACTGGCTTTGAACTTATGTGGCGACGCACCTATCAAGCGATGACACAACCCCCTTCTGCCTACTCGCCACCGCTTCCAGACCAATACACCTATTATGTCTTTATTGAGTGCCTGGGTAGCAACGCAGAAAACGATTTTAACCGTCTAGAGAGCTTGATTGGGGAAGCGCTAGAAAATGAGATGATTGATGATGGGGTTTTAGCCCAAAGCGATCGAGAACTACAAAGCATCTGGAAAATAAGAGAAGATGTATCTGTCTTAGCCGACTTAGCAAAATACGATCAACATTTTGATATTAGCTTGCCCATTCCAGTAATAGGCGAGGAAGTAGATCGCGCCATTGAACAACTAGAAAAACTGGATTTTGTAGAAAAAATCTTTCCCTTCGGCCATGTGGCCGATGGTAATATTCATTTCATCATTGGGAAGAAGGATAATTCCCCAGAAATCATTCAAGCCATCAACGATATAATCTATGCAGAATTAGCTAGACATAAAGGGTCTGTCTCTGCAGAACACGGGATAGGATTAGATAAAAAAGCTTTCCTTTCTACTTCGAGAACAACAAACGAAATTGAGTTGATGCGGCTACTGAAAAAAACCTTAGACCCTCATGGAATTTTAAACCCTGGGAGAATAGTTAGTCTTTAATTTTCTTCTTTAAGCTTGATGGTCAAATTCCTTATGTTTAGGTTATAAGGATAACGCACATGCTGGATTACATATTTAGGAATACTAGTGCGGTCTAAGGGGTCAGAATTAGCGGCTGTCTCTGTGGTATCTAAATAGCCATCGCCATCATCGTCGTTATCTGTATTATTACCATAACCATCCCCATCGGTATCAAATTGTTCTGTCGCATCAAAAGGAAATACATCTACTAGATTGGTCACGCCATCCCCATCGGTATCATCAGAAGGAGTTGCAGTGCTTGTATTCGCGACAGGGGTACTCGTGTTAGTTGCTGTTGGATCTAGGTCAAAAGGCACTAACCTTGTTAGCATTGTTTGTGGCTCTTTAACTAAACGAATAGTAAAGTCAGACTGAGAAGGGAGCTCTAGTCTAACGTGCTCAAAAAACTCGTCGTTGATGCGAGACGCAATCCAGATAGGGATGCTGTCATATTCTATCGAAAAACGTTTTGCCCCAGGATAAATTGTAGGAGAATCGATACGCATATCGTCTGCCGTTGCATCTTGAGGGGAGACATAGGTTACTGTTGTTGGGGAACTTAATGAGGTTCCTGTGATACTAGCCTCATCTATATAAATTACCGGCTGACGCTCTAACTTATAATCAAATTCTAAGACAAGATTATTACGAGGGAAGTCTTCAAAAGATTTTCGAGCAGCAACTTTATGCGTAGAACTAAAGGGAACAATGACCCAGTTTCCATAAGGATTTCCTTCGGCATCAAGGGGTTGGGTGAAATCTGCTAAAACGGTATCTGTTCCAGTTTTTGACCAAACAGCAAGATCATTCTCCCCGAAGCTTAAATCGTCCTTGTAGTACATTTCGATATAATTCTCATAATAGCGGCTATCGCTATCTTCAGTATTATATACTTTTAACCCTACATCATAGCGGCCAAATGCATTGTACTCTACAGATTCTGTTACTTCACTAATACTATCATTTGTCACCCCTCCGGGGAAACTCCAAACAAGACTATCAATATTACTGGCAGAGGCAATAAAGCTTACATTAAAACTAGGTGATCCTGTATTTGTTCCAACACCGATTGTTCTAGAGGTAGAAATAAAAGAAGCAGAAATATTACCTGTATTTTCCCAGTTTGGATTTAAGGTATTGCGTTGGGCTTCTGGCGGTTCATAAATGGGAGGAACACAACCGACCCAGAAAGCAAAAGAAAAGACCAATAAAACACTAAGTCGATTCAACTTCATTCTCAAAAATAAGTTTTATTTATCATATATTTAATGAATAAATAAAATCAATAAAAAAAGACCCAAATAATGGGCCTTTTTAAACTTTAAACTGTTATAACTTAAGCTGCGTTTTCTTTCTTGATTAAGTTTAAGGCAGACCCTTCTTTAAACCACTCAATCTGTTGTGCATTATAAGTATGGTTGGCCATAATCGTATCTTTTGATCCATCGGTATGAATCACCTCAACAGTGATTTGCTTTCCAGGAGCAAAATCTTTTAAATCAACAAAGTTGAAGGTATCGTCCTCTTGGATAAGATCATAATCTGCTTCATTCGCAAAGGTGATTCCTAACATTCCCTGTTTCTTTAGGTTTGTTTCATGGATACGTGCAAAGGATTTAACTAAGACTACTTTTACTCCTAGGTGACGTGGCTCCATAGCCGCGTGTTCGCGTGAAGAACCTTCTCCATAGTTGTGATCTCCCACAACTACTGTTTCAATTCCTGCTGCTTTGTATTGACGTTGAACATCTGGTACTCCACCATATTCTCCTGTCAATTGATTTTTAACAAAGTTGGTTTTTTGGTTATAAGCATTTACAGCACCAATTAGACAGTTATTTGAAATATTATCCAAATGCCCTCTAAAACGCAACCATGGTCCGGCCATAGAAATATGGTCTGTAGTACATTTACCATGTGCTTTGATTAACAATTTTGCCCCTGTAAGATTTTCTCCATCCCAAGGTTTAAATGGAGTTAACAACTGTAAACGCTCTGAACTATCTTTCACCACTACATTGACAGACGAACCATCTTCAAGGGGTGCTAAGTAACCGTTGTCTTTCACATCAAACCCTTCAGGAGGAAGCTCCATCCCTGTAGGTGGGTCAAGCTTAACTTCTTCTCCGTTTTGATTGATAAGTGTATCATTTACTGGATCAAAATCTAATCTTCCTGAAATGGCTACAGCAGCGACCATTTCTGGGGAGGCGACAAAAGCATGAGTATTTGGATTTCCATCATTACGTTTTGAGAAATTTCGGTTAAACGAATGAATAATGGAATTTTTTTCTTGTTTATCTGCTCCTTCCCGTGCCCATTGACCGATACAGGGTCCACAAGCATTGGTAAATATCTTAGCATTCAAGTCTTCAAAAATGGATAATAGACCATCTCGCTCTGCCGTATAGCGAACCTGCTCAGAACCAGGATTAATTCCAAACTCGGCCTTAGTGACTAAGTTTTTTTCTACGGCTTGTTTAGCAATAGAAGCAGCACGCGCTAAATCTTCATAGGAGGAGTTGGTACAAGAACCAATTAAACCCCATTCAACTTGTAATGGCCAGTCGTTTTCTTTTGCTACTTTGCTCATGTCGCTTACTTGCGTTGCTAGGTCTGGCGTAAATGGGCCATTAATATGTGGCTTTAAAGTATCTAAATCAATTTCTATTAGTTCATCAAAATATTTTTCTGGGTTTGCATATACTTCTGCGTCAGCTGTTAAGTGCTGTTTTACTGCATTTGCTGCATCGGCAACATCATCACGACCAGTAGAACGCAAATAACGCTCCATAGACTCGTCATAACCAAAGGTAGAAGTCGTTGCTCCAACTTCTGCCCCCATATTACAGATGGTTCCTTTTCCAGTACAAGACATGGCTTGGGCACCTTCGCCAAAATATTCTATAATTGCACCAGTCCCCCCTTTAACAGTGAGGATACCCGCTACTTTTAAAATCACATCTTTTGGCGCAGTCCAACCGTTTAATTTCCCGGTTAGTTTTACCCCGATCAATTTTGGGAATTTTAATTCCCATGGCATATCTGCCATTACATCTACAGCATCTGCACCTCCTACCCCAATGGCCAACATACCTAGTCCACCCGCGTTAACGGTATGTGAATCTGTTCCAATCATCATTCCCCCTGGGAAAGCATAGTTTTCTAGCACTACCTGGTGAATAATCCCAGCGCCTGGCTTCCAAAATCCAATTCCGTACTTATTTGAAACTGACTCTAAAAAGTCAAATACCTCAGCAGAAGTTGAATTCGCTGATTTTAAATCCACTTCAGCGCCAGATTTAGCTTGGATTAAGTGATCACAATGAACTGTGGTTGGAACAGCTACTTTAGTTTTTCCAGCTTGCATAAATTGCAATAAGGCCATTTGAGCCGTGGCATCTTGACAAGCAATTCTGTCTGGAGCGAAATCTACATAATCGGCACCTCGGGTATAGGGACGTTCTAATTTTCCATCCCATAAGTGAGAATACAAAATCTTTTCAGACGCAGTTAAAGGTTTACCAGTTAATTTTCGTGCTTTAGCGACACGATCTTCTAATCGTGCATAGACTGCTTTGATCATTTCGATGTCAAATGCCATAATCCTTTTAATTTAATTTGGACAAAATTACAAAATTAAGCGTTTAGAATTCTTTTGTATTATAGAATTAATTGATGTTTCAAAAAATTCTATAAATCCCACTAGATGTGTTTAAAATAATAGTAAAAACTAGCCCTCTGTTATAAATCCCACTTTTCAACTTTTTAAAAGAAAATAGATCATACCCTTTTTGAGTGTTTCTTTGAAATTAAGTAACTTTTGAAGATCAAATTAAAAAATCGTGAGTGAATTATTTCAAAAATACAAAGGACTCTTTTTGATCCTCTTTTTAGGACTTTTTATCTCTTTTGTAGATGGCTTTGTCTTAAGTGGGCAATTTAAGGGTGTGGAAGAATACAAACACTTTATCTATATCGGGGCGCTGTTAATCGGCCTTGTGGTTGTATTAAGCATTTTACTCAAGGAAGGCCCAGCAGAAGAATAAGCCTTATCTTTGGTCAAAAAAGATGCAGCATTTTTCAAAAGAAAACATTGATGCTTTAGCGGTACGCTATAAAAACAACTTAATCAATAGTATTTCTGGCTATAAATCGGCTAATCTAATTGGTACTAAAAGCAAGGACGGCAATACCAATCTGGGAGTTTTTAACTCTGTAGTTCATTTGGGGAGTAATCCCGCACTATTAGGCTTTATCTTACGCCCTACCACGGTTCCTAGACACAGCTATCAAAATATGCAAGAAACAGGAGAGTTTACCATCAATCACATTAGCAAAGACCAAATCGAAGATGCGCATCACACTTCGGCGAAATATCCTGTAAACATTTCTGAATTCGATCAAACTAAGCTTGAAGAAGAATACAAGCTAGACTGTTTCGCTCCATTTGTCAAAGATGCACCAGTACAAATTGCTTGCCGCTATGTCAACGATTATCTTATTAAAGAAAATGATACTCTATTGGTGGTAGGTGCCATAGAACATTTATTTGTTCAAGACGAAATGTTACTTGAAGACGGCTATGTACAATTAGACAAAGGAGAAGTTGTAACGGTCAATGGTATAGACGGCTATGCCTTACCAACATTAATCGAGCGCTTCCCTTATGCCCGACCAAAAGAATAAGCATGGAATTTATTGCAAATACCCTATATGATTATGTTGTTGCCCACTCGCAAGAAGAGCCTCAACTACTGGCAGATTTGTCCCGACAAACACATCTAAAAGTGTTACAACCGCGCATGTTGAGTGGATCCTTACAAGGACGATTTTTAAGCGTTTTAACAAAATTACTCCAGCCCAAAAAGATCTTAGAAGTAGGAACCTTTACCGGTTATGCTACCCTTTGTTTGGCCGAAGGCCTTCCAAAAGAAGGACGTATTGACACCCTAGATATAAATGAAGAATTAGTGGATTTTCAACGCAGCTTTTTTGATCGCTCTAAGTGGGGAGAACAAATTCATCAACACTGTGGGGATGCGATTGAAATTATCCCAACGCTTGAAGGGGAGTATGATCTAGTTTTCCTAGATGCGGATAAAAAGAATTACCTTAATTATTTGGAGCTCTTGCTCCCGAAAATAAAAACAGGGGGAGTATTGCTTTCTGACAATGTATTATGGAGTGGGAAAGTCTTGGAGGAAACACAAAAAAACGACCGAGACACCACTGTTCTAAAAGAATTCAATCAAAAGCTAGCACAACATCCCCAATTAGAGACTGTTATGCTCCCTTTGCGAGATGGTCTAACCTTAAGCCGTAAAATCTAACCTTTACGTTTAACAGAGTTAGTCAATTGATCAAAACCCTCTTTTACCTGATCAATTTCTTTTTTGAGGTCTGCACCAATTTCTTTAGTGGGGTCAATCTCTGCAGATTTTTGAATCTCAGATTTAATCTCGTTTGTCGCTTGTTTTACCTGGGTAATCCCTTTCGCTAGACCTCTAGCAATAGAGGGTATTTTGTCTGCTCCAAAGATAAGGAGGACAATGAAAAAGATAAAGACAATCTCTGCACCACTAATGAATAACATTGACGTTGTTTTTATCAAAGATAAACCAAAAAAAAAGCAGCAAAAAAATATCACTGCTTTTTAGTTTATCACAAAGCTAAATTTTAGCCTTTTACTTTACGTTTAAATTGATCAAAATCAGAGTCAGCCTCTTTTTTGGGCCATGCGTTGTTATTTAAATTAACATCTGCTGTAGCAGCATCTGGATCGATAGTCACGCTGATTAATTCTTTATTTGAAGTAACTAATTTACGAACAGAAGCATCGTTTTTACGCCATACCTGTACTGGGTAGGTAACGCGTTCTGTGGAGCCATCTGCATATGTGTACTCTGCGATAATTGGCATTACAATACCACCAGGTTTTTCAAATTCGATCTCATAGAAATACTTAGGAAGTGTTTTTCCTTCCTCTAAATTCTCTGCTAAAACGGTTGAATGATCTGTAAATTCGCCTTCGGCCAAAGAAGGATCAAATTCTTCACTATCTTCTGCCACCATAAAGACAGAAGGACTTAAATCGTCTGGGGTCATCCCATAGTTGGCTAACATCTCTGTCACCTCTTTGCTAGGAGTCGGCGAAACATAGTAGCGCTTTACTTCTTTTACGCCTATATCAACCACGTCTGTCGAATAAAACCATCCTCTCCAGAACCAATCTAAATCCACCGCAGAGGCATCTTCCATGGTGCGAAAAAAATCTTCGGGAGTAGGATGCTTAAACATCCAACGCTGTGCATAGGTTTTAAAGGCAAAATCAAATAATTCTTTCCCCATAATAGTTTCGCGCAGAATATTGAGTGCAGTTGCAGGCTTTCCATAAGCATTTGGCCCTAACTGGAAAACATTTTCAGGGTTAGACATAATTGGGCTAATGAAATCTTGATCCCCAGACATATATCGAACAATTTTTGAAGGTGCTCCTCTTCTAGAAGGATAATCCTCTTGGAATTCCTGCTCGGTTAAATACTGCATAAAGGTATCTAGACCTTCATCCATCCATCCCCATTGACGTTCGTCTGAATTGACAATCATTGGGAAGTAGTTGTGTCCTACTTCGTGAATAATCACACTAATCATTCCGTATTTAGTACGGTCAGAATAAGTTCCATCTTCATTAGGACGACCATAGTTCCAGCAAATCATGGGATATTCCATCCCTTGATTTTTAGCGTGAACAGATACAGCCTTAGGATAAGGGTAGTCGAAAGTGTATTTAGAATACACTTTTAAAGTATGAGCAACCACACGTGTAGAATATTCTTCCCACAAAGGGTTCCCCTCTTTAGGGTACAATGAAGAGGCAATTTTATTTTCTCCACCTACTTTTACGACCATCATATCCCAGATGAAACGTCTTGAGGTAGCAAAGCCGAAGTCGCGCACGTTTTCTGCAACAAAACGCCATGTTTTCTTTTTAGTTGCATTAACTTTTTCTTTTTCAACCACCTCATCTTGTGTAACGATGATCACAGGATCGTCATAGGTGTTTAGAGCTTTTTTATAGCGTTGGTATTCTGTTCTGGATAAAACCTCTTTAGGATTTTGTAAGGTTCCCGTTGCCTCCATAATATGATCTTCTGGAACGGTGATATTTACTTCATAATTCCCAAAGTTTAAAGCGAATTCTCCATTCCCCCAAAACTGATAATTTTGCCAGCCCTCTACATCATTATAAACGGCTAAACGAGGAAAAAACTGTGCGATTACATAGGCACGATTGTCATCTTCGGCGAAATATTCATAACCAGAACGAGCACGATCTGTTACGTGATTGTTGATTTTATACCACCACTTAATCGAAAAAGTGTATTGAGCACCGCTGGCTAAAGGCGTGGGTAAATCAACGCGCATCATTGTTTGATTAATGGTATGACGCAATGGACGACCATTTGCGTCTTTTACAGCTTCTATATTGAAACCTCCAACAAATTTCTCTGTAGTAAATTTATCTACAAAAGATTCGACCCTTCTATAACTGGGAACGCCAGAAGGATTTTTAGCGCCCTCCATATCATTTTCGTTTCGAATATTTTGATCTAGTTGCACCCATAAATAAGGTAATGCGTCTGGTGAATTATTAGTGTAAGTGATCGTTTCGTTTCCATACAACTTAGTGTTTTCGTCATCTAATTCGATGTCCATCTTATAATCCACTTGTTGCTGATAGTAATCTACACCAGGTGCTCCAGAGGCTGTTCTAAAGCGATTAGGAGTAGCAAATTCTTCATACAACTGTTTGAACTTATTGTTGTTTTTATGTCCTTGAATCGCGCTAGAGTCTTGTGCTAGAACTACTGTCGAAAAAAGCATAAAGATTGAGGCAAATAGGTGCTTTTTCATTTACTTAAAATTAAAATTGACTTTAAATATACTTTAATTTTACTTATTGAAACCTAAAACCAAAGATGGTTTTTTATGGTTTAAAAGAAAACTTTTCTTTTGGTTAGGCGAAATTATATGAAAAATGTTTTGTTGCCCCTTGAGAAAGTTGGTTAAAAAAGTAGCCTTTACTTCTAAACGCTTTAATTCGTTAGAAGGCAAAACAATTTCGGCATAAACCACAAGTAGGTCGTCTTGATATTCTCTTCCCAAGTAATCAATTTTTTGCTTCCCCCCATCTAGGGAAATGGTGAGATTGTTTAAATAAAATTCTTTTACAAAAGCATCGATTTTTTCTGGGTTAGAATCAGGTGAAAAAATTACTTTTTGACCAGTTTTTTCTCGCATTAAAGCTTCTATATCTTCTAAGAAAAAACGACTGGTCATTTGCAATTGTTGTTTTGCTGGAACCCATTTAAGGGTTGTTGTGCTTAAATAATAATCGTGAATCAAGCTAAAAGAACTTAGAAGAACACCCAAGAACAAAAACATTTTAATTTTTTTCATACTGCTTTGTTTTGTACTCTTCAAAAGTTTGAACAACCTGCTCATGCATATTCTTTTTATAATATTCTATTAACTGACTATTTTCTGAACATCCCAAAACAAAATCATAAATCTCTCCTTGTTCAAGGCCGTAGTTTTCTTCAAAAAAATAAATTCCATAGAATTTAATGATGCTAAAGACCATTTCAAATTGCGCATCGAGCGCTCTCCTTTTCTTGAGTTTTTTATAATAGCCAGAAAGGTGTTTATAGACTGCGTCTATATTAATCCCTCCAGAAATGGGTAATAAAAGGGTGGAGAGAATAAGACTCTTTCCCGAGACTATTTTTTCTTTTCGCACTCCCTTGTAACCAGGTATCCCAACATCGTCAAAATTGATCTGTCCTTTAACATTACTCAAATCGCTACTAAGGCTTCCGCTTAAATTATGGGGTTTGACAACTACCTCATCTAATTCATTAATAAATGCTTCTAGGTAAACGGTAATTTGCTCAAGGGCAAATATTTCTGGAGAAATTTCTAAGGCTCTTTTTTGGTATTGTACCCCAGAAAAAATCAACTTTTCCCCAATTGCAACCGAAATTTCAAAATTCCCATCTATATCTGTTATCTCTGCTAAACCGCGATCTGCGTTAATCACATGAATCCCAGCTAATACTAAATTTGGATGGGAAACTTTTCCATTAAGCAATTTGTAGCTTTGTGCCTTTAATATCCCGCAACACAATAAAAAAAGCGATAAAAGAACGCTTTTGAACATTAGCGAATTTGTTTTTTATATTCTTCACTTTGAAGGTATAAAAACTCGATTAGTTGAAACTCTTTATCTTTCTTTAACAAGCGATCAGAAGGGAGTTTCTTATCCATCTCTTCTAAAAAACCAACAACTTCATTTTGTTCGAGTCCTAAATCACTAGTAAAAAACGTATTGTCAAAAATAAGTGGTAATACCTTTGAGGGAACTAGGGTTTTAGGGGCAGATTGGTCTCTTCCTTGAATCACCTTAGCCAACAATTTAGCAACATTAACAATATTTAACCCATTGACTAATTGCCCTTGACGAATTATAGTATTATCAATTTTTGTGGATTTATCTTGAGTGTAATCTACTTTAGAAAATTCTTCTTTCTTTAGATCAAGAAACTTTTGAGTATTTTCTGGCCCTACCACGATTTCATCTAAAATAGTTATACGCTCGTTGACCTCTACTACTAAACGATTCTTTTGAATTATCTGTGGAGTGATGGTCAGCGCTTTAATTCGGAATGCTACTGAAGAAAAAATTATTTCATCCCCGGCTTTGGCTAGAATTTCAAAGTTACCGTCATCATCAGTAATGGTGTTGGTTTGGGCAGTATTGTTAACTACATTTGCCGCTATAACGCTGGTGTTTCTATACAAGAGTGTCCCCTTGAGTAATTGTCGCTTTTCTTGGGCAGCAACTAAAACAAAACTTAAGGCAAAAAGGAAAGTTAACCAATATTTCATAGGCTAAAAATAATAATAATCACCTCATAATAGTGGGTTAAGGCGTTAATTGTTTGATAAATGTGTAGGGAGAAGTAGAGCGGGAGACCGGGTTCGAACCGGCGACATTCAGCTTGGAAGGCTGACGCTCTACCAACTGAGCTACTCCCGCATATTCCAAATATAATATTTCTTTTTAAAAATACTTACAGAAATAAAAATCTACAATGTTTAAAAAAAATATTGTGATTAAAATATTGAAAGGGAGATTGCATAAATATGTTTATATGATGCATTTATATGTTTTTCTAAAAATGCGAATATTTGCTCTTCATTTCTTTATGAATGATGAACCGATGCATCCACAAATAATAACTTTTCCTGCATCTTCCTGGTATAATATATTAGGATAGCAGAAGGATTTAGCAGTAAAAAGCGAATATTCTTATGGAATGATAAAAATTTGAGCTTTCGACTCCCTTCATTTTATAGATTAACCTTTACTTTGAAGAGTGAAAACTCAATATGACATAAAAATAATTTCAGCAGAAAAAACACATGCTGTAAGGCATCCAATGCTTAGGCAAGGCCGACCGATAGGAGATTGTGTTTTTGAGGGAGATCATGATCCCAGTACAATCCATCTAGGTGCTTTTATCGATAATAAACTTGTTGGAGTACTTTCTGCCTATCAAAAAAGCGCTACTGCTTTTGATGCAAAAAAAAGCTATCAAATAAGGGGAGTTGCAGTACTTACATCAACTCATCGAAAAGGGATAGGCCGTGCGTTAATGACACATATTGAGAAACTTTTAAGGCAAGGGAAAATTGATTTAATTTGGCTTAATGCTAGAATTACAGCACTCGATTTTTATACAGCCCTGGCATACCAGCAAAAAGGAGACGCTTTCGAAATAGAAGGCATAGGAACACATTACTGCTTATATAAAATATTAAAATGAAAAAATACATTGCCCTTTTTCTCGGCTTATTAGTGATGCAACAGTTGTTGGGACAAACCACGCCCACTTTTGATTTAGAACTACTCTTAGGAAAAAAAGAAATTAGTCGTTCTACAAAAGAGTTTAGCTTACTTCCACAGGTTGCTCTTGCTTTTAAAGAAATGCAAACTGCCGCAAAGAAAGATAGTATTGATCTTAAAGTGGTTTCTAGTTTTAGAAGTTATGCTGCGCAAAAGGACATATGGAATAGAAAATACAAGCGCTTTACAAGTAAAGGGTTAAGTGGCCCAGAGGCCATTTCAAAAATTATTGAATATTCAACTTTACCGGGGACATCACGGCATCACTGGGGAACAGATCTTGATCTGATCGAAGGAAGCAAAAAAGTAGAAGGAGATGTCTTACTTGAAAAACATTTTTACCAAGGACAATACCAAAAACTACATCAATGGTTACAAAAGAATGCATCACGTTATGGTTTTTATATTGTTTATACCAAAGACAGCTTACGCAAGGGGTTTCTACCTGAACCCTGGCACTATAGCTATGCACCTCTTTCAAAAGAATTCTTAAAAGTCTATCAAGAGAAAGAACTAATTTATAGTATCAAACAAGACAGCAGCTTACTTGGGAAAGAATTTATTTCACCAGAATTTATTGAGAATTATTTTTGTGAAAATGTGCTGGGAATCAATCCGTTTTTAAAATAATAGATTATTTTAATCGCATTAACTTAATGAGGCCCTCAAATCTTCTTCTCGAAATGGGTAAAGAAACACCATTGGTCAATTCACAATAATTCCCTGCTCTTTTATTAATATTGATCAAGGCACTAAGGTTGATTAAATAAGAATTATGAATACGATAAAAACGATCTTGTGGAAGAATAGTTTCATATTCGCCAATAGGACGAGAAGAAATGATTTTTTGCTTTTTGTCCTGTAAAAAAAATTCTGTGTATCGCCCTGCTGATTTTAGGTAAACAATATCATCTGGTTGTATAAAATCTACTCTATTCATACCTGAAACAGTCAAATAATTCAAAGGTTGCTTCTTTAATATTGTCTCAGACAATTGTTTTATGTTTTCTTGATCTATAAATTCTTTTTTATGGATTTGTTCTTCTACACGATGAACCGCTTTTATTAAATCATCAATAACAATAGGTTTCAATAAATAATCTGTTGCATTATAACGAAAAGCCTTGATAGCAAATTCATCATAAGCTGTTGTGAAAATGATATGAAATGATGTTTTGTCAAGATTTTCTAAAAGATGGAAGGAATTATCATGATCCAAAAGAATGTCTAAAAAACACAGATCAAAATCTGTATTCTGAATAGTTTCTTTTGCACTGTCATAGGTGGAACATTTTGCTACTATTTCTAGAGAAGGGCAGTTTTTTTTGATAAAGTATTCTAATAGTTCTAAATTGTTTTTTTCATCATCAACTAAAATTGTCCTTAGTCTGTTCATTCTTCTTCTTTTTAATAGTTTTTGGTAAAATGAGTGTTGCTATAGTAACAGCTATTTTATTCTTCTTGATTAAATTCTATGAATAAAATTCTGATTTAGCTTTATAGAGATAGTTTAGAATGTCAATTCGCTCTTCAAGTATTTTAGTTGCGATGGATTGAGGTTTAAACTCGTTGTCACCCTGCTTTAATTGTTTGTTAAGCATGGCTTTTTTTTTACCTACACCGTTATCTTCAAGTGTAATAATCATTGTGTGCTTTTCTAACTTTATAGTCAAGATAATATGACCTTGATGATTCAAAGGGGATAGCCCGTGCAGAATAGCATTTTCAATAAGAGATTGAATTAGCATGGGCGGAATCATATGATTCTCCTGATCCTTTAACGATGGGACGTTTTCTAAAAATTTTACGGGGTAGTTCAACCTTAAATTTTGTAAAATGACATACCCTCTTAAATAATTTAACTCTTATTTTAATGTTAGGTTTTCTGTTATTGACATTTCTAATGTTTTTCTTAAAATTCTTGCAAATAGTCCAATATATTCATTGGCAACTTTTTCTCCTTTTAACAACATTACACCCTGAATACCATTGAGTGTATTATAAATAAAATGAGGATTCATTTGTGCTTTCAGAGATCTTGATTCTAGCCTTGCAATTTGATTTCTATATTCTATTTGCTGCCTAGTTCGATCTCTTCCAAAAAACACAATAAGCATTATAGTGACTACATTACTAATAAATAACGGTAGAGCTATATTACTTTCAAACAAGTTCATACCTTTGTACAATTAAGAATAATGTCCTTTGCCAGACAGAATGTTTAAATGTACGAAAGTTTATTATAGTATACATATTAGATTTGGGTTTTAAGTAGATACTAGCAGTAAATATAAAAAAACTCCTATACTTGTATCAAAATGTGCTGTAAATCTTATAAAAAAATGAAAAAAACTTATTACAATCCAGAGGATTTAAAAAAATTTAGCGCTATTGTAGAATGGAATGAAACGCTAGGCGAGAAATTTTTTGACTACTACTCTAGTGTTTTCAAAGAAGGACATTTAACCGCAAGAGAAAAGTCTTTAATTGCTTTAGCCGTTTCTCACGTTGTTCATTGCCCCTATTGTATTGATGCTTACACAAAAGACGGTTTAGAAAAAGGTATTGAAAAAGAAGAAATGATGGAAGCAGTCCATGTAGGCGCTGCCATAAAAAGTGGTGCGGTTCTTGTCCATGGAGTACAAATGATGAATCGTCACGACCAATTGAGTATGTAATCTATGGCTACCAAATCTCTTAAAGCACGTCAAAATGAATTATCTAATTCGCAACGTCAATTGGAAATTTTATCCAATGGCATTTTTCAAGACGGAACCCTTCCTACCTTTAAAGAAAAATTAAGCGCTTATCAGCTAGAGGATATCCGTCCAAAAGCACTTCAGATTTTACAAATTAATCTAGGCTATATGTGTAATCAAGTCTGTGCCCATTGCCATGTTGATGCTGGTCCAGACCGAAAAGAAATGATGCCATACCAAACCCTAGAAGACTGCCTCAATGTAATGCGCAATAACCCCATTGAAACAGTCGATCTTACAGGTGGAGCTCCAGAAATGCACCCAAAATTTAGATGGTTTGTCGAACAAATTCGCGCTCAAACAACTGTAAAAGAAATCATTGTAAGATCGAACCTCACCATAATCATGGCCAATAAAAAATACCATGATTTACCAGTGTTTTTTGCAAAGCACAAGGTTCATGTTGTTTCATCACTACCCTTTTACAAACGCAATAAAACAGATCGACAACGCGGTTCTGGAGTATTTGATCAATCCATCAAAGCCTTGCAAAAATTAAATGAAGTTGGTTTTGGGAAAGATTATTCTGCTCTAGAACTAGACCTTGTTTACAACCCCTCTGGCGCTTTTTTACCCGGAGACCAGCAAGCCCTAGAAAACGATTTTAAAGTAGCGCTAAAAGAAGATTTTGACATCGACTTTAATCAATTATTTACGATTACAAATTTACCTATTAGTCGATTTTTAGACTACCTCATCGCATCAGAAAACTATGAAGAATACATGCATACTCTAGTCGATGCCTTTAATCCAGTAGCTGCAAAAAATGTAATGTGCACCAACACGCTTTCTGTTAGTTGGGAAGGCTATTTATATGACTGCGACTTTAATCAAATGCTTGAATTAAAAGTCACCAGTGACCATCAACACATTTCTGATTTCAGCCTCAATGCACTTGAAAAAAGAAAAATTAATCTTTCTCAGCATTGCTATGGATGTACCGCAGGAGCAGGTAGTAGTTGTCAAGGAAGCATTGCATAACATCTAGGATGACGCAAAAATCTCTACTCCTTGTTTTTTGCAAAAATCCTGTATTAGGGAAAGTAAAAACACGTTTAGCAAAAACAATTGGAAAGAAAAAAGCCCTTCAAGTTTACCAGGCTCTCTTAAAAAAAACAGCCAGCGTACTGGAAGAACTAGAGGTAGATATCCATTTATATTATTCAGACTATATCGAACAAGACGATCTCTTTTCAGCAGTAGCGACCCAGAAGAAGATACAGAATGGTGATCAACTGGGCGAGCGCATGGCCAATGCTTTTCAGCAAAGCTTTATCTCTTATAACAAAGTAGTCATCATTGGTACAGATTTATGGACACTAGAACCCCTAGATATACAAGCAGCATTTCAGGCTTTGAAAAATAAAACTGTCGTAATAGGACCTTCAAAAGATGGAGGGTACTATTTATTAGGACTCAATCAATTTATCCCTACCCTTTTTATGAAAAAAGAATGGGGTACATGTAGTGTTTTACCCAACACACTAAACGATTTAAAGTTTATAGCATATCATTTACTCCAAGAGAAAAACGATGTCGATAATTTTTCAGATCTTGAAGAATATCCAAGCTTAAAAGCATACATATAATGAAAGAAAAAATCAATGAAAGTTTGGCTTTTTTAAAAGCCAAAGGAATCAATGACAACGCTACAGGAATTATCTTAGGCACTGGCTTAGGCGACCTGGTAGAACATCTAAACATTGAAGTAGAAATTCCTTATACTGACATCCCCCATTTTCCAAAATCCACCATGGAATTACATAAAGCCCGTTTGTTATATGGGACAATTGAAAATAAAAAAGTCCTTGTTTTTGAAGGTCGCTTCCACGCCTATGAAGGATTGAATTATTTTGAAATCACCTACCCCATTCGATTAATGCATGCCCTTGCAATAAAACAACTCATTATTAGCAATGCAGCAGGCGCCATTAACTTGAATTTTAAAAAAGGAGAAGTGATGTTAATAGAAGATCACATCAATTTGCAAGGAGGATCCCCTTTAGCAGAAAAAGGAATCGATCAACTAGGCGAACGCTTTGTCGATATGAGTGCACCTTATTCGACAGATCTAATTCAACGCAGCAAAAAAATCGCGCTAGCAAATCAAATTTCCCTACATGCGGGAGTTTATGCTTCTGTCATGGGACCTCAATTAGAAACTAAAGCAGAATACCGCTATTTAAAAACCATAGGAGCAGATGCAGTAGGCATGTCCACCGTTCCAGAAGTCATTGTTGCAAATCAATTGCAAATAGAATGCATCGCCTTTTCTGTTTTAACAGACGAATGTGACCCAGATAATCTCAAACCCATCGATATCACAGATATCATGACTGCAGCTAAAAAAGCGGAACAATCTTTGATTATACTGGTCAAACAACTAATTTCAACGCTCTAATCTAATTTCAATGAATTATCTCGACGTAACAAAAGACGTTTATAAAGAAGCTGCCTTAACCCCAGACATAGGTTTGTGTTGCACCACCACTCCTATATGGCAATTCCCTGGACTATCCATTCCCACCATTATGCAAGAAATGAATTATGGTTGTGGATCAACAGTTCACCCAAGGGATTTAGTCAATAACCCAAAAATCCTCTATGTTGGTGTTGGCGGTGGGATGGAGCTACTTCAATTCTCTTACTTTTCAAGACAAAAAGAAGGTGTCATTGGAATCGATGTAGTAGAAGAGATGTTAGATGCTTCGCGGAAAAATTTTATCCTAGCAGAAGAACAAAACGACTGGTTTCAATCTGATTTTGTCACCCTTAAAAAAGGAGACGCACTTCAACTCCCAATAGAAGACGAATCCATTGATGTCGCTGCTCAAAACTGCTTATTCAATATTTTTAAAGTAGAAGAACTTAAAAAAGCCCTAGAAGAGATGTACCGGGTTTTAAAACCCCACGGAAGACTCGTGATGAGTGATCCCATTTGCGAACAACCCATGAATCAAACCCTGCGGGATGACAAACGCCTTCGCGCTTTATGTCTATCTGGTTCAATTCCATTAAAAGAATACATCAAAATGCTAACAGATGTAGGTTTTGGGACCATCGAAATAAGAGCAAAACGACCTTATCGCATTTTAGACAAAAAGCACTACCCCACAGAAGAAACCATCTTTATCGAAAGTGTAGAAGTTTGTGCCATAAAAGACCCTATGCCAGAGGACGGCCCCTGTGTATTTACTGGGAAAGCCGCTATCTATTTTGGCGAAGAAGACTTTTTTGACGACAAAAAAGGCCATGTGCTTTTACAAAATCAGCCTTTAGCAGTTTGCGATAAAACTGCTGGAGCATTAGCGAAAATTAACCCAAATGACCTTTACATCAGTGAGTCTACTTTTCACTATGATGGAGGAGGTTGTTGCTAAATCAAACAGATATGCGCCAAATCTTGACTTCCTTTTTCCTCCTTCTATCTTTTGCCCTGCAAGGGCAAAAAAACATTCATGAACAATGGACCTCTGCCCTTAAAAACCATGTCGACAGTGAGGGTAATGTAAACTATGCTAAATGGAAAAAAGACACGACCTCATTGGATAATTACATTAGTAGCCTCGAAGAAAATCCTCCAACAGAATATTGGTCAAAAAACGACTCATTGGCCTATTTTATTAATGCATACAACGCGGTCACTGTAAAACTTATTTTGGATAATTACCCCTTAAAAAGCATCCGTAAACTTGTCACTCCATGGCGCTTTAAACGCTTTAATCTAGAGGGGAAAAAAGTTTCACTCAATCACATTGAGCACGATATTTTACGAAAGATGGGGGAACCTAGGATTCATTTTGCCATCAACTGCGCCTCTGCCTCTTGTCCTAAACTACTTAACAAAGCTTTCTATGCCCACACCCTGGAAAAACAGCTTGAAGCTGTGACAAAAGATTTTATCAATGATGAGAAGAGAAATATCATTAGAGAAAAAGAAATGAGCGTCTCTCGTATATTTCAATGGTTTGCAGGAGATTTTGGTACAAAAAAAGAACGACATGCATTTATACGGCGCTATGCTCAAAAGCCCGTTGCTAAAAATGCGAAAGTGCACTTTTTAAATTATGACTGGAGTCTCAACGAATAAAGAAGGAATTTCCATTATAATTCCCATTTATAACGAGGCAAAACAATTGCCAGATTTTATTTCTATTCTTTTTGATACTTTAGAAGGCGATCATCAACAAATTATTTTTGTTGATGGTGGCAGTAAAGATGAAAGTTGTAAAATTATTCAAGCAAATCCAAATTGCCATTTACTTCACTCAAAAAAAGGCAGGGCTATACAGATGAATACTGGCGCAAAAGAAGCCCACTATGCCTTGCTGTATTTTATTCATGTGGACTGCATTCCTCCTAAAGGGTTTGATCAAATTTTACTTCATCAATTCAAGGAAGGCCGAAAAGCGGGATGCTTTCAAATGCAATTCGATCACAATCATCTAGCATTAAACTGGTCTGCTTATGCTACAAAATATAATGCTAGATTTTGTCGCAGTGGAGATCAATCGCTTTTTGTGGAGAAAAACCTTTTTGATCAACTCGCAGGTTTTGATGAACGTTATCATATTTGTGAAGATGTTGAATTTATCGATCGCTTGTATCAATTCAATGAGTTTACAGTGCTTAAACAAAAGATTACCACTTCTGCAAGAAGGTTTAAAGAAAATGGCATTTGGCGTTTGCACTTTCATCATGGGCTAATTCATTTAATGCGCTATTTTGGGATTGGCCCAAACAGACTTTATCAATATTATTTACGTTTTGTAAAGTAGGTACGAAGCATTTCTTCGGTTAATTTATTTTGTGGAGTAAAGCCAGTGTGATTTTCTCCCCCAGCTTTAGCATGATTAGGAAACCATTTCCACACAAAGCCACCCTTCCACCAAGACTGAGGCATAAACTCAAGCAGTAATGCCTCTAGGGCTATCGCCTGCATTTCAGGATTATATTTTTGTGCTTTATCTTGATAATCCCATGGGCGACTCAAGGGGTCATCAATACTGCGGTATCCCATTTCGGTGAAAATAACTGGGCGATTTAATTTTTGACTCATTAGAGCAATCTCTTTTTTAATCTGCGCCCATCTTTTTTGGATATCCTCAAGTGTTACTGGCATTTTCCCCTTTAAGGGGAAATAAGCATTAATACCAATATAATCGAGTGCATCCCAAAATGGTACCGCTTGATATTGATCCCAATTTTCTGCATAAACTAACCGCCCTTTATAAATTGCTCTAACCTCAAGAATTAACTCTCGCCAAAACTTTTCCTCTTGCTTGATCATAGACGGTAATTCTGTCCCAATACAGAATAAGGGCAAATCATACTGTGCAGCAACTCCCGCAAAATGTAGAATAAATTTGCGATAAGATGCTTTAAATGCCTTCCAGGCTTGTGGTGTTTTGGGATTAATTTTCCCAGTATATCTCCCCTTTCTAATCCAAATTTGCGGTTTAAGCATGATCTTTATCCCCCTTGCTTTAAAAAGTGGAATAGTTGCATTGAGTCCCTTTGTCTTTTCCCCCTCCCATTGCCAGGAAGTGTCATAACGCACCAAACTATCTGATAAAGATCGCATGTATCCAAAGGGCATCAATGTTACCCAATTTGCACCTATTTCTTGAACAGGAATTATTTGTTCTGTTGAGACCTTTTCTTTAGTCCCCACAAAACTTAAGCCCATGATCTTTTGCCCAAAGGAAAAAGAAGAAAACGCTATCAAAAAGAAGCCAAAAAGCAATTTGATTTTCATCACTTTAAGATAGAAAACCTTGTTCATTTAATCAATCACTCTATAAACAAATAATAAGGGGTAAAAACCATCACAGCAATTAGGGCGGTAACCACTACATAAATAAACATAAACCCAGCAATAGAAAACAGATCATCTGCCTCTTTAAAATAGGGGTAATAATGTTTTAAAAAATACAAAGAAAAAAAGGCGGTAAGCCCAACAAATACCATAAACATAACCATCGATTTGGGTCAAAAATTATTTTATAGAAAGACAGGTGGCTCTAAGCTTATCTTGAACATAGTTCCACCCTCTAACACACTCGGCATAAATTTCTTCGGCTTGCGGAAAAGTCGAAAAATCACCTTGCTCTACTGTAAGTAGTACTCCTTTTGGAGAAGGAGATAGAATAAATCGCAATTCAGACGTTTGCCCCTTAAGGCCATCACGTCGATGATTTATATTAAATCGCAATAAAGAATAGGGTTGATATTCTAATAAAGATCCGCTTACATGGGTGTGAAAAGTGCCGTCTTTTTTAACTTCTTGCCACAAGGCTTCACTTCCCAATTCCCACGAACAGTGTAGTTGACAATTGTACATATATTGTTTTGTCAATTCAGGTAAAGTTAATGCCGACCAGATGTTTTCTTTGGTTGTTTCTAAAGGGAGTTCCAGTCTAGCCCAAAGCGATTTCTTCATCTTAAGTTTATTTAAACCTTGTCTCGCTTAAATATCCTTTTGGGTTATTTAAAGTCGAATTCAGGTAAGATTAGGTGTTTCCAAGATACAAATTTTTCAAAAAGTAGAAAATAGCTTACCTTGGGATAAACACACAATTATGGCGTCCCAGTCTCCTATCATTATTATTGGCAACGGCATCGCGGGGACAACACTTGCGAGAAATATTCGAAAAAATAGCACACAACCCATTCTTATTATTTCAAAAGAAAGTGATTACTTTTTTTCAAGAACTGCCTTGATGTATGTCTATATGGGACACCTTAAATGGGAACATCTTGAACCCTATGAAAAAGGGTTTTGGCAACAAAATAACATTGACCTTCTTAAAGCTGAAGTCACCCAAATTAATCCTCAAGAAAAAATCATTGTCTTAGCGAACGGACAGCACCTTGCTTATGATAGCCTTGTCTTAGCCACAGGCTCGACCCCCAATAAGTTTGGGTGGAAAGGACAAGATCTTGATGGAGTTCAAGGCCTATACACAAAGCAAGATCTTGAACAACTCACCGCTAACACTCCACGTATTAAACAAGCTGTTGTTGTAGGTGGAGGGCTAATAGGGATTGAATTAGCAGAAATGTTACACAGCCGTGGAATCCATGTTAGCTTTTTAGTAAGGGAAGAAAGTTTTTGGAATAAAGTAATTTCCCCTCTTGAAGGAGCCCTGATTGAAAAACACATGCTTGCACATGGCATTGATTTAAAAATGTCCACTAATCTGGTAGAAATTGTCGCTAATGAAAAGGGTCAGGCTACAGAAGTTATCACAGATCAAGGAGAGAGCCTTCCCTGTCAAATGGTAGGACTAACCGCTGGGGTGCGTCCCAATGTTGATTTTCTAAAAAATAGCGCGCTCGAAATAAATCGAGGAATTCTAGTTGATCAATACCTCGCAACAAATTTACCCAATATATATGCCATAGGAGATTGTGCAGAATTGCGTAATCCACTCCCCTATCGAAATGCGATTGAAGCAGTATGGTATGTTGGTAGGATGATGGGAGAAACCCTCGCCCAAAGCCTCACAAAAACACTCACCCCTTACACCCCTGGTCACTGGTTTAACAGTGCAAAATTTTTTGACATTGAATATCAAACCTATGGTCAAATTTCTTCCCAATCACATTCTGAAGAAAATCACTTTTGCTGGAAGCATACCAGCGAGAATTGCATGGTTAGACTTGCCTATCATCCCATAAGCCGATTGTTTTTAGGGATCAACACCTTTGGCATTCGCATGCGACACGAAGTTTTTGATCAATGGTTAAACCAAAAAGCTTCTATAGAAACAGTTATAGAAAATTTAAGTCAGGCCAATTTTGACCCAGAATTTTATACCCAATACGAACCTCTAATAATAGCAGAATGGCAAAATCAATTCGTTTAAATATCGTCCAAGGGAAGAACCTTGGTTTACTTCTAGGTATAGCAGGTTTAATCCTTCTACTTTATCCACTTTTTGAGGCGTCTTTTGCCAGCTCAACCAACGGGCTTATTAGCGGTTTGGTCTTAATTAGTGTAGGAACAATCTTGTATAGCGAGCGCTTATATAACGGAACTATTCCAGGGATAAAAAACAATGGTGTATGGTTCGATGGACTTTCTGCAAGAGGAGTATTGGGATGGTTTGTAGGCATTGCATTAACCGGCTTTTATATCGCGCTTTATTTTTATCCAGAAACATTGGGATACAAAAGTGAGGGTAGTACTGGATTGGTAGCTTTTTTTGATCCTTTAAGCATCGCCTTAAATGGAAATCCCGCCACGCAATGGTTTGTTTATGGCTCGCTTTACACCCTTGCTATTTTAATTTTTGGCGTAAAATTTATCTTAAAATATCGCCATAATCGCTATCAAATTATTCGCACCCTTTCTGTTATGTTTTTTCAATTAGGCTTTGCATTTTTAATTCCAGAGTTACTTGCATTTTTTAATCCAGATACCCCCTATTTTGCCAAAGATATTAAAAACATGTGGCCGCTTAATTACTACTTTTTTGAATCATGGCACTTAAAAAACATGCTCAGTGGTGGGAACTTAGGATTATTTATGCTCTTTTCTGGACTTGCAATGATCTTTATAATTTCTCCCATATTAACTTATTTATATGGTAAACGATGGTATTGCTCTTGGGTATGCGGCTGTGGTGCTTTGGCCGAAACTGCAGGAGATCCTTTTCGACAATTATCGAGTAAAAAAATAAGTGTATGGAAATTAGAACGTTGGTTAATACATCTTGTATTAGTCTTCGTTTTTTTAACTACCATTGCAGTAATCTGGTCCTTTTTAGGAAGCAACCCTTCATTGAGTAGTTTTTCTCGAGAGAGATTTGTAATTGGGGTGGTCATTTTCTTAGGTCTATTAATGGGGATAATCTATTATTTCAAGCATAAAGAAATGGATAAAGATGCTTTGTATAGCATGATTACCATTGGGTGCATTATCGCTGGAACAATTGCTATCCAGGCCTTTTCTGGCGATAAAAATATCTTATTCATCAAGAGCTACACCTTGACAAAATGGTATGGTTTTGGGATTGGAGCAGCTTTTTCTGGTGTTTTAGGAGTAGGGTTTTACCCTATTCTTGGAAGCCGTGTTTGGTGCCGCTTTGGTTGTCCCATGGCCGCCATCCTGGGATTGCAACAACGTTTACTTTCGCGTTTTCGCATAACAACTAATGGGGGGCAATGCATCTCTTGCGGGAATTGCTCGGCTTATTGTGAAATGGGAATTGATGTGAGGGCTTACGCCCAAAAGGGTCAAAATATAGTACGTTCTTCTTGTGTAGGCTGTGGGATTTGTTCTGCAGTCTGTCCACGAGGGGTGCTCAAATTAGAAAATGGCCCTGTGGCTAATCGCACGAATCTACCTAGCTTTCCTTTAGGGAATAAATTGTAAAGAATTAACGTGGATCAATAATTTTTAATCGCTTTCATGCCCAAAATAAAGGTCATAATTCCCGCTTTTAATGAAGAAAAATCGATTGCAAAAGTCATTGCAGAAATTCCTGATTTTGTCGAAGAAGTCATTGTGGTGAATAATAACTCAACCGATCAAACCGTACATGCTGCTTCAAAAGCTGGAGCAACTGTATTGACAGAAAAACGAAAAGGCTATGGATATGCCTGTCTAAAAGGCATCGATTATCTCTCTCAAAACGATAAAACTCCAGATATTCTGGTCTTCCTCGATGGAGATTTTTCTGATTTCCCACAAGAATTAACAAAAGTAATTCAGCCAATTTTAGATCAAAAAGCCGACTTTGTTGTTGGGTCACGTATCAAAGAATTGAGAGAAAGAGGATCGCTAACACCACAGCAAATTTTTGGGAATTGGCTGGCGTGTTTCTTGATGAAAGTGCTTTACACTTCTCGATTTACAGACCTTGGGCCATTTAGGGCCATTAAATGGAATACCCTAGAAAATCTGAAAATGAGAGACAAAACTTATGGGTGGACAATAGAAATGCAACTTAAGGTGCTACGTCAAAAAATTGCTTATCAAGAAGTTCCTGTCTCCTACAAAAAAAGAATAGGAGTCTCAAAAGTTTCAGGAACGGTAAAAGGGACTATATTTGCAGGAATGAAAATTTTAGGGTGGATTTTCAAACACTACTTTCAGAAAAAAGAATAACATGGATTATATTTTGTTAAACACTTCCTTCATCGTGATGGGATTGTACTCCATTTCTTTACTACTGGTTTTTTTCTATAGTCTGGCTCAATTAAATCTACTTTTCAATTACAAAAAAGCACAGAAAAACAAATCCCAACCAACTCTCCTAAATACCAGCGATATTAAAGCTGTTCCTTATGTCACCATTCAACTTCCTGTTTTTAATGAGTTGTATGTAATAGAGCGTTTGCTAAAATGCATTAGCGAAATAAAATACCCTAGAGAAAAATTAGAAATTCAAGTCCTTGATGACTCTACAGACGAGTCTGTAGAATTAACCAGAGGTATAGTAGAAGAGCTACAAAAAGGAGGGCTTGATATCGTTCAAATTAGACGTAAAGACCGCATGGGCTTTAAAGCAGGTGCACTAAAAGAAGGGCTAAAGTCTGCTAAAGGAGATTTAATCGCCATTTTTGACGCCGATTTTCTCCCCAAAAAAAATTGGTTACTTCAAACGGTTCCTCAATTTGATCAAAAAGATATAGGGGTGGTACAAACTCGCTGGGAACACATCAACCACGATTACTCCATTCTAACAGAAGTCCAGGCCTTTGCTCTTGACGCCCATTTTACCCTTGAACAAGTCGGCAGAAATTCTAAAGGACATTTTATCAATTTTAACGGTACTGCAGGAATATGGCGTAAAGAAACCATTATCGATGCTGGAAATTGGGAAGGAGACACCCTAACCGAAGACCTAGATTTAAGCTATCGTGCACAGTTAAAAAATTGGAAATTTAAATATCTCGAAGAGGTAGAAACCCC
This sequence comes from Flavobacteriaceae bacterium, assembly GCA_049598335.1. Classification (GTDB taxonomy): domain Bacteria; phylum Bacteroidota; class Bacteroidia; order Flavobacteriales; family Flavobacteriaceae; genus Arcticimaribacter. Next base: position 71,805 of record JBMYNN010000002.1, read on the forward strand.
TTCTGAACTTCCTGTTGTAATGAGTGCTATTCGTTCGCAACAGTTTAGATGGAATAAAGGGGGAGCAGAGAATTACCAGAAAATGATTAAAAAAGTAATGAATAAAAAGGGACTCCCTTTTGGCACCAAAGTGCATTCTATTTTGCATCTTTTAAACAGCACCATGTTTTTAAATGTTTTGATTGTGGGAATCTTGAGTATTCCTATGTTGTACATTAAAAATGAATTGGGACACCTTGCTTGGTTCTTTAAAATTTCTTCTTTATTTATTATAAGTACTGCTATCTTTTTTTACTGCTACTGGGAGTTATACCGAATAAAAAACGGAAGTGGTTTGCTTCAATTTTTAGATTACACCAAAACCTTTTTTACCTTTTATACCGTTGCAATGGGGTTTTCTTTTCACAATGCCCTTGCAGTGTTAGAAGGTCATAGAGGGATAAGAAGTGATTTTATTCGCACGCCTAAATTTAATATTCAAAAGTTAAAAGACTCCTGGAAAAACAATAAGTACCTCCCTAAAAAAGTACATAAAAACACCATTGTAGAAGGATTGTTGGCCATTTACTTCTTGTTTGGAATGTACAGTGCTTTTACAGTAGGTGAGGCAGGAGATTTTGGTCTCTTACCTTTTCACCTATTATTGTTTGTCGGCTTCGGCTTTATCTTTGTCAATTCTTTTAGAACACAAGGGTAATGTTTAGGGGGAGCCCTTTTCAACCAGCGATCCTCGCTTTACTTCTGTTCATTATTTATGTCCTATTGGGGTACTTTGTTCCACGGGAGCAAAGTCTTTATTTTTTAATACTTTATGCAAGCAGTTGGGGATTAACTTATGCCTTACTTAAGAATAGTTCCACATTATCTATTTTTTGGCTGGGACTGCTTTTCCGTCTTATTTTTATTATTGCCTTACCATGGCTATCCCAAGATTTTTATCGCTTTATATGGGATGGATTATTACTTCAAAATGAACTCAACCCTTATGCCTTTTCCCCTAATGAACTAATCGAAAGAGATGCGCTATTTGACTCCCCATTAAAAACCACTTTGTATGAAGGAATGGGAACATTAAGTGCACAGCACTATTCAAACTATCCCCCTATAAATCAATTAGGTTTTTTAAGCACTGTTTATGCATTTCCTCAAAGTTTACTTGGGTCAGTAGTGGTTATGCGATTATTGCTTATCCTCGCAGAAGTAGGATTGTTTTTTGTGATAAAAAAAATACTCCAACACCTCAATCTACCCCTAAGTCGATTAGGATGGTACTTCCTCAATCCACTAATCATACTTGAATTAACCGGAAACCTTCATTGGGAAGGAGTCATGCTTTTTTTCTTTGCGCTGGGCTGGTGGCTTCTTTTAAAACAGCAAAATTTTTGGGCTACAATAGCTTTTGCTTTTTCTATTGCGACTAAATTAATTCCATTATTACTATTACCACTTTTTGTTCGCTTTCAAGCGTGGAAAAAAACTGTCTGGATGGCCCTTTTAGGATGCCTTTGTCTCTTGCTCCTCTTTGTTCCTTTTTTCAAAGACATTGGAATGGAAAACTACTTTGCTACCCTACAACTGTGGTTTAAAAACTTTGAATTTAACGGAAGCGTCTATTATCTAATTCGATGGATTGGCTATCAAACTAAAGGGTATAATATCATAAGACAATGGGGAGAGATTTCCCCATGGATTATCACAGGAATGATTTTAATTTTTGCTTTTTTAAAGCCTAAGAAAAAAGCCCAGGAAGTTTTTACTGCCATGCTTTTTTTAATGACCGCCTATTACCTTATCGCCTCAATTGTCCACCCATGGTATGTAATTCCACTGGTTTTCTTAGGTTTATTTACCCGCTATAGCTTTCCCTTGATATGGAGCATGCTTATCCCACTAAGTTATATTACTTATGCCGATCCTAATTTTCAAGAAAACTATATCTTGATCGTTTTAGAATATACAATCGTGATTATTGCGATGATTTTTGAAATAAGAAATAAGAAGGCCTTACTTCAGCATTTTTAGTAGATTGATTTCATGCTCCCCTAGATGTCTAAATCTACCACGGGGTAAATCTTTTTTTGTTAAATGGGCATAGGTCACAAGATCCAATTGTTCAACAGTATAGCCTACCGCGTCAAAAATTTGATGTACTGCCTTATAGGTTTGATCGTGAATTTCTATTCCCACAACCCGTTTAGGCTCCCCATGAATAAAACTGATCTCTTCAACACTAAGTACTTTATTGCGATCAACAAGAATGCCTTTTTTGATTTTTTCAACCGCTTCTCCACTTAGATTCTTATCTAATACCACTTGATAGATTTTCTTTACATTGGTATTAAGACTGCGCAATTTCGCCGTTAATTGCTGGTCGTTTGTAAACAATAATAAACCAGTTGTAGAACGATCCATCGCATGTATAGGGTCTATTCTAAATGGAGCCGCCCTTGCAATCAACTCAAGCACATCTTTCTTGTAATTCCCTTTTTTAACTGCAGCTAAAAACCCTTTTGGTTTATTCAATAAGACATAGGTAGGTTTGTCTGCATTGATTCTCTGACCGTCAAATTTCACTTCGTCTCCTGGTTGAACTTGATAGCCCATTTCGGTAACGATTTTCCCATTGACCTTGACCGTTCCTAATCCTATATGCATATCTGCTTCTCTACGGGAACAAAGGCCTGAGTTAGCTATGAATTTATTTAATCGAATCGTGTTTTTTATCGCCATTTAATTTCTTGTTATCTTTTATTTTAAGGGTAGTTTGTCTTTCTCTATTAATGCTTAGCTGGGTAACATCTGGGCGAGAGTAGTGTCCTACAGGATCAAAATTTTGTCGCTCTTCATATACCCTATCTAGGTTAAGCGTATGACAAAAGATTCCTTCCTTTTCTATAATAGGTGGAACCAGCCATTCGCCATTTGGTCCTGCGATTGCAGAGCCTCCATTGGCCAAAATATCTGGAGCATATTCCAGCAGTTCTTCAATGTAAGGGGTGTCTGCAGGAAAATCTGTTTTGCGCATTAAACTTGAAACAGAAACCATAAAGGAACGTGACTCTCTGGCCACAAAACGGGTAATATCTTTAGTGTTATGATCGCCTCCTGGCCAAACAGCTACATGCAAATTTTCGCCTTGTGCATAAAGTGCAGCACGTGGTAGGGGCATCCAGTTTTCCCAACAATTTAATCCACCCAAAGTAAATCCATTTAATTCATGCACCCTTAATCCATGTCCATCTCCTGGAGCCCAGGTTAGACGTTCGTCGTAGGTGGGTTGCAATTTTCGATGAACCGAATGTATAACGCCCGTTTCATTGATATATACTAAAGAACAATATAGACTATGTCCTCCACGGTTTTTTGCGCGTTCGATTAGCCCTAAATAAACGGCTAGCTTCAATTCTTTGGCTAGGGCACAAATTTCCTCTAGGTCTCCTGCTTCGATTTGCACCGATTGTTTTGAATAATGCGCATGTAGGGTTTTATTGACCGGTAATTCCCATTTAGCTCCCTGGGTTAAGGCTAACCAAAAGGGATAACCCGGCAAAAAGGCTTCTCCAAAAACAATCAGCTGAGCTTGTTTATTAGCCGCCTCTATCATCGCGTCTTTTGCTTTTTCAAGCGTCGCTAATTTGTTTAACCATATTGGCGCAAGCTGCGCCATGGCAACGGTAATACTTTGGCTCATAGTATTGGTTTAAATTGTATAACGCACTAAGACAATGCTACCTACTCCTGCCAAAATTAATAACTTTAGCAAATTGTGCAGCCAAAGATACGCCTTTTGCTCCTGGGCTCGCCATAAGAGAATCATTAATCCCATTAAGAACGGTAGGGTTCCCACAAAATAGTAGAACATTTTACCTAATTGCTCTTTCTCTGACAATAATAAAAATACAGTTCCCGCTGCTAAAAGCATTAAAAAAGTCAAAATATATTTAGTAATCTTGACCCCAAAAACAACCGCAACCGTGTTGTAATTCCTTACCCAGTCACCTTTAAAATTCTGTAAATCTTTAACGAGATCTCTAATAAGAATAATGACAAAGAGGAAGCTTGCATGGTAAAGAACCCAGGTCGATAAATTGTTAAAATATAAGCTTATCGCGAAAAAAGGGGTTATCGCCAATACTGCGGCAAAAACATTACTGGCCCAAAACATTTTTTTTAATAAATGACTGTAAAACCATATTGCAATCATATAAGTCAAAAAGAATAGAACGGCTTTATAACTTACTAAAAAAGCAAAGCCCAAACAGCCTAGATTAAAAAAGGCATAAAAAAATAACTGGCGATCTGGAGGAACAAGCTGATGCAATAAATACTGTTGTGGGCGATTGATACGATCTTTTTCAGCATCGTAAAAGTTATTGATTAAATAGCCTCCAGCTATCGCAAAAGAAGAAGCCAATACCAATAAAAATAAACCAAGATCTGTTAAATGTGCTATCCATGTTTTTTGTGGCGCAAGAATATAACGAGCACTGAGATATTGTGCCGCTACTAAAACTAAAATAGTATAACCTCTTGTGGAGGCAAAAACGCCAAAGAAGGGCAATAAAAAAGAATCGTAGGATGATTTTGGGAAAAGCCGCATGCTTTTCAGAAATTATAAACCACTTCCAATTGGTAATCTTTCAAGGCTACCTTTGCTTTTGCAATATCTTCTGTAAAACCTAAAATATAGCCTCCTCCCCCAGAACCACATAACTTGAGATAATAATCGTTGGTCTCTAATCCCTCTTTCCATAAGGCATGGAATTTTTCTGGAATCATCGGTTTAAAGTTGTTCAATACTAAATGAGACAACTTTTTAGTGTTAATGAATAGAGATCTTAGATTTCCATGAAGGAAATCCTCAATACACTGGTCTGTATATTTTATAAATTGGTCTTTCATCATTAAACGAAAAGACTCTTGCTCCATATTTTGCATAAAAATAGACACCATTGGAGCTGTTTCTCCAACAATACCACTGTCTAATAAAAATACCGCTCCTTTCCCTTCAGGATTTTGCGAGGGAATTCCTGTAGGCTCAATACTGTTTTTAGAATGGATTAATAGGGGTAAACTCAAATAACTATTCAACGGGTCTAAACCAGAAGATTTCCCGTGAAAAAAAGACTCCATTGCTGCAAAAATCGTTTTGAGTTGAACTAACTTATCCTTGGTTAGATTTTCTAAAACGGTAATTTTATTTAGTGCATATTGATCGTAGATTGCGGCAACTAGGGCACCGCTACTCCCCACACCATAACCCTGTGGAATACTGCTATCGAAATACATTTTTTGCCCAAGATCTGACTCTAGACGTTCCCAATTGAATAAAACAATATCTGCTGAAATTGTTTTTAAATGCGCGCAAAAACGCTTTAATTTCTTGTGTGAATCTTCAAACTCAACAGAAGCATTTAATTTTAATGCACCGCGATAAAAATTATAGGGAATAGAGAGGCCTTTGGAATCCTTAATGATTCCATACTCTCCAAAGAGTAGGATTTTAGCGTAAAATAATGGACCTTTCATAGCATAGCAAATTTACAACTTTTTAGCTCCAGTACCAACATGATCTTCAATGTATTGTCCCGCTTCGCAAAAAGGAGCTAGGTCACTCGCAATAAAAGCGTCTATGGCATTCTTATGTTCTTCGGGATAAAGTAAATGTACATTTGCCCCAGCATCTAACGTGAAGCAAAGAGGTAATTTAGTCGCTTCTCTAAATGACCAAATTTTATCGAGTACCACCAAAGTATTAGGCTGCATCAATACAAAATAAGGATTAGATGCCATCATTAAAGCGTGAAGGGTCAATGCCTCGAGCTCTACTAATTGCATAAAGTCTTCTACTTCTCCACTAGATAAAATGGCCAACAAACGCCCCATATGCTGATGCGCTTGTTCAAATCGCGAAGTGGCATAAGGATGGTGTTCCATCAATTGGTGCCCCAGGGTACTACTCACTTTTTTCTGCCCTTTATCAATGATTAATATGGTGTCTTGATAGTTGCGAAAAACAGGATGAATCTCTTGATCAATACATGTGGCAAATACTTGAGAGCTTCCTTGAATAGCTTTAGTCTCTCCCCAAGACATCATGGGGCCTTGAACACTCCTAGCTGCACTTCCAGAACCTAGTCTTGCGATAAAAGAAGCTTTTTTAAGCAAGGCATCTTGGGAGAATAAACCGCAGCCTTGATCTTCTATTGATAGTATAGCTAGTGCAAGCGCACTCATACTGGAGGCAGAAGACGCAATCCCACTACTATGTGGGAAAGAGTTAGAAGATGAGATCGTTAAATCATGCTCTAATAAATACGGACAAAACCTTTTAATCCGTTCAAAAAAAGCTTCCATTTTTGGATGGAAAGAAGGATGTTCTTTCCCCTCAAACAAAAACGTGAAAGAGAATTGATTATTCTTTTCCTTTGGCTTAAAGCTTAAATGCGTTATGGTAGTACAATTCGTCAAAGTAAAACTCAATGAAGGGTTTTGCGGTAATTGATTCCCATATTTTCCCCAGTATTTAACTAAGGCAATATTAGAAGGAGAGGACCAACTCACTGTTCCTTGCTGTGCAGGAAAAGAAGCGGCTACAAATTCTTTTTCAATAGTCATGGGTTAAAGATAACACATTCAATGGCATGATGCTTCAAATAATATTTTCTACCTTTCTTTTATAAAAAAATCAATGAACAGAAGGTTAAAAACACTTATTAGAATTAGCTTTTCTGTAGTCCTATGTCTAAGTATTGGAGGGCTTTCTGGGTTTATTACTCAGGCAGCTATTCCCACTTGGTATGCCGGGTTGGAGAAACCTTTTTTTACTCCTCCTAATTGGCTTTTTGCTCCAGTTTGGACCACGCTTTACTGTCTAATGGGAATAGCGGCTGGCTGGGTTTGGTCTAAAGGAAGCCACCATAGGTGGGTGAAAACGGCGCTTTATCACTTTGGAGCACAACTTATTGTGAATGGCTTGTGGAGTATTGTCTTTTTTGGCCTAAAAAGCCCTGGAATTGCCTTGCTTGTTATTGCCCTACTGCTTTATTTAATTATCAAAACCATTTATTGGTTTAAAATTGTGCATAAACCCTCGGCATACTTACTTTATCCTTATGTTGTATGGGTAAGTTTTGCCAGTTTTCTCAATCTTGGTATTTACTATTTAAACAACTAAACCCATTGGTTTAGTTTTTTTTGTATCTTTCGGTTAGGCTCCAAATGTATTTCCATGATATTCCATTCTCATTTTTTGAATATCACATCATCTTGAGGCAATCACTATTAAAAATTTTATTGCTGGATTCAAGGTTGCTTGTTAACAAGCAAAAGTGGGGTATTCGAATCCAGTAAGAAACTCTCCTTATTTCTTGGAGGGTTTCATTTTTTATTGTGGATAAACCCTTTCGGGATAGTCGGTGATAATCGCGTCCACCCCTAATTCTTTCATTCGAGCAATGTCTTCTGGCTCATTAATAGTCCAGGGATAGATTTTTAAGCCAGCCGCATGAATTTTCTTTACGTTCTTTTTAGTCAAACTTTTATGGTTAGGGTTAATTGCAAAAGCAGCTAAACTTAACGCGACTGGAATTGCATCCAAAGGATCATCTTCTGTTAGAACAGCTATAGGCACTTCTTTTGTTTCACGATAAAACAATTCTAATTCATTCCAATCAAAGCTCGATATAAAAACATCAGAAGGGCTTAATTTTCCTGCATCAAAATATTTTTTAAGCAATGCATAGGTGGGCTTTGCTGTTCTGGTTCCTTTTAATTCGATATTCAAAACTGCTTTAGCATTAATTGTCTCTAGCACTTCCTCTAAAGTCGGAATTGGTTCTCTGCCTAGCACGGTTATTTTACGAATAGAATCTAAATCTATCGTTTCGATATAGCCTGTCGCATTGGTTAATTTTTCAAGGGTTTTATCATGAAACACTACTAACTCGCCAGAGGCACAGACAAAGACATCAATCTCAATTCCATCTACCCCTAATTCTAATGCTTTTTTTACAGAGGCGACGGTGTTTTCTGCTACATGCCCCTTTGCCCCACGATGCCCTACAACCAGCGGTTGTGTTACCGAAGTACAAGAAATAAGAGATAATAACAGCATACTAAATAAGCATTGATATTTCATAAGGGTAATTTACTTTTTAAGAATCCAAAATTCCCAGGGCTTCATGCGATATTCATAGGAAAAGGACAAACGCTTTGCCTTATTATCTTGATAGCGCTTAAATTCTCCATTATAAGGAGAAGTAAACCCAATATGGTCTTTAGACATATTGGCGATAAAGACGATAGTATCTCCCTCTTTTGAACGTTCAAAAGCTAATACCTTATCTTTTAAAGAGGTTTGTATTGCACGGTATTTCCCTGCCTCTTTCCCTGCGTGTAAAGAAGGGTGATTTACTTTTAACTCTCCTAATTGTTTCAAGAGCTGATAGGTCTCTCCTGCCACGCGAGGAAAACTGTCTTTTTCAAAGAACAATAAACGCTTCTCTAAATCATATTCCACTCCACTGTACAAGAAAGGTAATCCAGGTGCAGTATAATTTAACGCCATCATTGCATGAGCAGCATCACCATATAACTCATCGACTGTTCCAGCCCAAGCATTCTCATCATGAGAACTAACAAAATTGAGAAGTAAATGAGCGGGATCGTGCTTCAAAATAAAGTCCTCACGATGGTTCGCATAATCTCTCACGGTTTTATGACCATGAACAATATCTTTTGTCAAATGATGCCCAGGGAAATCATAAGAAGCATTAAAGTTTTTTAAGTGTTCCATCCCGCCGGGATGATTAGCATCTGTTTCTCCTAAAAGAAATACTGGCTTAATCTCTTTCATCGCCGGAAAGACATCTTCATAAAAATCCATAGGAACAGCATAAGCTTGATCGACACGATAGCCATCAATATCCACCTCTTTCACCCAGTATAACATCGCCTCTTTCATGGCATCTCGCATGGCTTGATTATCATAATCAAGGTCAGCGACATCTGTCCAACCAAAAGATTGCCCAGTTCTGGGGTCAATAGGGTCGATAATTTCGCCTGCTTCATTCTTTAGATAAAATTCAGGGTTACTTTCAATCCAAACGTGATCCCAACCGGTATGACCTGGCACCCAATCAAAAATCACATACATCCCTAGATCATGTGCTTGATCAACCAGTGCTTTTAAATCTTCTAATGTTCCATATTCTGGATTCACCCCTTTATAATCAGACACAGCATAATAACTCCCCAGAGGGCCTTTACTCTTTGTGGTCGAGATAGGGTAAGTAGGCATTAGCCATAAAATATTTACGCCAAGGGCTTTAATTTGTGGCAATTCTTTAGCGAAAGCGTTAAAAGTACCTTCATTAGTAAATTGACGAATATTCGCTTCATATAATATTCCTTTTGCCATATCTAATTCTGAGATAGGCATAAGGGGGGCTGACTGAACTGCGGGGGCTGTTTTAGATTGCTGACAATTCAATAGCAACAAACCACACAAAAAGAGGAGTGTTTTTTTCATTTAAATAATTCAAATATTTTTCAATATACGAAGAAGTTAGTCTTCTTCGGGTGCAAGTTCGACTTGCAGGCCTTCTAAATCTTTTGTAATAGGAATTTGACAACCTAAACGACTAGTTTCACGAACGTTAAATGCTTCTGCCAGCATGGCTTCTTCGTCGTCTGAACGTTCTCCTAAGTCGTGATGAGATAGAATATAACATTGACAAGAGGCACAAAGAGCCATCCCGCCACAAGTCCCTTCTACCGGTAATTCATGGGCTTTACAGACTTCCATCAAATTCATCGCCATATCTGTGGGCGCCTCTATTTGATGAGCTTCTCCTTCCCTATCGATGATAGAAATGGTAATATCTGCCATAAATTTATGCTTCTAAATTAATGACTTGTTCAATTTGAGGTGCATGCTTTTTAATGGTCATTTCAACCCCAGATTTTAGTGTCATTTGATTGACAGTACAGCCAGCACAAGCCCCTTGTAATTGCACCTTTACGATTTTATCTTCTACTATATCAATCAAAGAGATATCCCCACCATCTGCTGCTAAAAAGGGTCTAATTTCGTCAAGGGCAAGCATTACTTTATCTTTTAATTCCATTTTAATTGGTTTTAATTTTTAACTGCCGAACATCCAGCCATCGTGGTTATTTTCACTGCCTGTGTTGGAGGTAGATGATCGTTTCTCTTAATTAGTTCTGAAACAGTATTGCGCGTTACTTCTTCAAAAGCATCACTTACAACCGTCTTATTTTGTAATGCCGCTGGACGACCTACATCGCCTGCCTCGCGAATACTTTGCACAATGGGCACTTCTCCTAAGAAGGGGACTTCTTTATCTGCGGCGAGATTTTTTGCGCCTTCTCTACCAAACAAATAATACTTATTGTCTGGAAGTTCTTCTGGTGTAAAGTAAGCCATGTTTTCGACGATTCCTAAAACGGGCACATTGATATTGTCTTGTTGAAACATCGCAATACCCTTTTTAGCATCTGCAAGGGCAATATTCTGTGGTGTTGAAACCACTACTGCACCATTGATTGGTAAAGATTGAACGATACTTAAATGAATATCTCCAGTACCGGGTGGAAGGTCAAGTAACAGGAAATCTAAATCTCCCCATGCTGCATCAAAAATCATTTGATTTAAAGCTTTTGCCGCCATAGGACCACGCCAAATCACGGCTTGATCTGGTTGAGTGAAAAAGCCTATCGATAATACCTTTACGCCATAATTCTCTATGGGCTCCATTTTTGAAGCGCCATCCACATTAATCGATAATGGTCTTGCCCCTTCCATATCGAGCATGGTGGGGATAGAGGGCCCATAAATATCTGCATCTAACACCCCTACTTTAAAGCCCATCTTCGCTAGGGTCACTGCTAAATTGGCGGTTATAGTAGATTTTCCTACGCCTCCTTTTCCAGAAGAAATAGCGATAATATTGTCTATTCCAGGAATGGGCTTCCCTTTGATAGGTTGTGCTTTTGGGGGGACTTCTACTGTAATATTGATTTTAATCTTGGCTTTGGGGTGAACCTCTTTATGGATACATTTTAATATTTCAACTTCGAGCTTTTTACGGGCTTGAAGACTAGGATTTTGCACGGTTAAATCAATCACCACTTCCTCGCCAAAAACAAGAATGTTTTTGACAGCTCCACTCTCCATTAAATGTTTTCCATCTCCGGGAAGTGTAATTGTCGTTAATGCCTGTTGTACAGTTTTTTTAGTAATATCCATTTGCGTTTTTAAACTGATTCTAAATTACAAATATACTGGGAAGAAGTGGACAAAAAAAGTTTCCCTCCTAGCTTTAAATCTGTTCTTTATTAGGGTCCCAAAAGACGTTGTCAAAACGTTGAATTTGATTGTCAACAACCTCAACGCCTTCGTTTTCTAATAATTGTTGCATCAAATTTGTTCCATCAAAGTGATGTTTGCCGGTTAACAGGCCTATTCTATTGACCACCCTATGCGCAGGAACATTTTCGATGTTATGAGAAGCATTCATGGCCCAGCCTACCATTCGGGCACTTTGTGGGGATCCAATCGCTCGAGCAATTGCGCCATAAGTGCTCACTCTTCCTTCGGGGATTTGTCGAACCACCTGATAGACCTTTTCAAAAAAGTTTTTGTCTGCTTTAGGCATTTGGGAAACGAAAGGTTAAGTAAGTAATTAAACGCCCTTTTTCCATGAACAAACGCTCATAATGGGTTTGAATGGCGGTAACGTGTTTTGGGGAATGGGGATTGCCATAAACATCGTGATGTGCATAATCGACTTCCCAGCCTTTTCCCTGGAGTAACCCTAAAGTATAGCCATGCAAAAACTCACTATCTGTTTTTAAATGAATTCGCCCTTTGGGCTGAAGTATGGTGTGGTAACGATCTAAAAATGCTGGATTGGTTAAACGGTGCTTAGTTCGCTTAAATTTGATTTGCGGATCGGGAAAAGTAATCCAGATTTCGTCTACTTCGTTTTCTTCAAAAATATTTTCAATCAATTCTATCTGGGTTCTTAAAAACCCCACATTAGACAGCCCTAATTCTAGTGATTCTTTGGCACCAGCCCAAAAGCGCGCGCCCTTGATATCTACCCCAATAAAGTTTTTCTCTGGGTACTGCTGTGCTAAATAAACTGAATATTCTCCTTTTCCACAGCCCAACTCGACTACAATGGGATGGTCGTTTTTAAAAAAATGTTGTCTCCATTTCCCTTTAAAACGAAATTCTCCAGAAGTAACTTCTTCTCTTTCTGGCTGAATAACATTAGAAAAGGTTAAATTTTGATTGAATCGTTTTAGTTTATTTTTACTTCCCACAATGGTATTTTGAAGCAAAATTAACTAAAAATAGGCTGCATTTTAGGCTTTAACCCGACTAAGGGTAAAAGAAAATTCAGAGCCCACCTTTGGGGTACTTTCCACGAATATTTTTTCGTTGTGAGCTTCAATGATATGCTTTACAATGGCCAGCCCTAAACCAGAGCCCCCTTCGTTGCGGTTTCTTGTTTTATCCACACGATAAAAGCGCTCGAATAAGCGCGGCAGGTGCTCTTCCTCGATTCCTTTTCCGTTATCAATAACGCGAACAAGAATTTTAGTCTCGTTTAATTCGCTAATTTCAATTTCTGTTGTACCGTTTTCTACGCCGTATTTAAAAGAATTGACCACTAAATTAGTTAACACCTGAGTGAGCCGCTCCATGTCTCCCAAAACCATTATAACGTTCTCTTGATTGGAGTTGTACTGCAAATTTATCCCACTTTTTTCTGCCTTTATTTCAAGCATTTCAACAATATCTTTAATCAAGCCAGCGATGTCAAATTGCTCTACATTTAAAGTCGTTACCCCAGTCTCAAATTGAGTGATTAAATCTAAATCTTTAATGATAAAGCCCAATCGATCAACCCCATTAGCAGCTTTTTTAAGGTATTTTTTTATGGTTTTTTGATCTGTTACATCATTATCCAGTAAAGAAAAAATAAAACCTTGGACGGTAAACAAGGGGGTTTTCAATTCGTGAGCTAAATTCCCGATAAACTCTCTTCTATAATTTTCTTTATCCTTGAGGAGCTCAATTTCAAGTTTACTCTCTTTGGCGAATTTCTGTAAACTTTGTGTGATAGAAATCACATCTTTTTGAAGTGAATCTTCATTTAAAGGAATCCCAGTTGGTAATAAATCTTGATATAAGGATTTAACTTTTGTGAGAATAAAATTTTCAATGATCATTTGAATCAACACAAAAGAGAAAATAAATAAGGTGATTAGGCAAATTACCACATATTTAGTGGCTTGAAATATAGGGTCAAGGCTTCCTTTGTAAAGATAGAAAGTAACTCCTACAATCAAACTAAAAACAATTACGATCAGAAGCGACAATTGTAATGCCGTACTGTAGCGTTGATTCATGCTTTGGTTTTATACTTTGGTATTGACGAATTTATAGCCAACACCTTTTACCGTTTTAAAGTAATCTTCCCCTATTTTCTCCCTTAGCTTTCTAATGTGAACATCAATGGTTCGATCTCCCACTACTACATCACTTCCCCAAACAGATTCCATAATTTTTAGCCGCTTAAAAACCTTTCCAGGCTTTGAGGCCAATAAGTAAAGGAGTTCAAATTCTTTTCGTGGTAGGGTAATTTCCTCTCCATTATGAATAACTTTATATTCTTCTACATTGATTTCCATGTCTCCAAGGACTAGATTACCCCCAATATCGTCTTTTAAAAAGCGACGAAGCATGGCCTTTACTTTAGAATTAAAAATTCTGGGCTTTATGGGTTTAGTAACATAATCATCTGCACCAGATTCAAAAGCAGCTACCTGAGAGTAATCCTCGCCTCTTGCCGATAAAAACAAGATAACAGTGTTTTCAAAACGTTTGTCCATTCTCAATCGCTCACAGGTCTCTATTCCGTCCATAACGGGCATCATTACATCAAGAATAATTAAATGCGGCAGATGTTGGTCGGCTAATTTCAGTGCCTCTTTCCCGTTTTCTGCAGTAAAAATCTGGTAGCCTTCGTTGGATAAATTAAATGATAAAATTTCTAAAATATCGGGCTCATCATCCACTAAAAGGATTTTAATTTTACTTTTTTTCATATATGATTAATATTCTTATGTATAAAATTAAATAAATATACAAAGAATGACTTTACTGCTTTAAAATGAAAGAGAATGATAAGATTAACATAACCTTGACATAATTACAAGAAAGAGAAATTACTTAAAGGAGATGGAATAAATTTTAATAGTTTTAAGGCATGAAAAATGATGCTTTTCGCTTTTTAACCATTACTAGCTCAAATGATTTTGAGACAGAAGCGTTAGCTACTTTTTATCGACAGTACGAAGCTAATCCTGTTTATCGCTCCTATTGCGATTTACTCAATATTTCTCCTTCAGAAATTAAGACCTCAACAAAGATTCCTTCTTTACCTATTCAGTTTTTTAAATCGCATGCTGTCAAGTGTTTTAGCGAATCGCCATCAATTATTTTTAGCTCTAGTGGAACAACTACCTCTATCAATGCACAACACTCCATTCTCGATAAGGCGTTTTACAATCACAGTTTTCAAAAGGGTTTTAAAAACCAATATGGCGATCCAAAAGACTGGGCCATTTTAGCTTTGCTTCCTTCTTATCTCGAAAGACAAGGTTCTTCTTTGATTTATATGATGGATGCTTTAATCCAGCAGAGTAAGCATCCCGCGAGTGGGTTTTATTTAGATGAATTTGATGAACTCAAAAAACAACTAGAGCGGCTAGAGTCAAAACAACAGCCCACCTTATTGTTGGGGGTAAGTTTCGCTTTATTGGACTTTGCAGAACAATTTCCATTGCAACTTAAACACACCGTGATAATAGAAACTGGCGGAATGAAAGGAAGACGAAAAGAAATGATTCGAGAAGATTTACACGCAACATTAAAAAAAGCCTTTGGCATCGAGAACATTCACAGTGAATACGGCATGACAGAATTGCTATCACAAGCCTATTCAAAAGGAAATGGACGTTTTTATGCACCTTCATGGATGAAGGTAGCTGCTTGTGAAATTAATGATCCTTTCGCTTTAATTGATGGAACCAAAATAGGGCGTTTAAATATTATTGATTTAGCCAATCAAGAGTCTTGCGCCTTTATCGCTACAGAAGATCTGGGACGTGTTTTCCCAGATGGTTCTTTTGAAATAATGGGTCGCCTAGACCAAAGCGACATTCGCGGGTGTAATCTACTTGTTTACTAGATGAACTCTAGCACAAAATAATTCTTCTTACCGCGTTGCAATAAGACATAACGGTCGTTGATTAAATCTGCAGCAGTGATTCTTTTCTGATCGTTTACTTTGGTTTTATTCACCGAAATAGAATGTTCTTTCAAGGCTCGTCTTGCCTCACCATTTGATTTCAACAATTTCCCTTCTCCTGCAAGTGCAGTAATAATATCGAGACCATCTACTAAAGTCGATTTTTCCATTTGTGCCTGTGGGACGCCATCAAAAACATCTAAAAAGGTAGCATTATCTAACTGCATCAAATCTTCGGATGTTGACTTACCAAATAAAATTTGTGAAGCTCTTTGTGCATTCTCTAAGTCTTTTTTTGAATGCACAAGTAGCGTGACCTCTTCTGCAATCTGCTTTTGAAGTAAACGCAGCTGAGGTGTCTCTTTGTGCTCTTTGATTAAAGCGTCAATTTCTTTTTTACTTAAAAAAGTGAAAATCTTGATATAATTTTCAGCATCAGTATCAGAAGCATTTAGCCAGTATTGATAGAACTTATATGGAGAAGTTCGGTTTTTGTCTAACCATATATTCCCTCCTTCTGTTTTCCCAAACTTAGTTCCATCTGCCTTTGTAATCAAAGGACAAGTAATGGCATAAGCTTTCCCGCCAGCTTTTCTTCTGACTAGTTCTGTCCCAGTAGTAATATTTCCCCACTGGTCGCTTCCACCCATTTGGAGAGTACAGTTGTAGTTTTTATAGAGGTGTAAAAAATCATAGCCTTGCAATAATTGATAAGTAAACTCTGTAAAAGACATTCCTACTTGAGACTCAGACCCCAAACGTTTTTTGACAGAATCTTTTGCCATCATATAGTTGACCGTAATATGTTTCCCAATATCACGCGAAAAATCAATTAAAGAATAGTCTTTCATCCAATCAAAGTTATTGACAAGAATTGCTGGGTTTTGATTTGAGGAAGAAAAGTCTAAAAAACGCTCTAACTGCGCTTTTATTCCAGCGACATTTTTCTCTAAAGCAGCACTGTCTAATAAATTGCGTTCATCTGATTTCCCCGAAGGATCTCCAATCATTCCTGTTGCTCCTCCTACTAGGGCAATGGGCTGGTGACCAGCGCGCTGGAAGTGCATTAAAATCAAGATCTGCACTAAACTCCCAATGTGAAGGGAATCTGCTGTAGGATCAAAACCAATATAGGCAGAGGTTGGCCCTTGATTTAAGTGATTTTCTGTCTCAGGCATGATGTCATGTAACATACCTCTCCATTCAAGTTCTTCGACGAAGGAATTTCTCATAGTACTGTGTTAAAGCGCAAAGATAGATTTCTCCTTTAAATGGAAAAAGACAAACAGAAAAAACAGTACTTTTAACCCATGATTTTAGTCACTGGAGCCACAGGGTTAGTGGGAGCGCATCTTTGCCTTAATTTACTTAAAAAGAACCCAACAATTGTCGCTCTTTATCGAAGAGAAAAAAAGAAAGTAGCTTTAGAAGAGTTTTTTAAATCCAAAGGAGCCAGCCACCTTTTTGAAAAAATCCAATGGAAACAAGCAGATTTGTGTGATTTACCCGCATTAACAGTTGCGTTTAACAACATTACCCAAGTATATCATTGTGCTGCTTATATTTCGATGGCGCATTACAAAATGCATCAACTCCAAGAAGTCAATCAACAAGGAACAAGTTATATCGCTAATCTGTGTATTGAAAACAATATCAAAAAATTAGTCTATGTCAGTTCTATTGCCGCATTAGGAAGTCAAACAACTACTGGGAGTATAAACGAAGACACTCCTTGGAATCCCAATATTGAAAAAACCCCCTATGCTTATTCAAAATATGGTGCCGAGCTAGAAATTTGGCGTGCTTCACAAGAAGGGGTACCCGTTGCGATTGTTAATCCTGGAGTCATTTTGGGGGAAGGAATGCCTAGAAATCCTTTAGCACAATTAGTGCAACAAGTTGAAAAGGGCTTATCGTTTTACCCCACTGGACAAACAGGCTATGTCACCGTTGAAGATGTGGTCGAGATCATGGAAACACTTATGAATTCCCCTATTGAAAACGAACGCTTTATTCTTGTGGCAGAAAATTGGTCCTATCAAAAAATGACACAGTATGTTGCCCAAAAAATGGGTAAAAAAGCCCCTTCAAAAGTATTGCGTTCTAGCTACCTAAAAATAGCCTGGCTTATTGAGAACTTGGCCAGTGGATTAGGATTAAAAAAGAAATTTTTAACCAAAGCATTGATCAAAAGTTTAGGAGATACAACTAAGATTGACGGAAGTAAAGTAGAAAAAAGTCTTTCTTTTTCCTATCGGGAAATAGAGCCTTACTTGGATTCAATTTTCGAAAGTCGCCTCTAATTTCAGTACTTGATTTTCTTTTAAACTACTAAGACTATCTTCTCTTTTAAGTAGGAGTAAACTATCCTTTACGCTAATTACTTCTAAACTATCATTCTTTCTAATCAAGCGAATGCTGTCTTTCCATTTTAATAATATAGTACTGTCCTTTCCAGAGAATAAACCAAGTTCATCCTTCCATTTTAATAGATCAATACTATCTTTTGACATCAGGGCATAAATACTGTCTCTGCCCTTTTGTGCCGCACGATCTTTCTTTCTTTGAAGACGCTTTTCTAACTCCTCTTGCTCTTTTTTTGCTAAATTATTGATACTGTCTTCTGCTTTTTCAAGCCGTTTATAAATACGTTCATACATGGCAAATAACCTTTTAGGCGATTGTGCATAGTAGGTTTGATTTTGCTTTAAAGTTGAATCAGCAATATTGTACTTACGCAGTATATAATTATTATTTAGAATCTCTTTAAGCGTCTCTCCTCCAAATTGATTATTTTTTATTGTCTTTAACAAATTAATATCATAAAGAATTTGCTCCATGGTATCCTCTGGAATCAATATCGATGGGGGTGGATTTGCCGTGTTGGCTTCACAAGCAATAAATAAAACAAAAAGGATCAAGCATCTTTTCATCGACTAAAGGTTAATTGTTCCCCGGCTTCAGATTCAATGATTTTACCTTGATCGTAAACCAATTGACCGTTGACCCAAGTTTTCTCTATACTTGCATCAAAAGTTGTGCCCTCAAACGGAGACCAACCACATTGATACAATAAATTATCTTTAGTCACCTTAGTCTTTTTCTCTAAATCAACTAAAACCAAATCTGCTTGAAAACCTTCTTTGATATAGCCACGATTCTCCACTTGAAATAAAATAGCAGGATTATGACAGGCCTTTTGCACCAGCTTTTCAAGACTTATTTTACCTTGACGAACTGCCGTGAGCAGGGCGAGTAGAGCATGTTGCACTAGCGGTCCCCCAGAGGGAGCGCTTGTATAAGGATTACTTTTTTCTGCTAAAGTATGTGGAGCGTGATCTGTTGCAAGAACATCAATGCGATCGTCGTTAAGGGCTTTCCATAAAGCGTTGCGATCTTCTGTATTTTTTACAGCGGGATTCCATTTGATATGGGTGCCTTTTTCGGCATAATCATCTGCGGTAAACCAGAGGTGATGCACACAGACCTCTGCCGTAATTTTCTTTTCAGCCAGCGGAATAGAATTGTCAAACAATTCTGTTTCTTTTGCGGTAGATAAATGGAAAACATGTAATCGTGCTCCCGTTTCTTTTGCTAATGCAATGGCTTTTGAAGAAGAAAGATAGCAAGCTTCATGGCTTCTAATAATGGGGTGTTTTTCAATGGGAATATCTTCTCCATATTCTGCCATATGACTGGCTAGATTTGCTTTAATGGTAGGCTCATCCTCACAGTGTACCGAAATTACCAAATCAGTAGAAGAAAATATTTTACGCAAAACTGTTTCATCATCAACTAACATATTTCCTGTAGAAGATCCCAAGAAGAGTTTTAAGCCCGCTACTTTGGTTTTGTCTAAACGAGCGACTTCTTCAAAATTATCATTCGTTCCACCAAACATAAAAGAGTAATTCGCCAAAGAATCCTTCTTTGCAGTAGCAAATTTATCTTCTAAAGCTTGAATGGTGGTTGTTTGTGGGTTGGTATTAGGCATCTCGATAAAAGAGGTGATCCCACCGGCAACTGCGGCTCTTGACTCTGTTCTTATACAAGCCTTATGGGTTAATCCAGGCTCACGGAAATGCACTTGGTCATCAATTAGACCGGGAAGTAAATACTTTCCGCTGGCATCGATAAGGGTTTCGTCTTCTTGCAGGTTTAATTCTGAGCGAATGCTTGTGATTTTTCCGTTTTCAATACGCACATCTAGAGATTGGATTTTCCCTTCATTCACAACAAGTGCATCCTTGATTAATGTCTTTTTCATTTGCGTTTATAGATGGATTCAAATTTAAGGTAAATTACCCCATATATCGCTTCCCAAATAATGGAACTATTCATTTTAGACACCCCCTTTTCACGATTGACAAAAACAATGGGAATTTCTTTGAGGGAACATCCTTTCTTCCACAATTTAAATTTCATTTCTATTTGAAAAGCATAGCCTACAAAAGAAAGGGTATTTAAATCAAGTTTAGATAAGGCTGTTGCCTTATATCCCACAAAACCAGCGGTAGGATCTTTTATCGGTAAGCCAGTAATGAGCCTAACATAAATAGAAGCTCCAATAGACAATAAAATACGCATGATGGGCCAGTTAACCACATTTACACCAGAAAGATATCGCGATCCAACAATAACATCAATTCCTTTATCTAAGGCTGTAATCATTTGAGGCAAGGCTTTTGCAGGGTGAGATAAATCTGCATCCATCTTGAAAATATTCTCATAATTTCTAGCAAGAGCCCATCTAAAACCGTGCACATACGCCTTCCCTAAGCCCTCTTTTTTTTGTCGAACTTCTAGGAAAATTTGTTTAGTATAAGTTTTTTGAAAAGTAGTAATTTTATCTGCAGTCCCATCTGGAGAAGAGTCATCGACAAATAGAACATGTGCATCGGGCAGTACACTAAAGATTTCCTTTAGCAAAGGAGAAATATTTTCGACTTCGTTGTAAGTCGGTATAATAAGAAGAGTTTGCGACATAAAGTAATGTAAAAGTAAGAAAATTAAACGCATGCCAATACAGATATACTTTCTAGAAAAATAAGGGAGTGAATTAATTTTGGTATTTTTACCCCATGGAAGAATGGGTACTAATTCCTCCGGGAAAATCTGATTGGATGACTTATGTTGTA
The DNA here is from genome assembly GCA_049598335.1 of Flavobacteriaceae bacterium. Classification (GTDB taxonomy): domain Bacteria; phylum Bacteroidota; class Bacteroidia; order Flavobacteriales; family Flavobacteriaceae; genus Arcticimaribacter. The sequence continues at coordinate 92,293 of JBMYNN010000002.1, forward strand.
ATGGTTAATTTCCTGCTATTTGTTTTTTGTAAATGGCGCTATCAAGCACAGTTTTTTTCTTTTTTACGCGTCATTGACACTCCCCTTTACTTTAACAATTATGCCGAAAGACCCATTTATAGTCAGGGATTTATCCTTTTATCTGTATTATTTTCATTAATCAACATTAGTCTTTTTATTTGCTTTTACCTTTCAAAGCATCAATATGCTGCGCTTGAGTTTAATCTTTTTGCCATTATTTTGTTTGGGATCTGCAGTATAATTGTCTTAAGACAAATTATTTTGACCATCTTGAGTTATTCTTTAAAACTGCAACATTTTATCAACCAGTATCAATTTAGGACGTCAACTTACTTGTTCCGTTTAAATATATTTATTTTCATGGGCTTAGTCCTTTACTACTATAGCTTTGATTTATCTCCAATTTTTTTAGAGTATTTTGCTATAATATCTGGCGCTTTATATATCCTTTATCACTTACTTGTAATTAAACAATTGTTTAGCACAATTAATAAGGGTGGGTTGTATTTTATTTTATATCTTTGCACACTTAAATTGAGTCCCTGGATTCTCTTAATCAATGGATTAAAACTAAGTCTATGAGCGCAAACAAAGTTAAGACAATACTGGTATCGCAACCAGAGCCAAGTAGCGAAAATTCTCCCTATACTCGTTTGAAAGAGAAACATAATTTGACCATCGATTTTCGTCCTTTCATTCACGTAGAAGGTTTAAAATCAAAAGAAGTTCGTCAACAAAAAATTGACTTCAAAGACTTTGACTCTATCATCTTAACAAGCAGAAATTCTGTTGATCACTTTTTCCGCCTTGCGGAAGAAATGCGGTTCAAAGTCCCAGATAATACTAAGTACTTTTGCCAATCAGAAGCTGTTGCTTACTACTTACAGAAATATGTAGTGTATCGCAAACGCAAAATTTATGTTGGAGAAAGAAGTTTGATGGACCTAGAGGGAATATTCAAGAAGTTTAAAGACGATCGTTTTCTTTTACCTTCTTCGGACATCTTAAAACCTATTATTCCTAATTTTTTAGACCGCTTAGAAATTGACTGGAAGCGTGCGCAACTCTATAAAACCGTTGTTAGCGACCTCTCTGACTTAAGAGATGTTTATTATGATGTTTTAGTATTCTTTAGCCCTTCTGGTATTGAATCTTTGTTTAAAAACTTCCCAGACTTTGAACAAAATGCCACCCGAATTGCTGTTTATGGTAACACCACAGTTAAAGCTGCAGATGAGGCAAATCTTCGAATTGACATTAAGGCACCAACAGAGGACACCCCCTCAATGACAATGGCCATTGAGAAATACATCAAAGAGCTCGCCTAAGCAAATATCTCTTTCCCCAAAAGGAAGCAAACATAAGCCCATGCTCCTAAAAGGAGTAAGCCTCCTATCGGAGTAACTGGACCTAGCCAACTAATATTTAATCCATGAATAGCTTTTGTGGATAAGAGTAAAATACTTCCAGAAAACACAACCACGCCAATGACCAGCAATAAGGCGAGACGTTCTTTCTGAGGTGCTTCAATAAAAGGTAATGCACTTAGAAAAAGCAAGACTATCCCATGAAAAAGCATATATCGAATAGAGATCATATAACTTTTTAAAGCCTCTTCTGTGATTTTACAAGATAGAGCATGACTACCCAAAGCCCCTAAGGCCACTCCTAAAAACATAAAGACGCTCCCAAAAAAAGTTGCCGTAAGTAATTTCATTGCTGTTGTTTGATACAAAGATAGTTGAAATGCACTCATTTATAAATTAATTATTTTAACTTATTATGTATTTTTGATAAATATTATTAATTAAAAAATGAAAGACACAAAAATTATTCAAATCGATGGTATTGATAAAATCATACTCAATGAATTGATGAAAGATGCAAGGGTGTCTATTAATTTATTGTCCAAACAAGTAGGTATTTCTGGCGCTGCGGTTCATCAACGTTTAAAAAAATTAGAGAAATCTGGTTTGATTCAAGGATCACAAATTATAATTAATCCCAAAAAATTAGGCTATACAACCCTGGCTTTTGTAGGAATATACCTGGATAAAGCCATGAATAACCCTTCTGCTGTAGCCCAACTTCAAAAAATTAATGAAGTACTTGAATGTCATTATACCACAGGAGACTGGAGTGTTTTAGTTAAAATACTCTGCAAAGACAACGAGAATTTGATGAATCTCTTGAACAATCAAATTCAGAAAATAGAAGGAATTTCTAGAACAGAAACATTTATTTCTCTAGACCAACAAATCGCGAGACAAATTATGGTTTAGTCTCGACTATTTCCCATGACGCGTAGAAGAAAATAGAGCAATGTTGCGAGTGACCCAATTGCTGCAACGACATAGGTTCTCGCTGCCCACTTTAAGGCATCTTCTGCCCCTGCTAATTCTTGTTGACTCACCATATTCTTGCGTTTTAACCATGCGATGGCACGGTTACTGGCATCGTACTCAACGGGTAGAGTGATAAAACTAAACAAAGTCCCCATTCCAAATAAGGCAACGCCTATCAAAGCAACTGTTTGACCAAAGGCCGTTCCTTGTGCCATAAAAAGCCCTCCAAAAATCATCCACATAGAAAAGTTAGAAGCAACGCTTACCATGGGAACTAAAGTAGAACGCATTTGAAGCCATTCATAGCCAATATTGTGTTGTACCGCGTGCCCACATTCGTGAGCTGCAACAGCTGCTGCAGAGGCATTGCGTTGTGCATAAACCCCTTCACTTAGATTGACCGTTTTCGTTTTGGGATTATAGTGATCTGTCAACATTCCAGGGGTGGAAACAACCTTAACATCTCTAATGCCGTGATCTACTAACATTTGCTCTGCTATTTCTTTTCCAGAGAGACCATTGCGTAAAGTTACTTTAGAATACTTTTTAAATTTTCGTTTAAGGGTACTGCTTACAATTGAACTTACAATACCGAAAACAGCTAGAACGAGATAATATCCTGTCATGATTAAAATTTTATTTGTGTTTTATCTTAAAGTATATAATCATTATCAAAAGTGATGCCGTGATAAAATTAGCTAAAATCATGGGGTTGCTTTGAATGAAAAAGCCATATACACCCCATAAAAAAACCCCGGTAAACATAATTAAATACATGGTTAAAGAGATACCATGAGCAGATTTTGTCTTCCAGATCTTATAGGCCTGAGGGACAAATGCCGCAGTTGTCAAAATGGCAGCTAAAAAACCTAATAGCTCAATATACATTAGCCTACAATATTGATTATTTTCCCAGGAATAACAATTACTTTCTTAGGAATTATTCCTTGTAATTGTTTTTGCGTTTGCTCGTCTGCCAGGATAATTTCTTCGATTTCTTTTGGACTTAAGTCCAAAGACAACTCCCGCGTAAAACGCATCTTCCCGTTAAATGATACCGGATAATTCTTAGTGCTTTCTACCAGATATTTCTCTTCAAAGATGGGGTATGAAGCTTGCGAAACAGAAGTTTTATTTCCTAAAAGAGACCATAATTCTTCGGCTATATGAGATGCAAAAGGGGAAAGTAAAATTGCTAGCGGCTCAAGAATAGCGCGTTCGTTACATTTCTGGGCAGTCAATTCGTTAACACAAATCATAAAAGCACTAATACAGGTATTAAAAGAAAATTGCTCAATGTCTTCGGTTACTTTTTTAATCGTTTGATGTAAAGTTTTCAAAGATTCTGCACTAGGCCTATTATCACTCACATAAAATGTTTCATCATTGTGATATAAACGCCAAGTCTTTTTCAGAAAAGAATGTACTCCAGAAATCCCTGCAGTATTCCATGGTTTTGCTTGTTCTATAGGTCCTAAAAACATTTCATACATACGCAGGGTGTCTGCCCCATAATCCTCGCAAATCTGATCTGGATTGACCACATTATACTTTGACTTTGACATTTTTTCTACTTCTCGCCCTACTTTATACACCCCATCTTCTAAGACAAAAGTAGCCTGAGCAAATTGTGGCTGCCATTGCTTTACCGCTTCACAGTCTAGCTCGTCTGAAAGATTTACCAATGAGATATCTACTCTAATAGGCTCCACTTCTTGATCTTCGATTAATCCTTTTGAGAGATACTTGTGAGTCCCCTTTTTTCTATATATAAAGGCCGAAGATCCCAAGATCATCCCTTGATTGATTAATTTTTTGGCATATTCATCAACGGGTAAAAGCCCTTGATCAAATAAGAATTTTTGCCAAAAGCGGGAATATAATAAATGTCCTGTGGCATGCTCACTTCCGCCCAAATACAAATCAACGTCTTGCCAATAATTAGCTGCTTCTTTTGACACAAAAGTGGTGTCATTTTGCGCATCCATATAGCGGTAAAAATACCATGAGCTTCCTGCCCATCCAGGCATGGTATTCATTTCTAATGGAAAAATACTTTGATGATCTATCAATTCGTTCGCCACCACTTCTTCCTTTTTCGTATCCCAAGCCCAATGGGTTGCATTCGCCAGTGGCGGCGCTCCATCTGAAGTAGGTAAATAATTTTCAACCTTTGGTAAAACTAAGGGTAAGTGCTCTGCCGATAACGGGACAGGCAATCCGTTTTTGTAATAAACAGGTATTGGTTCCCCCCAATAGCGTTGACGGCTAAAAATCGCATCACGCAAACGGTAATTTATAGTTCCTTCTCCAGTGCCAATTTTCTCTAAGTGAGCAATTACAGTTTCCATGGCTTCTTTGTATTCTAAACCGTTTAAAAAGTCTGAATCTTGCAACTTCACACCGCCACCCTTTTCTCCATAAGCTTCTTTAGAAATATCTGTATTGGCAAAGATATTCTTGATCGGAATATCAAAATGTTGGGCAAAATCATAGTCCCTTTGATCCCCACACGGAACCGCCATAACTGCTCCGGTTCCATAGCCCGCTAGTACATAATCCCCTATCCAGATGGGAACACGCTCTTGGGTTAATGGATGTAGCGCATAGGCTCCTGTAAACACACCGCTAATGGTTTTCACATCAGCCATACGATCTCTTTCTGATCGCTGTGCAGACTTTTTTATATAGGCCTCTACAGCTTGTTGGTGTTCTGGAGTGGTAATTATTTTTACCAATTCTAATTCTGGTGCAAGTGTCATAAAGGTAACCCCGTATAATGTGTCAGGACGGGTGGTAAAAACCTCTATTCGATGGGGATGATTTTCTATTTGGAAACGCACTTTTGCTCCTACAGATTTCCCAATCCAGTTGCGCTGCATTTCTTTTAAAGAATCTGGCCAGTCGATTTTATCTAAGCCTTGAAGTAAACGCTCTGCATAAGCACCAATGCGCATACTCCATTGTTTCATTTTCTTTTTTGTTACTGCGAACCCCCCTCTTTCTGAAACACCGTTAATGATTTCATCATTGGCTAAAACGGTTCCTAGTTCTGCGCACCAATTGACTTCTGTTTCAGAAATATAAGTCAAACGATAGTTTAGTAAAATAAATTGTTGTTCTTCTTTAGAAAAGCCATTCCATTCTTCTGCAGTGAATATTGCTGTGTCATTGGCGCATTCTGCCTTAACTGAAGTGTTCCCTTCTTTTTCAAAAACTGAAATTAAATCACTGATTGGCTTTGCCTTATCTTCTGTTTTATCGTAATAAGAATGAAACAGCTGTAAGAAAATCCATTGTGTCCAGCGATAAAAATCTGGATTAGATGTTCTTACTTCTCTACTCCAATCAAAAGAAAAACCAATGCGATCTAACTGCTCTCTATAGCGGTTAATATTGGTTTTAGTGGTTATCTCTGGATGTTGTCCTGTTTGAATCGCATACTGCTCTGCAGGCAAACCAAAAGAGTCATATCCTTGAGGGTGTAACACATTAAATCCCTTATGTCTCTTGTAGCGCGCATAGATATCACTGGCAATATATCCTAACGGATGACCCACGTGCAACCCCGCCCCAGAGGGATAAGGAAACATATCCAGGACATAATATTTAGGCTTATCAGAATTATTTTGCGCTTGAAAAGTCTTGTTCTCAGCCCAATAGGCCTGCCACTTTTTTTCGATTTCTAGGAAGTTGTACCCCACGATATTTTAATTTATTAACCCCACAAAAGTAGCGTTAATGAAGGAAAGGAAAAAGTTTATCCTAGGCTAGAATAAAATTTGATCCTTGTTTTGTAATTTTACCTTCAAACCCATCCATAGAATTGATGAATTCCAAAGACCGTTTCCAAAAAAGACGTTTAATTTCTTCCTATTTTTCGGTTGTTGTCAGTATTAGTTTAGTCCTTTTTTTAGTTGGGGTATTAGGACTTTTATTGCTTAACTCAAAAAAGGTCGCCGATCATTTCAAAGAGCAAATCGCATTGACCATTTACATTAATGATAGCGCAAAACCTATTGAAATAAAACAATTGCAAAAAAGTTTAAGCCTGCGGAAAGAGACTAAAACAGCACGTTTTGTTTCTAAAGAAGATGCTGCCCAAAGTCATGCTAACGCAATTGGAGAAGATTTCATGGAATTTTTAGGCTATAACCCTCTACTTAGTTCTATTGACGTTTATTTTAGATCTGACTATGTTTCTCCTGCTTTTTTAGCAGAATTAAAACAAGACTTTGAATCAAAGCCTTATGTAAACGAGGTCTTTTATGATCAACCATTACTAGAAATTCTCGACCAGAACATCAAGAAGATAAGTCAAGGAATCATTGGGCTAAGTGGACTTTTTATCATTATTGCCATCTTATTAATCAATAGCTCTATTCGACTATCGGTTTATTCAAAAAGATTAATCATCAAGACGATGCAATTAGTTGGAGCCACGAAAAGTTTTATTCGACGCCCATTTATCTGGCATCACCTTAGACTGGGACTATTAGGTGCAATTATTGCCTCAGCAGGATTAGGCTATTTATTGTATGAATTGGAACTTCGTTTTCCAGAGCTCGAGTTACTAAGTAGCCCAAAAGAACCAGCTTTAATTTTTGGGGCGATTTTTAGCATGAGCATCTTGATTACTGGAGCAAGCACCTTTTTTGCTACACAACGTTTTCTCAACTTAACCACAGATGCCGTAAATTAAACCTATGAAAAAAACACCTTCTACACAAAAGCAGTTCCTCTTCGAAAAGAAAAACTATCGCGTTTTATTGGTCGCTATCGCTGTAATTGCCTTAGGTTTCTTTTTAATGACAGGAGGTGGTAGCGATAATCCAGCTATTTTTAATCCTGCTATTTTTAATTTTCAGCGTATTCGATTAGCTCCAACCTTAGTTTTGATTGGATTTGGGATTGCGATGTATTCCATTCTCATAAATGGAAGTAAAAAATGAATGAGCTTATTGCCTTACTTCTGGGTGTCGTTCAAGGATTAACTGAGTTTTTGCCCGTTTCTTCTAGTGGACATTTAGAACTAGCAAAAGCTTTATTTCAAGCTGATTTTGTAGCAAAAGAAAGTCTCTTATTTACAATTACCCTTCATGGGGCAACAGCCTTGAGTACCATAGTTTTTTTTAGAAAAGATATTGGATTTATCTTAAAAGAATTAATCACGCTAAGGCCTAGTCCGTCTTTTTATTTTTCTTTATATATCCTTCTTTCTATGATTCCAGCCGTTATCGTTGGAATATTTTTAGAGGACTTAATTACCCAGCTTTTTGATCAAAATGTTTTATTAGTTGGTGCTATGTTACTTTTAACAGGCGTTTTATTAGGGCTTGCAGATAGGGCAAAATCTACCTCAAAAGACATCAATGCAACAAGTGCTTTTATCATCGGTTTACTTCAAGCTATCGCCATTTTACCCGGTATCTCTAGAAGTGGTGCCACCATTGCTACAGCTGTATTGTTAGGAATTGATAAAGAAAAAGCAGCCCGTTTTTCCTTTTTGATGGTAGTTCCGCTTATCGTGGGAAGTATGGTCAAAAGTATTTTAGAGGCTAATACCATTGGGGCAGACACTTCCTCACTTCCATTTGTTATTGGTTTTTTATCAGCGTTTTTAACAGGACTTGCCGCTTGCAAGTGGATGATTAATATTGTCAAGAAAGCACAGTTAAAATATTTTAGCTGGTATTGTTTTGTCATTGGAACCCTAGCTTTAATTTTTGCTTTAAAATGATTTTTACCAAAGAAGCTTTTATATCTGGACAGATTATTCTTATCGACAAACCTCTTCATTGGACTTCTTTTCAAGTAGTCAATAAAGTGCGATGGTTGATTAAAAAAAATATCGGTTTTAAAAAAATAAAAGTGGGTCATGCAGGAACTTTAGACCCCCTTGCAAATGGGCTACTCATTCTTTGTTGTGGTAAGATGACCAAAGAGATTGAACGTTTTCAAGGACAAGAAAAAACCTATAGCGGCACCTTTCAATTAGGCGCTACAACCCCCTCTTATGATTTAGAAACCAAAATAGACCAGACCTATCCCACAGACCATATCAACCCCGCATTAGTAGAAGCTACTAAAGCCCAATTCATGGGAGACATTGACCAATATCCTCCTGTATATTCGGCTTTAAAAAAAGAAGGAAAACGCCTTTATGAATACGCCCGTAAAGGAGAGCAAGTTGATATCCCCAGTAGAAAAGTTAATATCAGCGCCTTTTCAATTGACACTAGCGCACTCCCCCAGTTAAGTTTTAAAGTAAGCTGTAGTAAAGGGACATATATTCGATCCCTCGTACACGATTATGGGCAAGCATTAAATAGTGGAGCTTACCTAAGCTCTCTCTGTCGAGAGCGCATAGGCGACTTCCATTTAAATAATGCCATGAGTATCGATACTTTTGAGGCAAAAATCAACAAAGCGTTTCAAGATAAAAATCCACAAATGGATTCTATTTAAGGGTAGATTCTTCTGCCTTTTATTGCTTATATTTGTAGGAATCAATAGGCGATGAAATACAAGCGAATATTACTAAAACTTAGCGGAGAAGCACTAATGGGTCAAAATTCTTATGGAATTGACCCTAAACGTATCAAAGAATACGCTCGAGAAATCAAACAATTACACCAAGAAGGAGTAGAAATTGCCATCGTTATTGGTGGAGGAAATATCTTTCGAGGAATGGCTGGATCACATGAGGGTGTCGATCGTGTTCAAGCAGATTATATGGGAATGCTGGCCACAGTAATGAATGGCCTTGCCCTGCAAAGTGCCTTAGAGAATGAAGCTGTCCCAACTCGATTACAAACCGCATTAAAAATAGAAGCAGTGGCAGAACCTTATATCAAAAGAAAAGCCGTTCGCCATTTAGAAAAAAATCGTGTTGTGATCTTTAGTGCAGGAACTGGTAATCCCTTCTTTACCACAGATTCTGCAGCAGTATTACGTGCCATTGAAATTAATGCTGATGTTATTCTAAAAGGAACACGTGTAGATGGAATCTACACAGAAGATCCTGAAAAAAACAAAGAAGCCATTAAATTTGACAGCCTTTCTTTTGAAGAAGTATTAAAACGTGGTTTAAAGGTGATGGACACTACCGCTTTTACCCTGAGTCAAGAAAATAAATTACCTATTATTGTATTTGATATGAATACCCAAGGCAACCTAAGCAAGGTCGTTAGCGGGAAAAACATTGGTACACGCGTCGACCTATAATTTCAATAAAATGAACGAAGAATTACAATTTATCCTGGATAGCGCTAAAGAAAGTATGCAAGGCGCTATAAGTCATTTAGAAAGCGAGCTCCTAAACATTCGCGCAGGAAAGGCCAATCCAGTAATGCTAAAAAGTGTTATGGTTGACTATTATGGAGCCCCTACCCCATTATCACAAGTTGCTAATGTCAATACTCCAGATGGTAGAACACTCTCGATTCAACCTTGGGAAAAAAGTTTATTAGCCGAAATTGAAAAAGGGATTATGTTAGCTAATTTAGGCTTCAACCCAATGAATAATGGCGAAAGCATCATTATTAATGTACCCCCTCTTACCGAAGAACGAAGGAAACAACTTGTGAAAATGGCCAAAGCCGAAGTAGAAAATGCTAAAGTAAGTATTCGTAATGCTCGTAAAGATGCCAATCAAGAGATTAAAAAATCAGAGGCTTCAGAGGATATGCAAAAAAACTATGAAATTGACGTTCAAAGCATAACCGATGACTTTATTCAAAAAATTGACACTATTTTAGCCACCAAAGAAAAAGAAATTATGACGGTTTAAACTAAAACCGTGGCTCGAGCAGCTTCGCTATGAAAAGAAAAAAAAAATGGCATTTTTGGGAGGCGATTGCTCGCTTGATCTTACGCAATAGGGTTGTCTTGATCATGTTGCTTTTTACAGTGACAGCCTTTTGGATATCTCAATGGGATAAAATGCGCTTCACTTTTACAGAAGCTAATTTACTACCAGATAATCATCCCGAAAATGTAACTTACAACGATTTCCTTTCTCTTTTTGGAGAAGAAGGTAGCGTTATTGTCATTGCGGTAAAAGACACCTCACTTTTCACTCCTAAAAAACTTAATGCCTGGAAAGCGCTTAGCGAGAAAATACAAGCATTTAGTGAAATTGATTTTGTCTTATCTATTGACAATGTAAAAGAGCTCGTTAAAAATAAAGATAAAAAGAAATTTGAGTTAAAACCGCTCTTAGAAAATATCCCCCAAGACAGTCTAGCTTTTTCTTTATTTAAGCAAAAACTATTTTACGAACTCCCTTTCTACGAAAATCTTTTATTAAATAAACAAACCGGAACGGTTCGTATGGCCATTTATATGAATCAAGAAGTGGTCAATAGTGCAGCACGTAAAGATTTTATTTTCAAGACATTTATTCCTTTAATGGATGCCTTTGAACAAGAACAAGACCTTAAGGTTTATCGTTCTGGGATGCCCTATATTCGCACCCTTAATGCTCAAAATATCGTTGACGAAATAGGGGAATTTGTTTTTACAGCAATGGGGGTAACCTCTCTGATTTTCTTTTTGTTTTTCCGTTCAATTAGAGCAACAATCATCTCTATGGTAGTGGTGCTTTTTGGGGTAGCATGGGCATTGGGCACCCTGGGTTTATTAGGCTATGAAATCACCGTTCTAACTGCATTAATTCCTCCTTTGATTATTGTAATTGGGATTCCCAACTGTATTTTCTTAATTAATAAATACCAACAGGAAGTCGCAAAACACGGGAATCAAATTAAATCTTTACAACAGGTAATTGTTAAAATAGGAAATGCGACCTTAATGACAAACTTGACCACTGCCTCTGGATTCGCCACCTTTATTTTAACGAATAGTAAACTACTAAAAGAATTTGGTATCGTTGCTTCAATAAATGTGATCGGAATTTTTATACTCTCTTTATTGATTATTCCTATTGCATATAGTTTTATGCCTTTACCCAATAAAAAGCACCTTAATCATCTAAAAAACAAATCTATTGATCGCTTTGTAAAATGGATGGAAGGCAAAGTGCGGTATAAACGCATTAATACTTATATTATTTCTTTGATTGCGCTTATCACCAGCATAATTGGAATTTACACCATTAATATTTCGGGGAGTATTTTAGAAGATATGCCCAAAAAACAATCCTTTTTTAAGGATATTATTTTTTTTAACCAAGAATTTAATGGTATCGTTCCGCTAGAGATTCTCATTGACACCAAACGTAAAGACGGAGTATTAAAACTATCTAATTTAAAACGGATGGAACGTCTTAATAACAGCATTAAAGATTTCCCAGAACTATCCCCTCCTACCTCTGTCATCAATGCCATTAAATATGCTAAGCAAGCCTATTACAATGGTAACCCTAACTATTATGCCTTACCCACGGCGCAAGAAAATCGTTTTATTCTTTCTTATTTTGATCGTTCTGGGAAACAGGATAATGTCCTCAATAATTATGTAGATGATACAGGACAATATACTCGACTCACAACTTTTATGTCCGATATCGATACAGACCGAATGGAGGAAATAGAACAAGAACTCAATCGGGAAATCGCTAAAATATTTCCAGTAGAACGCTATAACGTCAAATTAACGGGAAAAGCCTTGTTATTCTTAAAAGGAACAAAATACTTAATTAAAAACCTTGTCTTATCATTAGTGCTAGCTATCTTTTTGATTGCCTTATTCATGGCCTATCTATTCCGTTCTTTTAAAATGATTATTATTTCATTGATTCCCAATTTACTCCCTTTAATTATCACTGCTGGAATGATGGGCTTTTTAGGCATTCCACTTAAACCCTCAACCATTTTAGTCTTTAGTATCGCATTTGGGATTTCTGTAGATGATACCATCCATTTCTTAGCAAAATACCGACAAGAATTAATTGACTCTAGGTGGAAAATCCAGCGTTCTGTATATGCTGCGTTAAAGGAAACTGGGGTTAGTATGTTCTACACATCGATTGTATTATTCTTTGGTTTTTCTGTCTTTATGAGTTCAGAATTTGGAGGTACTGTTGCTTTAGGGGGACTCATCTCGATGACCCTACTTTTCGCCATGCTAGCCAATTTAATTCTTCTTCCTTCCTTACTTATTTCATTAAAAGATTCAGTGGCGAATGAAGAAGTTTTAAAAGAACCAAAAATACAAATCATAGAACCATCCGAAAACGTTAAAGGCTCAATTAGAAAGAAAGATAAATAAATGCTAAGCGCTATATTTGCACAAAAATTTCATCATGCCAATTAAAATAAAAGCACTATTAGGCACTTCGCCAGAAGGGCAAACAGTTACTGTTCAAGGATGGGTTAGAACATTTAGAGCCAATCGATTTATCGCTTTAAACGACGGGTCTACTTTAGGCAATCTTCAATGTGTGGTAGATTTTGAAAATTTTGATGAAAGTTTACTAAAAAATATTTCTACTGGAGCCGCTTTAAAAATAACCGGAAGCTTTGTCGAGAGTCAAGGAAAAGGACAAATGGCAGAAATACAAGTCGAAGATATCCATGTATATGGAACCGCAGATCCAGATACATATCCTATTCAACCCAAAAAACATAGCTTTGAATTTTTACGCGAAAAAGCACATTTGCGCGTTCGCACTGCCACCTTTAGTGCAGTAATGCGGGTACGTGCAGCCTTGTCTTTTGGAGTACATCAATTCTTTCAAGAAGAAGGGTTTCATTATGTAAACACACCCATCATTACTGGAAGCGATGCAGAAGGGGCAGGAGAAATGTTTCGTGTAAGCGCTTTAGACCCTAAAAACCCACCCCTTAATGATACTGGAGAAGTCAATTTTCAAGAAGATTTCTTTGGGAAAGAAACCCACCTTACTGTTTCTGGGCAATTAGAGGCAGAAACCTATGCCATGGGATTAGGAGAGGTTTATACCTTTGGGCCAACCTTTAGAGCCGAAAACTCTAACACCACAAGGCATCTTGCAGAATTTTGGATGATCGAACCAGAGATGGCCTTTTTTGACCTAAACGATAACATGGATCTAGCAGAAAAGTTTATTAAAAGTGTCTTAACTTATATACTCGAAAACTGCAAAGAAGACCTCGCCTTTTTAGACGAGCGCTTTGCCAAAGAAGAAAGTAATAAGCCAAAATTAGAGCGGTCTGAAATGGGCTTGTTAGAAAAAATAAATTTTGTTGTAAAAAACGAATTTAAACGTGTAAGCTATACAGAAGCGATTGATATTCTAAGAAATAGTAAGCCCAATAAAAAAAAGAAATTCAATTTTCCTATTGATCAATGGGGCGCAGATCTTCAAAGTGAGCACGAACGCTTCTTAGTCGAGAAACATTTTAAAACACCTGTGATATTATTTGATTATCCCGCTAAAATTAAAGCGTTCTATATGCGCCTTAATGAGGATGGTAAAACAGTAAGAGCTATGGATATCTTATTCCCTGGAATAGGAGAAATGGTTGGTGGATCACAAAGAGAAGAGCGTCTAGATGTACTTAAAGAACGTATCAAAACCATGGGAATCGAAGAAGAAGAACTGTGGTGGTATCTTGATTTACGTAAGTTTGGTACAGCACCCCACAGTGGCTTTGGATTAGGCTTTGAACGCCTAGTTTTATTCGCTACAGGGATGGGGAATATTCGTGACGTAATTCCTTTCCCCCGGACACCTCAAAATGCAGCCTTTTAGAATATATTTAAGTTTTCTTATCTTTAGATAAGACCCAACTTATTATGTTAAAACAACAACTTCAACTTAAGCTTTCACAGAAACTGTCTCCACAACAGATTCAGTTAATGAAGTTAATTCAATTACCCACCCTTGACTTTGAACAAAAACTTCAAAATGAGTTAGAAGAAAATCCAGCACTAGAAAGTGGGAAAGAAGATAGTTTACAAGAAGAAAACTATGATCATGAATATGACGATAACAATGATATAATCGATACACAAGATATCGATATCGATGCCTATTTAAGCGACGATGAAATCCCCTCTTATCGTCTCAACACAAACAACTATAGCGCAGACGATGAAGAAAAAACCACCCCATTATCTGGGGGAGTAAGCTTTCATGAAACCCTTCAACTTCAAATTGGTTCTTTAATCCTAGCGGAAGAAGAAAAGATCATCGCAGAATTTATCGTGGGGAGCATTGACGAAAGTGGATATCTGCGTCGATCCATCGAAGATATAGTGGACGACCTTGCCTTTACGCAAGGGATTATGGTTGAAAAAGAAAAGGTGGAAACTGTCTTACAAAAAGTTCAATCTATTGATCCAGCTGGAGTCGGTGCGAGAAATCTACAAGAATGTTTATCCTTACAGCTAGAACGTAAAGAAACGAGTTTAGCAATAATTGTCGCTAAAAAAATCATACAAGAAGCCTTTGATCTTTTTTCAAAAAAGCATTTTAACAAAATGCTTGATAAGTTTGATATTGACGAAAGCTTGTTTAAAGAAGGGCTGTTGGAAATTGAAAAACTCAACCCAAAACCAGGGGGGGCAATGTCTGGTATTTTTCAAAACACCCACATTGTTCCAGATTTTATTTTGACCATCGAGGACGGAGAAGTTCAGGTAAGCATCAATAGAAGGAATGCCCCAGAATTACACGTTTCATCTGGATATCAAGAAATGTTAAAGGGTTATAAAGAATCTTCAACTAAATCTAAAGCACAAAAAGAGGCAGTACAATTCATCAAACAAAAACTCGATGCTGCGCAGTGGTTTATCGATGCCATTCAACAACGCAGACAGACACTTCAGCTCACCATCGAGGCCATTGTAAATCATCAATATGATTATTTCTTAACAGGAGACGAACGTGCCTTAAAACCCATGATTTTAAAAGATATCGCAGAGAAAATCAAGATGGATATCTCTACCGTATCAAGGGTAGCAAATAGCAAATATATCGATACCCCTTATGGCACTAAGCTACTTAAAACCTTTTTTTCTGAATCCCTTACCAATGCAGAAGGAGAAGAAGTCTCGACTTTAGAAATAAAGAAAATTCTTCGCACCCTTATTGAAGAAGAGGATAAGAAAAAACCTTTAGCAGACAATGCCTTATCAAAAGGCTTACTGGAAAAAGGATATAAAGTTGCAAGACGCACGGTGACTAAATACAGAGAGCAAATGAACTTTCCTGTAGCACGCTTACGCAAAGAATTATAAGAGGTAGAAAATCAATCCCATTTGTAACGGGAATAGCTTTAAGCGTCTATTGTTAATAGTGCGAATGTCCTCTTTTAATAATGGAGTAAGAGAGTAGTTAAAGTGTAAATTCCATGTATTAAAGCCCAGCGAAATCCCTATACTGTGTTGTAAATCATTGAGTTGATTCTTTAGAGAGAACTTACTACCGAAGAATGGATTGTATTGAGCACCAAATTGATAACTTAAACGGTACCCTAAATATACTCGCCAAAAGGCATAATCTTCAATTGTAGAGGTTCTTAAACGCAGTTCAACAGGCAATTGTATTTGATGATAAGAAAATACATTACGTAATGCTCGTTGCACTTCTGGCACTTCATAGATATAACCATTCTGAACTTGGTCGACATCTATATTATTCACTAAACGAAAAAATCCATAGCCCATTCCAACAGCAATAGCTTTAGTTCCAGACTTAGACACTGGATAGTCACGTAGAAAACCTAATGATATACTTCTCGAAAAACCATTTTGCTTGAATCCACCAATATCATCCGATTGAAGGGATAAGTTAAGATTAATAAAAAATTGATCCTCCCTATAGTTAAGACTGTCTTTTGTTTGGGCTGACACGAAGCATACCCACAATAACAAAACCAGAGAAAAAGTCTTTTGCATATAACGAAAATACAATTTTAAAAAGTTAGTGTAAAAAAAAAGCACCCGCCTTGAGACGGATGCTTTTTATATATTCATCAAATGAATATTAATTAATATTCTGGGTATAATCTCCAACACGTGTAGTGTAATTGATTTTTAAGGCGTTAACTTTACGCAACTCTTGTTTAATATCTGTAATTAATCCCATGTTTGTCTCCCCATCCACTTTAAGGGCAGTTGTCAAAACATTTTGCAATTCTTGTCGTTTTGATGCTCTTTCTGCTAAAACGAAAGCAGCAACATCACCTACATCAGCAAATTTATCGTTTAACTGGATACGTGCTTGAGTTCCGTATTTATCTGCATAACGACTAGAAGGCTTTCCAGCATAGATATACATCACACGATCTTTCTTATCCAATTTTTGAATTTGATCTGCAGCAGGTAACGAGTTTTGAATCATTAAGGTGCTGTCGCGCATTACGGTTGCGACCATAAAGAAAAACAAAAGCATGAAAACGATATCTGGTAGAGATGCGGTTGAAATCGCCGGTAAGTCTCCTCCTTTTTTCTTTTTAAACTTTGACATACGTTGTGTTTTTAATTTGTTTTACTCGGTTCAGCTTCAGAGAGTTTTTGAGGAAATTTAGTTTTTACCTCATCTAGCTTAGGTTTTAGCCTTTCCTTTTCCTCAAGGGTTGTTCTAGGATCGCTGTATTTTTTTTGTGCTTCTCTGTATGTTAAACCAGAAATATCTCCTAGTTTGGCATATTCACGATCACGAAGATCATTGTATGCAGCAACTAACTCATTTTGAACAGCGATATAAACTTTATAAGAAGTTTCTCTATCATTTTTCAAAGAGATAATCGCTTTTTCAGGGTTGTCCGAAGAACTTGGATCTCTTTTTCCTTGGCAATAATTGCAGGCTTCTTCGCCTGTACCACCACCGTTATCTAAAAAGGCAATCGCCGCTTGACGCAGTTCGCTTAGCTCCATTATCTCTTCTTCTACTAAAAGACGGTTGTCTTTATTCACTACTACAGTAAAGATATTACGCTCTTTAATGATAGGAGGATCAACCACTTCATCTGTAGGAGGTAATTTGCGATTGATTCCAGAGTCGGTTTCTATCGTAGTGGTTACCAAGAAGAAGATCAATAGCAAGAAAGCGATGTCTGCCATCGAACCGGCATTTACCTCAGGTGCTGCTCTTTTTGCCATGATTTATCGATTTATTAGACGTTTAACCCCAGAGTATGCCATAGCTCCGATGGCAATAACCGCTAAGTAATAAAAAACACGAATTCCGGTTTCTACCCAACGTGCTCCAGAGGCCGAAAGTACTTCTCCATCTTTGAGCGGGGTTTCAACGCCAGTTGATAGAGCGAAAGCTAAGCCCACCACTACCACTAGGAATCCAACTGATATTAACGCCTTTTTTAATTTTTGGCTATCTCCAAATAAATTGAGAAGCGAGAAAATTACTGTGGCTGCAACAGATATAACAAGTATAATCTGTGCAATAGAAATTAATGGTGATACCGTACCGAAATCACCCATGGCAGCTGCCATTTTAATTTCTTCGTCACCAGCTCCAATGATTCTAAAGAGGAAGATTACCCCAAGAATCCCTAAGAGACCGGCTACTATTTTTACTATTTTTTGAAAGTTCATAATCTACAGTGTTTAATGAGGGTTCTTACTTCTTGTGAGCCACAAGGATGTCAACTAGGGTAATGGAAGCATCTTCCATATCGTTAACAATACCGTCGATTTTTGCAACAATGTAGTTATAAAAAATTTGAAGAATAATCGCTACAACAAGACCAAATACTGTTGTCAAAAGGGCTACTTTAATCCCCCCTGCTACTAATGATGGTTGCATGTCTCCCGCGGCTTCAATTTTATCAAAGGCTTGAATCATCCCGATCACTGTTCCCATGAAACCAAGCATAGGTGCAAGTGCAATAAACAAAGAGATCCAAGAAACATTTTTCTCTAATTGTCCCATTTGAACACCACCATAGGCAACAACGGCTTTTTCAGCGCTCTCTACTCCTTCGTCAACACGGTCTAAACCTTGATAGAAAATAGAAGCAACAGGTCCTTTAGTATTACGGCATAATTCTTTTGCCGCTTCAACACCCCCACTTGACAATGCTTCTTCTACACCATCGGTTATTTTTTTTGTGTTTGTTGATGCTAAGTTTAAAAAGATGATTCTTTCAATAGCAATCGCTAAACCTAAAATCAAACAAATTAATACGATTCCCATGAATCCTGGTCCACCTTCGATGAAACGTTTTTTTAATTCTTGGGTAAAAGAGGCAGACTCCACAGGAGCATCAGCCTGCTCCTCTTCTTGTACAATCGAAGAAATGCTTAGATTGTCTAGATTGATTGTATTGGCATTAGCGGTAAAACTTACCATGAACATGCTCATTACAAGGGCAACGAATAATTTTCTCATTTTGATGAATTTTGTGTTCTAATTATTTAAGGCTTTAAAGATAAAAAAAATTATGGTTCAT
>JBMYNN010000003.1:0-100145 GCA_049598335.1 Flavobacteriaceae bacterium
GGGTAATGCCTGCAATTACAACCCAATTTTCTGAGGCGGGTAAATTAGATTTAAATGCTTTGAGGTATCCGAAGTAGAAGAAGAGGTTTCTGTGGTTGTGGTTGCGGTGTCTAACACAATTCCAGGACTAATTTCAAATGTCAAAGATGCTTCAATGGTGTTACCTTGCAATCCAATGGTTTTAACAATAAGCATTATGGTGCCTTTTTGTAAAGCAGTGATAGTTCCATCGGGTTGAATTTCAACAGCAGAGGGTGGAATTGCAGACCATTCCAAGATTGGATTTTCGACTTTTCTTCCTGATTCATCAAAAAACAAGGCTTCGAATTGATAACTCAAACCTTCTCTAATGCTAATTATGGCATTGGTGATTCTTAAATTAGGGTCTACATAGTCGTCTACAAAGTCTTCTCCTATACAGCAGATAAACAATAAACAGCTGGTCCAGATGATTTTAGGGCGTTTCATAGAGGTTGTTTGATAACAAAATTTACAAAAACAGTGCCTTTTTGTTTTAAACGCTTAAAATACGCGCGGCGTCTTTGGCAGTATAAGTGGCTATTAATGAGGCTCCAGCACGTTTAAATGCGATGAGTTGCTCATAAACAATGGCATCATAATCGATCCACCCTTTAGCTGCTGCAGCCTTTAACATGGCATATTCCCCACTCACTTGATAAGCAGCAATAGGGGTTTCAATCTGCTCGGCTAGATCTCGAATGATATCTAAATAGGCTATTCCAGGTTTAACCATGACAATGTCTGCACCTTCTTCTATATCGAGTAAGGTTTCGCTTATGGCTTCTTTGCGATTGTGAAAATCCATTTGATAGGTTTTTTTATCTCCAAAACCGGGGGCAGAGTCTAATGCATCTCGAAAAGGCCCATAA
Source organism: Flavobacteriaceae bacterium (assembly GCA_049598335.1). Lineage (GTDB taxonomy): Bacteria > Bacteroidota > Bacteroidia > Flavobacteriales > Flavobacteriaceae > Arcticimaribacter. The sequence continues at coordinate 891 of JBMYNN010000003.1, forward strand.
AAAGAAGAGGCATATTTAGCACTATAGCTCATGATTCCGGTATGGTGAAATCCTTCTGCTTCTAGTAGTTCTCTTATCTGTTCTACACGACCGTCCATCATATCACTGGGGGCGACAAAATCTGCTCCAGCTTGAGCATGAGACAAGGCCATTTTAGCCAAGACCTCTTTGGTAGGGTCATTGAGAATAATGCCTTCTTCGACAATTCCATCGTGTCCAAAAGAAGAATAGGGATCTAGTGCAACATCTGTCATTACAAGCATCTCAGGACAAGCTTTTTTAACTGTCTTTATAGCTAGTTGCATCAATCCTTTTGGATTTAACGCTTCGGTCCCTTTATTATCTTTTAATAGATCTGGAACTTTTACAAAGAGCAAAACACTTTTTAATCCTATCTCCCAAAGTGATTTCACTTCATCAATAATTAAATCCAGACTCATACGGTAATAATCAGGCATGGAGGGGATTTCTTCTTTTATATTGCTTCCTTCGACAACAAATAGCGGGACAATAAAATCGTCAACACTAAGGTTTTGTTCACGTACTAAGCTTCTAACGGCTGCACTAGTTCTTAATCTTCTATTGCGTTTTAATGGATACATAACTTAACTTATAAAGTTTCTTTTTCTCCTTCTTCTTCTTTTGAAGGAAGATTATTGTCTATTTCGCCTTCTTGGTTTTGAAGCGCTACTGTTTGATTGGGGATAATAATATCATCTTCTAAGGATGTTTCTGCCTCTTCTTTTTTCATGGTACCTTTTGTCATGACTAACATTGAGCTTAAAATAACTACTAATAGTACTTTTTCATCAATTAATACGGGAGTGTTTTCTAAGAACTTGATCTCAGCAATTTGTAAAAACAATAGAATGCTAATAAGTCCCCGAGGAGAAATAAAAACAAGGGGCGAGGGACTTAATTTAAAAGTGGATACTGTAAAATAGACATAACGTAATGCCCACATTATCCCAAAAATGATTAAGCCATAAACAAAGGGCGCTGTGGAATTAAAGTCAGTTACTTTAATGGAGAATCCAAAGAAAAGAAAGAAAAAGGTTTTGACTAAAAAGGTGGATTCAGCGGTTAGGATATGAAATTCGTGTAAACCTTTTTCTGTTTCTTCTAAATCCAGACGCCGCTTTAAAAATCTTGGAAGTAAAGCATTTACATTACTAAGGAACAGTCCAAAAATAAAAATAGTTACTAGTGCAGGTAGATGATAGTATTTTCCGAAGGCATAAACCAGAATGAGCAAGGCTAAAATGAGAAAGAACTTGACATGGTGTTCAATTTTTTGCAACAATTGAAAAAGGCAAAAAGTAATGAACAAGGACACCACAATAACCCCTAGTATTTGAAGTCCTAAAGCGAGAAGTGATTCTGCACTAACAAGAGATTGATTAGTCTCAAACTGTCGAATCGCATAATTAAATAACATGATCCCTAAAATGTCTGAAAAGGTGGATTCATAAACCACAAACTCTTTTTCTTGTTGTCTCAATCCAGCACTTGAAGGAATAGCGACTGCACTGCTAATGATAGAAAGTGGTGTGGCATAAATTATCGCTGCTTGATGAGACATGCCTAAAAGGTGTTCAAAAGCCAGACTAATCGCGATGACGTTAAGGATTAAAATAAGTCCGGCTGCAAGAAATCCTTTGATAATCACCGGCAGTTTATCTACCGTAATATTGAGCTCAAGGGCTCCCTCTAAGACAATAAGAATTAGACCAATGGTGCCTAAAACAGGAATAAGTCCCTCTAAAAATTCAAAATCGTCTATGCCGTAAATCGAAACAGCTAATCGCAAGCTAATTCCTGTAAACATTAATAGAATGACGGCCGGAAATTTTGTTTTCCGTGCGATAATATCAAACACATAGGAAAATATAATCAAGAGCGGTAAAACAATTAATATTGAAAGGGTACTCATGTTATTATACTTTTAATCAAGATAGAGAATCTATTTTAGTTCGACCCAATTTTTAGGGTGTTTCAATACTTTGATAAGTTCTCCTTCTGGAGAATTTACTTCAGCTTCATGATTGTATTTCCATTGTACTTGAGGCGGCAGGCTCATCAAAACACTTTCAATACGGCCATTTGTCTTTAGGCCAAACAAGGTTCCTTTATCATGTACAAGATTGAATTCTACATAGCGACCTCGACGTATTTCTTGCCAATTGCGTTGCGCATCTGTAAAGGGGAGGTTTTTTCTTCTTTCAATAATGGGAAGATAGGCGATGAGAAAATGATTAGCTACGTCTGTCACGAAAGCATACCAATCTTCCATGCTTTTGTGTTCTGGCTTGAGGTAGTCAAAAAACAAGCCTCCTATACCACGGGCTTCGTTACGATGGGTGTTCCAGAAATATTCATCACAACGTTTTTTATAGGTTTCATAAAAAGAAGGATCATGTCGATCACAAGTTTCTTTACAGGTTTGATGAAAGTGAACTGCATCTTCTTCAAAAAGATAATAAGGGGTTAAGTCTAGTCCCCCGCCAAACCATTGATCGGCAATATCTCCATTCGCGTCATATAATTCAAAATAGCGCCAGTTAGCGTGAACTGTAGGAGCCAACGGGTTTTTAGGATGGAGTACTAAACTTAGACCACAGGCATAAAAAGAAGCTTCGCTTACATTAAAATGCGTTTGCATAGTGGTAGGTAAGGTTCCGTGAACTCCAGAAATATTGACGCCCCCTTTTTCAAAAACAGCACCATTTTCAATTACACGGGTACGGCCTCCACCTCCTTCTGGGCGCTCCCATAGGTCTTCTTGAAAGCTGGCTTGACCATCTACTTTTTCAATCGCCGCAGTTATGGTGTCTTGTAGGTTACAGATATAGTTGTAAAATTGGGTGCGCATGCTTTAAACTTTATATTCTTTTACTGCATCGACAAAAGCCTGGGCATGGTCAACTGGGATATTGGGCAAAATCCCATGGCCTAGGTTTACGATATAACGATCTTTTCCAAAGCTATCAATCATTTTCTTGACTTCGCTTTTAATGGTGGGGATAGGAGAAAGTAAACGCGAGGGATCAAAGTTTCCTTGTAAGGTAATTTGTCCACCAGAGAGATAACGTGCATTGCGAGCAGTACAAGTCCAGTCCACCCCTAGTGCACTTGCTCCTGATTTTGCCATATCATGCAGGGCAAACCAACAGCCTTTCCCAAAGACAATCACGGGAATATCATTTTTTAAAGCCGTAACAATTTGCTGGATATAAGGCCAAGAGAAGATATTGTAATCGTCAGGAGAAAGAAGTCCTCCCCAAGAGTCAAAGAGTTGTATTGCATCGACTCCCGCAGCCACTTTCGCTTTAAGATAGTCTATGGTGGTATCTGTAATCATTTGTAATAAGCGGTGTGCTAGTTCGGGTTGACTAAAGCAAAAGGCTTTTGCCTTGTCAAAGTTTTTTGAGCCCTGCCCTTGAACGGCATAGCACAACAAGGTCCAGGGTGACCCAGCAAAACCGATTAAAGGCACTTGGTCGTTCAAGGCTTGTTTAGTCATCTTTATCGCTTCAATTACATAGCCTAGTGCAACTTCAGCATTGGGAACAATCACCTCGTTGAGTTCTTTTTCTGAACGAATGGGGGTAGGGATCCATGGCCCCACCTCTGGTTTCATTTCCACTTTGATATTCATGGCTTGTAACACTACTAAAATATCGCTGAACAAAATGGCGGCATCTGTCCCAATTTGCTCAATGGGCATTAGGGTGATTTCTGTCGCTAGCTCTGGGGTTTGACAGCGGGTAAAGAAGTCATATTTTGCTTTGAGCTTCATGAAATCAGGGAGATATCTTCCTGCTTGACGCATCATCCACACTGGGGGTCGTTCAACAGTTTCTCCTTTTAAAGCGCGTAAAAATAGATCGTTTTGTATCATGCGAGTGTTGTTGTGTATTTTCTAACAGCGGCAATTAGATGTTCTATGGTGGGCTGCGTGGCTGTGATAATGTTATCGGTATATTTTTGTAGGCATAGGGCAGTTGTTTCTCCTATAGCAAAACAGGTACTTTGTTCTAGGCTGTTGTTTTGTAGGTAGCTTTTTACCCCAGAAGGGCTGTAAAAAAGGATAGCATCATAATTTCCCATTGCTTTGGGTTGTGCGATGCTTGTGTAAGTTTCAATGACTTCGAGTGTTCTGTTTTCTTGGGCAAATGCTGCTTCGATGGCAGGCATTCTTTGATTTCCGGTAAAAAATAAAAAAGCCTCGTTTCCTGCATTTTTTAGAATAAAATCCGCTAAAATGGACGCATTTTTAGCCATTTTGACCACTTTTTGGCCATTTTCTTCTAGAAGCTTTTTTGTTTTTTCTCCCACACAATAGCAATTATTTCCGCTAAAGCGGAATTGATTAAAGACAGCTTTAACCGCATTTTGAGAACTAAAGATTAGGGACTTGTTTTCTGTTGTGACGTCAAAATCTTTAGGCGTACTTACAATAAAGTCCCAACAGCTATAGCTAACGCCAGTTTGAATAAGCCTATTTTGCTGTTCGACAGACAAACATTTTGTTGATAAAAGTCTAAAATCAAGCATGCCCTTTTTTGAATTCTTTCATCAATACGTCTCCTCCTTGTTGGAGTAATTCTTTGGCGAGTATCGCCCCCATTTCATTAACTTCTTTTTTTGCGAAGCTCTTTTTGATTTCTTGAGGAGTACTTCCTTTTAAAGAATAGAGCCCTCCATTAAAATGGACGATATCTTTTTCGCAATAAGCATATGCTCCTATTGGGGCAGTACAGCCTCCCTCTAAAGCACTTAAAAAATCGCGTTCGACCTGAGTGCAAATTTCTGCTTCACGGTCATTGAGTAAAGTGAGTTGCTGAGCGATATCTTCGTCTTCTAAACGGCACACTACCATTAAAGCCCCTTGTGCTGGAGCAGGTAAGAGTTCGTTAAGCGGTTCAATGATTTCGTCTTTAATTTCTAAACGATGCAGGGCGGCTTCGGCAAAAATGGCTCCATCCCAATCTTCTTCTTGCAATTTTTTTAGGCGGGTTTGAATATTCCCTCTTAAAGGGACAATTTTGTCTTGTGGATTTTGCTTTGCCCATTGCGCCTTCCTTCTAAGGCTCCCCGTGGCAATGGTCTTTGTATCTTTGGCTTTAGCCATATGATTCTTCCACACCATTATATCTCCCACTGCGCCTCTTTCTAAAACAGCCGCTTGAATGATCCCTTTAGGTAATTGCGTTGGGACATCTTTCATGCTGTGAATGGCAATGTCGATGTCATTTTTGAGCAGGGCGATGTCTAGGGTTTTTGTGAAAATACCTGTGATTCCCATGGCATAGAGGGGTTGATCTAAATTGAGATCTCCTTGACTTTTAATAGAGATTATTTCTGCAGAAATGCCTAGTTCAAGTAAGCGTTCTTGCAAGGTATTTGCTTGCCAAAGGGCTAAAGCGCTATCGCGTGTGCCTATTCTCAAAGCCCTATTCATGATGCGAAGGATCTAATTGAAAAACATCTTTAAAAATGCTTAATGCATCACTTGCTTTAGCGGGGTTTTCTTTTAAAAAATTAGCTAATTGTCCGGTAATTTTTTGAATCATTTGATCAGAAACTAGGGTTGCTTCTTCTGGCAAGTTTTGCTTGCGTTCGCGTGCTTTAATTTCGGCAGATTGTTGAGCAGTTAATTTTGCTTTTAAAGCACGCAGGGTAGGGGCATATTTACGATCGTGTAACCATTGTAAAAACTCTGCCTCGATTTCACGAAGAATTTCTTCTGCTTGGGGCAGGTGTTTTCTGCGCTCTTCTAGTGTTTTATTAGTGATTTGTGAGAGGGTGTCTAGATTGACCACTTTTACATGTTCCAGACTTTTTACATTTTCATGAACGTTACTGGGAATGGATAAGTCTAGAATCAACAAAGGTTTTTCTGTGTGAATAATATCTTTTGCCACCGTGGGAAGTTGTGCGCCTGTGGCGACGATCATCACGTCTGCTTTGCGAATTTCTGTGGGTAATTCTCCGTATTCTTTCACTAATACATTGAATTTTCCGGCCATATTCTTTGCTTTTTCGTGGGTACGGTTGATTAAAACAATATGATCATTTTCAGTATGCTTGATGAGGTTTTCACAAGTATTCCTTCCAATCTTACCTGTGCCAAAAAGGAGGATGTTTTTGTCTGAAACTTCGGTTATATTTTGAATGATATATTGCACCGATGCAAAAGCGACAGAGGTTGCTCCTGTAGAGATTTTTGTTTCGGTTTTAATGCGTTTACTGGCTTGAATGACTGCATTGACCAGTCGTTCTGAAAAGCCGTTGATTAGACCTAATTTTTTAGAACGATAAAAGCCTTGTTTTAATTGACCTATAATTTCAAAATCTCCTAGAATATGAGAATCTAAGCCTGTTCCTACTTTAAAGATATGATGAATGGCGGCCTCGTTTTTGAGAATGTACCCTAATTGTTCAAAAACACTTAACGATCCACTTGAATGTGCACAAAGTAATTTAATGACTTGATAGGGGTGTTCTGCATAGGCATAGATTTCTGTCCTATTGCAAGTGGTATTGATCATGATTTCTTTAATACCTTTTTCTTTAGCTTCCTTAAGTAAGCTAACACATTGTTCGTTGCTCAAGCTAAATTGTCCCCTTGTGCTAAGGTCAGCAGTCTTATAGCTTATCCCAACGGTGTAAAAATGGTGTGCTGTAGAATCTACTTTCATCTATCAAATCTAAATCCATCACAAAAATAAAGGAGGTTAAAGAAAAAAAGTAACGCTAAAAGTAGATAAAGTAACGCAAAGCGCTTATTTTTGATTAAATTCAATGAAAACAAATATTTAAGTAGGCTTAAACAAGTTTATAAAGAACTATTCTAAATAATATATATCAGTATTCAATGTATAAAAATAACGATAAAAGTTTAAGACTTCGGACAGAGATAGAAGATGGTTTTTATGTGATGCGTTTTCAAAATGATAGTGCAGAAGTTATTCGAGAGACCCAAGAAATGAGTAGTACATATATTCAATTCCATTTTTGTACAAAGGGGCATGGAGATTTCGTTTTTAACGAGGGGAATTACAGCTTTCCAGTAGAAGAAGAAAATAATATTTTACTGTTTAATCCCCAGCGGGATTTACCCCTAGATTTGAAGCTTTCGCCTAATACTTGGTTGGTTAGTGTCATTATTTCGATAAAAAAGTTTCATAGCTTATTTTCTCAAGATGCTGATCATATCCACTTTTTAAGTCCAGAAAACCTAACCAAAAAGTATTATGACACCTCCATTATTTCCCCTGGCATGGCGGTGGTATTAAGCCAAATTTTTACTGCAAATGTTCACCCCTCAATGCAGTCTCTTTACCTCAAAGGCAAGGTATATGAATTGTTGAGTTTGTATTTTAATAAAAGTGAAAATGCGTATAGTGAACAATGTCCTTTCTTAGTCGATGAATCAAATGTGCGAAAAATTCGACAGGCGAAAGAAATCCTACTTACCCATATGGCTGAACCCCCTTCGCTCCAGGAATTGTCTAATGAAATTGATTTAAGTTTGAATAAACTCAAAGAGGGCTTTAAGCAGCTCTATGGCGATACTGTTTATGGGTACTTACTTTCTCATAAAATGGAGGAGGCTCGCCGTATGCTAGAATCGGGAAAATACAATGTGAATGAAGTAGGTCTCAAGATAGGTTATTCTACAGCAAGTCATTTTATTGCTGCCTTTAAAAAGAAATATAATACCACCCCAAAAAAATACCTACTATCCTTATCTTCGTAAAAAATATGCCGGCGGAGTGATCCACCAAAAAGAAAAGAAAAAGCACATGAAAGGAGTCTTATTGGTCAATTTAGGGTCGCCAGACAGCCCTAATCCACTAGATGTAAAAACTTATTTAGGAGAGTTTTTAATGGACGAAAGGGTAATTGATTTACCTAAATTATTCCGCACTTTGTTGGTGAAAGGAATTATCTTAAATACCCGTCCTAAAAAATCGGCGAAAGCCTATAAAAAAATATGGTGGAAAGAAGGATCTCCATTAATCGTTTTATCAGAACGTCTTCAAGCTAAAGTGCAAGACAAGGTTAGTGTACCTTTAGAATTGGCCATGCGTTATGGAAAACCATCGATCAAAACCGGTCTTCAAGCACTAGCAGATAGAGGGGTGACAGAAACCTTGATTATTCCGCTTTACCCACAGTTTGCCATGGCCACAACAGAAACCATTTTGGTCCTTGCAGAAGAATTGCGTCAACAGCATTTCCCGCAAATGAGTTTTACAGCATTGCCGCCCTTTTACAAACATCCAGATTACATTAGGGTATTGTCAAATTCTATTCAAGAATATTTACAAGATAAAGAATGGGAGCATTTATTGTTTTCATACCACGGTGTGCCTAAACGCCATATTCGCAAATCAGACATCACAAAGTCACACTGCAAAATGGATGGGAAATGTTGTCAAACCGACTCTTCAGCCCATGAGTTTTGCTACAGTCATCAGTGCTATGAAACCACAAAACAAGTAGCTCAATATTTAGAATTAAAAGAAGGCACTTATTCTACTTCTTTTCAATCCCGCTTGGGACTTGATCCATGGTTACAGCCTTATACCGATAAAACCATTGAGGCTTTTGCCAAAAAAGGCACTAAAAAGATGGCGGTGGTTACCCCAGCTTTTGTTTCTGACTGCCTTGAAACCCTAGAGGAAATTGGGATGGAAGCTGCCGAAGATTTTGAGGATAATGGGGGAGAACACCTACATGTAGTGCCCTGTATTAATGATCGCGAAGAGTGGATCAATGTAATGAGTCGCTGGGTCGATGAATGGGCTCTTTCACTGGTAAAAGCCTAATGGCAGATCGATCGATACAAATGGGGACAGACCCTATTGGAAAGTTATTGATACGACAAGCTGTTCCTGCTTCTATTGGAATTTTAGTGATGTCGCTTAATATTCTTATTGACACCATTTTTGTGGGTCAATGGATAGGGTCAAATGCTATTGCGGCCATAAATGTCGTTTTACCGGTCTCTTTTTTTATTGCCGCTTTAGGAATGTCCATTGGAATGGGCGGTGGTTCTATTATCTCTCGAGCTTTAGGGAGTAATGAAAAGGCTAGAGCGAACAAAGTATTTGGGAATCAATTGAGCCTGACTTTCTTGTTTACTATAACTTTTATGATATTAGGTTTAGTATTTTTAGAAAGTATCATTCCTTTATTTGGCGGAAAAGGAGATCTATATCCTTTGGCTAAAATCTATTATATCATTGTAGTGATTGGAGTGCCTATCTTAGGTTTTTGTATGATGGGGAATAACACTATTCGTTCAGAAGGCAAGCCCAAAAACGCCATGTATGCCATGGTATTACCATCCATTTCAAACTTAATTTTAGATTATGTTTTTATCTATGAAATGGGCTGGGGAATGGAAGGTGCAGCATGGGCAACCACCTTATCTTATGTTATTTGCGGAGGTTATATTTTCTACTTCTTTATCTCTAAAAAATCAGATTTAAATTTAGGATGGAGTGATTTATTGCTTGATTTTAAAATTGTTAAAGAGATGGGAGGTTTAGGCTTTGTAACTCTCGCAAGGCAAGCCGTGGTGAGTGTCACGGTGCTTTTAGTCAATAATATACTCTTTACCTTAGAAGGAGAAAATTTAGTAGCGGTTTACGCCATTATTAGTCGTATGTTAATGTTTGCTCTTTTCCCAATATTAGGCATTACACAAGGTTTTGTCCCTATCGCAGGCTTTAACTATGGCGCAAATAAAAAGGAAAGAGTAGTAGAAGTCATTCAAAAAGCCATTATTTATGCGACGGTACTAGCCACATTAGTATTTGTAATGATTGTCTTTTTTGCAGACCAGATTGCGGCAGTTTTTACCAATGAACCCATAGTGGTTTCGACTACAGCAGACATCTTGACCTGGGTCTTTTTAAGTACACCCATAATTGGGATTCAATTAATTGGCTCTGCTTATTTTCAGGCGATTGGAAAAGCTATTCCCGCCTTATTATTGACCTTGACCAGACAGGGTTTTTTCTTTATTCCCTTATTATTGATTTTACCCCGCTATTGGGGATCATTTGGAGTGTGGATCTCTTTTCCTATTGCAGAAGTAGTGGCAACGCTTGTTACAGCTATCTTCTTACAGCGAGAACTAAGAAAATATATCGCAGCTGGCTAGAGTGATTGCCCTCTTCTTTTTGTATTTTTAGCCTAATAATTAATCTTAAATCAAGGTGGACGCATATTACAATTACATCAAATCTTTGCATTTAATCTTTGTGATTACTTGGTTTGCAGGCTTGTTTTATATGCCTCGTTTATTTATTTACCATATTGAGGCGATGGAAAAAGGGAGTCCAGATCGAGAAATTCTGGCAGAACAACTCAAATTGATGGCAAGGCGTTTATGGTATATTATCACCTGGCCTTCTGCGGTATTAGCAACAATTTTCGCTTTGCTTTTGTTATATATTATTCCTTCTTGGTTAGTACAAGACTGGATGGTGATAAAGTTGTTTTTTGTAGGCTTATTATTTTTGTACCACCTCAAAACTCACCGTATATTTAAAGCCTTTCAAGAAGATGACATTCAATATTCTTCCTTTTTCATGCGAGTGTGGAATGAAGGCGCCACCCTCTTGCTTTTTGCCATAGTTTTCTTAGTGATTTTAAAGAGTAGCTTTCATTGGATTTTTGGGATTTTATCTCTTGTAGGACTAGCCATTTTATTGATGTTAGGGATAAAGCTTTATCAAAAAGTGAGAAAAAATTAAAGTTATGGAAATGAAGAAAATTTCCCTTAGGTCGAGAATATTTTTTTCCATGATAGTCTTGACAATTTTCTCTTTATTATTAATCCTTTTTGCCTCTTATTTACAGTATAACTCTCAAAGTGAGGACTACAATTTAAGACGTCTTTTCCGGAAAGAAACTCAAGTAAAAACCCATTTGAATTATTTGATGAAACGCGATACAGCCTTTCAAAAAATTAGTCAAAGAAAAGCTCATTATCAACAAGAATTTTCTTCTATTGCTGCCATTCATAAAGTGCAATATGCCCTTTTCACTCTAACAGGGCAACCTTTGTTTTACTCTTATGCAGAAATGAGTGAAGCAGAAGACATTTACAGCTTGTCACAAGAAGTTATTGACGAATTGTTTCAAGACCAAAACTTTCGATTATTAAAGCAAAATCAAGCAGAAAAAGGAAAATTTCAATCCTCTTATAGTATTCTGGAAGACGAATTGGGTCAACCTTATGTCATCTTGTATTTCCCTTATTTTGAAGATGTTTCTTTTAGTACTACAGAGCTCAATACCTTCTTAACAAGGGTCTATCAGATCTCTTTGTTAATGACTATTATCACTTTTTCTTTTGCCTTTTTATTATCTGGGTTTATCACCCGTCCAATTGAAACTCTAAGGAATAAGATTGATAAAATTGGCCTATTAAAAGGGAATGAAAGGGTAAGCTTAGAAAATGCGAGTAAAGAGATTGAAAGCCTAGTTATTTCTTTCAACAGTATGTTAGACGCCCTAGAAGCAAGTGCAGAAAAGTTAGCTAAAAGTGAGCGAGAGCAAGCCTGGCAAGAAATGGCGAAGCAGGTGGCACATGAGATCAAAAATCCTTTAACTCCAATGCGATTGACCATTCAAAGCTTTCAACAACGTTTTGATCCTTCGGCAGAAAACAGTTTGGATAAACTAAATGATTTCTCTAAAACCTTGATTGAGCAAATCGATACTATGAGTAAGGTTGCTAGTGCTTTTTCTGATTTTGCGACCTTACCACAACCCAATATTTTAGAAGAAGATATTATAGAAATCACCCGTCTTGCTACAGAGATATTTGACAATGCGACTATTCAACTCGACCTACCCACTAAGACGTTTCTTTGGCCTATTGATCGCACACAATGGATTCGTGTGATGACTAATCTAATTCAAAATGCCATTCAAGCTGTTCCGCAAGGGAAAGAGCCAATTATAGTGCTTAAGATGACAGCCACTAAGCATAAACTTAAAGTTCAAATTAAAGACAATGGCTCTGGAATTGCCCCAGAAGATATTCCACGGGTTTTTGAGCCTAAGTTTACTACTAAAACGGGGGGAATGGGGCTGGGTCTCGCTATAGTAAAAAACATTATTTCTTCGTTAAATGGAACCATTAATTTTAGTTCATCTATCGATGAAGGAACTACCTTTTTTATAGAATTAAATCAATAATACAATGATGACATTTGAGCACCTTTTAGTCGAAAAACAAGATAAAATAGCATGGGTAAGTATCCATAGACCAAATAAGCTAAATGCGTTAAATGCCGCCTTATTAGAAGAAATTCATCAACTGTTTCTGTCACTTGAAAAAGAGAAGGATATTCGTGTGATAGTATTGACCGGTAGTGGCGAAAAAGCATTTGTGGCTGGAGCAGATATTGCAGAATTCGCTCAGTTTGACGCACAGCAAGGAAAAATGTTATCCCGCAAGGGGCAAGAAACTGTCTTTAATTTAATTGCGCAATCTTCTAAACCGGTTATTGCCGCCATTAATGGTTTTGCTCTAGGCGGTGGCTTAGAATTAGCCTTATCATGCCATATTAGAGTTGCTTCAACAAATGCGCGAATGGGTTTACCAGAAACTTCTTTGGGGGTTATCCCTGGATATGGAGGAACCCAGCGACTCGCACAACTCATTGGTAGAGGTCGAGCAACAGAAATGATTTTGAGTTGTAGAATGATTTCTGCAGAAGAAGCCTTAAATATTGGACTTGTTTCGCAAGTAGTTTCTCAAGAAGACCTATTGTCTTCGGCGGCAGCGCTAGCCGAAAAAATCATGTGCAATTCTTCTAATGCGATGGGACATGCTCTAAAGGCCATAGACGCTGCTTATCAAGAAGGTGTGGCAGGTTTTGAACAAGAGATTAATGCTTTTGGCGAATGCTTTGGACATCCAGAATTCAAAGAAGGAACTCTAGCTTTTTTAGAGAAACGAGAGGCTAATTTTTAACTCCCTCTTTTACAGTATTTTCCAATAGGTCAAGCGCGGTTTCCATTTCCATTTGCTCTGGTAGAATAGCTTTGTGGACCTTAACTTCTAGCCGAACACCTATTGGCATGGGAAAATACTTCCACTGGGCTAATTTCCATGAATTATTGATGCTTATGGGAACTAATACTGCTGCTGGAATATGAGTTAATAAGCTACGTAAACCAGCGCGTTGAAATTTTTTAGGTTGCCCATTACGGGTTCTTGTCCCTTCTGGAAAAATCACTACAGACCAGTTGTTTTGTTGCACATTTAAAGCAAATTTTACAATGGCATCAAGAGAAGCCACGAGGTCCTTCCTGTCGATTAAAACATTTCCGCCATTGCGTAGATGATAGGAGATACTGGGGAGGCCGTTCCCTAATTCTTTTTTTGCAATAAATTTGGGATGATATTTTCTTAAATACCAAATTAGTGGTGGGATGTCATAGGTACTTTGATGATTTGCTACAAAGATCAGAGTACCTTTTTGTGGGAGTTTCTCTACGTTTTTAAATACTATTCTTGTCCCCAAAAGATTCAAACACCTTAAAAGGAAAAAATTCAAGATATCAATTGTTTTTTTTTGCGCATTAAGACTTATATACCGCAGACAAAAAACTTGAATAGGATGAAACAATAAAAGGCAGCTACTAAAAAAGCAGTAGTATAAAATCGAAAAAGGGTAAGCGAGTAGCTTGAGCATCCGCTTTAAATTGTTGGACTAGCAGTGCTCGTCGTAAGCTTGCTTTAAATTAGCTGCAATCATTTCAGCAGGACGCCCTTCAATATGATGACGTTCAAGCATATGCACTAACTCTCCGTCTTTAAACAATGCCATAGAAGGAGAAGAAGGAGGAAAAGGCACCATCATAGAACGGGCCGCATCTGTTGCTTCTTTATCTACACCGGCAAAAACGGTAACTAACGAACTTGGGACTTTTTCGTTGTCTAAAGAAAATCTAACCCCAGGTCTTGCATTTGCAGCGGCACATCCACAAACAGAGTTAACGACAACTAAGGTGGTACCCTTTGCATTGATAGCCGCTTCAATGGTCTCTACTTCATTCACTTGTTTAAATCCTACTGCGGTTAATTCATCACGCATAGGTTGTACTAATTCAGCTGGATACATAATTGTTTATTTGCTTGCACAAAGATAAAGAGTTTTCTCATTTTTGCATCGCTATTGCCCTCATTTTAAAGTTAAAGTTATTTTTGTGTATTAAAAGATCAAGAGAAAGAAAAGAAGATGATTAAGTGGATAACCGCAATATTAGGCTACACTTATTTCCGCTTTGGAGGTGCAATTTTAGGCTACTTTATTGGGAGTATGTTAGAAAAAATCTTTCTGCAAGAGCAACGTAATCCCTTTGGTGGTTTTAAATTCCAAAGAATGCAAACTGATCAAGTTCAATTAAATCTACTTTCCCTTTCTGCTATTGTAATTAAGGCAGATGGGAAGGTCGATGAAAGAGAGTTACGTTTTGTACGTAATTACTTTATTGCTAATTATGGAGAGGCATATGCGTCAAATATTTTTACAAAATTTAACACAGAAGTAAAAAAAGAACAGCAAAATTTAAACGAGTTAACCCGTTTGTTTGTGCAAGGGGCTCGTTATGAAACACGTTTGCAAATACTTCACTTCCTTTTTGGGATTGCAAATGCCGATGGGCATATTGCAGAAGTAGAGGTGCAGAAAATCCTTCAAATTTCTAATGCCCTGCAATTGCGCTCCATTGATTTTGAAAGTATAAAGGCCATGTTTGTAAAGTCTGCAGACAATGCCTATAAAATCCTTGAAATTAGTCCTAGTGCAACAGATGCCCAAGTAAAAAAAGCCTATCGCACCATGGCTAAAAAGTATCATCCAGATAAATTACAAACAGAAGATGCCGCCCTTAAAAAAGGAGCACAAGAGAAATTTCAACAGGTACAGGCGGCTTATGAAGCAATTCAAAAAGAAAGAGGACTATAATGGATACATTTCAATTTTACACTATTTTAGGATTCCAGCATGTAACAGATCTTAACGGTTTAGACCATCTCTATTTTATCACAGCCTTAAGTTTACCCTTTAGTTTAAAAGACTGGAAAAAACTTTTGTGGTGGGTCACCTTATTTACGCTGGGGCACAGTCTTTCGCTGATAGGGAACTATTATGCAGGCTTTGAATTTTCTAGCTACTGGATAGAGCTGCTCATTCCTATTACTATTGCTTTGGGATGCTTTCCTTTATTGATGCAAAAAAGTTTGCAGGCCAATAAATTTAGTAGTGTTTTAACCTTCCTTTTTGGATTGATTCACGGTTTAGGGTTTGGTCGTTTTTTTGCCATGATGGTAGATCCTTCTGCTGCAATAAGTAGTCTTTTTTCTTTTGCATTAGGGGTTGAATTAGCACAACTTGCGATTGTTTTAGGAGTTGTTTTACTCAACCTTCTATGGTATAAAAATGAGCGTTATTTAAAGCTTTGGCTATTGAGTCTAGGCGGTGTAATTTTCCTTCTAGCCCTAGCTATGATAGTTGAGAGAATCTAACTATCTTCCATTTCTAATCTATTTTTATGAAAAAGATTGCAGCTTCTTTTACTTTACCCAATGGTTCTGTTTTAAAAAATCGCATTGCAAAATCGGCCATGAGTGAAAACATAGGCACGCTGAGTAATGCCCCAACAAAAACCTTGATTAATGCCTATAAAGTTTGGGCAAGAGGGAATCCTGGTCTTTTAATTACAGGGAACGTGATGATCGACAGTAAGGCGTTAGGAGAGCCCAGAAATGTAGTGGTAGAAGACTACACCCATTTTGAATTATTAAAAGAATGGGCCAGAACAGTTGAAGGCACAGGTGTGCATATATGGCCACAATTAAATCATCCTGGGCGCCAAGCTTTTGGATCTATTAATAGAGAAGTTGTTGCGCCTTCTGCAGTACCCTTAAAAATGGGGGGAGCCTCTAAAATGTTTAAACTAGCCACCCCTTTGACCGAAGAAGGTATCTGGGATATTATCAAACGCTTTGGTAATGCGGCAAGAATAATGAAAGAAGCTGGTTTTACGGGCTGTCAAATCCATGGGGCTCACGGTTATCTAGTCAGTCAATTTTTATCCCCTATTAGCAATACGCGAACAGACCAATGGGGAGGTTCCCTAGAAAATAGAGCAAGGTTTGTTTTAGAAGTATATCGTGAGATACGCCAGCAAGTAGGAACAGATTATCCCGTGGGAATTAAAATTAATTCTGCCGATTTTCAACGTGGTGGCTTTACCGAAGATGAATCCATGGAAGTGGTGCAAATCCTTTCACGTGAAGGAATGGATTTGATCGAAATTTCTGGCGGGACCTATGAAAAACCCGCCATGGTCAAGGGCAACCGCAAACAAAGTACTGTTGAACGAGAGGCCTATTTTTTAGATTATATTAAAAAAGCCCGTCAAATAACCGACAAGCCTTTAATGTTAACGGGAGGATTTCGTTCTGTAAAAGTGATGGAAGATGCCCTTGCTGAAGGTGCGATGGACATTATCGGTTTGGGGAGACCCTTTTGTTTGTACCCCAATCTAGCTCAAGATATTTTTGATTCAAAAGAAAGTCGTTTTGAAGCTCCAGTACCCACTATAGGGATCGAGCTGTTAGATAAAATGGGTGGGGTGGAACTACCCTGGTATGAATTGCAAATACAACGCCTAGGGAAAGGCAAGCAACCAAAACCTAATCTAGCAGGAATATGGGCCTTTTTGTTTACACTAAAAGGGATATTTTTAAAATCTTTTTTAAAGAATTAAGCCAAACAAATTTGATATCTTCGTTTATCAATGAATAAACAAGCACAATACGACCGCGCCTATTTAGCTATGGCAAAGACCTGGGGGGATCTTTCTTATTGCGAGCGCAAAAAAGTGGGTGCCCTAATTGTTAAAAATCGCATGATTATCTCAGACGGCTATAATGGCACTCCATCGGGTTTTGAAAATGTTTGTGAAGATGAAGACCATTACACTAAATGGTATGTGTTACATGCCGAGGCCAACGCTATCCTCAAAGTGGCTTCTTCAACACAATCTTGTCAAGGAGCTACTTTGTATATTACCCTTTCTCCTTGTAAAGAATGTTCTAAATTGATTCATCAATCTGGCATCAAGAGAGTGGTCTACTCGACACCATACAAAGACCTTTCTGGAGTAGAATTCTTGCAAAAAGCCGGGGTAGCGGTAGAGCATTTTTCATTAGAAAATAATAGTGTATGAAGTCTTACTCCGTCTATATGTGGGTAGTTGTACTCCTTTCAATAACCTTAGGGTTTTTAATTGGCAGTAACCAGCAAATAGTCCAAAACGTTGTACGTAAACCTGTGACGGGGAATCAAAAACTCTCCCAGTTCATGCGTTATTTAGATCAATATTATGTAGATCAAATTGACACCGATAGTTTAGCAACAGAAGTCATTCAAGATCTAATTCAAAAATTAGATCCACATTCTTTTTATATCTCAAAAGAAGAATTGTCCCGCATGGCAGAAAATATGCAGGGTAATTTTAAGGGGATAGGGGTGAGTTTTTTTATGGTTAACGACACAGTTAATGTAGTGCGTGTTCTCCCAGGAGGCCCAAGTAAGTCGGCTGGAATTTTAGCTGGGGATAGAATTTTAATTGCGAATCAAGACACCCTTTATGGGAAACAATTGCAGAGTCAAGACATCGTCAATATCCTTAGGGGAGAAGAAAATACCCCTTTGCAGTTATCCCTCTTCCGCCCCAGTGGGCAAAAAAATATTGTGGTTGAATTAAATCGTGGTGCTGTCCCTATAACTTCTGTGTCTCATTATCTCATTCAGCCTGGGATAGGATATATACAGATCAATCGTTTTGCCGAAACTACTAGCCGAGAATTCAAAAATGCAATAGCCGACCTAAAACAAATGGGGATGATCCAATTGATTTTAGATTTACGCAATAATCCAGGAGGTTACCTAGAGGCAGCAGAACGCATTGCCGATACTTTCTTAGCAGAGGGGAAAGCCATTGTTATGGTAAAAAGTAATAAAGGAGAGCAAAAAGTAACCTATGCCACTAAAGGAGGAGCTTTTGAAAAAGGGCAAGTCTATGTTTTAATCAATGGGGAATCTGCATCGGCTAGTGAGGTGGTTGCTGGGGCATTACAAGATAACGATCGCGCATGGATTTTAGGCCAGCGCAGTTTTGGAAAAGGCTTAGTACAACAACAAATGCCGTTAGGAACCAAAGAGGCTGTTCGCTTAACCACAGCACGTTATTACACTCCTACAGGACGATCTATACAGCGGCCATATGATAAAGGAAACGACGCTTATTATGATGAAATTCAAGAACGCTACCAAACAGGAGAAATAGCCGATGCCAATAAAATACCTCAAAATGATTCTCTCGCTTTTACCACCCCAAAGGGGAGAGTTGTTTATGGCGGTGGAGGGATTGTTCCAGATATCTATGTGGAGAACAAAGCGAGTTTAGAGGAAGAATGGACCAATTATCTTTTGCGGTCTAATTTGATTAATCATTTTGTATTTACAGAAATAGATCAGCATAGAGAAGCCTTCAAAAGCGTAGATCGAGAGACGTTTATCTCTTCTCCTTTAGCTAATCAAGACAGATGGATAAATGCCTTAAAAGCCTATATTAAAACAGAAGGAATTCCACTGCAATTAGAAGATGAATCTTTGGCAACTATTACCATACAGTCGTATCTGGCCTTGCAGCTTTTTGACGAAGCAGCCCGCTTAGAAATTCTTCACCGTCAAGATATGTTTGTGCAAAAAGCTCTAGAAGAACTTCAAAAAAAGCCTTTGGACTAGCTAGAACTCCTTGCCTTTTTGTTTGGCATTAATTTTTAATGATAGCAAAAGTATCCAAATTAAAAGCAAGGCAGAACCAGAGGCTAAAATTCCAATAATAGCGATTAGACTGTCCCCTTCTGTGGGCATTTCCCAGTCAATCATTGTAGCGTTAAAAATCATCATTCCAAGGGCGAGAAGTGCTATAATGCGTAAGAAAGTTTTCATAAATATGTTTTAAAATATTTGCTGTACGTTAGTTGTGAAGAGTTTAACTGCGATGGCTAATAAAACCACCCCAAAGACTTTTCGAATAATATTGATCCCAGAACGTCCTAGTATTTTTTCAATTCTACTAGAAGATTTGAGAATAATATATACAATAATTATATTAATCACGATTGCGATGATAATATTAAGTACATGATATTCTGCTCTTAGGGAAAGCAAAGAGGTTAAGGTTCCCGCTCCTGCAATCATAGGAAAAGCAAGTGGAACGATCGAGGCGGTATCTGGTTCTTCGTCTTTAAATAAATTCACCCCTAGCACCATTTCAAGAGCTAAAAAAAAGATAATAAAGGATCCTGCAATGGCAAAAGAATTGGCATCTATCCCTATAAGCTTTAGAATTTCTTCTCCCACAAAAAGGAAAGCAATCATGATGATCCCCGATACAATTGAGGCTTTTTCAGATTGAATATGCCCTACTTTTTCTCGTAGTGTAATTACCAAAGGAATATTTCCAATAATATCAATTACTGCAAACAAGATCATCCCTGCCGTAAATATTTCTTTTAAGTCAAATCTCATGGGTTCAATTATTATGGCGTAAAAATACATCAATTCTCTTTGCTTTTGTGAGTTTCAAAATGAATTTATCCTCTTCAAAAAACTATCTTTGACCCATGATGCAGATAGATAAAACATTGGTTTCAGATGATTTACTAGAAAAAGAATTCGTTTGTAATCTTCAACAATGTAAAGGGGCTTGTTGTGTAGAGGGAGAAGCAGGAGCTCCACTTGAGGAAGAGGAATTAAAAGAACTAGAACAAAATTTTGAGGCCATTCGACCTTATCTCAATCAAAAAGGGCTTACAGAAATTGAACAACAAGGCCTATATGTTAAAGGGGATGGCGAGTGGGAAACCCCCATCATTGATGGAAAAGAATGTGTCTATACCGTCTTTGACCATCAAGGCCACGCCGCTTGTGGAATAGAAAAAGCTTATTTAGACGGAAAGATAGATTGGAAAAAACCGGTTTCATGTCATTTATATCCTGTTCGTGTACAGCAATATTCAGAATTTGCGGCAGTTAACTATCATCATTGGCAAATTTGTAGTGCTGCCTGTAGTTTAGGCGAGCAATTAAAAGTTCCTGTCTATAAATTTGTACAAGAAGCCTTGATTAGAAAATTTGGTCAAGACTGGTATAATGCACTTGAAAAAGCCGCAGAAGAAAAGGCCAAATAGCGTTTCTAGGTTTTATAGGGCTTAAGCGCTAAAAATCAATTTAAATACTTGATTAACAAATTGTTAAAAACTAGTCTATTTTAGCGATTTGTTGTAATTTTGGGTTGTTTTGTTAAAAACTATGGGTCATTGTGGATAAGTATGACTTTCATTTCTTCTCACAATTTTAAATCTTTGTTAGAAACAAAAACAGAACTAGAAATTCAAAATGACGAGATTATGGCAATAGTAGAACCGATACTTCAAGAGAACAAAGACAGATTCGTAATTTTTCCAATTAAACACCACGATATTTGGGAATGGTATAAAAAAATGGAAGCGAGTTTTTGGACGGCAGAAGAAATCGACTTACACCAAGATCTTTCAGACTGGAATGATAAATTGAATACTGACGAAAAATACTTCATCAAGCACATTCTAGCTTTCTTTGCTGCGTCAGATGGGATTGTAAATGAAAACTTAGCAGAGAATTTTGTCAACGAAGTACAATACTCTGAAGCCAAGTTTTTCTATGGTTTTCAGATCATGATGGAGAATATCCACTCTGAAACTTATTCTTTATTGATCGATACTTATGTAAAAGATGAGGTCGAAAAAGATCAATTATTCCGTGCCATTGAAGTTTTTCCCGCCATTAAGAAAAAGGCAGAGTGGGCTTTGAAATGGATTGAATCAGATTCTTTTGCAGAACGCCTAATCGCCTTTGCAGCAGTAGAAGGGATTTTCTTTTCTGGAGCTTTTTGTTCAATTTTTTGGTTAAAGAAACGTGGCCTTATGCCCGGGCTTACTTTCTCTAACGAATTAATCTCTCGTGATGAAGGAGTACACTGTGATTTTGCCGTGCACTTACACAACCATCACCTGGTGAATAAAGTCCCCACAGAACGCATTCAAGAAATTATTCTAGATGCCTTAAATATAGAGCGCGAGTTTGTCACAGAATCATTACCAGTTAGCTTGATTGGAATGAATTCAAAATTAATGACACAATACCTTGAGTTTGTTACAGACCGCTTATTGGTTGAATTAAATTGCCCAAAAGAATTTAATGTAACCAATCCATTTGATTTCATGGACATGATTTCCTTACAAGGAAAAACTAACTTCTTTGAGAAGCGTGTGTCAGAATATCAAAAGGCAGGCGTTTTAAATGCCGAAGATCAAGAAACTAAAATTAGTTTCGACGCAGATTTCTAGAAGTGCCTTCTAGTCATAAAGAAAATACAAGCATTGTTGTTTATCAACAATGACAATACAATAATCGTTAAAACCAAAATTGCATGTTTGTAGTCAAAAGAGATGGGCGTAAGGAGCCTATTATGTTCGATAAAATTACCGCCAGAGTAAAAAAATTATGTTATGATTTAAATCCACTGGTTGATCCAGTTCGTGTTGCGATGCGTGTGATTGAAGGGCTGTATGATGGCGTGACTACCTCTGAGTTGGATAATCTAGCATCTGAAATTGCGGCTACGATGACGACTTCTCACCCAGACTATGCACAATTGGCTGCGCGTATCTCAGTATCGAATCTGCATAAAAATACGAAGAAGTCCTTCTCTGAAACAATGACGGACTTATACAAATATGTTAACCCTAGAACTGGTAAAGATGCACCTTTGCTTTCTGATGAGGTTTATAACATTATTCAAAAGAACAAAGAGATCCTTGACTCAAGTATCATTTATAATCGTGACTTTGGCTATGATTTCTTTGGTTTTAAAACCTTAGAAAGATCTTACTTACTTAAACTAAACGGTGAAATAGTTGAACGTCCACAACATATGTTGATGCGTGTTTCAATTGGCATCCACATGGAAGATATTGATTCTGTTTTAGAGACTTATGAGCTCATGTCTAAGCGTTTCTTTACTCACGCAACACCAACCCTGTTCAACTCTGGTACTCCAAAACCACAAATGTCTTCTTGTTTCCTTTTGGCCATGCAAGATGATAGTATTGATGGGATCTATGACACCTTAAAGCAAACCGCTAAAATTTCACAATCTGCAGGTGGAATTGGTCTATCTATACATAATGTTAGGGCAACAGGATCTTATATTTCTGGAACCAATGGAACCTCTAACGGGATTGTACCCATGTTACGTGTTTATAACGACACTGCCCGTTATGTAGATCAAGGTGGAGGTAAGCGAAAAGGATCTTTTGCCATTTATATTGAACCATGGCATGCCGATATTTTTGATTTTCTTGATTTGAGAAAAAATCACGGAAAAGAAGAAATGCGTGCACGCGATCTTTTTTATGCAATGTGGACTCCAGATCTATTTATGAAAAGAGTAGAAGCTGACGCAGAATGGACTCTAATGTGTCCTAACGAATGCCCAGATCTTTACAAATGCCACAGTGATGAGTTCGATGCTTTATACACCCAATACGAAAGTGAAGGAAAGGGACGTAAAACCATCCGTGCACGTGAATTATGGGAGAAAATATTAGAGTCGCAAATCGAAACCGGTACACCTTATATGTTGTACAAAGACGCGGCCAATCGCAAGTCAAATCAAAAGAACTTGGGTACTATACGTTCTTCTAACTTATGCACAGAGATTATAGAGTACACCTCTCCAGACGAAGTGGCGGTATGTAACTTAGCATCGATAGCTCTTCCTATGTTTGTGAAAGACGGTAGCTTTGATCACGATGAACTTTTCCGCGTGACCAAGCAAGTAACTAAAAATTTGAATCGTGTAATCGACCGTAACTACTACCCAGTTCAAGAAGCCGAGAACTCCAATATGCGCCACCGCCCAGTAGGATTAGGAGTCCAAGGGCTTGCCGATGCTTTTATTAAATTGCGTTTACCATTTACTTCTCAAGGTGCTCAAGACCTTAATCAGGAGATTTTTGAGACCCTTTATTTTGCTGCAGTTACTGCCTCTATGGAGGAAGCAGAAAAAGATGGACCGTACTCTACGTATAAAGGATCGCCAATGTCAAAAGGTGAATTCCAACACAATATGTGGGGAATCAAAGACGAAGAATTAAGTGGTCGTTGGGATTGGGCAGATTTAAGAAAGAAGGTCAAGAAGCACGGGGTACGTAACTCATTACTAGTAGCACCCATGCCTACAGCATCGACCTCTCAAATTCTTGGAAACAACGAATGCTTTGAGCCTTATACATCCAATATCTATACCCGTCGTGTTCTGTCTGGAGAGTTTATTGTTGTGAATAAACACCTTTTAGAAGATCTAGTTGAACTTGGTTTATGGACAGAGGATATGAAGCAAGAGTTGATGCGTGCCAATGGTTCAGTACAGAATATTGATGGGATTCCAGCAGACATTAAAGAATTGTACAGAACCGTTTGGGAAATGAGTATGAAAGATATTATCGACATGTCTCGTCAACGAGGATACTTTATCGATCAATCTCAATCTTTAAACCTTTTTATGGAAGGGGCAACCATGGCAAAATTAACCTCTATGCACTTCTATGCATGGAAATCTGGCCTAAAGACAGGCATGTATTATTTAAGAACTAAATCTGCGGTAGACGCGATTAAGTTTACCTTAAGTAATAATGAGAAAGCCCAAGTGCCTGAAACAGCCGCTGCTATGGCTGCACAAGCACCATTAAAGACCAATACAGTATCAAAACCAACTACAGTACCCGTAGAGCCTTTAACCCCAGAGGAGTTAAAAGCTATGTTAGATCAGTCTCGTGAAAGCGAAGATGACGATTGCCTAATGTGCGGTTCTTAATTTAAATATCTGTAAATGAGCCCCTTAATGGGGTTTTTTTATCCCTTAATTTTTAATGTTAAATTAATGTTATGTAAATATTATGTATATATTAAATTAATGTTATATATTTATAATGTAATTATAAATCAAACCCTATGAGAACTTATATTTTATCATTCGTTTTAATGCTAGGTGTGACAGTAATGGCACAGGAGAATCAGGAAAATTTAAAAACGGTCACCCTTAAAGAGGGTAAATTAACCAAGGTTAATATGTATCATGAAAATGGACAATTAGCTCAACAAGGTTATTTAAAGAATAATAAGCTTCACGGGAAATGGGTCAAGTATTCTAGAGAAGGAAACTTACTTTGTGTTGCAAACTATACGAGAGGTAAGCGCAATGGCACTTGGTTGTTTTGGGACAATAAAGATTTAACAGAAGTTGAATTTAAAAACAACAAAATCTTACAAAAATTAACTTTTGAATCACAAACTAAAGTAGTTTCTGCAGAACGATAAATGTTATAAATTCGTCTTTATTTGATTTGTAGTATTATAAAACAAATTAATTAAATCTATTTTGTGACGAATTAAATCTTTCGATTTAAGGAGGATATTAAAATACAATCTTGTGTTTTTTGGGCTTTTTTCCTCTACTCTTGTTAAACTAATCTGTTCATTGATCTTATTATCAATGGTAGCAATTATTTCATCTTTTTTCCCTAAAACTTCCCCCAGTTGTTTTAAAGAGTTATCTTCAAAAGCATTAATAGAACCTTGAAGCAACAAGTCAATCAATTGAGAGATTTCTTTTAGTGCTCTAATTTGACTTAGTTTTAATTTACTATGATTATTATTGATATGATCATAGCTTATATTGACAAGATAATCGATGTCTTCGATGATATCTTGAATATAAATCAAAGTGTCAATATAAAATCTACTCGCTTCAACACTATTATCTTCTAATTTCCGAATAAAATAAAACAGATTAGATCTAAGCTCATGTATACTTTCTTCTAAATTATGTACTTTATTTTTGGCTTTACTAAGCTTTTTGAGATTTTGAGAGGAAAGTCCTTCAATGACAAGTGAGAAAGCTTGATGGGTATCTATAGCAACTTGTGTGATGTTCTCATCTGCTTCTTTAATTACCCCAATAAACGAATGACTCCCAGATTTTAAAATCGGAGATTCAACGATCTCTTCCTTTGATTTTTTTCGATGGTTTAAGAAATTTTTTCCTGTAATAAGAAGAACTATGAAAAATATAGAAGCTATGGCAAAAGGGCCACCGATATGAAATAAGTATAAAATAATTCCACAAACTGTAAAGGCACTGAAAGCAGTGAAAAACCACCCCCCGATTACATTTAACACTCCTGCAACACGATAAACCGCACTATCTCTTCCCCAAGCTTTATCGGCAAGAGAGGTACCCATGGCTACCATAAAAGTCACATAAGTTGTTGATAATGGTAGTTTTAAAGAAGTCGCTGTAGAAATTAATACTGCTGCTACAACAAGATTGATACTTGCCCTCATCATATCAAAAGAGGGAGTACTGTCGGTCCAATCCTCTGTAGATGTAACGGGGATTAATTCGAATTGTTTGTTGATTTTTTTTTGAGTACTATGCGGAATAAATTGAATCATGTAATCACTAAGCCAACTAAATAAACGCACTAATCCTCTAGAAAGAGCATTAGGTTTAAATCGCTCTTTGGTATCATTTTGATTAGATAAATCTAAGGAGGTTTGAATCACACTCTTTGCTTTAGAGGAATACCATAAAGTCAATATCATAATCATCCCAGAACCAAATAAGAATAATGTTGGTGTGGGGACCTTAGCGTCTAAAACACTCATTTGATAGCTTTCTGCGGTCACTCCAGAGACTACCCAGGCTTCATAAGATTGGAAGGCGGCAATGGGAACCCCAATAAAGTTTACTAGATCATTTCCTGCAAAAGCAAGAGCAAGTGCAAAAGTTCCAATACCAATAATCAACTTGAAAATATTAATCTTGGTAAATTTGATCAATAAATAAGAAATCAAATACCAAAAGAATAGATTCATTCCATTAACTAAAATCATTTCGTTATTGAGAAATTCCTTAATAGTTTGACCATCAAGAAGCGTATATGAAATACTTGCAAATTCAGTCCCTTTGATTCCTTTTATTAAAATAAAGTTGGAAAGAGCAGATAATGAAATACTTCCAAAGAGTGCTTTTTTAATCTCAGAATTTTGATCTATAAAAAAGCTCATCATATAGCGAGAAATCCACTGTACAAGTGCTCCGATACTAAAAGCGATGACAACAGAGAGTAGAATTCCAAAGATGATTTGGGTTGCTTTAGTTGTATTAATGTAGTTGTCTAATTCTGAAAAACTGTCCCCATCGGCAGAGATTTTGATCAAAGCCATTACAACGGCAGCTCCCAGTAATTCAAAAACAATGGAAACCGTGGTTGAGGTAGGCATCCCCAGGGTGTTAAAAAAATCCAATAGTAGGATATCAGTAATCATCACGGCCATAAAAATGAAGATGATTTCTTGAAAACTAAATGCAGAAGGATTAAAGATTCCTTTGCGCGCAACCTCCATCATACCACTCGAGAATATGGCTCCCAGGGCGATCCCTATGCTGGCCAAAATCATGATGTTGCGAAAGGAAATCGCTTTTGAACCAATAGCAGAATTTAAAAAATTGACGGCATCATTACTGACGCCGACAATTAAATCTCCTATAGCTAACACAGCTAATAATATAACAATATAAAAATATAGATTTTCCATATGGTGCTCAGGTAAAACTACATTTTTTCAGACCTTTAAACAAAAACTTATCAGAATTTAATTGCGTATCCTAAGGTTATTGAACGACCAGGATTTAACCTAGAAAATATAAAGTCTGTATTCCCAAAATAATCAAATCTGCTCTCCCTTAAATCCCCGAGCAAATTATCAATTTTCAAGGTTAAAGATTGTGATTCATTTTTCCCAAACTTTTTTTGTGCATTTAGCTTTAAATTATTGAAAGGGAGGGTATAAACATCAGGAATATTACCGGCACCTACAACTTCTAATGTTTTTCCTTGAACATTAAAATAGATACCAGCTTCCATTTTTCTATCAAAATTATTATAAATAATCCCTGTATTTATGATAAAAGGCGATTGTCCCTGCATTGCTCTTTCATTATCGATATCCCTGTCTGGCTCTGTAGATGTTCGTCCTAAGAACTCTGCTTCATTCATTTTTTGGATAGATTCAATGATAGATACGTTAAGATTTATTCCTAATTTATTTACGTTGTTATCAACCAAATTCTTTCTGTATTCAAATTCTAAACCAAATATTTTTGCATTTTCGTTATTTCTGGCAGACAATACATTAGGAGAGTTGAATCTTGGAATGACAATTTCGATTGGATCTTTTAAATCCTTATAAAAAGCACTAACAGCAAATACTTGATTTCCTTGACCAAATTTTTCATAGCGTAAGTCAAAATTATTTACATATGTAGGCCTTAAATCTGGATTACCTAAGAATGTTCGTTCTGTTATTGGATCATAAATTTGTGCTCCAGAAGACTCTTTAAAGCTGGGTCTTGCTGTAGTTCTAGAGTAAGAAAAACGAAGATTTACATCATCGTTAATTGCGTTAATAAGATTAAAGGATGGGTATAAATCACCCACATTGATTATTTCATCATCATTAAAAGATAAATTGATGTCTATGGTTTCTCCAGTATAATGAGTGACATAGTTTTCATAACGCAAGCCAATAACTGATTTGAGTTTCTCTGAAATTTTAAATTCGTTGGAGATATAAAAAGCCATTGTAGCACTATCAGATTTATACTGATTCGTTCTTTGGAAGTCTCCAATGATATAAGAACCGTATTCTTCGTCATTTGTAATGCGCCATAAATTTTCAGAAGCAAGAATCATGTTTGGATCTCCACCAAGAAGGGAAGATCGACCTAAAAACCCAATCTGGTAGTTATTGGTAGAAAAATCCCGAAACTTCGTTGAGTATGCAGCACCAAAACGAAGTTTTTGGTCCAACTCTTTGAAAGTATAATTGTAGGCAAAATCTATTTTAGAGGCAAAGGCATTTTCTTCTAAATCTCTCCAAAGTCGACTTGGCCACTGTGTAGAAGAGGCATCTAAAGTTTTTCTGTCCCCATCGACTTCAAAAAACGCACGTCTAAAATCTTTATCGTAAACCCTCGCAAAAGAAGGAGCAACATTCCAATCAATGACTAGTTTATTATCCCCCAAATTATATTTACCTGAAATTGGAATTGAAGTAATATTGCGTTCTGTATAGGTTAATAGCTGTCCTTCTCCTTCATAGAAATTCTCTAGCAATTCAGAAAAGCGTACATCGAGTGCCCCAGACTCCCCACTTTTGATATTTACAAAGTTAATTTTGTGTTTGGTTTTATTTGTTTTAAATGATAATCCTAAAAGCGCACTTGTAAGCGCTTGAATTTGTCCAACTCTTCCTTGTTGAATTGTGTTTTGCGCTAAACCACTATTAGGTTCTTTTAAAACTGTACCGTTGAAGGCATCCTCATAATAAGTATTGTCATATCTATAATTCAAGGCTGCAATAAACCCGATAGCATTATTCTCTCCTATTTTGTATTGGTTGCTTGCTGTTCCACCAATACTAAAGTCGGTAAAGTTATTGTAATTAGATACTCCCATTTGCTTTGTAAAGCTATCTGTGGTGGAGGTGACATACTCTGCAGTAGCTGAAATAAGATCGCGTTCAGGGAATATAATTTCTGTTCTAGGTGAAAAAGGACGATCACTATACCCATTATCAAATCTTAAAAAATTATATGATTCTTTAGGAAGACCTGGAGCCTCTTTAAAACTCATTAAGTTGTTATATCCCGTACTAAAAGAAATACCATATTCTGGTTTAATGGAGAAGTCTTTAAGCAATATATTAATAATACCTCCACTAAAATCTGCAGGCAAACTTGCATTAGCAGATTTGTTAATAATAATATTGTCAATTAGGTTTGTTGGAAAAATATCTAGTTGTAAAGTGTTTTTATCAGGATCTAATCCGGGAACTTCCATACCACCTAAAATCGTTTTTGAATAACGATCACCTAAGCCACGTACAAAAACAAATTTACCCCCTTGTACCGAAACTCCAGGAACACGCTTGATGGCCGAGGCCAAATTCGAGTCTCCTGATTTACGTATTGATTGTGAAGAAAGACCATCAATTAAATTGACAGATGCTTTTTGAATTGATAGTACAGATGCTTCTGTATTTGAGCGTGCAGATGTTGTCACCACAACTTCATCTAATGAGTCTGAAGCGGGTAATAGAATAATATTTACGATATTTTCATCATTATCACCTACATTAATATCATTAATTTTTTTGGTTCCATAACCAACAAAAGAAACCTCAAGAGCATAAGTCCCTGAAATTACTTCGAAAGAAAAATTTCCTTCAAAATCGGTGGTTGTCCCTCCAATCTTTTCTCCTGTCTCATCAACAGTTAGGATAACGTTAGCAAAGGGTAAGGCATCGTTAAAGTCACCATCGATAATCCTTCCAGAAATGACTGATTGAGCCATTGAATTACTCGCAATTAATGCTAGTAAAAGTGTAAATAATTTATTCATATTAAATAGTAAAATGCTCCACGAAAGTAGAGCATTTTAGGTTTTTGAATGTAAAGTATATGTTAAGTTATACCCTTTTTAGTTTGCAGAGAAATAGAGCGTCCATGCAAATACAGACTCATCTGCACCTGTAGAGCTAGCTTGTGTAGCTAGAACTTCAGCCCAAGTACTTCCGTCTGTAACGTTATCTGGCATAATTGTACTTAGCGCATCAGAGGTAATAAAGTCAAAGTTATTGAAGAATAGGCTTCCAGCGGCAGTAGCAGTGCCTTGTCCAGCGTAAGTGTCAGCATCAATACCTTCAATAGTAGTTCCAGTATTAAATGATTTAAATACAATATTTTGGTTTAAACCAGTAGCATCACTTTTCCAAGTACCATATTGGTTAGTGTCTTCTTGGACTGTGTTCCCGTAAACTGTTACGTTTTGAAGCGTATACTGTCCATCAATTCCTCCTGTGCTATCTTCTGTACCATCGATTTCAAATGCACCATCAGTGTCATCATCTAATACAATAACAGCATTACTGATTGTTCCTTTGTAGCCTTCATCTAAATCAATTGCATCGTCACCATTCATGTGGATGATTAGATTAGTTACATTTACAGACCCACCAAAAATTTCAATTCCATCATCAGAACTTCCGATAATTTCGATATTTTCAACAGTAGTTCCGCTACCAACACCACCTAATGTAAGACCTTGTAATTCATTATCTCCCGTTAGCGTTTGTCCTGAGTGACGGATAGAAACATATTCTAGTCTTCCAGAATTGTCAGCATCATTAGTTCCACCATAGGTAGTCCATGAGAAGCCATCTGCAATACCCTCGATATCGTCTTCACCACCATCTTCACCGACTAATGCTTTGCCTAGAACAACTACAGATCCCCATCGGCCCATGTCTGTTGGAAGTCTGTTTGGTGACACTCCATTATCATCATAATCGATTTCATCATCAATATCTGTGAAAATAATAGGTGCATCAGCAGTACCCACAGCTAATATTTGACCACCTTTAGCAATAACAAGTACAGAAGCATCAGCTCCAGTTTCGTTGCCTGCTTTGATGATAGTTCCTGCCTGAATATTCAATACACCTCCATCACGAACAACAACTTTTCCAAACATATGCCAAATTCTGTCATTTGTCCAAGTTTGGGAGTCATCTATAAAAGTTACTCCTCCTGGAATACCAACAGTTTGAGTAGCAGGTGTAGCGTTTTGCGCATCTAATGCATCTTGAATGGCTTGATTGATATCAACACCATTAGCCATTGCAGCAGTGACAGCTGCTGTAACAGCCGAAGTTACCTCTGCAGTTGAGGCTAAATTAGCGTCTGATATAGCTTGCGCAACAATACGAGCAACATCAGCTTCAGTTAGCATGTCTGCGTTATCATCGTTGTCACATGCAGTGAAAACGAGTAAAGCACTTAAGAATAGTAATGATAATTTTTTCATTTTTAAATTTTTAATGATTTTACAGCTAAATTAATTGACCTTTGAGCTGTTTTGTTTAATCTAAGGTTAATATCTATCCTTTTTTATTTAAATTAATGTTAAGCAAAAACGCATCCATTAACATTAAGTTAATTTTTAATTCCACTAACAAATTATGTAATTTTATAAAAAAAAATGGACTGGGAACAACTCCTTTCTCTACAACGCTTTGGAGATACTACAAAGCGCATAAGAAAAGAACAAGACGAAATTCGTTTGGGTTTTGAAGTGGATTATGACCGAATTGTCTTTTCTTCTTATTTTAGGTCTCTTCAAGATAAAACACAGGTCATTCCCTTCTCAAAAACAGACTTTGTCCATACACGGTTGACCCATAGTTTAGAGGTCTCTGTTGTAGCACGAAGCTTAGGACGTATTGCAGGAAAAGAAATCATACAACGTCACCCCCATTTACAAGAAGTGCATGGATATCACCCTAATGATTTTGGCGCGATTGTGGCTGCTGCAGCTTTAGCCCACGATATAGGGAATCCTCCCTTTGGCCATAGCGGAGAAAAAGCCATAGGACATTTTTTTGAAACCGGAAAAGGGAAACAGTTTAAAGCAGAACTCACCCCAGAACAATACGCAGACCTTTGTCATTTTGAAGGCAATGCAAATGGCTTTAAACTTTTAACAGAATCTGTCTTGGGAGCACCGGGGGGGTTACGTATAAGTTATGCAACCCTTGGCGCCTACATGAAATACCCTAAAGCTTCTTTGCCCCATAGACCCACCCCTCATGTAGCCGATAAAAAGTTTGGGTATTTCCAATCAGAGAAAGTGTTCTTTGGCGAGCTTGCCCAAGAAATGGGTTTGAAAGATAAATTAAGAACTCATCGACACCCACTTGCCTATCTCGTAGAAGCAGCAGACGATATCTGTTACACTATTATTGACTTTGAGGATGGAATTAATCTAGGATGGATCTCAGAGGATTATGCCCTAGAATACCTCATTAAGTTGGTAAAAGACCGTATGGATACAGAAAAGTATGCCGGTTTACAATTCACCTCCCAGCGGATGAGTTACCTGCGCTCTTTGGCCATCAATAGCTTAATTATGGACGCTGTCCAAATGTTCTTAGCCCATGAAGAAGAGATTTTAGCTGGAACTTTTGCCCATGCCTTATTAGACAAAAGCAAGTATAAAGTACAAATGGATGATATCATTGCCATAAGCGTGGATAAAGTCTACCGTTCAGACGAAGTCTTACAAAAAGAAATCGTAGGCTATAAGGTGATTTCTACTTTATTATCGGCTTTTTGTACCGCTGCGGTGAATCAGTTTAAAGGGACCACCAACACTTATGATCAATTGATTTTACGTTTAGTTCCTCAAGGCACATCTTTAGTAGAGGACACCCTTTATAAAACAATATTAAATGCTAGTTGCTTTGTGGCGAGCTTGTCTGATGGCAAGGCGATGGAATTAGCAGAAAAAATGAAATAAGATGCTTTTACGTTGGATATTTTTCCTCACTTTTTTTGGTTTACTACAGTGGTATTCCTTTCAAGTCATTAAAACCATTGGCTTGAGCAAACCCTTGATTGTTGTTTATATCACTTTAGTGGGACTTATTTTTGGGAACTTTATGTACTTCAGTATTGGCTATGATCGTTCTACCGGCTGGACCCAGGGGATCAGTTTTTCACTAGGCTTATTTTTGGCCTTGATGGTTTTTCAATTGATCTTAGTTTTATTTTTAGCCTTTGAAGACCTGCTTCGATTACCACAAGCTTTGTATCGTTTTTTTATAGAAAGGGGAGAAGGAGATTATTTGCCTAGTCGGCGAAAGTTTATTTCTCAACTCGCCCTAGGAATTGCTGCCATTCCTTTTGCGTCTCTTTTAATTGGAATGTTTAAGGGGAAATACAACTACAAAGTGTTGCACTATTCCTTGAGCTTTGACGATCTCCCCGAGGCTTTTGACGGTTTCACCTTGACCCAAATATCAGACATACATTCGGGTAGTTTTGACAATGTAGCCAAAGTGAATTACGGGATTGATTTAATCAACGAGCAAAAATCTGATGTGATATTATTTACTGGAGATATTGTCAATAATAAGGCCGATGAGTTATTGCCGTGGAAAGATGCCTTTGGTCGTTTATCGGCCAAAGAAGGAGTGTATTCTGTTTTAGGGAATCACGATTATGGCGATTATGTTAACTGGGAAACCAAAGCAGAAAAAGAGGCAAATTTACAACAGCTTTTTGATCTTCAAGACCAGATGGGCTTCACCCTTTTGCGCAATGAAACCCACTTTCTTGAAAAAGATGGAGCGCGACTTGCTCTAGTAGGCTTAGAAAACTGGGGAAAAGGAGGCTTTAAAAAGAAAGGAGACCTTGATAAAGCGATTGCAAATGTTGATGCAGATGATTTTAAAATCTTGCTTTCCCACGACCCCTCTCATTGGGAGGCAAAAGTATTGCCTCACCCCTATAATTTTCATCTAACTTTAAGTGGACATACGCATGGGATGCAGTTTGGGATCGAAATCCCCGGCTGGTTTAAATGGAGTCCAGTCAAATGGCGTTACAAGCAGTGGGCTGGCTTGTATCAAGAGAATAAGCAGTGGATTAATGTGAATCGAGGCTTTGGATTTTTAGGTTATCCCGGTCGTGTTGGCATATGGCCAGAAATTACTAAAATTACCTTAAAACGCTCAACAAAAGAAGTTTAAAGAAAATATCCTAACTTCGCATTGGAACAACTAATATAAAACGCATTAAGCATGTCAAAATTTGGTGAATTAGTAGACGGTAATGCTCCACTTCTTCTGGTGTTTTTTGAAGAGCTTGAAGAACTCAAAGAAGAGTTTAACCACACCCTGCGTGATGTGGCTGCGGCCATTGGGGATCAAGGTAAAGTAATCAAAATCAATATCGCTAAAAATCCTAAACTGGTGAATGCGCTTAGAGTTAAAGTAATCCCCACTTTAATGATTTATAAGTTGGGCGAAATGGTTTGGCGTCAAAGCGGAGAACAAGATGCCAATACTTTAATTGCTTTAATGAACGAATACGTAAATTAATCTTCTTCTATTAGTTCGTCAAAGATCACTAAATCTTTGATTCTGTTGTAGATCTTATTCTCGAGACTATCACGTTGTGCCTCATCGTCATATAGATTAACATAGAGTAAGATTCTCCTATATCCATTAATTTCTTCCATGATTCTATCTTGCAGCTCTAGTTGTCTTTCTGGAGTAAATCCTTTAATTACTTGGAGCCTATCGTCATAGACATCGGCAATTTTTTTAGCAAGTTTTCTCGCCTCTTCTTTTTCACCAGATAAATAAAGGCCTTCGACAAATTCTTCCATAGCAGTATAGTAGTCATATTCTCCATAGAGAAAGGCAAAAGCACGGCTATAGCTTCTAAACATTTGTAGGTATTCCCCCACTTTTTCCTTGTCTTTATTGTCCAGAACGGCTTCTACTAAAGCGCGATATCTTTCAACTTCAGTCAAGATTTCTTCTGCTAATTCATAGCGCAAATCAAGCGATAAATTGTTGAAATAGTTCAGTTGACTTTGATGCTTTTTGGCGACTGCCTCAAAAACTTTACGGGCTTTATCTTTTTCTCCAATACGATAATAGCCGTCTACAAAGGGCGTGAGTAAGCTGTAATACCCAAAGTATTCAATGGGCATTTTTTCTAAGGCTAAATCCATGATCTCTTTGGCCTTATCGTTTTTTCCTTCATCCATTAAAACTTCTGCGAGACGTGCCATATTAGAACGGTAAGAAATACTGTTTTTTCGTGTTTCTGGATCGTGATAGATGTCTGGGCTATTTGAATTTCCCCATTCCCATTGTTTAACGATATCATACATTAAATCTGCATCAACCCTTCCCATTAAATAAGGGTTTACTTGGTTTAAAGGAGTTTTAATAGGGACTAATTTATAGACTAAGCCTTCTAGTTGAAGGTATTCTTTCATCCATAGATACTCGCTTTCTGCATAGCTTCCACCGGTGAAATAAATGGGTCGTTCCCAGTCATTATTGGCTAATATATCTAGCATCATCAACTGGTTTTTGTACAATCCACTTTTGGGAAGATCAATGTCGATATAAGGAACAATTTGATCGCGATCTTTTTCTTTAACCACTCCGCTTTTAATAACATTTTCTACATTAACAGGGACACGAATCTTATTGGTAGGATAGAAAATCATTTCTTGTGTTCCCATGGGGTATAGGCTAGGGTCACCACCAGATTGTACAATAAGGTTTTTATATTTTGTTCTTGGATCGTCACTTTCCACCCAATTCATAAAGTCTTTGATATCCCAGCGTAAAGAGTCGGCTAAGCTTTCATATTTGATATAATCCCGAATACCATAAGCATATTTATCATGGGTAAATTGAGAAGGGATAGGCTCGCTTTGATAGGTTTTTCGTTTCATTTGATCGATATACCAATCTGTGGCTAGCAAGCTGGTGTTGATGGGGCGAACATCGGTGCGATAACCCTCGATATCTTGGGCATACCATAAGGCAAAGGTGTCATTATCACCAATGGTAAAGATCATGGCCCCTTTGTCTTCTTGGATAGAGGTTAAATAAGATTTTGCTACAGATTGTGCGGTATAGCGCCCAGAACGATCGTGGTCATCCCAGTTTTGATAAGCCATTAAAAATGGAACTAAAATTAGGCAGACAGCGACTGCAATTGGTTTCGCCCATGCATTATTCCAAACCCTTCTTAATTCATTGGACAAATAGAACGCACCCATTCCAATCCATATAGTAAAAACATAAAAAGACCCCACTAGCGCATAGTCTCTTTCTCTGGGTTCAAAAGGACGTTCGTTGAGGTAAACTTTTAAAGCCAGCCCAGTAAATAAGAAAAACAATAAAAGTACCCAAAAGCTTTTTTTGTCTTGTTGATACAAAAATAGCACCCCCATTAAGCCCAGGATAAAGGGTAAAAAGAAATAGGTGTTTCTAGCCTTATTGTTTTTTGCATCTTCGCTAATAGAAGATTGATCCCCTAAACGAATATCATCAATAAACGGAATTCCACTTAACCAGTTTCCGTGGAGTATATCATACTTTCCTTGAATATCATCTTGCCTACCAGCAAAGTTCCAAAGGAAATAACGTACATACATATAATCTACTTGATAGGTAAAAAAGTAGTAAAGGTTTGCAAAAAAGCTAGGCTTTTCTATATCGATATAACGCGACATCGATTTATAGAATTGGTGGTAATCCTCGCCGGTTAAAATACCTTCGGCAGCTTCTTGTCTAAACTGTGCAACACGTTGGTATAATTCTTCGCTTCCTCTGTATTCTGGTCTTATTGAAAATTCTAAAGGGCCGGTGAAATTGATGTAATTCTCGGCGTGTTCTGAACTCCACAAGCGCGGAAGGAAACCCTTGTGATTACTGTTGGCATTAATTCGTGCATTTTTCCAATGATTCACAATGACATAACGGCCTGTTTTTTCATCCCGTTCATATTTGGGTTTATCGTCTATATAGGGTTCAAATTCGTCTTGCCCAGCATACATATCAGAGAACATAGGACCATAAAATAATTTTGTTTCAGGGTATTGTTCAAGATTATAGTAGGCCAACAATTGGCGTGCATCTGAAGGAGAGTTTTCGTTGATAACCGTATTAGCGTTTGCTCTAATAGGTAGCATGATCCATGAGGAAAAACCTAGTAAAACAAATAGTATACACAAAATACCTGTGTTAAGGTTGACATATTTTTTTGTCCTCGTAAAGCGCAAGCTGAAGTAAAAGAAAACCACAAATAAGATTCCTGTAAAAATGGTTCCACTATTAAAAGGGAGATTGATTTCGTTGACAAAAAACACCTCCATTTTACTAAATAGGGCAAGGGTAGAAGGCAGAAGTAATTTGAAGATAAATAAAAGGATCGCTACCGAGACAATGTTCGCTAGAAGGAAATTCTTAACCGTTACTTTTTCAGTATTCTTAAAAAAATAGAGCATTCCTATGGCTGGAATGGTTAACAGCCCCATAAAATGAACCCCAAAAGAGAGTCCTATAACAAAAGCGATTAAGAGTAGCCAGCGATCTCCTCTAGGGGTATTCATTTCTCTTTCCCAGCGCAATGCCATCCAGAATAGGGCCGAGAGAATACAAGTCGCCATGGCATAGACTTCTGCTTCAACCGCATTAAACCAAAAACTATCTGAAAAACATAAGGCCAGTGCTCCAACAGCGGCACTACCTAGATATGCGATGGCTTCTTTTTTATCTGTGATTTCATTAAAAGAGGGGAGTTTACGTAATAAAAGCGTAAGGGATAAATAGAGGAAAAGGACAGTAAAGGCACTTGAAAACACAGACATCAAATTCACCATCAAAGCGATTTTTTCTGGTCCAGTGGCAAAAAGGGCAAAAAAGGCACCCATCATTTGAAAAAATGGTGCACCTGGGGGGTGACCCACTTGCAGCTTTGCTGAAGTGGCAATGTATTCTCCAGCATCCCAAAAACTCGCAGTGGGTTCGACGGTTAATCCAAAGGTGAGTAAGGCAATTATAAATACTTCTATTGCAACAATGCGATTCCAAAAGGTAAGTTGTTTAGCTGTCATAGGTGGCCCTTATTGCTTGCGAAAATACGGATTCTAAAATTAATTCTCCTGGGATTTAACAATTCCATTTTGGGGGGATTACAGCTTTTCAAAAAGGCCTAAATCTTTGTTTTTTTGGACTTCGTCCCACAAAAAATACTGCCCTTGCATGGTGATATAAACATTGGGAGAAAGGGTTTGTGAAAAAGAAAGGGCACAGCCTAAATTAAAAAATCCATCAGAAGAGCTGCCAAAGGCATAAGGGATCATCGCGCCGGTTAAAACAATGGTTTTCTCTAGTTTTAGTTGGGCTAAACGTTTTGCGGTATTGACCATGGTATCTGTTCCATGGGTGATAACAATTGATTTTGCACTGGTGGTTGTACAGGCTTTTTCAATCTGTTGTAAATCTTCTTCTGTAAAAGCTAAACTATCCTTCAACAATAAAGGGGTAACATGTACCGCTAATTTGCAGCGACTGCGCTCTAACATTTTAGGGATATGGGTTTGTTCAAAAAACAATTCTCCCTTGATATGATCATAGGTTTTATCAAATGTACCTCCAGTAACGATGAGTTGTATCATTGCTTTTATTAATAAAATTAAGTTTTGATATATAAATAAAAAAACAACTAATTCAGCTGAAATTAAAGTTAATATTAAAGTTATTAGTTTAAACGAAAAAATACGTTTGGAAAGTCCTACTTTTATGTTAAATTTGCCCCGCTAATGGCCCATGGTGTAACTGGCAACACGTCTGATTTTGGTTCAGAAGAGTCTAGGTTCGAGCCCTAGTGGGCCAACAAAAACCTTCATTAAATGGAGGTTTTTTCTTTTGCCTATAAATTTACCTCATAAAAATTACGTACTTTAATCATTGAATTAAACGTGATTAGCATGAAAAAAGCCCGATTTATACTATTGCTCCTTCTCTTGATTGGAGCCATATATTTTTACCAAAAAGAAACATTACCTGCCTATACCCCAGTAAGAGATTACATTGATTTAGAAGCAGAACTGGTGGAACAATTCATCTTGGCCAAAGACAGCTCTATCATCGAATTACCCGAAGGACATTTCTTATTCTCTCAATCCCTTAGTTTAGATAACAAAACCCACCTTACCATTAGAGGAAAAGGAATGGATAAAACAGTACTCTCTTTTAAAGGGCAAACTTCTGGAGCAGAAGGGATCAAGATCACCAATAGTCAAAACATCACCCTAGAAGATTTTGCGATCGAAGATGCCGTGGGAGATAATTTAAAAATAAGCGAATCAGATTCTGTGGTGATGCGCCGTATTCGATCTGCATGGACGGGAGAGGTTTCTGTTCAAAACGGTGCCTATGCGCTCTACCCAGTACTTTCTACCAATGTAATTATCGAAGAATGCGAAGCCATTGGCTCTTCAGATGCGGGGATTTATGTGGGACAGTCAAATAATGTTATTATTCGAAACAATAAGGCCTTTTACAATGTAGCTGGAATAGAAAGTGAAAACAGCACTAATGTTGAAATCTATGGTAATGAAGCCTATGAAAACACCAGTGGTCTGCTTATTTTCAACCTTCCTGAACTCACTTTATACGGAGGAAATGTAAATGCCTATAACAATAATATTCACGATAATAACCTCACTAATTTTGCGGTAAAAGGATCTATAGTTAGTGCGGTACCAAAAGGAGCTGGAGTGATTATAATGGCAACTAAAGATGTAAAGTTCCACAACAATATTGTAGAGAATCATAAAACCGTCAACTTGTGTGTAGTTTCTTACGAAATCTTTGCTGCAGAGCAAGACGAACAACGAGATGCAAGCATTGGCGCCGAAGCAGAAGCTCGAGGTTTACGCCCCATAGAAGGAGATTATAAAGAAGATAAAGCTTATAATCCTTACCCTGGCCGGGTTGACATAAGGGACAATCGTTTTTCGAATAAACATTTCTTGCCCACTTTTTCAAATGACTTTGGGATATTGTGGGTCGTCAAAAACAGTGCGAACATTCCAGATATTGCCTATGATGGGATTTTTGCCCCAGGGGGATCTTTACAAGATGAAGAACACAAATTGTGTATTCAAAACAACGGTGCGGCTTCTTTTGTTTATCTCGATGCAGGACATGATTTTGAAGGCTTTACCAATGATCAAAGCCCATTTGATTGTTTAATAAACTAGAATATTGATAATGCGGATTGAAGGGGTAGGAATTGTATTGCTTTATTTTCTTTTCTGTTGTTCTTGTGGTTCAACAGATGATAAGCGTGTTGCGCCTAAGGCTAGAAAGGCCACAACAACACTGATTAAAAAAACCATAGCGACAGATGATCCAGAACAGCTTTCAGACTATTCCTTTTTTACAGGAGAACTAAAAGATTTAATTCCAGCAGATCAGGTTTATCCTTATACCATCAACACCCCTTTATTTTCTAATTATGCCGAAAAAGCGCGTTTTATTTATTTGCCAAAAGGAAAGAAAATGTCCTTCGCTCAACAGGGTCCTTTTGTTTTTGAAACAGGCGCTGTTTTAATTAAAAATTTCTTTTATCACGAGATACAAGGGGATACCTTATCGCCCAGAAAGATCATAGAAACACGTTTATTGATCAAGGAAGAAGAAGGCTGGAAGCCACTAAATTATATTTGGAATGAACAGCAAACTAATGCTGACTTGAACTATGTTGGAAAAAATGTTCCCGTTAGCTGGCAGGATAAAAAGGGAGAGGAAAAACAAGTCAACTATGTAGTCCCTAATTTGAACCAATGTAAGAATTGCCATAACAGCAATAATAAGATAACACCTATAGGTGTTACAGCTGCCCAATTGAATCAACGCTATAGTGCGTTACAAGAGAAAATCAATCAACTGGATTATTTTAAGCAGGCAGGAATACTGTCTCATTTTAGCTCAGCTGCTGCATATAAACCTATGCCGGTTTGGGATGATGTATTAAATGCTAGTGTAGAAAATCGGGCAAAGGCTTATTTAGATGCTAATTGTGCGCATTGCCATTCTGCTCAAGGAAGTGCAAAGAATTCTGGCTTGTATTTGAACTATCATCAAAAAGATCAACGTAAACGCGGGATTTTAAAACCCCCTATTGCTGCCGGAAAAGGATCTGGGGATTTCAAATACGATATAGTTCCCGGCCATCCAGAAGAATCTATTTTTATCTATCGGGTTAGTAGTATTGATCCCGCTATCCGGATGCCAGAAATAGGGCGTTCTATCGTTCACGAAGAGGGCCTTGCGTTGCTTACTCAATACATCAAAGAATTGCAAAGAGAATAATTAAGGCAGAAGTTGATAGATGTAGGCTGCTCTTAAAATTTGAGTTTTTACTGTAGAATAAAAAATAAGGATCCATTTAATATGATGGTTTTATATTATGCTTTTCCAAGTGTAGCATTGAACATTAATGGTGGGGAGTATAGAATTTAAATTTTATGTTTAAGAGTTTCTAAAAAAAACTTAGACTACTCCACAATAATTCCCTATTGGTCTAAATAATTCAAAAATATAGTCAAGATAAAATTACCCTTTTCAGAAAATATTGACTAACTTATGGTTTAATTAGTGTCATTTTCCCCTTATCTCTATTTACATAGCCACTATTTTTTTGGCACAAATCGTTCAAGCGCACTAGGAACAAATAGTTCGTTCAAAAGGAGAAAAATTATAGTGTCCAAAACACTTATGATGCTCAAGTATTGAAAATACCGCTGCACTTATTATTCCCAGAGATCAAGACTGCATAATATTTCAGTCTTGCACTCTTTTTCGAAGGATTTGTCCATTCAATTGATTTAAAAATTTGCCGTTTTCAACAGCAATTTTCCCATTGACAATCACATGTAAAATTCCCTCAGGATATTGGTGTGGTGCTATAAATGTAGCACGATCTTGAAGATTTTTTTCATCAAAAATAACGATATCAGCTTTAAAACCCTCCTTGAGTTGTCCACGATTTAAAATCCCATAAGTTTGAGCAGGGAGCATTGTCATTTTATGTAGTGCTTCTTGGATTGAAAGTAGTTTTTCTTCTCGAACATATTTAGCTAAAACTTTAGGAAAAGTTCCATATGATCTGGGATGTGGATGACCAATCCCAGGCGCCGATAATCTTCCGTCAGAAGCAATCATGGTCAATGGGTGTTGCATTATGTTTTTGACATCACTCTCATCCATAGCATGATAAATGCAACTTGCACCTCCTCTTTTTTGGCCTTCAATTACCATATCTGCACCATTTTCAATAGTTGGAGTTTTTCCTTCCATGATTAACCAATCATGGAGTGTCTTTCCTTCTAATTTAGGCATCCATTTAACACGTGCAAATTGAATTCTTTTAAGATCTTCACCCCCTCTATCGTTCAATATATTGAAAATAACTTCTGATTTAATTTTTTTATACAAAATAGGGTTTTTGAGTCGCTCTATGAACGCCTTATTTCCGCCAGCTCTAGCCCAAGTTGGAATGAGCACACTCAATCCTGTATGACTCGCATTATAGGGATATTGATCGAGCATGATTTTGACATTATTTTTCTTGGCTCGATTAACGCGTTCAAGTGTCAAATCACTTTTGCCCCACATGGGTTTACCTATCAGTTTGTGATGTGTCAAAATAACAAGAATGTCAGCTTGTTTTGAAATTTCAATGGTCTCTTCTATGGCCTCCATTATGTGTAATCCTTCATCGCGAAGATGTGTTGAATAGACCCCCCCTTTTTGAGCTACCTGTTTTGACAATGCAATAATTTCATCCAATTGCGCAAAATTTCCAGGCAAGTATTTTAATCCAGTAGATAGTCCAAAAGCTCCTTCATTCATGGCTTCTTTAGTCATATTTATCATTTCTTCGAGTTCTTTTGAATTAGGGGATCTATCGGCAAGTCCCATTACTTTTTGTCTAATTTTATTGTGGCCGGCCATAAAACCCATATTGTGACCAACACCCATTTTCTGGAGCGTATCAAGGTATTGTCCCATTGAAAATTGCAAAGGAACACCCCGACCGTCTGGCCCTCCTATACTTGTGGTAACACCTTGCAAAAGCTGACTTTTAGCATCAATAAGTTGAAATAAATTATCCATGGGATCAAGATGAAAATGACCATCAATAAATCCGGGTGATACAATCAATCCTTTTGCATCGATGATACGTTTTGCTCCTGC
This sequence comes from Flavobacteriaceae bacterium, assembly GCA_049598335.1. Classification (GTDB taxonomy): domain Bacteria; phylum Bacteroidota; class Bacteroidia; order Flavobacteriales; family Flavobacteriaceae; genus Arcticimaribacter. The sequence continues at coordinate 43,829 of JBMYNN010000003.1, forward strand.
TTGACTTAAAATGTCACCTATTTTTATGATTTCACCATCTTTAATTCCGATATCCATTATTTTACCTGGGGATATTGTTCCGTCATAGACTCTTCCATTCTGAATTAAAATATCATAGTTTACAGGTGATGTACATCTCATCAAAAGGAGGGATAGGATAAAGGAATAAAAGCAATAAATTATAAGTTGTTTTTTTCTCATTAACTTAGAGTTTAAATTTTAAAGGGAAACGGCTAGGGTCAAAATCCCATAGAAGAGGCAAAAGAAAATAAATGACAACTAGGATAAGTCCAATAGAAAATATATTTAAAACAAACCCTCTTTTCACCATATCGCTTATTTTAAGATATCCTGAGCCAAAGACTACTGCATTCGGGGGGGTAGCTACAGGTAGCATAAATGCACATGAAGCTGCAATAGCAGCACCTACTAAGAGAGAATAGGGATGAACATCGAGTTGAATGGCTATTGATGCAAGAATGGGTAAGATCATTGCAGTTGTAGCTAAATTTGATGTAATTTCTGTCAAAAAATTGACAAATGTAATCACAATGAGTAGCATAATTAGAAGTGGTAGATTTTGAATAAAAATAATTTGATCCCCCATCCATTTTGCCAATCCTGAGAATTCAAATCCCCTAGCCAATGCCATTCCTCCACCAAAGAGTAGTATTATTCCCCAAGGCATTTTTACGGCTTCATCCCATAGTAGAATTTTTTGTTGTTTATCACTCGAAGGAATTAAAAATAAACTTATTCCAAATATCATTGCAATTATGGTATCATCGATTTCGGGTAAAAAAGGTTGTATAAGATAGGTTCTTGAAATCCAACAAAAAGCAGTAATTGCAAATAAGTAAGCAACCCACTTTTCTTCATATCGGATAGGGCCAAGGTCTTTTTTGATCCTGAGAATTTCATCGCGCCCACCTGGAAAGGTTTTGAGTTCAAGCTGAAAAGCATAACGCGTTAAAAATATCCAACCAACTAGTAGAAGCATTATACTGATTGGTAAGCCAAGGATAAACCATTGTGTAAATGAAATTTCAATCCCGTAAACCTCACTGATTACCCCAGCCAGGACCAAATTAGGAGGTGTTCCAACCAGCGTTGCTAACCCTCCTATAGAGGCACTATAAGCAATGGATAGCATAAGCATTTTACCAAATATTTTAGTCTCATTTTCAATAGTATTTGGATTATCAATCAATACTTTAACAATTGAAACCCCAATTGGTAACATCATCACAGCAGTAGCAGTGTTGGAAATCCACATTGATAAAAATGCGGTTGCCAGCATGAACCCTAAAACAATTCGATTGATATCTGTACCAACAAAATCAATAATATTAAGTGCAATTCGCTTGTGGAGATTCCATTTTTCAATGGCAATAGCTATCATAAATCCTCCCATGTATAAAAATATATATTTATGCCCATAGGCAGCAGCGGTAGAGGCCAAGTCAAGACCACCAGTTAGTGGAAATAAGACGATGGGTAAAAGGGCTGTCACACTTATAGGGATTATCTCAAAAACCCACCATATACCCATCCAAGAAGTAGTGGACAAAACCGCTAGAGCTTGAGGCGACATACCTCCAAATGGACCGTTAAGTTGAAGGAAGATAAATACAAATGGACCTAGTGCAATCGGGATATTTCCTTTGATTAGTTTTACCATATATTAATTTAATGTAAAAAAAAATAAAAAAGATTTATAATTCTTAATGAAGAATAATTAAATTTATTTAAATTTTTTAAAACTAAATCATGGAAAAAAAAATCAAACAACTTTTGTGTTTGTTGACAATTTTTACACAGTTGACTTTTGCACAAAAGGTTATTCGTGGGACGATTAGTGATGTAAATGGACCACTCCCTGGTGCCAACATCATTGAGCAGGGAACTACAAACGGTGTAAGTACAGATTTTGATGGAAATTATGAGATTACAGTATCGGAAGACGCTTCAATTATTGAGGTTAGTTACACAGGATATTTAACTCAATCAATTGAAATCGGTGAACAGTCAAGTATTGATGTTATACTTGAAGAAGATACGCAGCAACTTCAAGAGGTTGTTGTAACAGCGCTTGGTTTTACTGAGAAACGAGACAAGCAAGGATCAACTTCTTCAATTATCAGTACTAAGGCAGTTGCAAGATCTGGTGAACCTACTATTTCTAATGCATTAAGTGGAAAAGCAGCAGGTTTAAATGTTGTTCGAACTAGTGGTGATCCTGGAGCCGGAAGTAGAATTCGAATTCGAGGTGCCAATACCATTTTGGGGAGTAGTGATCCATTAATTATTGTAGATGGTTCTCCACTCAATAGTGCAACCACGAAAATTGTAAATGGAGGTAGTTCTAACACTGGAGCGATCAGTTTTGGGTCAAGGCTCAATGATATCAATCCAGCTGACATTGCTTCTGTTCAAGTACTCAAAGGAGCCTCTGCTGCCGCCCTATGGGGGAGTAGAGCTGCCAATGGTGTTATTGTAATCACAACCAAAGAAGGGCAATCTGGAAAAGCTAAAATTACCTTTTCCTCAAGCTATTCATTTGATGAAATTTCTGAACGTGTACCAAGACAAAATCTATGGGGTCAAGGAAGAAATGGTTCTTATTCCCCTACAGCAGTCGAGTCTTGGGGAGATTATATCCCAGATCGTTCAGGAGGTAGTGATTCAGTAAATACTTCAGGTGCTTTTTTTACATCAAGTAATGGAAATATATATTATCCAATAACTCAGAAAAACTCACAAGAAACATTCATTGAAGAAAATTTTAATGCTGCTTTTCAGACTGGTACTATTTGGCAAAATGATCTTACTATGAGTGGAGGAAATGAGAAAAATACCTATTTCTTTAGTCTATCTAATTTACAACAGGAAGGGATTATTCGAAAATCAACTTATGACAGAACGAATATTCGATTCAATTATAATGCGAAACTTAACGATTGGATGGATTTGTCTAATAAAGTTGCTTACACATACTCAGATTCAAATGCTACGCAGGGAAATTCAAATGTGGGGGGGATTCAGTTAGGACATCTAAGAACACCTGCAGACTTCGATAATAGAGATTATATAGGAGTTTACACAAGTGCATCTGGAGAAGAATTTCCAAGAAGGCATCGGTCATACAGAAGATATCTTGGTAATAATGAAAATCCAATCTATAATAATCCATTATGGACTACTAATGAACAGCTTTCATTGAACAAGGTCAATAGGATAACACTAACACCTCAAATTACCATTAAGCCCACAAGTTGGCTTCAATTAATAGCAAGAGCAAATATTGACTTTGCAGATGATCGAAGGACTTTCTTTTTTCCAAGAGGTAGTGCGGGTTCTTCTATAACGATTAATAGAAGAGTAGGAGAATATTTAGAAGACGAAATTGCTACTCGAGAAAATAATTTAGACTTTATTGGTCGAGGTCAATTTGAGTTATCTGATGATATTGATTTAACCGCAACAGTTGGATGGAGTTTGAATGATAGAAAATACAATCGTAGTTCAGGGAGTGTTTCCAACTTTTTGGTAAATGTCACGAAAATGACAACCACATTAAACAGTTCGAGAGAAGCTTCAACATTTGAGAATGTAAAATCATTTAGAAAATCAAATCGAGGTTATGCCATTTTAAACATTGGCGTTAAAGATGAATTATTTGTCAATTTAACTGGGGCTCTCGAGGCATCTTCTACCATGAAAGACTCATTCTTTTATCCAGCTGTAGATGTAGCCTGGAATTTCACAAATTCAGCACTAGATTCTAGTATTATTAATTTTGGAAAGTTACGAGCTTCTTACGGAATTGTTGGGGTTCAACCCGCTGCACACCGATTTGAAACATTAGCAGAAGGTGGATTTTCATATTCTACTTACTCAGATCCTCTAAGTATTGATTCATTTGGTGGTGGTTTCCGTTTGGACAATAATTTAGGAAATCCTAATCTAACACCAGAACTGAAAACAGAGTGGGAGCTAGGAACTGATTTGAGGTTCTTTGATAACAGTTTAACTTTTTCTTTTACTTATTACAACAATACAATTGAAGATATTTTATTGAATGTGAGTTTATCTCCCTCATCAGGTTTTTCTACACAATATGGAAACTTTGGTGCAATGGAGAACGAAGGGTATGAAATTGACCTCTCATGGAATGCGATACAAAAGACAGACTTTTCCTTAAACACAAGTCTAAATTGGTCTAAGAATGAAAACCTAGTAACAGACTTGTATGGTACAGATGTAGTAGATATGTCTGATGGAGCCTCTGTAAAATCTATTGCAAGGGTAGGGCATCCACTGGGAACTCTCTGGGGTACAGGATCTCAAACCAATGACGATGGTAGTTTTATTTTAGATGAAAATGGCTTCCCACAAATTACTTCAAGCTTTGAAGTTTTAGGGGATCCAAACCCTGATTGGCGTGCTGGTTTGGGTATTAACCTGAATTATAAGAAGTTTGCCCTTAATATTGTTGTTGAGCATTCTCAAGGGGGTGAATTTGCCCCAAGAACATTACACGTTTTAAATAGATTTGGAACAACAACAGCTACTTCTAATAGAGTAACTTTATCACAAGACTTAGTCAATTACGCAGGAAGTACAATCCCTTCAGGAACTACTGTAAGAGGGAATATTGTAGATTTTGGAGCAGGAGACGTCCTTCTTGATGAAACTTGGTATAGAACAGGTATTGGTGGAGGATTTGGTGATAATCAAGCTTACAATTTTTCTATCTATGATGCCACATGGACAAAAGTTCGTGAGCTTTCTTTGAGTTATTTATTAGACTCACCTAGTCTAAAGTCAAGCATTGGATTAGAAAGTGTCCGATTTTCAATTACTGGGAGAAACCTTATTAACATAAATAATATCCCTGGGATTGATCCTGAGGTGAATCAATTTGGGACGGGTAACGCCATTGGATTGGATTATTTTACGAACCCTCAAACGCAATCTACACTATTAGGTGTAACCTTTAATTTTTAATATGTCAAACATGAAAAAAATATATAGATTATTAATTTTTTCTTCCTTGATATTTTCTACATATTCCTGTGAGGATATCGTCGAGGGAATAAATGAAAACCCAAACGATTTAACTATTGTCGATGTAGATGAGTTGCTATTTTTGACTGGAGGTCAAATAGCAAACATTCAACTTCAATGTGGTCATTTAAATCGAGTAAGTGGTATGTATTCTGGACAACTTATTGGAATTGCAGCCTTGTATTCTAATATCTATGGATACAATCTCTCGACAGGAGAGGCCAACAGTGAATGGAATGCATTATACGTTGGTGTAATGACTAATATGCGCCATATAATTGAAAACTCAGATAGTGATTTGCTTCGAGGTATTGCCATGATTATTCAGGGACATGCATTTGGTACAGCGGCTTCACTTTGGGGAGATATTCCGTTTTTAGAGGCTGGTGATCCAGAGATTTCAGATCCAAGGTACGACAGTCAAGTGGTTGTTTATCAAAACGCTATATCGCTTTTACAGGAAGGTATTAGCACCCTTAACAGTGCTTCATCTTCATCTATTAGTCAAGACATTTATTTTAATGGAGACAAGGATAAATGGATAGCAGCAGCTAATACCTTAATAGCAAGATTTTACTTACATCAAAAAGATTATCCGAATGCATTAATTGCCGCTCAAAGTGGAATTTCTTCAGCAAATGGGGATATGAAGTTTAAACCGGGTTCTGCTGTTTCAGGGGATACCAATCTTTTTTGGACAATTCTTGCAGGTTCTAGATCGGGTGATTTAGGGAACGTAACTGGTGATGATGAAAGCTATTTACTTCAAATTCTAGATGCGAGCAACGCATTATCCCGAAACCACTCAAAGACAGATGAAACTGCCAGACGTGCTTACTATACCATAAATTCATCAGGAGACAACGATGGAATCATCCAAGAACGTGAGCCTCAAAATATGGTTACGTATTTTGAGAATAAGCTCATAATGGCTGAAGCAGCAGCACGTGCAGGAGGTGTCGCTGCAGGTCTTCCTCATTTAAATGACGTTCGTGCCTGGTTAAACAGTGGGGGTAATCTAAATAATAATTATAGTGAATTAGCTTATAATTATGCTCCATTTGTGGCAGCGGACTTCGAATCTGGTGGCATTGAAAATGTTTCAGGGGCGCTAAGTGCAAATGATGCTTTCCTACGTGAAGTAATGGAAGAGCGTTATGTTTCAGGATTTGGAATGCATATGCCCTATAACGATGCTCGTCGTTTACGAAAATCAGATGGGACAATTGCAGTTCCTTATTTTATGGTTGGGGCAGATAATACTCGTAAACCAGAAAGGATGCCATATGCTCAGAATGAATTAAATTCAAATTCAAATGCTCCAGAAGAAGACCCTGGTATTTTCACAAAAACCCAAGTAAATCAATAGATTTTCATTATTAACTAAAAAAGGCTTACATTTTGCGTAAGCCTTTTTTTTTAAAATTCTTACAAAAATTATCTATGAAAGCAGTTTTATCATTACACAAAAATTGCATCTGCTTTTTTCTTTTTATCATTATTAGCTGCGCGCAATCGGAAAAACCTTATTCAAATAATGTTATTGCAACTGCACATCCATTGGCCTCTAAAGCGGGTAAAGCTATGTTTGCTCAAGGTGGTAATGCTTTTGACGCAGCAATTGCAGCTGCATTTACCCTTTCAGTAGTAGAGCCAAGTATGAGTGGTCTAGGGGGCAGACTACAGGCCATTTACAAAAAAGCTAACGGTACAATTGCTGGGGTAGATGCCTCAACAGAAGTACCCCAAAATTATATTCAAAGCGAAGAAAAGGTTTCTTATGGTTACCCTACCATTGGTATCCCTGGAGTTGTAGCTGGCTTACTCGCACTACACGATCAAAAAGGAAACTTACCCCTTTCCAAAGTACTAGCACCTGCCATTAACTATGCAGCCAATGGCTTTGAATTATTGCCAGGGGAAGCTAAACGACAGCAAATGGTTAAGGATAAACTCCTTGAATTTGAGGGGACAAGAAATCATTTTTTAGTTAATGATAGTTTAAGCTATCAAGCGGGTGATCTATTGGTCCAAAAAGAGTTATCTCGTGTGTTAGAAGCCATAGCGACTAAAGGAAAGAAAGGCTTCTATTCTGGAGAGGTAGCAAAAAAAATGGTAGATGATTTTCAAGCAAATGGAGGTATCGTCACATTAGAAGACTTAAAAAATTATGAAGCACGGGAAAGTAAAATCCTTGCCGGGAAATTTCGCAACCATGCTATTCACAGCTTATACCTACCTTCCTTCGGGGCGATAACCATTCAGATTCTTCAAATAATCGATCACATGGACACGCCTAAAGATGAAAACGAATGGGCTTTTCAACACGGTAAAGCCACTGAACTGGCGTATACCTTTAGAAAAAAACAAATAGATACCACTCAATTGAAAGAAATCCTTTCCTATGAAAAGGCAGAACAATGGGCTGATGAAATTAAACAAGAACAAAACAGTAGTTCATTGCCCATGGAGAATATTCCTGTCTCGTGGACCTCAATAGATGGCCACACCACCCATCTAACCACTGCTGATCAATGGGGCAATGTTGTTGCGTTAACACAAACCATAGGTCCAAACATGGGATCAAAAGTTGCCACCAAAGGCCTAGGTTTTTTGTATGCGGTAACCTTGGGAGGTTATCTTGGAAACTATAAACCTGGAGATAGAGCCAATTCACATATTTCACCCACTATAATTGAAAAAGATGGAGAGGTAGTTTTGGCATTGGGAGCCGCTGGTGGGAGTCGTATCGTACCTGCTGTAACGCAAGTTGCTGATCGTTTTATTTCACAAAAAAAATCCCTGACTTCGGCTTTGTCACTTCCACGAGTCTATCCCTATCAAGATAGTTTGTGGGTAGAGAATCACACAGGAATTGAGCAAATGATAAAAGAACCTTTTTATCAGTCCTATCCGATAAAGTATATCAATGAACCCGCAAGATTTGGGCGTGTGCATGCAATAGCTAAAAAAGGAAATACTTGGATTGGTGCAGCAGACCCTGACTGGGAGGGAACAACTGCCAATTTCCAGAAAGATGAAAAATAGCACCTATTTTTTTATTGTTTTTTTCCTTTTTGTAAAAGGGTATACCCAAAATAAGGAACGAATTTTAATGGTGGGGAATAGTTTTACCTTTTACTATAATTTACCCATGACCATAGAACAATTTGCAAAATCTAGGCAGTTAGATTGGAGGGTGGAACAATCTACTGCAAGTGGAGCAACCTTAAAGCAACATTGGAATAGTGAAAAAGGACTTAAAACAACAAAAAAAATTCAGCGTAAAAAATACACGCGTCTAATTTTTCAAGAGCACAGTAGTTATCCTTTAATAGCGCCAGATTCAACCGAAAAGTATCTTAACAAACTTTACAGTAAAACATCTCCAAAGTCACAAAAGTATCTCTATGCTACGTGGAGTTATCCTAAAATATTAAAAGACCCCAGTGCTGCTCCGCCTAAATCTGTCGCTATTGAGAATGCATTACAAGTAATTAAACCGTCAGAAACAGTTGAACTACTTCCTGTTGGAAAAGCATTTGACTTATTTAGGTCACGTTTTCCAGAGCAAACCCTTTTTACTTCTGATACTAAACATCCAAATTCTGTTGGAAGCTATTTAGCTGCTTGTGTCATTTTTGGTAAAATAAGTGGCAAGTCAACCCTTGGTCTTTTGCGAAGATTTTCAAGTAAAAATGTAAAAGGAAAGGAAATTTATTATTTCATCGTCGAAAAAAGAATGGCAAAACAATGTCAAGAGATAGCTGATGAGGTTTTATTCGGGAAGGATTAAGGACTAAAAACATCGGCGTAATGATATTCCATAAATTCAATAATTGTTTCTGTAAAAACACGTGCAAATCTACTTCTATCGTCACTTTCTGAACGCAGTCCATGGCGGTTAAGCTCAAGTTGAATTGCATCTACACCAACCGATGATTTGGAGCCATAAAGCTTGGTTATGGTTCCGCCAGAAAAGAAAGGGTCGTTTTGGTTTGGTGCAGGATCGTTTACAGAGGGTACAGTTGGAAAGCCATTTTCTTCTAAACGTGTACCAAGCGAATTTTCTCCGACAATTACTTCATTTAAAGAAATACCTAAAGGATGATTAATCCACAAACTTCTAATCGAGGTCGAGGTTATATCTATACTAGTGTCATTATCTGCAATCTTTCTTAACTGATCACTCGTTATTAAATAACCTAATTCAATGCGCTGAACAGGGTGTCCGTGACCATGGATATCGATCAACAGCCCCCGTTTATGTTTTTGGATGACTTCTTCTCTGGATGCAGCAATATGACTGTGAAACAATTCCCATAGTTCATTGCTTGTATCATCGTCGCAATGTGAAGTGGCCAAAGAACGATTGAGGTCTACCTTTACCCGATGAATCTTTGCAAGTATCATATATGGCTGGAATCCCATTTGCTTCAATTCTTGTTCAATTTGAAGTGCGATTCCTAACGTATATTGATCTTGTGTAATTACAGCGCCACTGCATGCCCTATCTTCTATCCATTGTGGTTTTAAATCGCCTCCATGGGCAGCTACTAATATTAGTGGAATATTTCCTTCACGTTTCACAACATATTCTTCCCATTGATAAGCTGAAACATCGTTCGATTTTTTACAACTCTGAAAAGGACATAATAAGATGCTCAATATCAGAGACATTACAATTAATTTAAACATCTTTAAATATAAAATTATTTAAGCTAATTAAATCTTCATATAAGATGATGCTTTAAATTTTTTTTTATAATTTAAATTAAGATTTTTTTATTATGAAGAATTTACAATTTGTACTAATCGGTTTATTTAGCCTAAGTTTATATGGGCAAAACAATCAAATTCTAACAGAACTTGAAACATCAACTGCAAATTATGCTAAGATTGCAATGCAGATATGGGAATATGCCGAAATGGGATATCAAGAAGAACAAAGCAGTACTTTATTACAGCAAACACTTCGAGAAGCCGGTTTCAGCATTGAAGCAGGTGTGGCAGGAATACCAACTGCTTTTGTAGCAGAATACAACAATAATGGCCCTGTCATTGCAATATTGGGAGAATATGATGCACTACCAGGATTATCACAAAAAGCTGTCCCCTATAAAGTCACAAATAATAAAAGAGCTGGCCATGCTTGCGGACATCATCTATTTGGAACAGGTTCTGTCGCAGCAGCAATAAGCCTAAAACAATATGTAGAAAAGAATAAAATAAAAGGGACTATTCGCTTCTATGGATGTCCAGCTGAAGAAGGAGGTTCGGGGAAAGTATACATGACACGTGCGGGTTTATTTGACGATGTAGATATTGCCTTGCATTGGCATGCAGATGACGAAAACGCTGCAAGTCCACGTCCTGCATTGGCAAACAAATCAGCAAAGTTTCGATTTTATGGCCGTTCTGCTCATGCAGCAGGTGCCCCAGAGCAGGGGAGATCAGCCCTGGATGCCGTAGAGGCAATGAATCATATGACCAATCTTATGCGTGAACATATGGACACGTCGGCTCGTATCCATTATGTTATCACAAGAGGGGGAGAAGCCCCCAATGTAGTTCCAGACTTTGCAGAGGTTTACTATTATTCACGTCATCCTAAACGTGATAAAGTTATTGCCCTATTTGATCGAATTATAAACGCTGCTAAAGGAGCTGCATTAGGAACAGAAACAGAAATGGAGTTCGAGATGATTGGGGGTACCCATGATTTACTCTATGTCCCTTCTTTCCAGAAAATGGTGCATAATAACTTTAAAAAGCTAGGGGGGTATACCTATAATGAGGAAGAGGAGGAATTTGCTCAAAAAATCTCCAAAACCTTGGAAAAACCCTTGGATATGAAATATATTCATAATGTAGCACCCTATGATATCAATGTAAAAGCTGGAGGCTCGACAGATGTTGGAGATGTCAGCTATACTGTTCCAACTGCTGGATTAAGGGCAGCAACCTGGGTGCCTGGAACACCATCTCATAGCTGGCAAGCAGTAGCTGCTGGGGGGACAAGCATTGGAATTAAGGGGATGATGAAAGCAGCTAAAGTTTTAACATTAACTGGAATTCAGCTACTTGAAAATCCTAAATTAATTGAAAAAATCCAAAAAGAGTTCAATGAAATTCGAGGAGAAAAGTTTAATTATGTCCCTTTACTGGGTAATCGTTCTCCTGCGCTAGATTATCGAAACTAATAATTACTACATCCAAAAACTCAATACTTTGAAAGTTAGTTTTTATAAAGTTTTACTCAAAAAGCGTTTTCCTTTGAAAATAAGTCGTGGGATAAAAGCCGATAGTTGTAATGTATTTGTGAGTGTTGAAGATCAAGGTGTTGTGGGTTGGGGAGAAGCTGCTCCAGGGAAAACAGAACAAGCTGATACACCTGAAAAGGTGGCGGAAGAACTTCGACGACTCCTCGACTCAGACATCAAGGGTCTGAGCATTTATGAAATAGCACAAAAGGCAAAATCGTTAAATATTGCTCCTTGTGCTTATGCAGGTCTCGACATTGCTCTGTGGGATTTGAAAGCCAAGAAGGCAAAATTACCACTATATCAACTCTTGGGATTTCCCAAACCTAGTCAACCTACATCCGTGACTATAGGAATCAATTCACCTCAAGTAGTCAAGGAGCGTATTCCACTTCTTCTGAACGGGACAACAATTCAATCCTTAAAAATAAAATTGGGAGCGTCTGAAGGTATAGCTGCAGATCAAGCAATGTTTGAACAAGTCTTAGAGAGTAGTCGTAAATTCAAAGTAAAAATTCGGGTAGATGCCAATGGTGGATGGAATTTGGACGAAGCAATCTTCATGAGTAAATGGTTATCAGATAGAGGAGTTAGTTATATTGAACAACCCTTAAAAGAAGGTGAAGAAGATCAATTAACAACCCTTTTTGAGCAGACTACACTACCCATTTTTGTAGACGAGTCCTGTCGATTTGCACATCAAATTCCCCAATGGGCGAATGCAGTTCACGGTGTGAATTTTAAACTTATGAAATGTGGAGGGATAACTGAAGCCTTACGTATAATTGCAACAGCTAAAGCATTTAATTTAAAGACGATGATAGGCTGTATGAGTGAATCAAGCGTCTCGATTGCTGCTGGTGCTTCGCTTTCTGGAGTTTTGGATTTTATTGATTTGGATTCTCATTACAATTTATTGCCAGACCCCTCTGAGGGTATTACAATGTTTAATGGAATAACAATGCCTTCTGACAACCATGGTCACGGAGCAAAACTAAAAAAACACACATATGTTACAGAAATCTGATAAAATTGCCCTTTTTATGGAAGGCTACTTATCAAGCGAGTATGGTAAAATGGGTTTTGGTGTTCTGCGTTTTTCAAAAAATGAGATTGTTGCAGTCATCGATTCAGAAAATCAAGGTAAATCTCTAGAGGAAATAACTGGGATTCAACACAAAGCTCCAATTGTTGGCAGTTTGGATGAGGGTCTAACCATAGGGGCTAACGTACTTGTTATCGGGATTTCACCCTCGGGCGGAAGAATACCTGAGGATTGGATTAAATTCATTGAAGCGGCTATACAAGCTGGAATGTCAATCGTCAATGGTTTGCACGATTTACTCGAGAAACGTTACAAATTAAACTTGAAAGAAAATCAATGGATTTGGGATGTTCGAGTACCCAAAACGACTCCTCCCGTTGCTACAGCAAAAGCAATGCAACTCAAAAATGAAAGGATTTTATTTGTTGGTACCGATATGGCGGCTGGTAAGATGACTGCCGGTTTAGAACTGTATCGATGGTTAAATCAACAGCAAAAGGATGTTGGGTTTATTGCTACAGGTCAAATTGGAATTACCATTACAGGAAAGGGAATTCCTTTAGATGCTTTTAAAGTTGATCTAGCATGTGGTGCTGTAGAAGAGGCCGTAATGGCACAAAAAGACAACGCTATTATTTTGATTGAAGGTCAAGGATCATTATTACATCCTGGAAGTACGGCAACGCTCCCCCTTATGCGTGGAAGTTGTCCTACTCAATTGATCTTGTGTCATCGTGCTGAAAAAACTCACTTAAAATATCCAGAACACATAGAAATACCCTCATTGAAAGCATTTATTGAACTCAACGAACAACTTGCAACGGTTGTTGGAACTTACCCAAAAGCAAAAGTAATTGCTATTGCACTCAATACAAGCGCACTTAGCGAAGCTGATGCATTAACTTTAATAGCTAAAATTGAAGCCGAAACAGGTGTTCCAACAACGGATGTTATTCGTTTTAGTATCTCAAAAATAGGAAACGCAGTACTTTCATCTATTGATGGTCATTAAGAATCAATCAAGATTACTTAGTTTAGTTATTTATTCTTGTCTCCATTTTCAACCTTTACAATGGTTTTTAGGTATTTCATATTAATAAGTTACAAAAGAAATGCCATTACAAGCTCATGTTTTCAACGATAATCTGCCCTAAGTTCCACGAAGGGATATAGTAGGTATAATAAGTTTCCTCTAAAATCTCAGTAAAGATACGTTCTTGTAAAACAGTAGAATTTCCTGTAATGATGGTTAAGGAAAAGGATCCTTGCTGGTTTTCACGCTGGGCCAGAATTTCACGGACAAGGGCTAGCGCTGGCTTGTGTCTAAGACCGTGCAAGTCAATTTCGTCGGGTTGTGGACTGAGTTTAGCCATGCTAGTTTTTTACAAAAATAAAAACCCCTGGCAGTCTTTGGTACTTACCAGGGGAATTTGTTAACCAAAATTATCAACTAATACATGAAAATTATAGTGTAAAACTACCGGTTAAACCTTCTTTTGGCTGTTAAAGCACTGATAATATTTTCCTAAGGATACGTTAAAGTTTATAGTAGTGACCAGAACAGATAACTGTTTAACAGACAATAAAATGCTGCGGGCAAGCTTTGGATAAAACTATCTTTGATTTTTATTCTAACCCCCACCCCAAGAAGCATTAACAAAGCAAGACCAAAACAACTAAAGATTTGTAATGAACTCCAATAATAACCCAATAGAATTCCTAGTCCTCCCAATAATTGAAGCAGACCTGTTAATGTCCTAAATTGAGGGACACCATAACGTTCAAATTCTGCAATCAAATAATCACTACTTAAGCAACCTACCCCAAAAAAGAGGAAGGAGATAGCAGAGAAAATGAGGAGCACATTATTTATCATCTAAAGCAAAGGTAGTTAATACCTCTAAAGAGATATATTCTAAGGTTTTTTGATGGGTAGCGGCAAGTTTGATACCAGGCGCGACACCCGCTCGATAAGCTTCTAACCATCGCAATACACAGAGACACCAATAGTCTCCTGCCACTAATCCTGGAAAATTATATTCGGGATAAGCACGGGTAAGATCATTCCCTTTACTTTTTGAGAATTCCAAAAATGCATCGGTAACTTTAGCGCAAACGGCATGGGTTCCTGCATCAAATGGGCCGGTATCACAGCAACCATCGCGGTAGGCCCCCGTCATGGGTGCTGTCCCACAAATTACTAAGGCTTCGCCAAAGACATTAAGCGAGTCTGCTTTCATCGAGATAAAGAATAATTAACTCCTATAAAGAAACGAATTCCCTGGTTGGAAGCATAGATATAGGTAGGATCAAAACTCAAAGCATAAGGATTGTCTACAGTCGTTTGAATTGTTCCGCTGGTGTCAAATTGCACATTGCGATCAAAAGGATCATCACTACGCGCAATCAAAAAAGGATTGTTCCTTGCTGGTGTCCAGTTCAGAAGGTTTTTTACGCCGACAAAAAAACTCCAATCGTTGTCTTTTTGAAAACTCACCTTAAGGTTTTGAATACTCCACACTGGGGAGAATTCTGCTCTAGGATCAAGATCTCCTAATAAGGGTAGTCGCATGGGCCCATAAAGATTCCCCGTATAATCAAGGCGTAATTTTTCGTTCCAAAGGGGAGTGGTAATTGCCCAGGTCGCAGACCATTTTTCGGTAAATACAGGGCGAACACGTTCCTCATTTTCTTGTGTAAAAACATCCAATACACTCGCCCCAAACTGCGCGCGAAATTGCCCCAAACGTGCTTCTATATTAAAGCTTCCTCCTTGAGATACTGCATGACCGTTGAGGTTATTATATCGAATTTCATTGGGGTTAGTGTCAAAATCTGGAAGGATTTGATTGGTAAAATATGTGTACCACAGAGCTGCTTCTACGCCCAAAATCCAACCCCTTGAAGTATAGGACTTTTTGTAGAAATTCAGGTTGATATTATAAGATTGTTCTGGCGCTAAGTCTGCTTCAATCATTAAATCTCTAGCTCCAGTAAGTGCAGCGTGGTCTTCGGTAAAAATATTCACTACCCTAAACCCAGTACCAGCATTGAGCCGAAGTAAAGTTTGGTCATCAAAATTGATTTTATAGCCTGCCCGTGGCGTGGCAATAATCCCGTGATCTTGATGTTGATCAAGACGCATACCTAAAAGTAGTTTGTGCCGTTCCTTTAAGGTGATTTCGTCTTCTAAAAAGATTCCTGGTAGCCAGTAATGATTAGGGTTGTTTGCAGTAAGAATTTGGGTGGCGGGAGTATTGTCGTCATAACTACCATAGCGGGTACTTATCCCCCCTAACCATTGATGTTGACCACTTTCTTTACGCCAGATTCCTTGTACAAAAGCGATACGCTCTTTGGCTTGAAAAGGCATATCGCCATAAAAAGAGTCCTGATCGTGATCGGTATAAGAATATTGTACTTCCCATTGATCTGTTAATCCTTGTCTCCCTATAATTTCAAAACGCTTGGTGTAGATGCTTTCTCCATAGATTTGATCTCCCCCGCGGCTTGCAGGGGTCCAATCTAATTCGCCACCCCAGCGATCTTCATATAAATACCTAAAAGCAAGAGAGCCTTCTTTTGATTCACCGCTTAACCAAGCAAACTTCTGGAAAAGCGAAAAGCGCTTTTGCTGTGTCACATCGGTAAAGTTATCGTTGTTATTATCCACTGGATTATCATAAATAAATCCATTGATGCCAGTAAGGAAATTGATTTGTTCGTTTATCTTTCCAGAAAAGCCAATGTCTGCATTAAATTCTTGCCAGGAGGTGCCATAGATGTCACTAAAAATATGCGGACTGTATTCTGGTAATTTTGTGATTACATTGATTAATCCTCCCACGGCCTGACTTCCGTATAAAGTTCCAGAAGGGCCTTTAATGATTTCAACCTTTTCAATCATTCCTGTTGGGATACCGTTTAAACCATAGACGCTGGCTAAACTGCTTACAATGGGCATTCCATCAATTAAGACAAAAGTGTAGGGACCTTCTAAACCATTAATGTGGATATCCCCGGTATTGCAGACAGAGCAATTGATTTGAGGCCTGATTCCATTGATGTATTGTATTCCTTCAAAGAGACTAGGACTGGGATTTTGTTGTAAAAATTCGGGGGAATAGACTTCTACAGGAATCGTGCTTTCTAGGCGATTCACCGGTTTAAGATTCCCAGAAATGATGACTTCATCTAAAGAACTGTCGGCTAAAAGAAGAAATTCGCCAAGATCTTGTTCGGCTTCGCTAATTGTAATGGTCGTTTTCTGTGGTAAATAACCAATATAAGAGATTACCAAAGGATAATTCTCCATAGGTAAAGTATCGAAGACAAAAACCCCATCAAGGTTGGTCACCACTCCTTTATTGATGGAAGGGAAAAAGACTGTTGCCCCAGCAATGGGTTGGACGCCATTACTAACACGTCCTTTGACTTGTGACCAACCCACTAGACTAGAGAGAAGTAAAACGAAGAATAAGGCCTTTTTCATTGTTTTTTTGGTGGTCTTTTAGACCGCTGCAAAAGTACGTGCCTTTTGAGGAACTACCAATAAAATCGCTTTATAGAATAAAATTATTCAAAGCCTTGAACCCCCTGAACAGTAGTGTATTTTAGGGTAAAACGTTTATCGGGATGGATGATTTTATAGGCCGTTTGAACGGCCAAAGTAGCCTCGTGGAAACCGCAGAGAATCAGTTTTAATTTCCCAGGATAGGTATTGACATCACCTATGGCGAAAATACCAGGAATATTGGTTTGATAATCTAGGGTGTTATCTACTTTGATGGCGTTCTTTTCAATCTCTAAGCCCCAGTTGGAAATTGGTCCTAGCTTTGGCGACAAACCAAAGAGGGGTAACCAAGTGTCCACTTCTACCGTCTTATTGGGCTGATCCTTTTGCTTGATTTCAATTGATTTTAGGGTGTCGTTTCCTTTCAAACCAACCACTTCTGCATGGGTATAGAATTCGATTTTCCCTTGCTTTTGTAATTGATACGCTTTTTCAACAGAATCTTTGTGCGCACGAAAGGATTCACTTCTGTGGACAAGACCTACGGGACTATCATCGTGTTCGGCAAAATAAATTGCCCAATCTAAAGCAGAGTCACCCCCACCAGAGATAAAGATTTTCTTCCCAATAAAAGCATCGGGTTCTTTGACCATGTATTCCACGCCATTTTTTTCAAATTGCGGCAGGTTTTCAATCTTTGGTTTACGGGGTTCAAAACTTCCTAAACCTCCAGCGATCATCACTACAGGTGCTTGATGCTGTGTTCCTTCACTGGTGGTGACAATAAAGGTACCGTCTGCTTGTTTTTCAATGGTGTCAGCGCGTTCCCCCAGGGTAAATCCAGGTTTAAAAGGAGCGGCTTGTTCCATTAAATTATCGACCAGTTCTCCTGCTAAAACACTGGGATAACCGGGGATATCATAAATGGGTTTTTTAGGATAAATCTCGGTTAATTGCCCTCCAGCTTGTGGGATAGCATCGATTAGATGGCATTTGAGTTTCATTAAACCTGCCTCAAAAATGGCAAATAAACCTACTGGGCCTGCGCCGATGATGATGATATCTGTCCTAATCATAGTTTATTTTCAAAGAACAAAGTTCGTAACTCTTTGTCACATCCCCTAGAGTTTACAAAAAAAACCACCCTATGGGCGGTTTTTTAAACTACTTATTTAAATAAGTATGTGTTAATTTCTAGAATAGCAGTAAAGAAATTGTCTAAAAGGCCTGTTTTAAATCTGCTTTTAGATCTTCGATATCTTCTAGTCCAACAGAAAGGCGCACTAAGTCCTGTGTTACCCCAGTTTCTTTTTGCGACGCTTCGTTTAATTGTTGGTGGGTTGTGCTAGCAGGGTGAATAATCAAGGATTTAGAATCTCCAATATTCGCTAGTAGAGAGAAAATCTTTGTATCATCTGCTACTTTTTTCGCTACATTAAAACCACCTTTTAAACCAAAGGTGACAATTCCACTTTGCCCTTTTGGTAAGTAATCTTTAGCTAAGTCATTGTATTTACTTGCCGCTAAACCTGGGTAGTTCACCCATGCAACTTCTTCTTGTTGCTCTAACCAAGTTGCAATTTCTAAAGCAGCTTTAGAGTGTTGTTGCATGCGCACGCTTAGGGTTTCTAAGCCTTGAATGATCTGGAAACTATTAAATGGGCTTAAGGCTGCACCAAAATCTCTTAGACCTTCAATACGTACCTTAGCAATAAAGGCAGCAGGCCCCAATGCTTCGTGATAAACCAAACCGTGGTAACCGGCAGAAGGTTCTGTAAATTCTGGGAATAAACCATTGCCGTAGTCAAATGTTCCTGCATCAACAATCACTCCCCCCATGGCCGTACCATTTCCATTGATAAACTTAGTTAAGGAATGAATTACAATATTTGCTCCATGCTCAATTGGGTTTAACAAGGCGGGTGTAGCCACCGTGTTATCTACCATAAAGGGAACTTTAGCTTTTTTGGCGAAGCCAGAAATAGCTTTTAAATCAAGCACATCTAATTTAGGGTTCCCTATCGATTCTGCAAAGAATGCACGGGTGTTGTCCTGAACAGCTGCTTCGAAATTAGCGGGATCATCTGGATCTACAAAAGTGGTGGTGATCCCTAGTCTAGGTAAGGTTACGTTCAATAGATTATAGGTTCCACCATATAAACTATTCGAAGCAACAATATGATCTCCTGTTTTGAGTAAAACCATCAATGCAGTTGCAATAGCAGATGTTCCAGAAGCAGTAGTTACTGCAGCAATTCCACCTTCAAGGGCAGCTAATCGCTGTTCGAGCACATCGTTTGTTGGGTTATTTAAACGTGTGTAAATGTACCCGGGCTCTGCTAACGAAAATAAGTTCGCTGCATGTTCTGCACTATCAAATACATAGGCAGTAGATTGGTAAATTGGTACAGCACGTGTTCCTTGAGTTTTGTCCACCTCATGTCCTGCATGAAGGGTTTTGGTATTGAAATTAAAATCTCCCATTTTTTCTTTTTGATGGCGCAAATGTAGGGTAGACTTTTTAAACATACAAGTAAAACCTATAAACTTTATAGGGATTAAGTGGTTTTATTATTTTTCCCCTATATTTGACTCTCATAAATACTGGATTAAGTGATTTCAAAGAAATGCAAATATGCCATTAAGGCTTTATTATATTTAGCTGACAACCAATCAGAAGATCGGTCTATATTTTCAACTGAAATCGCCGAAAAGGAAAACATCCCTCAAAAATTCCTAGAAACAATCTTAAGAGAATTACGCAATTTTCAATTGCTCCAAAGTAAAAGAGGGAAGACTGGAGGCTATAAATTACTCAAAAAACCCTCTGACATTAAGTTAGCTGAATTAATGCGTATGATGGATGGTCCCATTGCCTTATTGCCCTGTGTTTCTCTAAATTACTATGCGCCCTGTGATGAGTGCGACGAAAAAACGTGCAGCATAAAACCTGTCTTTGAACAAGTGCGCGATAAAACTCTTTCTATTTTAGGGAACACGACCATTGAAATGATGCGTCACTAAACTTTAGATACAGTCAAATAGCAAACAAAACACAAAAACTTTCTTGATTAGCCCAAAGCAATAGAAAAGATGAATAGTTTTTTTCGATTTATTTTTTTCATAAACCACTAATATAGCTGCCTAGCGAGTCTTTAAACTGAAAGCCTTCCAAGGTGCGGTATTTATTTAAGCGTTTATTGGCTTCAAGTCCCCACAATAAAAATTCCATCATAAAGTGAGTGTCTTCTTTTGGACAATCTGCTTGATGGGTTTCTAGGATATTTTTAATATCAGGAATATTTTCTAAAGTATCTCGATAAAGTCCATCGTCAAGGGTGTCTTCTAAAAAGAGTTCATTATCACTAAAGAACCACCCCAATAATTTATCATAAGGGCCTTCTTCGTCTTGTTTTTCAAGTTTCTTTATCTCTGGGAAATAGTCTGGGAAAAGTGTTTTACAGGCTTGTGAAATCAAGTGATAAGAGATTTGTTCTGCTCCTTCTTGTTCCCCTTCATAGACTAACTCTACTTTTCCATTGATGGCAGGAATGATGCCTAAAAAGTCAGACATGCGAATGCAGGTACTTTCTTCTCCGTTGATTAAGATTCTGCGTTCAGCAGTACTGATGAGGTTTTCAAAAGCGGTGATACTCATACGTGCACTTACGCCACTTTTGGCATCGACATAATCGCTTTTACGGGCTTCAAAGCCAATTTGTTCTAGGATATCTCTGGCCAGTTCTGGGATGTGAATTTGAGCTGCGGTGCCTTCTTGCATTTTCACTTCTTGGGCGGTAATGGCTTTGGCAATTTCACGGGTATGCGGGTAGTGGGTTAGGATTTGTGATCCAATGCGATCTTTTAAGGGAGTCACAATACTTCCACGATTGGTGTAATCTTCCGGGTTAGCGGTAAAGATGATTTGTGTTTCAATGGGAAGACGTAATTTAAACCCACGAATTTGAATTTCTTTTTCTTGTAGTATGGAAAATAAGGCTACTTGTATTCTGGCCTGTAAATCGGGTAATTCATTTAACACAAAAATACAGCGGTGCGCTCGGGGGATCATCCCAAAGTGAATCACACGTTCATCGGCATAAGAGAGTTTTAAGTTAGCGGCTTTTATGGGATCAACATCCCCAATCAAATCGGCAACGGTTACATCTGGCGTCGCTAATTTTTCAAAAAAGCGTTCGTCACGATGCAGCCATTCAATGGGTGTCTCATCGCCGTGTTGTGCGATCAATTCTTTGGCTTCACGACTAATAGTGTCAAGGGGGTCGTCGTTGATTTCCGAGCCTGTTACTACTGGTACCCACTCGTCTAACAATTGGGTCATTTGTCTTGCTAAACGGGTTTTGGCTTGTCCTCGTAAACCGAGTAGATTAATGTTATGCCCAGACAACAATGCGCGTTCTACATCTGGAATAACCGTATTTTCATAGCCTACAAGTCCGTCAAACGTTTTTTGACCGTCCCGTAAGCGTTGCCGGAGGTTTTTGGCTAATTCGTCTTGAATGTTTTGGGGTTGATAGTTGGTTTTTTTTAGGGCACCTAGGGTAGCAATTTTTGGTGAACTCATAGTGGGATTTTTCTTTATTCTAAGCGTTTTTTTCGGTTTTTTTCATAGTCTTCGAAGATCATTTCTCCCAAACCTTTTAGTCCTGTAAAAAAGGCTTTTCCGCGATTAGCTTCGGTAAAGGTGCGAACAAATTGTTGCAGATAAGGATCTTGTGCAATCATAAAGGTGGTGATGGGAATATGTAATTTCTTGGCTTGGCGGGCCATGTTGTAACATTTTTCAACAATAGTATCGTCGAGGCCTACGCTGTTTTTGTAATATGTTCCATCTGGGAGTTTTAAGCAACTGGGTTTCCCATCGGTAATCATAAAGATTTGTTTGTTGCTGTTCTTTTTGTGTCGCAAAAGATCCATGGCTAATTCCAAGCCAGCAACGGTATTGGTATGATAAGGCCCTACCTCGAGATAAGGAACTTCTTTAAGTGAAATGGGCCATGCGTCGTTTCCAAAAACGAGTATATCAAGGGTGTCTTTTGGGTAGCGGGTGGTGATTAATTCGGCTAAAGCCATGGCGACTTTTTTCGCCGGGGTAATACGGTCTTCTCCATAAAGGATCATGCTGTGGCTTATATCGATCATCAACACGGTACTCATCTGAGTTTTAAAAAAACTGTCCTCAACAACAAGATCGTCGTGTTGTAGTGTGAAATCATTTCCCACAGATCGAATCTGAGCATTTTTAATGCTCTGGGTCATGTCTATTTTTTCAAGCGCGTCTCCAAATTGATAGGCTTTAAACTCGCCAGTATTGTCTTCGCCTTGTCCTAATTTTTTGGTTTTATGATTTCCAGCATTGGATTTTTTGAGCTTCCCAAAAATTTGTTTTAGCGCATGTTCGCGCAACAACTTTTCGGTCTTTGGGGTAAGCGCCATACCATCTCCTTTTCCGTTTCCATTTCCTTTGGGTTGGATGTAGGAATTTTTTAAAAGATCTTCGACAAAATCATCGATGGTGTAATCTTCGTCGGTCAATTGATATTCGCGGTCAAGTTCTCTTAACCAATCAATGGCTTCGTCAAAATCCCCAGAGGTGTGGGTGATTAATTCTTTAAAAATCTCAAAGAGGCGCTCAAAGGGCGTTTGCTCTTTGGCACGGTATTTTGAAAACCGAATTCCAAGGGAAGTGATTTCATATTTCATAGCCCTTAAAAGTACGGTTTTTTTAAGTAACTCGAACCAATTAATTTACGTTCAATACCAGTCGTCCTGTTGCAGTTCTTCCTAGGCGGGGGAAACCTGGTAACCCTCTAAAACGATTGTTTAACAGATTTACTGCCGCCAATTCAAAGCGCAAACTTTCACTAAGTTGGTAGCCTAAGGTAAAATCAATCAAATGCTTTGCTGGAACACTTCCAGATTCTGTTATTTGCTTAGCAGAAATGACAGAAACTGCAGCGGGAGCCTCTTGTAATTTTTCTGCCTTCCGCGAAGCGGAAATAATAATTTCATCAAAACGATTTGAGAAAGAGAGTTGATATTCTTTTGGTTGATCGTTTTCTACCGTAAAGGTCAAATTGTCAAATCCCACAAAAGAGACTTCTATTTCGATAGGAAAACTGCGTTGACTGTTGAGGTTAAATTGCCCTTGGGCGTCTGTAACAGTCCCGTTATTACTGCCTTTTATGATAACAGTAGCGCCATAGAGTGGTTGACCTTCATCGTCTAAGATGGTTCCCGTTAAAGTGTTTTGTGCAAAAGAAAATAAGGGTAGTAATGCTAGAAAAAAGAGGGTTTTCCCTCAGAATAGGTTATTCATGATTGATAAGATTAGGAAGGGCAAATATGAAAAAAATAAATATCTAAACAAAAAATCAGTGAAATAACCTATATTTGCATCGCATTCTAAACAAAACGATTGGGAGACTTAAGGTCTTCTTTTTTTTTAGATGAATTTTAAAGAAAAGGTAGAAGCACTCGTAAAAGAAGCATTGGCAGAAAATCCAAGCCTCTTTTTAATTGACCTCACTATAGGGGGGGACAACAGCATTCGTGTGCTATTAGATGGCGATCAAGGAGTTACTCTAGAGGCTTGCATGCAAGTGAGTAGAAAAGTAGAACACAACCTCGACAGAGAAGAAAGCGACTTTTCGATTGAAGTAAGTTCTTGTGGAGTGGGTTCACCCCTGACAATTCCTAGACAGTTTAAAAAGAATGTAACACGGAAACTTGAAGTGACCGATAGTCAAGACAAGCAAGTGCAAGGCACCCTAGTCGAAGCCACGGATACTTCATTTACTTTACAATGGAAAGCGCGCGAGCCTAAACCCATTGGAAAAGGAAAAGTGACTGTAACAAAAACAAGAGAATTTCAATATGGCCAATACAATAGCGCCAAAGTAATCGTATCTATTTAAGTAATTAATTATGGAAAATATAGCATTAATTGATTCGTTTTCAGAGTTTAAAGATGAAAAATTTATTGACAGAGTAACCTTGATGGTTATTCTAGAGGAAGTATTTAGAAACACCCTAAAACGAAAGTTTGGGTCAGATGATAACTTCGATATTATTATTAATCCAGACAAAGGAGATTTAGAGATTTGGCGAAATCGAGTCGTTGTTGCCAACGGTGAGGTTGAAGATCCCAATCAAGAAATAGAATTAAAAGAAGCTCAAAAAATCGAGCCCGATTTTGAAGTTGGTGAAGACGTTTCAGAAGAAGTTAAATTAGTTGATTTAGGGCGTCGCTCTATTTTGACTTTGCGTCAAAACCTTGTCGCCAAAATTCACGAGCACGACTCTACCAATATTTTTAAGCAATTTAAAGAGTTAGAAGGGGAATTATACACCGCAGAAGTTCACCACATTAGAAGCCGTGAAGTGATTTTACTAGACGACGAAGGGAATGAATTAATTTTACCGAAAGACCGTCAGATTGGTTCAGATTTTTATCGCAAAGGGGATAATGTTCGTGGAATTATCGAATCAGTAGAATTACGCGGAAACAAGCCTAGAATTATTTTTTCTAGAACCTCTCCTAAGTTTTTAGAAAAATTATTCGAGCAAGAAATTCCAGAAGTGTTCGATGGTTTAATCAATATTAAAAACGCTGTACGTATCCCAGGGGATAAGGCTAAAGTTGCTGTAGATTCTTATGACGATCGCATCGACCCAGTGGGGGCTTGTGTGGGGATGAAAGGATCGCGTATTCACGGAATTGTTCGTGAATTAGGAAACGAAAATATTGATGTAATTAATTTCACCAACAATTTGCAGCTCTACATTACCCGTGCACTATCGCCAGCGAAGGTGAATTCCTTGAAAATTGACGAGGAAAACAAACGTGTACAAGTCTTCTTAAACCCAGAAGAGGTTTCAAAAGCCATTGGGCGAGGTGGAAATAACATTCGCCTAGCCGGACAATTGACTGGATTTGAAATCGATGTTTATCGTGAAGGAATGGAAGAAGATGTCGAATTGGCAGAATTTTCTGACGAAATCGAAGACTGGGTAATTGATGAATTTAAAAAAGTAGGGTTAGACACTGCTAAAAGTGTCCTTGAACTAGATGTCCAAGAGCTCATTAAGCGAACAGATTTAGAAGATGAAACCATCGAAGAAGTCGTCAAAATATTGAAAGAAGAGTTCGAAGAATAGAGAAAGCGATAATTTTTCTATTTTTGATACCGCATAAAACTATCTATGTCAGACCAACCAACATTGCGCTTAAATAAAGTCTTACGTGAGCTCAACATCTCACTAGATCGAGCAGTTGAGCACCTTTCGCAGCATGGGCACGATATCGAGGCCCGTCCAACCACTAAAATTTCACAAGAAATTTATACCATTCTATTGGACGAATTTGAAACAGATAAGTCTAAAAGAGACGCTTCTGCAGAAATTAGTGAGGAGAAAAGAAAGGAAAAAGAAAATCTTCGTTTAGAGCAAGAGAAGCTTGAACAGGAAAAACTCGAGCGTAAAAAAGCACAACAAGAATTAATTAAAGCACGTTTAACACTTAAAAAGCCCAAAGCGGTTGGGAAAATTGACTTAGAGCCTAAAGCTGCCCAGGAAAAACCAACAGTAGAAAAGCCAAAAGCTGTTGCTAAAAAACCTGAGGAGACAAAAGCCGTCATTCCTCAAAAAAAAGTTGACCAAGCAGCACCTGCGGAAGAAAAAATAACTAAAGAGCTAGCTAAAGAAGCTTCCGCTGTAAAAAAACAAGTCAAACCTACTCCCATAGTTGATAAGGAAGAAACAGTCAATGAAGATGTAATTAACAAATCAGAGGAGTCAAAGCAAATAAAAGCAGAAGAAAGCGAAAAAATAACTACCCACTATACTAAGTTATCTGGTCCAAAGAAAACGGGAAAAACCGTTGACTTAAACCGCTTTGAGCAACAGGAAAAAAATGTAGAAGAGGCTCGTAAGAAAAAGAGAAAACGCATTAGCAAAGAAGCCCCAGGGGACAAAAAAAGAGGTGGAGCAAAAAACAACAGAAAACCAGGGCCAAAACAGCTCAGTCGCCCTGCTCCTGCTGCTAAAGTTGAGCCGACCGAAGAAGAAGTACAAAAGCAAATTAGAGAAACTCTTGAAAAACTTCAAGGGAAAACCAATAAGTCTAAAGGAGCAAAATACCGCCGTGACAAGCGAGTTCAGCACCGTCAAAAAACCGAAGAAGAATTAGCCCAACAAGAAGCTGAAAGCAAAGTGCTTAAAGTAACCGAATTTATTACAGTGGGAGAAATTGCCACTTTGATGGAAGTAGGAGGAACAGAAATAATTTCTGCTTGTATGAGTCTAGGAATCATGGTTACCATGAACCAGCGTCTTGATGCAGAAACCTTGAGTATTGTTGCAGATGAATTTGGCTTTCAAGTAGTATTTGTCAAAAGTGATTTAGAAGAAACCTTTGAAGTGGAAGAAATCGAAGACAAAACTAATCTTGTAAGTCGTGCTCCTATTGTAACTGTAATGGGACACGTTGACCACGGGAAAACATCTTTGCTCGATTACATCCGTGAGGAGAACGTTATTGCAGGAGAATCTGGAGGAATTACCCAGCATATTGGAGCCTATTCTGTTACACTAAAAAGTGGTCAAAAAATCACCTTCCTTGACACTCCTGGTCACGAAGCTTTTACCGCTATGCGAGCACGTGGGGCTCAAGTGACTGATATTGCCATTATTGTTATTGCAGCAGATGACAGTATCATGCCACAAACAAAAGAAGCTATTAGCCACGCACAAGCAGCGGGAGTACCAATTATTTTCGCGATCAATAAAGTAGACAAGCAAACAGCCAATCCTGATAAAATCAAAGAAGGACTTGCTGCCATGAATTTAATGGTGGAAGATTGGGGAGGAAAAATTCAGTCCCAAGATATTTCTGCCTTAAAAGGAACGGGTGTTGACGAGCTTTTAGAAAAAGTATTACTCGAAGCAGAATTGCTAGAGTTAAAAGCCAATCCAGAGAGAAAATCTAGAGGGACTGTAGTAGAGGCTTATCTTGATAAAGGGCGTGGTTATGTGTCTACTATTTTAGTTCAAACAGGAACTTTGCGAATTGGAGATTATATTCTTGCGGGAAAACACAGCGGGAAAGTAAAAGCTATGTTTGATGAAAGAGGTAAAGATATTGCAGAAGCTCCACCATCAACCCCTATTTCTATTTTAGGACTAGACGGAGCACCACAAGCTGGAGATAATTTTAATGTATTAGAAGACGAACGTGAGGCAAAACAAATTGCAGCCAAACGTACACAGTTGTTACGCGAACAGAATGTTCGCACACAGCGTCATATTACCTTAGACGAAATTGGACGTCGAATTGCCTTAGGGGACTTCCAAGAATTAAATATTATCCTTAAAGGTGATGTGGATGGATCTGTTGAAGCATTGACAGATTCTCTACAAAAACTTTCTACAGAAGAAATTCAAGTAAATATTATTCACAAAGGAGTTGGTGCGATTACCGAATCCGATGTGCTCCTAGCCTCTGCTTCAGACGCAATTGTATTAGGGTTTAATGTGCGCCCTATGGGTAATGCTCGTACCATTGCAGAGAAAGAAGAGATCGATATCCGTTCTTATTCCATCATCTATGATGCTATCAACGATGTTAAAGATGCTATGGAAGGAATGCTATCACCAGAAATGAAAGAAGAAGTTACTGGTACTGCAGAAATTCGTGAAACGTATAAAATTTCTAAAGTAGGAACCATTGCAGGTTGTATGGTAACATCTGGAAAGATTTACCGCAACAGTGGTATTAGAATTATTCGTGAAGGTATTGTGGTTTACACTGGAACGCTAGCCTCTTTAAAACGCTTTAAAGACGATGTAAAAGAAGTAGCAAAAGGCTATGATTGTGGATTGCAAATCAAGAATTATAATGATATCAAAATTGAGGATATAATTGAATTCTTCCAGGAAGTAGCAATAAAGAAAACATTATAAATTATTTGGTTCAAGTAAGAAAGCAGAAGGATAAACCTTTCTTATTTCTTCTAGCTTTTGATTGGCAATATTAAGGTCTTTAAAACGTCCTACACGTACTTTATAGTTTGGGGTTTCAAAGCTCAATACTGCTTCCCATTCCGGAAAATTCATTTTAAATTCTGCTAAGATTCTGTTAGCCGCAGTATTATTACCATAATATAATTGGATAGCATAATATTGATTTTCAAACATGAGTCTGTTAATCTCAATTTTACGCTTAATAAGGGTTTGAACCTTTGCCGAAGTCTCTATTTTAGAGATTTTTTCTTGTCCACTTATTGTTGAACTTACAGCAATAAAAATTCCTGCGATAATGGTCTTTAAAAGGTTACAATGCTTCATTCTACAAAGAAATACAATTTCACCTTAACTTAAAATTCTTCAACAAAAATAACACGTTATTTAGATTGAATATAAATTAAAAAAATGCAAATAAGAACCTTTTCCCAAAAGCGGTCTATGTCTTACTTTTGTGATGGATTTTAGCCCATCAATTTGATGATCTACATTAATATTTATTTATCGCATGAGGAAGAGTAGCCTAGTTGCTTTCGCAGGAGTAAAAAATGTAATTATTGCATTTGCCATTACTTTCACCTTCACGCTTAGTGCGCAGGAAGCCGACCCAATCGCAGGTAAAAAGTTGTTCAATGCAAATTGCGCAGCCTGTCACAAACTCAACAAGAAAGCAGTAGGTCCTGCCCTGAAAGGGGTTTCAGCAAAATATGACAAAGAATGGTTGTATAGTTGGATTAAAAATAGTGCAGCTATGATAAAATCAGGAGATGCACAAGCAGTTGCCATTTGGGAAGAATACAATAAAACAGCAATGAATGCCTTCCCATTATTGTCCAATCAAGATATTGATAATATCATCGCTTATACTGACTACACCCCGCCTGCACCTGCGGTTCCTGTAGCAACTGCAGCTGCTGCACCTTCAGGAGAGTCTCTGTCTAATGATATTATCTTGGGGGCTCTCGCACTTGTTTTTGGCATTCTTGTGGTGATGTTAATTCTCGTCAATAGGACATTACATAAAATTGCAACAGCCCAAGGAGTTGAATTAATCCCCCAAAAAGATAAACCCGCTCGTCGCCCAATTTGGCAAGCCTTTGCACAAAATCAATTCTTGGTATTACTTTCTGTAGTATTCTTGTTATTGTCAAGTGCATACTTTGCCTACGGATACTTAATGCAAGTAGGAGTGGACCAAGGGTATATGCCAGTACAGCCAATCCACTACTCTCACAAAATTCATGCTGGAGCAAACCAGATTGAGTGTAAATATTGCCACTCTTCTGCAAGAGTGTCTAAGCATTCTGGAATCCCTTCTCTTAATGTTTGTATGAACTGTCATAAAAATATTGCAGAGTACAATGGGGAAGAAGATTTAGAAAATGGTTACACCAAAGAATTCTATACCAAAGAAATCAAAAAGTTGTATGCCGCTGTAGGTTGGGACGAAGAAAACCAACAATACACTGGTAAAACAGAACCTGTAAAATGGGTGCGTATCCACAACTTACCAGATTTTGTTTACTTCAACCACGCACAACACGTACAAGTAGGACAGATTGAATGTCAAACTTGTCATGGGCCCGTAGAAGAAATGGAAATTATGTATCAATACTCTCCTTTAACTATGGGGTGGTGTATTAACTGTCACAGAGAAACAAATGTGAAAGTAGAAGACAACGAGTACTATACTAAAATACACGAAGCGCTTTCGAAGAAGTATGGAGTAGAGAAACTCACAGCAGCCCAAATGGGAGGTTTAGAGTGTGGAAAGTGTCACTATTAACAAGAGCTTAAACAGAAGAATGTCTTATGGCAGCAAATAAAACCTATTGGAAAAACGCAGAACAGCTTAAGGATAATTCTCCTATGGTTGATCAGCTGGAGCAAAAAGAATTTGCCGAGTATATTCCAGTAAACGAATTTTTAGAGGATAAAGGAGCTTTAGAAGATAGTAGTACTTCACGGCGCGACTTTTTAAAGTATGTTGGATTTAGTACTGCAGCAGCTTCATTAGCAGCCTGTGAAGGTCCAGTAATTAAATCTGTTCCTTATGTAGTGCAACCAGAACAAATTCGTCCTGGGATAGCCAACTATTATGCTACTGCAATTGCAGATGGATTTGATTTTGGAAGCATCCTAATCAAGACCAGAGAAGGTCGTCCCATAAAAGTTGAAAACAATCCAGATGCTCCTGTTTTAGGGGGAGCAAATGCTCGTGTACACGCTTCTGTTTTATCCATGTATGACACACAACGTTTACAAGGACCTAAAGGAAATGGAGTAGATATTAGCTGGGAAGATTTACACCTTCAAGTAGGAGCAAAGCTTAACACACTTGCAGCAACCAATAAAGAAGTTGTTTTATTGACGCAAACTTTTGCGAGTCCCACTACGGCTAAATTAATTAGTGATTTTACCGCTAAGTATCCCAATGTTAAGCATGTTTCATTTGATACTGTAGCTTGTGGTGATGCGGTTGATGCCTTTCAAGAAGCCTATGGCGTTCGCGCTTTACCCGATTATGATTTTAGCAAAGCAGAAGCCATTGTTTCTGTAGGAGCAGATTTCTTAGGGGACTGGCAAGGGGGTGGATATGACTCTGGCTATTCTAAAACACGTGTTCCTTTAAAAGACCACGGGAAAGCTAAGATGTCAAAACACTTTCAATTCGAAGCAAACATGACCTTGAGTGGAGCTGCTGCAGATCACAGAGTGCCTGCAACCCCTTCAGCTCAAAAAAATATTTTAGCACATCTCTATGGAGCGATTACTGGAACCACTGTTAGTGGATCTTTAAGTCAAGCGCATCAAGCAAAAGTTGATGCCGCTGTTGCTGCTTTAAAAGCCGCTGGACATAAAGCTGTTGTAGTGAGTGGAATCCAAGACAAAGGGGCACAAGCGTTAGTTTTAGCCATCAATAACGCTTTAGGGAGTGTGGTGATAGACGCAAACAGCCCACGTCTAATTCGTCAAGAAAACGGGGGTGAAGTAAAACCCGTTATCGATGCAGTTATTGCGGGAACCCTGGGAGGATTAATCACTGTGGGAATTAACCCAGTGTATAGCCTACCAGAAGGGGAAGCTTTTGCCGAAGGAATGAAAAAGCTCGACTTGTCTGTTGCTTTCAGCATGAAAGAAGACGAGACAGCTTCAGTAGCGCAATATATCGCAGCTACTCCTCATTATTTAGAATCTTGGGGAGATTATGAATTTAAAACAGGACACTATGCATTAGCTCAACCTACGATTCGTCCTTTATTTGATACACTTCAGTTTCAAGATGCTTTATTAAAATGGACGGGTAGTGAAGCTTCCTATTACGACAGTATTAAAGCCAATTGGGCCGAAAACATTTTGGAAGACACTTCTTGGAATACAGTTCTGCACGATGGATATCTAAGTGTACCTAGTGAATCTCAAAATGAATTTATCTCAAGTGACCTTTCTGACACAGCTGCAAAGCTCGCAAGCGCTCAGACAGAAGGACTAGAATTGGTCTTATATACCAAGACAGGAATGGGAGATGGACAGCAGGCCAACAATCCTTGGTTGCAAGAATTTCCCGATCCAATAACACGTGTTACTTGGGATAACTACTTGACTGTTTCGGCTGTAGACGCTGCTGCCTTAGGCTTAAAGAACGTCAATGTAGCGAATGGAGCCCTCAACGGAAGTTATGCTAAAGTAACAGTAGGAGATAAAAGTTTAATCTTACCGGTTGTTATTCAGCCCGGACAAGCAAAAGGTTCTGTGGGACTTGCATTGGGCTATGGTGAACGAAAAGGTTTACAAGACGAAATGAACGTCGGAGTAAATGCTTTTGCCTTTTATAATAATGCTAAAAATGTTCAACCAGCAACAGTAAGTTTAGCCGAGGGTTTCCACGAATTTGCTTGCACACAGTTACACAACACCCTAATGGGACGTGGAGATATCGTAAAAGAAACCACCCTAGAGGTATTCAATACAAAAGATAAGTCTTACTGGAATTCAATTCCCGTAGTATCTAAAAACCACATAGAGCAAGAAGTGACTTCTCCAGAAGTGGATATGTGGCAAGCTTTTGATCGCTCCATTGGGCATCACTTTAACTTGTCTATTGATCTAAATGCATGTACAGGTTGTGGAGCGTGTGTTATCGCATGTCATGCAGAAAACAATGTACCAGTAGTAGGGAAAGAAGAAGTTCGTAAATCCAGAGACATGCACTGGTTGCGTATTGATCGTTATTACTCTTCAGACGACACCTTTGAAGGAGATAATCAAACCAAAGAAAACATTGCTGGTTTAGGAGATTCATTAACCACTTTTGGACGTATGGAGCAAGCTTCAGAAAACCCACAAGTTACTTTCCAGCCTGTAATGTGTCAACACTGTAATCACGCACCTTGTGAAACAGTATGTCCAGTAGCGGCATCTTCTCACGGGCGTCAAGGACAAAACCACATGGCCTATAACCGTTGTGTAGGAACACGTTACTGTGCAAACAACTGTCCTTATAAAGTAAGACGTTTCAACTGGTTCTTATACAATAAGAATGACGAGTTTGATTACCACATGAACAATGACCTTGGCCGCATGGTATTAAACCCAGATGTTGTGGTACGTTCAAGAGGAGTAATGGAGAAATGTTCTATGTGTATTCAAAAAACACAGAAAACGATTCTCGATGCGAAATTAGATGGACGCGAGATTAAAGATGGTGAATTCCAAACGGCTTGTTCTGCAGCATGTAGCAATGGTGCAATGACCTTTGGAGACATCAATGATAAGGAAAGTAAGATTTCTCAATTAAAAGAAAACGAACGTATGTATCACTTATTGGAGCATGTAGGGACAAAACCAAATGTGATGTACCAAACCAAAGTGAGAAACGTATAATATAATTAGATAAAGCAATCGCATATGGCCTCGCATTACGAAGCACCGATTCGAAAACCCTTAGTCACTGGAGACAAGTCATATCATGACGTTACCATCGATGTAGCTGCACCAGTAGAGGGAGTTGCCAACCGCCAGTGGTGGATAGTATTTGGCATCGCATTAACTGCTTTCCTTTGGGGAGTTGGATGTATCATTTATACTATTTCAACTGGAATTGGAACATGGGGACTCAACAAAACTGTTGGGTGGGCATGGGATATTACCAACTTTGTATGGTGGGTAGGTATTGGACATGCAGGAACTTTGATTTCTGCGGTACTGCTACTATTCCGTCAAAGATGGCGTATGGCGATTAACCGATCTGCAGAAGCGATGACAATCTTCTCTGTAATTCAAGCAGGATTGTTTCCCATTATTCACATGGGACGTCCATGGCTTGCTTATTGGGTGCTTCCTATTCCAAATGGTTTTGGTTCACTTTGGGTAAACTTTAACTCTCCCTTACTGTGGGACGTATTTGCCATTTCAACTTATTTATCTGTATCATTAGTTTTCTGGTGGACTGGTCTTTTACCTGATTTTGCCATGATTCGTGATCGCGCAGTTCGCCCTTTCCAAAAGAAAATCTATGCTTTATTAAGTTTTGGATGGTCTGGAAGAGCAAAAGACTGGCAACGTTTTGAAGAAGTATCTTTAGTTTTAGCAGGTTTAGCAACACCGTTAGTACTTTCTGTACACACCATTGTATCATTTGACTTTGCCACTTCTGTTATCCCTGGATGGCACACAACGATTTTCCCTCCTTACTTTGTAGCAGGAGCGATCTTCTCTGGTTTTGCCATGGTAAACACCCTGTTGATCATTATGCGTAAAGTGTCCCATTTAGAAGATTATATTACGGTACAACACATTGAATTGATGAATATCGTTATCATGATCACCGGCTCTATTGTTGGGGTGGCTTATATAACTGAGCTTTTTATCGCTTGGTACTCTGGGGTTGAATACGAACAATACGCCTTCTTAAACCGTGCAACTGGACCTTACTGGTGGGCATATTGGGCAATGATGACTTGTAATGTATTCTCTCCACAATTTATGTGGTTTAAAAAATTGAGAACGAGTATTATGTTCTCCTTCATTATTTCGATTGTTGTAAACATAGGGATGTGGTTTGAACGTTTCGTGATTATCGTAACCTCTTTACACCGTGATTATCTTCCATCTTCATGGACGATGTTTTCGCCCACTTTTGTTGATATTGGAATTTTTATTGGAACCATAGGTTTTTTCTTTGTTCTCTTCTTATTGTATGCAAGAACTTTCCCAGTAATTGCTCAAGCAGAGGTAAAAACAATATTAAAATCTTCAGGAGAGCAATATAAAAAATTAAGAGACGGAAATGAGTAATCAAGTAATTCACGCTTTATACGATGACGATGACACGCTATTAAGCGCAGTCAAAGAAGTACGGGCTAAAAAGCACCACATCGAAGAAATATATACCCCTTTCCCAGTTCACGGGCTAGACAAAGCTATGGGTTTAGAAGAGACAAGAATCGCGATAATGGCCTTTATTTATGGTTGTATTGGTTTTGGTGTTGCTGTTGCCATGATTAATTATATCATGATTGAAGACTGGCCACAAAATATTGGAGGAAAACCTAGTTTTAGCTTTTTAGAAAACATGCCAGCCTTTGTTCCGGTAATGTTTGAGATGACTGTTTTCTTTGCTGCTCACCTTATGGTAATCACCTTCTATTTACGCAGTCGCTTATGGCCGTTTAAAGAAGCAGAAAACCCTAATCCATTAACTACAGACGATATGTTTTTAATGGAAGTTGAATTAAAAGACAACGAAAAGGAGTTAACCACCTTATTGAAAAAAACAGGTGCTGTAGAGATTACTGTACCAGAAAACACGGAAGAATAATGAAGAAGT
The DNA here is from genome assembly GCA_049598335.1 of Flavobacteriaceae bacterium. Lineage (GTDB taxonomy): Bacteria > Bacteroidota > Bacteroidia > Flavobacteriales > Flavobacteriaceae > Arcticimaribacter. The sequence continues at coordinate 78,592 of JBMYNN010000003.1, forward strand.
TAATTAGCCTTTCATTTAGTATCGTCGTGACCCTAGGATTAGGGTCATGTCAAGATCCGTCTAAACCAAATTATCAATATTTCCCTAACATGTATGAACCAGTAGGCTATGAAGCTTATGCTGATTCTGACGCTTTTGCTAATGGGATTGAAGCACAACTTCCAGCAGAAGGCTCAATTGCTCGTGGATGGCAACCATATGAATATCCTGATACAAACGAAGGATATGATACAGCTAAAGCCAAATTGCAATCTCCTCTTGCACAAACAGAAGCTCATTTAGCCGAAGGAAAAGAACTCTATGGTCTTTACTGTGCGGTTTGTCATGGAAAAAAAGGAGATGGTCAAGGAATTTTAATGACCCGCGAAAAGTTTCTAGGGGTCCCTAGTTATGCTGATCGTGAGATAACCGAAGGAAGTATATATCACGTATTAATGTATGGTAAAAACGCTATGGGATCTCACGCCGGTCAAGTAAATGCAACAGAGCGATGGCAAATTGCCCAGCATGTTATGGAATTAAGAAGCGCCTTGCTTAAATAATATTAAAAGGTCTATGTATACGTTTTCAAATAAACTCAGAAATTTAGCCTTTGCCTTTATGGTGATAGGATTGGCCGGACTGGTGTATGGTTTCCTTAGCGCTCCTAAAACAGTAGAAGAAGCCAAAGCCATGGTAGCGACAGAACACCATGGAGCAGGCCATGGAGAAGAGCAGGCATCAGATCATGCAGCGCCAGCTCATGCCGAAACTGCACACGAAACTCACCATCAAGAAGGGCATGGCGAAGAAGCAGCTCATGGAGAAGCACACGATACTTCGCACGACGAGCACCTTTTGCACCAGTTGCAAAACAAGCCCTGGGCAGCGTTGTATGTCGCTGCTTTTTTCTTCTTTATGATTGCTTTAGGAACCCTTGCATTTTATGCAATTAACCGTGCAGCGCAAGCTGGATGGTCACCGGTACTCTTTAGAGTTATGGAAGGAATAACCTCCTACTTATTACCTGGAGGAATTATTGTAATTGCAATTCTAGTCCTTTCAGGGCTTCATATGAATCACCTGTTCATTTGGATGGACCCAGAGGTAGTAGCGCATGACAAATTAATTGCTGGAAAAGTAGGGTTTTTAAATGTTCCTTTCTTTCTAGGAAGAGCGGTTTTCTTTTTAGCTGGATGGACATTATATCGTTTCATCTCTCGTAAATTCTCTCTAGCGCAAGACCAAGCAGCTGATAATAGTAATCACGTAAAAAATTTCCGTATTTCTGCTGGATTTTTAGTTTTCTTTATTGTGACAGAATCGATCATGTCTTGGGATTGGATAATGTCGATTGACCCACACTGGTTTAGTACTCTCTTTGGGTGGTATGTTTTTGCGAGTATGTTCGTTTCTGGAATTACAGCCATTGCATTGATCACTATATATTTGAAATCTAAAGGATATTTAGAATTTGTAAACGATTCGCATATTCATGATTTAGGGAAATTTATGTTTGGAGTGAGTATTTTTTGGACCTATTTATGGTTCTCCCAGTTTATGCTAATATGGTATTCAAATATTCCAGAAGAAGTAACTTATTTCATCACCAGAATCGAAGACTATAATATCACCTTCTTTGGGATGATTGCCATGAATTTCTTATTCCCTTTATTGATTTTAATGAATAGTGATTACAAACGCACGAACTATTTCATTGTTATGGCAGGAATAGTAATCATTTTAGGGCACTACCTAGATGTTTTCAATATGATTATGCCATCTGCTGTAGGCGATCAATGGTTTATAGGAGCCCCAGAAGTAGGAGGATTCCTCTTCTTCTTTGGATTATTTATTTACATAGTATTTAAATCATTAACGAAAGCACCGCTTCTAGCAAAAGGAGATCCTTATATGGGCGAAAGCGAGCGTTTTCATTATTAAAATATAATTAGAAAAAGATAAATGACGGCTTTATTAACACTTACAGTACTTGTTTTAATTGGAATTGCTATTTGGCAGATATCAAAAATGTTTGAATTATCACAAACAGAAAGAAATACCACTCAAGTCGCAAATAATAAAGACAACGATACACAAGGAAAATTAATGTTTGCTTTTTTAGCATTTATTTATATCCTTACACTATATTCTTTTTATGCCTGGGGAGATGTATTATTGCCCGAAGCTGCCTCTGAACACGGAAGTGATTATGATAATCTAATGTGGATTTCATTCGCATTAATCTTTTTTGTTCAAACCATTACTCAAGCATTATTGCATTATTTTTCTTACAAGTATCGCGGTGAAAAAGGCAAAAAAGCGCTTTTCTATGCCGATAATGATCGACTTGAAGCAATTTGGACCATTATTCCTGTGATTACTTTAGCAGGCTTGATTTTATATGGCCTATACACTTGGACAAACATCATGACTGTAGAAGAGAATGATGAAGCTTTAGTTGTAGAATTATACGCACAGCAGTTTAACTGGAAAGCACGTTATGCAGGGCAAGACGGTGTTTTAGGAGACGCGAACGTCCGTTTCTTACAAGACTTTGAAGGTAAAAACCTTGTGGGTATTGATGCAACTGATCCCAATGGACTAGACGATGTTGTCGTACAAGAATTGCACTTACCTGTGGGGCGAGAAGTCATCTTTAAAATGCGTTCACAAGATGTATTACACTCGGCTTATATGCCGCACTTTAGAGCTCAAATGAATTGTGTACCAGGAATGATCACTGAATTTGCGTTCACTCCAATTATTACCACAGAGGAGATGCGTCAAAATCCAGACATCATCGCTAAAGTGAAAAAAATCAATAAAATTAGAAAAGAAAATAGCAAAGAATTGGTTGCAAATGGCGAAGATGCCCTAGAACCTTATATCTTTGATTATCTATTATTATGTAACAAAATTTGTGGAGCTTCACACTATAACATGCAAATGAAAATAGTGGTTGAAACACCCGAAGAATATGAACAGTGGATGGCTCAGCAGCCTACTTTTGCTCAAGTCATCCAATAATTTAAAAAAAGAAAAAGATATGTCAGCAGTAGCGCACGTACACGAAGAGGATCACGGACATCATCACAAAGAAACGTTCATGACGAAGTACATCTTTAGTCAAGATCACAAAATGATTGCTAAACAATACCTCATTACAGGCTTGTTTATGGGAATTATCGGTATAGCAATGTCTTTGTTATTTAGAATTCAATTAGCATGGCCAGAGCAGTCTTTTGCCATCTTTGAAGTATTATTAGGTAAATGGGCTCCAGAAGGAGTAATGGATCCTAATGTTTATTTAGCCTTAGTAACCATTCATGGTACCATCATGGTATTCTTTGTATTGACAGCAGGATTAAGTGGAACTTTTAGTAACCTTTTAATCCCGTTACAGATTGGAGCACGTGATATGGCTTCTGGTTTATTGAACATGATTTCATTTTGGTTGTTTTTCCTTTCTTCTATGATCATGATTGCTTCTCTTTTTGTTGAAGCTGGACCAGCTGCAGCAGGATGGACCATCTACCCTCCATTATCGGCTTTACCACAAGCGCAACCTGGATCTGGTATGGGAATGACTTTATGGTTAGTTTCTATGGCAATATTCATTGCTTCTTCCTTATTAGGATCGTTGAATTATATTGTTACTGTAATTAATTTACGTACAAAAGGGATGTCCATGTCGCGTTTGCCATTAACTATTTGGGCATTCTTTGTAACAGCGATCATTGGGGTGGTATCTTTCCCAGTTTTATTATCAGCGGCTTTATTGTTGATTATGGACAGAAGTTTTGGAACATCATTTTTCCTTTCAGATATCTTTATACAAGGAGAAGTGTTACACTATCAAGGAGGATCACCTGTATTATATGAACATCTCTTCTGGTTCTTAGGTCACCCCGAAGTTTATATTGTATTACTTCCTGCCCTAGGAATCACTTCAGAAATTATTGCAACAAATTCACGTAAACCTATCTTTGGATATCGTGCAATGGTTGCCTCAATTTTAGCTATTGCATTCTTATCTACTATTGTATGGGGTCACCACATGTTTATCTCTGGAATGAATCCATTCTTAGGGTCCGTATTTACTTTTACAACCTTATTAATTGCAATCCCGTCTGCCGTAAAAGCATTTAATTATATCACCACTTTGTGGAAAGGTAATTTACAGTTAAATCCTGCGATGTTATTCTCTATTGGATTAGTTTCTACTTTCATATCTGGAGGTTTAACAGGAATTATTTTAGGGGATAGTACCCTAGATATTAATGTGCACGATACTTATTTCGTAGTAGCTCACTTCCACTTAGTAATGGGTATTTCTGCCTTATACGGATTATTTGCTGGGGTTTACCACTGGTTCCCAAAAATGTTTGGGCGTATGATGAATAAGAACCTAGGCTATGTTCACTTTTGGGTAACAGCAGTTTGTGCTTATGGGGTATTCTTCCCTATGCACTTTATTGGAATGGCAGGTTTGCCTCGTCGATATTATACAAACACCGCCTTCCCATATTTTGATGACATTGCAGATATTAACGTTGTCATCTCATTATTTGCCTTTACAGCTGGAGCGGCGCAGCTAGTGTTTTTGTACAACTTTATCCACAGTATTTTCTATGGTAAAGCTACAGAGCAAAATCCTTGGAAATCCAATACACTTGAATGGACAGCACCTATTGAGCACATGCATGGAAACTGGCCAGGAGAAATTCCTCATGTGCACCGTTGGGCTTATGATTATTCTAAGCCAGGACAAGAAGAGGATTGGGTTTCTCAAGTTGTTCCCTTAAAAGAAGGAGAAGAAGAATTACAACACTAATTCTTATCAACAATAAGTACGAAAGAGGCCCTTGGGCCTCTTTTTTTTGTAGCTTCTACTATATTTGTAATGATGAACGAAAATCTCGATCCCACCAACGAGCACTTATCTCCAGAAGAACAAGACATTGATCGCGCTTTAAGGCCATTGAGTTTTGACGACTTTGCTGGCCAAGAAGGTATTTTAGAAAATCTAAAAATATTTGTTGCAGCGGCGAATCAACGAGAAGAGGCCTTAGATCACACCTTGTTTCACGGCCCTCCTGGATTAGGGAAGACAACGCTTGCTCATATCTTAGCCAACGAGCTCAATGTGGGAATTAAAATGACTTCTGGTCCTGTACTTGATAAACCTGGCGATCTAGCTGGATTGTTGACCAATTTAGAACCCCGAGACATTTTATTTATAGATGAGATTCATCGGTTAAGCCCTATCGTAGAAGAATACCTTTATTCTGCGATGGAAGACTATAAAATCGATATAATGATCGAGTCTGGACCCAATGCAAGAACGGTTCAGATCACTTTAAACCCTTTTACCCTGGTTGGTGCGACTACCCGTTCGGGTTTATTGACTGCGCCTATGCGTGCACGATTTGGGATTAGTAGCCGCTTGCAATATTATTCGACCGAGTTACTTTCTACTATCATCGAGCGAAGTTCTGCTATCCTTAAAGTGCCCATCAATCAAGATGCTGCTATAGAGATTGCCGGAAGAAGTAGAGGAACGCCTAGAATAGCTAATGGCCTCTTACGTCGTATTAGAGATTTCGCACAAATTAAAGGGGAGGGTAAAATAGATCTTGCCATTACTAAATACGGACTAAATGCCTTACAAGTAGATGCGCATGGTCTGGACGAAATGGACAATAAAATATTAACCACCCTAATTGATAAGTTTAAAGGGGGCCCAGTAGGGATTACTACCCTAGCGACAGCCGTTTCAGAAAATGGTGAAACCATCGAAGAGGTTTATGAGCCTTTTTTAATTCAGCAAGGGTTTATTGTGCGTACGCCTAGAGGAAGAGAAGTAACAGAATTAGCCTACAAGCACCTTGGCAGGATAAAAGGGAATCAAGGGGGCTTATTCTAATGCCTTGCTTGTATGAATGACCAAAGAGAACATTATGCTCAAATAATCAAGCGTGAAGCGAAAGCATTAGGCTTTCTATCCTGTGGTATCGCAAAGGCTGGCTTTTTAGAAGACGAAGCACCTAAGCTAGAGCAATGGCTCAATCAAAATCGCCATGGGAAAATGCACTATATGGAGAATCACTTTGACAAGCGATTAGATCCAACCCTATTAGTCCCTGGAGCGAAGAGTGTCGTTTCGCTATTGTTAAACTATCATACCGCTGAGAAACAAAAAGATCCTAATGCGCCTAAAGTTGCTTCTTATGCCTTTGGGCAAGATTATCACACAGTCATTAAGGATAAATTAAAAATATTACTCGGTCGTTTAAAAGAATCGATAGGAGAAATAGAGGGGCGTATTTTTGTCGATTCTGCTCCAGTAATGGATAAAGCTTGGGCAGCTAAAGCTGGTCTAGGCTGGGTAGGAAAGAACACCAATCTTATTTCAAAGCAAGTAGGCTCTTTCTTTTTTATTGCAGAAATGATTATAGATTTAGAATTAGCCTATGATCTCCCTGTGGCAGATCACTGCGGAAGCTGTACCGCTTGCATCGATGCTTGCCCTACAGATGCCCTCACTGCTCCCTATCAAATTGACGGGAGTAAATGTATCTCTTATGCAACGATTGAATTAAAGGAGGCTATCCCCAACTCTTTTAAAGATAAAATGGAAGGGTGGATGTTTGGATGTGACATTTGTCAAACGGTTTGCCCATGGAATCGATTTGCTACACAGCATAATGAACCAGCATTTCAGCCTAAAGAGGAGCTACTCGCGTTTACTGCCAAAGACTGGCAGGAATTAACAGAGGAAACTTTTCAAAAAGTATTTCAAAAAAGCGCAGTAAAACGCGCTAAATATAGAGGTTTAAAGCGTAATATTCGTTTTCTTGATTCCAAAGGGTCAAGTGGAATCTCGAACGACTAGTGTAGTGTCAATTTCGACGATTTGATGATCTACTTTCTTTCCTTTTTTTAATAATTGTAACTCTTTATAAAATAATTCAAATGCTTTTCTCCCCATAGTTTCTCCAGGTTGATTAACCGTGCTAAGAGCTGGTGTAATTAAACCAGATATTTTCCAATTGCTAAAGCCCATTACAGCAATTTGTTCTGGGATGGTAATATTTTGTTCGTTAAAATATTTGATGGCACCTATTGCAGGCATGTCTGCAACGGCAAATATGGCGTCTATTTCTGGATATTTTTCGAGGATGTATTTAGCATAAGCATAGCCATCATCACTGCTAATATCTTGACAAGTAAAGACCCATTCTTTTTTGTAAGGAAGTTCGTATTTTTCTAACGCCTTGCGATAGCCTAAAAAACGGTCAATGGAATTTTGAGGTAATAAGGGGCCTCTTAAATGGGCGATATTTTTTTTCCCACTTTTAATCAAATGTTCTACCGCGGTAAAAGCGGCATTTTGATCGTTGATAATTACACTAGAACATTTACTTAATTTAGAGTATTTATCAAAAAGAACTAATGGAATTTCTTGTGCCAAAATATTATCGATATGGGATGTGTCATGCGTTGAGTCTGCAATAGATAAAAGAATGCCATCTACATTTTGTTTGAGTAAGCGATCAATTTGTTTTTTTTCAAATTCATAAGACTCTTCAGAATTAAGAACGATAACCATATATCCTTCTTCTTCTGCAGCTTTCATAATTCCCTTTAACACATTACTAAAAAAGTAATGATTTAAGCGGGGGATAACCACTCCAATTATTTTAGATTCTTGAGTTCTTAAATAAGCTGCATAGGTGTTAGGGGTAAAGTTCACTTTTTTTGTGTAAGCTTTAACTTTAGCTTTTGTTTTAGGGCTAACATCAGGGTAGTCTTTTAAGGCTTTAGATACCGTTGTGATAGAGAGGTTAAGAGCAATAGCAATGTCTTTTAGGGTCAAATTTCTCATTTCTAATTTTTTCTTAAAAATATTAAAGATTACCATAAATCGAAAACGATTTCGATTATAAGTGTTAAATATTTTAACATTTACTTATTATATATATAATATGAACTTCTATTTTAGTGGGATAGGATTTTTAATCAACTCAATTAACTTAAACAAACAAGAATGAAAACATTTCAATTCAAGGCATTTCTGTCTGCTTTCTTTTTATTAGTAAGCATGGGGATGTATGCTCAATCGGTATCAGGTACTGTGTCGAGTGAAGATGGACCCCTTCCAGGGGCTACTGTTGTTGTAAAAGGTACTTCTAATGGTACTACAACAGACTTTGATGGAAACTTTACAATTGCGGCAGATGCTGACGCAGTTTTAGTGGTTTCTTTCGTTGGTTTTGCAACGCAGGAGGTTGCCGTAGGGAGTCAAGATCAGATTGCTATCACATTAGCGACTGACAATGAATTAGACGAGGTTGTTTTGACAGGTTATGGTCAAACATCAAAGCGAAACGCTACTGGAGCTATTGTCTCTATTAAATCTGAGGATTTTAATGGAGGAATTATTGCTTCTCCTGAACAATTGATTCAAGGTAAAACAGCTGGGGTACAAATTGTGAACTCAAGTGGTGAGCCAGGTGCAGGTGTAAATATCCGTATTCGAGGAACTTCTTCTGCACGTTCAGGAAACAACCCATTATTTGTAGTTGATGGGATTCCTTTATCAGGAGGTGCTACAAATGGAGCAATGGTAGATGTTGGTCGTGGAACAAACGAACCAAAAAACCCATTAAACTTCTTAAATCCAAATGATATTGAGCGTATTGATATTTTAAAAGATGCCTCTGCTACTGCGATTTATGGTTCTCGAGGTGCTAACGGTGTAATCCTTATTACTACCAAAAGTGGACAAGGGGCTAGCGAAAAGTTTGAGTATTCTTCTAACTTTAGTTTTTCTTCAGCTGCTGATCGTTATGATCTTTTAGACAGAGATCAGTTCTTAGACAGAGTAGTGGCGCTTAATCAGTCTGCCACAGTATTACCTGCCGCTATTTTAGCAGAGCAAGATTATGGTGCGGATACAGATTGGCAAGACGAAGTTTTGAGAACTTCTTTGTCTCAGAATCACAACCTTACTTATTCAAATAGTTATGAGGATGGAAATTATCGCGCTTCACTTAGCGTAGATGATCAGCAGGGTATAGTTCAAAACTCTTCTTTAACTAGAGTTTCTGCGCGATTAAATGCAACACATCGTTTCTTAAATGATAAGTTGAGAGTAGATGGTCACCTTACTTATTCTACTGTAGATAATGAATCCCCATTAATTTCTTCTACAGTCGGATTTGAAGGAGATTTAATTGGCGCAATGATTATGGCTAATCCTACCTGGAATTCTGAGCCTGGAAGTCAGTATAGTAATACCAATTTAAACCCTAATTCTATTCTAGAGTACTACTATGATGAGGAGAAAACTACACGTACATTAATCAATCTATCAGCTCAATATGATATTGCAGATAATTTCTTTATAAAAGCTAACTTTGGTTTTGATAGTTCTGAGGGGAATCGTAGAGGAGCATTTTCTGGCTTGCTTAATACAGGTTCTGGGGTATTTGGAAATGGTAGAGCTTACAAAACTCAAGACCTTCAAGACAATACTCTTTTTGAATTAACAGCAGATTATACTCTTGACATCAATAATGGATCTATCGATTTTCTTGCAGGATATTCTTACCAAAAATTTGAAGGTGAAGGATATGGTGCACAAGGCACTGGATTTTCAACTACAGAAGAAACAGAAATGATAGATGTCTTAGATATGGGAATTAATTCTTCTTTGGCTAATATTAGTGGTCAACCAATGAGTTTTGGTTATGATAGTGATGATAGTATTTATACGGTTATCAATCCCTCTCCATCGGTAAATAATTTTACGGCACCAAATGTTGATATGCGAGCCTTGGCATACAATTGGGGTAAAAGTGTTGATGAGATTCAATCCTTTTTTGCTCGAGCGAATGCCATAATTAGTGACAAATATCTTTTAAACGCATCTTTTCGTATGGATGGTTCTTCTAAGTTTGGACCAGATAATCGATATGGATTTTTTCCTGCTGTTTCTGGAGCATGGATTTTATCTGAAGAAAGTTTTATTCCTGATGCTTTTTCTAATTTGAAACTACGATTAGGGTATGGGATCACGGGAAACCAGGAGATACCTCACAACCTATATGAAAGTCGTGAGCGTTATGATGGCATTGGAACAAATGATGGAGGAGACCAGATTTCTCCAAATAACCCAGGTTTAGGTGTTGTAGCTTATGCAAACCCAGAGTTGAAGTGGGAACAAACCTCACAAATTAACCTTGGTCTTGATTTTGGATTCTTTAATGATCGTATTAGCGCAAGTGCAGAATACTATAAAAAAGAAACAGACGACTTACTCTTACAGATTTTCTCTGCTCAACCTGCACCAAGTCCTTATGTATGGACTAACTTGGATGCAATAGTTGTGAATGAAGGGTATGAATTATCTCTTAACTTAGCAATTGCTGACAATCAGACATGGACATGGGATTTATCTGCTAATGTAGCCATCAACGATAATGTTGTAAATGGTTTAGGTGCAACTGTATTTGATACTGGTGTAATTCGTGGTCAGGGACTTACAGGAGCATTTGCTCAACGTATTGCAGAGGGTCAACCTTTATACTCTTTCTATGTACGTGAGTTTATTGGATATGACAACCTTGGGAATGCGGCTTACAATGAAGACAGACAAAAGTTCTTAGATAAAAGTCCACTACCAACACATGTAGCTGGTCTTAGCAATACATTTACAATTGGAAATTGGGATATGAATGTCTTCTTTACTGGACAATTTGGGCATTACGTATATAACAATACGGCTAATGGTCTATTTACTGCAGGATCTCTTAAAAACGGTCGTAATGTAACTTACGATGCAGCATTTTCAGGTGAAGCTGGAACAAACGCGCCGTCAGTATCTACGCGTTTCTTAGAATCAGCAGATTTTATTCGATTACAAAACGCTTCTATTGGATATAACGTTCAGTTAAAGCCTTCAAGTGTATTTGATAGCATGAGAATTTCTGCATCAGGGCAAAACCTATTGTTAATATCTGATTATAGCGGTTTAGACCCTGAAGTTGATGTCCAAAATGCAATCAATGGAGTACCATCTGCAGGATTAGATTACTCAACATATCCAAGAGCGCGAACATTTACTTTTGGAATTAATGCAACTTTTTAAAAACAAGAAAATGAAAAAATTTATTTACTTATTATCCGCAGCGATAACAATTACTTCTTGTACTGATTTAGAAGTCGAAGAATTCGACTCTATTGTAAATGAGACAAGCGAAACAGGAGGTTTTACAGGAGTAACAGATGCTTCAGCTTCCTTAGATTCTGGATATAATGATATCCAAATTTGGGCTTATCACGATAACCTTTATGCTATGGCTGAGGTTTCTGCTGACCATGTTTTAGTTCCTACTCGTGGAACTGACTGGGGAGATAATGGAGTGTTTAGAACTCTTCATCAGCACACTTGGGATCCAGCACACTCTCATGTCGTAGCTAACTGGGACCGTTTAAATGAGCGTGTTTATAAAATGGACCAGTTATTAGCTACCTCTGGAATTAGTGCTCAAATTACTGCACAGGCTAAGTTTATCCGTGCAATGCACATGACAACTATTGTTGACTGGTGGGGAAAAGTTCCTCGTCGTGATGTAAATTCTTTACCCAGTGACAATCCTTCTGTACAAGAGTCTGCAGAGGCAATTGATTTAATTCTATCGGATCTTGATGCTGCCATTGCAGGTCTTACCGACTTGACACCAGGAGAGGAGACTAACGATAATATTAAAGAAGGGACTAATCGTATTTCTAAGACAGCAGCTCAATTTTTAAAGGCTAAAGTTCTTTTAAATAAACACGTTTGGGTAGGCGAATCTGCTGCTGCTGCTGATATGACTGAGGTTATTTCTTTAGTAGATGCAATTACCGCTCAAGGATTTGCTTTAGATGCAGATTACTTTGGTATTTTTGATAAAACCGGGGACTCTGAAACTATTTTCACAACTCCTTTTCAAGCCACACAGAAAACATGGAATGGTTTTCATTACAACATGACTACTAAGGATAATAGTGGTGGTGGATGGAATGGGTATTCTGTTATCGCTGATCTTTATAATTCTTTTGAAGGAAGCTCAGTATCTAACGCTTATGATCCAGCAGACGTAGCACGTGATATTCGTCGTGGATATGTTCCTAGAACAGGTGATGGAAACCCCTTGGAAACCGATGCTGACGCAATTGCTAATGAGGCGCGAGGAATTGGTTATGGTTTTTTGATTGGTCAACAGTATAATGATGCAGGAGTCGCTTTAAAAACAAGAGGAGGAGCACCGCTTAAATTTACTGCTGGATTACCTGGTCTTGCTGGGAATACTGAAGAAACTGGAATACGTGAAGTAAAATATCACCCTAAAAATGGAGCTTATTATAATGGTGTCATCTTATATCGTTATGCAGATGCATTCTTGATGAAGATTGAAGCCATCCATAGAGGGGGTAGTTCTTCTGATGATAAAGTAGCTTTATTCAATCAGTTGAGAACTATACGTAACGCTTCTACCATTACCGCTGCACAGTTTACTGAAGACATGTTACTAGCAGAAAGAGGAAGAGAATTATACACGGAATATGTTCGTCGTACAGACCTTATTCGCTTTGGGAAATTCGGTGATAACTGGACATATAAAGGAGGAACTAGTACTAACAAGGAAAAATTCCCTATTCCAGCAAAAGCGTTAAGTTCTAACCCTAACCTTACTCAAAACGAAGGATACTAAGCTATTCGCAATATATTTTAAAGGGTAAATTGTAACAATTTACCCTTTTTTATTTTGTATATTTCAAGCAAAAGACTCCGACCTTACTAGAATGAAAAAGCATATTTTATTTTTTGTACTATCTGTTGCTATATCAGCTTGTGATAACACTACATCACACCTATTTGTATTGACAAAACCAGAAAATACTGGAATTACACATCAAAATAACTTAGAATCTACAAGAGAGTTGAATGTTTTTCGTTATAGAAATTTTTACAATGGTGGAGGTGTTGGAATTGCTGATATAAACAACGATGGCCTTTCTGACATTTATTTTACCATCAACCGTGGTTCAAATAAACTTTATCTCAATAAAGGGGGATTCAAATTTGAAGATATAACAGCTCAAGCAGGAGTTGCAGGAACAAAGCCTTGGTCAACTGGAGTAGTTATGGTAGATATTAATGCTGATGGATGGTTAGATATCTATGTTTGTAATGCAGGACTTGAAAAGGGAGAAGAGCAGGATAATGAGCTATTCATAAACCAAAAAGATGGGACATTTATAGAAGCAGCAGCACAATACAATTTAGCCAATAGTGGCATAACAACTCATGCCGCTTTTTTTGATTATGATAAAGATGGTGATTTAGACGCCTATTTGCTCAATAACAGTTTTATACCAGTGACATCACTTCAATACAACGATAAACGTGAATTAAGGGATAAAGACTGGAAAGTAAATGATATACTCAAAGGTGGTGGAGACCGTTTAATGCGAAATGATGGTGGGTATTTTGTAGATGTCTCAGAAAAATCAGGTATCTACGGAAGTCTTATTGGTTTTGGTTTAGGTGTAACACTGGGGGACATCAATCAAGATGATTATGTCGATATTTATGTAAGTAATGATTTCTATGAACGCGATTATTTATACATCAATCAACAAGATGGAACGTTTAAAGAAGAATTAAAGCGCTACATGAACCATTTGAGTCAATTCTCAATGGGAGCAGATATGGCAGATATAAATAACGATGGTAATATGGAAGTTTTTGTCACCGACATGCTACCAGAGAAAGACCAGCGATTAAAAGAAACAACAAGCTTTGAGGGATTTGATTTATATCGCCTAAAACAAAGCCGTGATTTTTATCATCAATACATGCAAAACACCTTACAGTTTAATAATAATAACGGTACTTTTTCAGAAATTTCTGCTCATGCTGGTGTCTCTTCTACAGATTGGAGTTGGGGCGCACTGTTATTTGATATGGATAGCGATGGCTATCGAGATATTTTTGTTTGTAATGGGATATATCATGAGCTTACAAATCAAGATTTTCTAAACTTTTTCGCTAATGATGTTATACAAAAAATTGTGGTTAATGGAGAAAAAGAAGATGTAATGAATATCATTGATAAGATGCCAAGTCGTCCAATCCAAAATAAAGCTTTTCAAAACACTGGAAATCTTTCTTTTGATGACAAATCGACTAGTTGGGGCTTTGACGACCCTACCTTCTCGAATGGGGCTGCATATGCTGACTTAGACAATGATGGGGATTTGGATTTAGTTATTAATAACCTTAATCAAACTGCCATGGTTTATCAAAATCAAGCTGTAGATTTAGGGGCAAAATATCTTAAAGTTCAATTAGTAGCTAATGGGGAAAACACCTTTGCCATCGGCGCAAAAATATCGGCCTACATTGATGATCAGGTTTTGTTTTCTGAACTCATCCCTACAAGAGGCTTTCAATCCTCTGTTGATTACATTAGTACGATAGGGTTAGGCCAAAAAAAGAAGGTAGACTCTCTAGTCGTTAAGTGGCCAAATGGTAAAGTAACAAAAGAATACGCGATTCAGGCTAATCAAACACTGCGTTTATCGATTCAAGATGCAAGTGAAAAGCACGAAACTAAAATAAACCCAATTAAAAAACGATTTTTTCATGATACAGCCCATGATTTTTCAAATCATATCGAGAATAATTATGTTGACTATAATAAAGAAATATTAGTCCCAAAAATGCTCTCTAGAGAGGGGCCAGCGATAGCAGTTGGTGACGTTAACAATGACGGGCTAGAAGATGTTTATATGGGGAATGCAGCAGGAACCCCTGCACAATTATATTTGCAACAAGCCAATGGTTCATTTCGTGAAGTAAACAACTTATTCTTTATTGATGATAAAGACTATGAGGATACGGCTGCATTATTTGTGGATCTTGATCAAGATCAAGATTTAGATTTATTCGTGGGCTCTGGAGGAAATGATGCTTCTCGTTCAAAGCAATGGTTACAAGACCGTATTTATTTAAATGACGGAACAGGTCAATTTTCTAGAGGATTAAACGCTTTACCTAGTTATTTTTCTAATACAAGTACTTTAGCTTTTTATGACATGGATCAAGACGGAGATCAAGATATTTTTGTTGGAAACAGATCTGCTTTGGGCACCTATGGAATTAACCCAACTTCTGTTCTATTAGAAAACACTGGAGATGGTACATTTAAAGATGTAACAGGGCTAAAAGGCTACGATGCAAGCAAGCTAGGAATGGTTACCGATGCAAAATGGATCAACCTTGTAGGAGATGAACGAAAAGATCTACTGGTGGTAGGAGAGTGGATGTCTCCTGTAATACTTGAAAATAAAGGCCTTTACATGGAGAAAGTAGAAACAAATTTAACGCAAATATCAGGCTGGTGGAATACCATCATTGTAGCTGATTTTGACAAGGACGGTAAAGAAGATTTTATTTTAGGAAATAAAGGGACTAACTCTGTTTATACCGGAACTGCTGATAGCACAGCCAAAGTTTACATTAATGATTTTGATCAAAATGGCAACTTAGATCAAATCTTTACTAGAGAAATTCAAGGGAAAGATTATCCCATACATATTCGAAATGAATTAGCGGCTCAAATCACTAAAATCAAAAAGGAAAACCTTAAGTATACTGATTATGCTAAAAAAAGCATTGCAGATCTTTTCTCTAAAGAGCTAATAAACAGCTCATTGATTAAAGAAGTTAACGAGTCACGATCAGTAGTAGTTTTTTTAAAAGCTGAAGGACAATTTGAAATTCGTCCATTACCAGAACAAGTACAATGGAATAGTGTAAATACGGGTCTAGTCTTAGATGTAAATCAAGATGGATATACAGATGTTCTTTTAGCGGGGGGCGAAGACAATCTTAAACCTCAATTTGGGAAACTTGATGCAGGTTATGGAGAATTATTGTTGGGCACAGAAGAAGGGGAATTTAAGTGGATACCCTATCGTGAATCAGGGTTACAAGTAAGAGGTACCGTTCGAGATGCGGTACAACTTAATTCCCCTGATAAAACAAAAATAATATTTGGAATCAATAATGCCAAACCAAAAGTTTATGCACTTGAAAAAATTAAATAGGTCCCTTTTTTTTATTTGTTTTTTTGTTTTGATAGCATGTAACAAGAATAACTATCTTCTTGAGATTATACCGCAAGAAAAATCTGGGATTGACTTTCAAAATGACATAAAAGATGATGCGTCGATTAGTATTCTTGACTATATGTATTATTATAATGGAGGAGGAGTTGCAGTGGGCGATATTGATAATGATGGACTAGACGACATTTACTTTATTTCTAATCGTTTTGAAAATAAACTGTATAAAAACAAAGGCAATTTTCGCTTTGAGGATATCACTAAAAAGGCAAAAGTTGAAGGGCGCTCTGACTGGCAAACAGGAGTTAGTATGGTCGATATTAATAATGATGGCTGGTTAGATATCTATGTATGCGCTGTTACTGGAATTCATGGATTTAAAGGATATAATGAACTCTATATAAATCAACAAGACGGTACATTTAAAGAAGAAGCCATTGCCTATGGTTTAGGCATACAAAATTATTCTGTGAGCTCAGCTTTTTTTGATTTTGATAGAGATGGTGATTTAGATGTTTATCTCCTTAATCACGGCTTGCATAACGCAACGAACTACAGTAATTATGAGCGTCAAGGGGTGTCCAATACAATGAGCATGGATAAACTACTAAAAAATGATGGTGGTCGATTTATTGATGTTACCCTCGAGGTAGGATTAAATTATAAAGGCACTGGCTATGGTTTAGCCGTGAGTGTAGCTGATATCAATCAAGATGGTTGGGACGATATTTATGTCAGCAATGATTTTTTTGAAGACGATTATCTCTATTTGAATCAAAAGGATGGTCATTTTAAAGAAGAAGCTAAAAATTATCTTAGTAGTACAAGTCAATTTTCAATGGGTAATGATATCGCTGATATTAATCACGATAGTTATCCAGATATTATTTCTTTAGACATGCTCCCCGAAGATGAAAAAGCACTAAAAATGTCATCCGGAAATATGACAATCAACATGTTGAATCAAAAAAGACGTTTAGGCTATGTCGATCAATTTCCACGCAACCACCTTCAGCTAAATACACCGAGTGGGAAATTCCTCGAAATTGCTCAATACAGTGGAATAGATGCAACGGATTGGAGTTGGTCAGCCTTGTTTTCAGATTTTGATCTCGATGGTCATCAAGATATATTCATTTCAAATGGAATACTTCGGCGTCCAAATGATGCAGACTATATTAAGTTTGTTTCCTCAGAAGAAATTAGTACCCAATTAGAACTTACAAAATCACTAGATGAAAAAGTACTTGAAAAAATGCCCACAGGGGAGACAGCTAATGCACTGTTTCAAGGTAGTGAGCATTTGAAATTTATTGATCGCTCATCAACTTGGCTGGAGAATATACCATCACTCAGCAATGGTACTGCAGTGGCAGATTTAGATCAAGATGGTGATTTAGACATCATCATTAATAATGTTAATAGCCCAGCGACCTTAATGGAAAACAAGGCAAATGAGCTAGGAAATCACTATATAAGTCTTGAATTTAAAGGGCAAGAAAACAATCCCTTTGGTATAGGTGCTAAAGCCTACATTTACAGTGAGGGTAAAACACATTACCGTCAACTGCATACAACAAGGGGCTATCAATCTAGTCTTCCTCCCAAAATGTATTTTGGTTTAGAAAAAGCTAATATTGATTCATTAAAAGTTGTTTGGCCAAATGGGAATATTCAGCAATTTAATCAAGTTGATGTTAATCGTCACTTAACCATTGTGTACGATAATTCAAAAAAGAGGAACCAGATTAACGACCAATCTGTTTCTACTTTATTTGATCAGCCAAAGAAACTTGGAATTGAAACGATTTTCAAGGAGAACTACTTCCCGCAGTTTTATCGCGAAAAATTAATGCCATATGGAATAACCGATGAAGGTCCTGCGCTTGCTATTGCAGATGTCAATACTGACGGATATGAAGATATTTATATTGGAGGGCCTAAAATGGAAGCAGGGCAAATGTTTTTTGGTAGCGAAAAAGGTTTTATAAAGAAGACCTCAGTACTTTTTGAAGAAGAGCGCAGGTATGAAGATGTAGATGCACTTTTTTCTGATTATGATGGAGATGGAGATTTAGACCTATTTGTAATTTCTGGGGGTGGAGAATACACAGGAAAAGCACCTCAATTAAATGATCGATTGTATAAAAATGATGGCAATGGTAATTTTGAAAAAACAACTGGTGTTTTGCCAAACTATTATCATACAGGATCTGTTATCCGAGAGGCAGATATTGATGCTGATGGTGACCCCGACTATTTTATTGGTTCACGTGCTGTAAGCGGAGAATTTGGTAAAAAGGCGACTTCTTACCTATTGTTAAATGATGCTGGAAAACTTCACATAGTTCAAGAAGATAGATTTAAAGCACTTGGTTTAGTTACCGATGCAACTTTTATTGATTTTGACAATGATAACGACAGTGATCTTTGGGTAGTTGCAGAATGGGACCATCCACGCTTATTCCAAAATAATAAGGGAGTGTTTGAAGATGTTAGTCAAGAGCATTTAATCAATTTTCCTAAAGGATTGTGGCAAAGCACCTTTCCTTTTGATGTGGATAAAGATGGTGATTTAGACATTGTTGTAGGCAATGTGGGCCTTAACACTAAGTTTAAGGCAAGTTCTAAATATCCGTTAAAAATGTATCGAAATGATTTTGACGCAAATGGTCAATCAGAAACTATTTTAGCGATGGCAAAACAAGGGGCATATTATCCAATTGATAGCAAGGATAAATTACAAGGTCAACTTCAAAGTTATATAAGAAAGCGATTTAACAATTATTTTGATTTTGCGGGTGTTGCTATTGAAAAAGTAATTGGGAGTAAGTCTTTACAAAAAGCTGAACTTTCAATGGTAGATGAATTGAAAAGTGGCTATTTTGAAAAGACAACAATGGGATATAAATTTCATCCCTTTAGTGGAATTTTTCAATGGGGTCCATTACGCGTTATTTCTCCCATAAAAATAGGAGATGATCAACATTTAATCGTTGCAGGAACAAAAACCGATTTACCGCCTTATCAAGGGGTTTGGAAAAGTCAGCCTCCAATAATCTTTAAGGACCTAGATCAAGTTAAGCAACTCACAAAACTAGGAATTCCATTACTACATGAAGATATTCGACAGCTTACTGCTATAACCTTGGCTGGAAAAAGATACCTCATGATTATTGCAAAAAATTTAACCATTCAATTTTACCCTATAAATGAGTGAAAATTTCATGAATAAAAGAAGCAAAATAGGACTCATTAGCGGAGGAGTTATTTTGACAGCGGCCATTATTTATTTTGGCTTAATGCCATTTGATTATAAGGTGCGTTTTAAAACAAATAATACGCCGTGGATAATTTATCATTTCATCGAAATTAATCATGAATCAACTCAATTTATAGGGCAAAAAGAAAATCATTTATCATTTTCCTCACGTCCAAAAGATGAAGCAACTTATCACTATGTTTGGCATCTTGCTCAGGATAATGAGGGAAAAACAAAGGTTGAAGTTAATGCTGTTTTTACAAAAAATAGATTTTTTGAAAAGATTGCTATGTTGTTCGGGGAATCAGTTCAGGTAAAAGCCATTATCAATGAGCTGAATTCTTTTAATTTAAAACTCTCAGAAACTTCAAAGGATTACCGATGGGAACAGCCTTTACAAGCAACATTACTTGGGCAAACTTGTTTGTGTGCAAGTATAACTTCTAGAATTGAGGATAAAGCAAATGAAATGAATAAAACTATTTCGTTTCTTTCCAGCTACTTGCCCAAAGGGAAAAAACCCCCTCCAAGATTGTATATTAATGAAATCGATCTAATAGCTCAAACAATGCGTTTTGATTTCTGTTTTCCTCTAGAAAAGGGTACTCTAACGAATGTTGATGATAATAGTTTATTTATTACATTTAAACCAAAAATATTTGGAGAAGTCACCTCTTTTTACGGAAATTATAGCCAAACTCATCGTGGTTGGTATGACTATATGGCTAAATATACCAATAACTTGAAACCTAAACTTCCTATTGTAGAAGTATTTTATGATAGTCCCTTTGGAGGAATCGAACAAACAAAATGGAAGTCAGAAATCTATTTTTCTATCAATAAATCAAATAAAAGATGAACCGAATTTTATTCCTACTTATTTTTTTCTTAGCCCTTTCATGTAAGGAAAATAAAGGCTATTTATCTCAACTAGAGAATCCTTCATTATTTCACCAGTCAGTTCAAAATTTGACAGACATCATTGTCTATGATATTTTTTCCCCTCCAGTCGCCTCAAGGGTATATATGTATCCCACTATAGCGGCTTATGAAATCATGGCACAAGCAAACCCCGAGCAGTATAATTCGCTTGCGGGTCAATTAGCAGGGCTAAAAGAATCTCCTAAAATACTCGCAAAGGCTAATCCAGAACTAGCCGCTTTGTATGCCTATAACAACATTGGGAAAGCCTTGATTTTTTCTGAGGATAAAATGGAGGCCTTTCAAGAAAAATTAGATCAAAAAGTGAGGGATATGGGCATACCGCGATCGGTTCGCAAAGCTTCCAAAGCTTACGCCCAAAGTGTAGCAGAGCATATCTTGGCTTGGGCAAACAAAGACATGTATAACCAAACACGCACCTATCCTAAATACACCATTTTAGAAGAAGAAAAGTTTTGGAAACCTACTCCACCCGATTATATGGACGGGATAGAACCTCACTGGAACAAGATTCGTACGCTGGTACTTGATTCGGCAAATCAATACCCGCCTAAAGCGCCTCTAGCTTTTGATTTAACAAAAGGAAGTCCATTTCAAACTCAATTACAAGAAGTATTTGAAATAGGTGAGGGCTTAACAGAAGAGCAAATCGAAATTGCAAAATTTTGGGATTGTAATCCCTATGTTACCCACCACAGAGGGCATGCCATGTTTGCCACAAAAAAAATCACTCCAGGAGGTCATTGGATCGGCATTACAGGAATTGCTACCCGAAAGGCGAAAAGCGACTTTGCTGAAACCATTAACGCCTATACCCATGTTAGTGTAGCCCTTTTTGATGCCTTTATTAGCTGTTGGGATGAAAAATGGAATACCCTTGTAGTACGGCCAGAGACTTTGATCAATAAGCATTATGACGAAGAATGGTTGCCCTTGTTACAAACGCCACCTTTTCCAGAATATACCAGCGGGCACTCGGTTATATCAAGGGCTTCTGCGGTAGTATTAACAAAATTATACGGAGAAAATTTTGCTTTTGACGATTCAACAGAACTAGCCTATGGTCTTCCTGTACGTTCGTTTAAATCCTTTATTCATGCTTCTGAAGAAGCAGCAATTTCTCGTTTGTATGGAGGGATTCATTATATGATGGCAATTGAAGAAGGAGTGAGTCAAGGAAATA
>JBMYNN010000004.1:0-91282 GCA_049598335.1 Flavobacteriaceae bacterium
AAACAGGATATAAAGGATATGTTGCACAAGAATTTATTCCAACTAACCCAAATCCTATTGCCTCTTTAAAAAAAGCCATAGCAATCTGTGATGTTTAAATTTAGACATTTTTAACATTCTATTCCAGTAGAGTCTGTAATTTTATATAAACCTATACTGTTATAAAAGCTATATTCCACACTTTCTTACCCTTTTAGTTTTTCTTCTTTTATCCTGCAGCTCCAACTCTGGAGTTGACCCTCAACTTTCTGCAGAAGAACAGCAAGAAGGTCAATGTGAAGACAATTAGGAAAAATTTCATCCTAATGACAGCTCAAAGAAACCATTACTTATGATAAAGGTACTTTAATCTCTCCTATTCAACTTTTGATGTAAATGGTAATTTGATTAATTACACACCTTAGAAGTAATCAATGTATAACTCCCTGCGTTAATTGTGATATCTCCATCCAAATGGCAGAAGGTATAGGCCTTCCCTTTAGGAACATAAACCCGAATGGTTTTACACAAACAGTCAGAATAGCTAAAGGATACACCATTTGGTCCTGCTTCGATGATGCTCTCTGTACAGGGGCTACAACTCAAATTAATGTTCACTGTGGTAATACTACTGGTCAATGTTCCATCACTAGCGCGATAGGTAAACGAGTCACCACCATTTAAGGTGCCATCTTGAACATAGCTAAACGTTCCTCCTGGGTTTAATGTGAGTGTCCCAAAACTAGGAGAGGAGACTAAGGTGGCTGTTAAAACATCCCCATCGGGGTCACTATCATTTGCCAAGACACTGCTTTGTCCATTGTCAAGTGTAGTTGCTGTACCCCCTAACGGAACAATAATATTATCACCACTGGCGATAGGGGGATCGTTAGTACCCGTTATGGTAATACTCACTGTGACTGGAGCTCCTGATATTTTTCCGTCATTCGCACTATAAGTGAAACTATCTGAAGATAAATTTCCACCCCCGTGAACATAGGTAAATGTTCCATTGGGATTTAGTGTTAGTGTTCCCTCGGTTGGGTTGGTTACTAAAACAGCAGTAAGTGGGTCTCCATCACCATCTGTATCATTAGCCAGTAAAGAAGTAGTAACTCCGTCATTAAGTGTCGTAGCTGTTCCTGCTTCTAAGACAGCAATGGTCTCTGTAACTGCTACTGGTGGATTGTTTATATAAATGGTTACACTCACTGTATTTCCAGCAATAAATCCATCTGTGGCTCTGTAGAAGAATGTATCTGTTGAGGTGGCAGAACCATCATGAGTATATGAGAAGGTCCCGTTTGCATTTAAGATAAGCGTTCCATTAACCGAAGTAGTGACTAGTTGGGCTGTAATTGGATTGTTCTCTGGATCGCTATCATTGTCTAAAACGGAGGTGGTAATTCCATCGTTTAAAGTTACTACGGTCCCTCCATTGACTACACTAATAACCTCTGGATTAGTTGTTGGTCCATCATTAATTGATGCGATAGTAACATCAAATAAATCGTCTGTTGTGCAATTTATATCTCCATCTGAGGCTGTAATAACTATGGTTGCATTGCCATTTGCATCATCTTGGAAATCAAGGATGATACTTGTTGTAGTTAGTGAAGCTGTTACGATAGACGGATCGTTTGATGACACAGTATAAATTAGTGTTGTACTCTCAAGATCTGAAAAAGTATTTTGAATGTCTATCCATTGATCTTGTGCATCTTCATTTACATTAATATCTGTAATGGGATTATCAAGTGTTGGGCAGTCGTTGACTGGTAGGATTGTAAGCAGGAAGGGTACCTCTAGCGTACATGAAGGATCTCCATCACTAATAGTAACCGTACCGGTCATAGTTCCATTTTGATTTGGTATAGGTTGGAAAGAAGGATCTCCTACTGCAGGGTCAAAGGTTACTGTAGCAATGCTTGCATTAGTGTAAGTAACGGTATAAGATGCTAATGGATAAGAATTGTCTGGATCAGAAGTATCTAAAGTTGCAATAGGGTAGCCCAATCCACCATCATCTTCGTTAATTACTGTATTTCTAAATGTTGTATTTTGTGGACAATCATTAATCGGATTAATATTGATAAGTACCACTACAGTATTTCCTTGATCTTGTCCATCAAATGCACGATAAGAAAAACTATCTGTTGTTGTTTCTGAACCATCGTGAACATAAGTAAACGTTCCTGTTCCAGACCATGCAAAAGTTCCAAACTGTGGCGGACTAACAATTTGCATTTCAATGGGATTAGGTCCGTCAATATCACTATCATTATCAAGTAGTGAACTATTGTTAGCCGTAGTTGTGGTAACCGTGCCTCCTTCATCTACTGAAATAGTGTCTGTAACTGTTTTAGGGATATCGTTGACGCTAATTACAGTAATATTAAATACATCTATAGTTGTGTTACAACCTGCGTTATCATCTACCGTTACAGTTACAACCATGCTTCCAGATTGGTTATCTTGATAGTCTATAGTTAGGGTTGATGTATCAAGAGTAAGTGTTGCTAATGATGCATTAGTATGAGTAACAATATAACTAAGGCTATTTGGCATGGGAAGTAGATCTGCATCAGAAAACACATCGTTAAAATTTATAAGGGTATCTGGGTCGTCCTCATCGACAATAATATCAAGGGTAGGAGTGCTATTAATGGGACAATCATTTACAGGAGTAATATTGATGGTTACACTTACTGTGACATTAGAAAAACCGTCTGAAAGGTTATAATCAAAGGTATCTGTTGTTGTTTCTGATCCATCGTGTTGGTAGGTAAATGTTCCACTTGAACTAAGGCTAAAAGATCCTAACCCGCCCTGATGATGGAAGGGACCAGATCCTGCAACAAGTGTTGCTCTTAAGGGATCATTCTCTGTATCGATATCATCTGTTAGGACAGAACTGTTATTGGCAGTCGTTGTTGTAGCTGTTCCGCCTTCCATCACATTTATGACATCTGGGCTTCCTACTGGGGGATCATTTTGTGGGACAACAGTTACTACAAAAGTTTCTTGTTCAATACAAATTCCATCAGTGACGTCTATGGTAATAGTCGCCATTCCCGTTTCATTATCGATATAATCTAGGGTTAAAGTATTGGTGTTTAAGGTAGCGGTTAAAAGACCGGTGTTAGTATTGCTTACATTGGTAATGGTAATCATAGCATTATCCACATCTCCAAAGGTATTTGAAAGGTCTAAAACGGTATCTGGATCGTCTTCCATAGCAGTAATATCTGCAATTGGATTATCTACAGTAGGACAATCGTTGACTGGAGTAATATTAATGGTAACAGTGACTGTGTCTCCATAAGTGGTTCCGTCATAAGCTCGATAAACAAAAGTATCCGTAGTGGTCTCACTACCATCATGGGTATAGGTGAATGATCCTGTACTAGAGTATGCCCATCCTGCCCCTGCAGCGTTGAAAGGTCCTTGGGTAAAATCTGCTGTTAAGGCATCTCCTTCTACATCTGTATCATTGATTAAAACAGAAGTTACCCCAGCTGTTGTTGTAGTTGCAGTTCCACCCTCTACTAGCGTAATACTGTCTGTATTTGTTATTGGGGGATCATTTTGTGGGACAACAGTTACTACAAAAGTTTCTTGTTCAATACAAATTCCATCAGTGACGTCTATGGTAATAGTCGCCATTCCCGTTTCATTATCGATATAATCTAGGGTTAAAGTATTGGTGTTTAAGGTAGCGGTTAAAAGACCGGTGTTAGTATTGCTTACATTGGTAATGGTAATCATAGCATTATCCACATCTCCAAAGGTATTTGAAAGGTCTAAAACGGTATCTGGATCGTCTTCCATAGCAGTAATATCTGCAATTGGATTATCTACAGTAGGACAATCGTTGACTGGAGTAATATTAATGGTAACAGTGACTGTGTCTCCATAAGTGGTTCCGTCATAAGCTCGATAAACAAAAGTATCCGTAGTGGTCTCACTACCATCATGGGTATAGGTGAATGATCCTGTACTAGAGTATGCCCATCCTGCCCCTGCAGCGTTGAAAGGTCCTTGGGTAAAATCTGCTGTTAAGGCATCTCCTTCTACATCTGTATCATTGATTAAAACAGAAGTTACCCCAGCTGTTGTTGTAGTTGCAGTTCCACCCTCTACTAGCGTAATACTGTCTGTATTTGTTACAGGTGGATTTGAATTGGAAGAAAATGAACCCACATATATTCCACGCCCATAAGTCGCAGCAACCACACGATTATTTGCGGCCGAAGGTCCTCTAAAGACCATGTCATGTACAGCGACATCACTCATCCCTTCTTCTGCAACAGTCCAGTTAGGACTTGCGTTTGTAAAATTATCTGTTTTCCATACACCTAATTCTGTTCCGACAATGACCTCGTCTTCTTCATACGGATTATGCAGAATTGAAAAAACAGGAATGTCTGGAAGGTTACCTTCTTTATTACTCCAATTTGCCCCACCATCACTAGAGTACATGACGTTTCCATTTATACCATAATTATAGTAAGTGAGGTATATATCATCTTCTGTTTCTCCAATGTGAACATCAGAGATACTACCAACCTGATTATGAATACTAAAGATAGTTGCTCCTCCATCTACACCAGCATTGGTTATTTTTTTTAATTCTCCACTTCTTAATCCTACAAATAAGGTTGTTGTATTAGTAGTATGCCTAGATACTTCTAATGCAGTTACATAGTCACTACCAGTATTAACATTATTTATTTTAAATGTACTAGGTGTGCCATCTAAATCTGTAATTACTCTAACATCATTTCCAGCGTTTGAAAAATACACATCATTGTATGAGTCTAAAGCAGCAGGATTGATAAAACTTCCCTCATTATCAGGTATACTAAGATTATCAGATAAATTAGTTCCCCACCAATTTCCTATATCGCGATTTCCAGAAGCGTCATAATCAATTCGCGTTATACTGTTATTGTAGATGTAATTTGAAATGCTGTAGTCTCCACCTTCTTGGTCAAAGAAAGTCGCAGCACCATCTCCTCCTTGAATTGAAGTTGCTGCTGTCAAAGATTGGTTTGGATTGCTTAACTGATAAGTTCCATTATCTTGTGTTCCTCCTAAAATTAGATCATTACCTGCAAAATCATCTGGGGTTTGTGCGACACGGTAAAATTGAGTTGTAACAAAATTATCTTCACGATCAGAAAATGTAGCTGTATTTGTAGCTTGCGCAAGTGAGGTTGTATAAGCTACTCCACCGTCATTTACAATTACTGCCTCATCAGGTGCATTAGGTCTAAAATAGAGCCCATGTTGATCAGCATGGGAAACAGATATGTTTGTAACATTAGGAAACCAAGTAGGTGAATTATTCCACTTAGTAATTTGCTCCCATGTTGTCCCTCCATCGTTACTTCTATGCCAGTTAATTCCCCCCGCGTATACAATATCATCGTCTGTTGGATCTACTTCAATTTCAAGGTCATAGAACGATTGACCGCGGGTAAAATCCGTTGGAGACATACCGTCTTCGTCATCTTGAGGTTCATTTAATGAAGTAATTGAAGCAAAGTTATCTGTGGTTTTGTAAAGATTTGCTTCATTATTTACACTAGCAATAATGTAGTGCGTATCTGTGTTTGTTGCACTAGGTGCAATTTCTGTTCTCCGAATATTTGTAGGAGTTGTTGTCCAAGTTGGATTAACTCTAGTAATACTTGACGTTCCATCTGGTTCTGCAAAGTAAAAATTTCCTCCGTTCAAGTTGTAACTCGAACTTGTCGTAGAAAGCCAAAGGCGATTTGAAACTTCTTGAACATCAATGTCATTAAAATGTTCTTCAACAGCGCCATTATCTGGGTGTTTAACTGATATTGGACTCCAAGTTATTCCACCATCAGTTGAACGATACAGTCCATAAATAGCTAAATCCTTAAAGGTTTGATTCATTTTACTGTGAAAACTTTCACCTAACGCAGCGTAAATATGTTCCTGAGTAGCAGGATTATTATCATGGTCCCAAATTGCAAGATCATTAATATAGAAATAACCTTCAACGTCAACTTGTCCTCCATTTATAGTTGATGTTGTGGTTGATGAGTTTGGAAAAACTTTAATCCAATTAATACCTCCATTGGTGGACTTGTAGATACCATTTCCGGTTACATCACCAGTAGTATAAGATTCTCCAGTTCCTACATACATTACATTTGTGTCAGTAGGATCTTGAATAATAATACTCACTGCAAGATTACCAGGAACACCTGTAACACGTGTCCAAGGATTACTTGAATCGGTTATATCAGTATTTTCCCATAATCCGCCACTAACTCCACCGGCGATAACACGGTTATAATCTGCAGTATCAGCAAGATCAAATAGCGCAGCACGTGAACGACCGGCCTCATTATCAGGTCCTATTGTATACCACGGGCTATCAGCATCTTGTCCTGGTACAGCACCTATTTTAAATCGAGAACGTTCAATTATTTGTTGTTGAACTTGAAGTTTACTTTGATAATCAGGTGCACCAGTAGATGGATTCATGGTGAGATCATAAATCTCTTCATTAAAGCGATCTGGGGGGAGGCCCTCTTTAAATCGCTCAAGCTTTCCAATGTGTTTGGATACTTTTACTGGGCTGTTGTCAAGGAAATATTGATGGAGTTCTTTTGGGCCCATTCCATCGTCTTTGATACAAAACACAATAGAAAAAACCATCAAAAGCTTAATATTCCATAGTCCAAATTTTTTCCGAAACAACATAATTATAGTAAGTAACTTTTATACATTAACGCTTTTTAACGTGATATAGTATGTGAAAAGGGGTTTTATTCAATCCCTCACAAAACGATAAGAACGTAATGTTTAGCTCATTAACGATTGCACTTTCATGGCTAATCCCATGTCACCTGCAATCTTTACTTTACCGCCCATCACGGCCATCATAGGGTTTAAATCCCCGCTTTGTAATTCTAATAAAGTTTCGGCAGAAGTGATAATGGTACAGTCTGCTTCTTCGTCACTTTCAGAAACAACATTATTATTTCCTGTTCCGTCAACGTAAACATTAAGATCATCGATAACGAATTTTAATGTTCCGCCGATTGCTTCAGAATCGTTTGCTTTTTGTTGTAGTTGTTCAAATACTGGATTACTCATAGTTAAATTTATTTATATAAAAATAAATAAATAATTGCGGGTAATCTCAACTTTTACCTAGATCTTTTAGTCATTAAAAATAAAAAACCCCAATCCCCCGGGGTCATTTAAAATAAGGTTATCTGCAAGGGTTTCTTCTCCAAAAATGACTTCTTTTTTATAGGAAGGTCTATTGCTTTGATTTTTTGAATAATCTCACTGTTTTTTGGGCCATTAAAAAAGGCCAAAGAGGGGTTAGTGAAAAGATGCGGGCAACTGTTTGCTTTGAGAAAACTAAGGCTGTCGTCGTTTTTGTTTTTAAGACTGCACCAACTCGCATTAGGGTCAAAATTTCCTTTAAACCCTTTGGCTTGCCAAAAAATAAAAGAAGCTTCTATGTCAAGGGTTTCGATGCAAATCCCGGCATAATTCCCTAGCAAACTGTTTGAATCAAAGTTGGGATCTTTGATATTTTCTATCCGCTCTTTTATCCAAGTGCCACTTGGGCAGAACGTAGTCTTTTCTTGCTGTGCTCCAAATAAGTTAATTCATAGCCGACTATAAGGGTCTGGATTGAGAAAAACAGTGAGGTTTTTGGCTTGGCATAAGTAAGCATTTTGCCATACAGTGCATTGAAAACCAATTTTTTTATAGTAAGAAAGGCTTTCTTGAAGATGAGGAGCGGGGCTTTCGACAATTAGTCTCATGTGAACTAAGGTATAAATTTTCTTTGAAGTACCTTTATAATATGAAAACAAGATCAAAAATTACCTCTTGGGATATAGTTCGTGAATCTTCAAGAGAATATCATAGCATTAAACAACTGGCTCAAAAATTTGGTTGTAGCACCAGTGCTGTCAAACGTATTTTATATAAGTATAAGAAGGCCTATGATGCTTTTTTAATTCATGCACCAGATGCTACAGTATTAAAGCCTTTCGAAGAAAAGTGATCGAATATTTTACTTAGATTTTTTAAATAAAGCGTGTGGCATAAACCCTTGTTTATCTTTATTTCTAGAAGATTCTACCCCTGCAGTACAAATAAATAATTGTTCCCCCATATTTAATTCATAACTTTTAAATAAAAGTAAAATCAATTTTTATCGATTTCTCTATATCATAGCACATACAGATATTAATTTTGGTAGATTTACCAACCCTATGTTAAAGAATTTATGTGTTACTGGATTTGTTCCTAAATGACCAACCTAATAACAAAAAGAGGTCTAAAAAGACCTCTTTTAAGATATTAAATAAAATTATTATAGTTGGAGTACACGAGAAATGTCTTTTGGGTTCTCCAATGCTCCTTTTTCGGTAATAAGTCTTGTTGAAATTTTCTTTTCTTCACTATTTTCAAGAAAATTATTTATGATTTCAATGATGTCGTTGTCCAAATATTTGGTTTTTGTCACATCTATTTCCAACTCTGCCTCTAGTGGTAAATTATCTAATTCATAAGAAATTGGCGCTTTATTGATAAAGGTTACCTCTTCGGCTAATTCCATTTTAACAATCTCTTTTCCATTTTCCATTTCATGGTGGATCATTGAATGTGAATTTTTATAGCTATCATACAACAAGAATAAAATTCCGAAGAGTACTCCCAGACCAATTCCAATCAACAAATCTGTAAATATGATCCCTGCGATAGTGATCACAAAAGGAATAAACTGTTTCCATCCTAATTGATACATACTTTTAAACAAGGCTGGTTTAGCCAGTTTATATCCCACAATAAATAAGACAGCGGCTAATACAGATAATGGTATCATATTGAGTAAGAAAGGAATCGTTACCACAGAAACAACTAAAAGTATCCCGTGAATTACAGCAGCCATTTTAGTTTTTCCACCAGATTGAATATTGGCAGAACTACGAACAATTACTTGCGTTACGGGTAAACCTCCAATCATTCCAGAAGCGATATTCCCGATACCTTGGGCAATTAATTCTCTGTTTTTTGGTGTAACACGTTTTTCAGGGTCAATTTTATCTGTAGCTTCAACACACAACAAAGTTTCTAAACTCGCTACTAAAGCGATTGTAAAGGCTACTATCCAAACGTTGATATTCGTAATAGCACTAAAATTGGGTAAAACAATAAAGTCTAAATCAGCAACATTTATTGGGACGCTTACCATTTGGCTGGAAGCTACGCCCCAAACGGCGTCTCCCTTTGTGGTAGTGACATAAATAATACCGACGACTACAGCGACTAAAGGCCCTTGGATTAGTTGAAAAATTTTAGCTTTTTTAGTTAAAACTAAATCCCATAAAAGTAAGATTCCCATACTAATTGTTGCAATCAAAGTAGATCCATAGCTAATTTGAGCAAAGAAATCTCCGCCCTTGTTTGTATCTAATCCAAAGAAATAAGGAATCTGTTTTAGAATAATAATTAAACCAATCCCTGTTAACATTCCTTTGATAACAGAACTAGGAAAATAATAACCAATTACCCCAGCTTTTGCAACACCAAAGCCAAGTTGAATTAGTCCACCTAAAACTACAGCAAGTAAGAAGTTTTCAAAGCCTAGATCCCCAATAGCTGTAAGTACAATGGCAGCTAATCCAGCCGCTGGACCACTTACTCCTACTTGAGAGCCACTAATAGCTCCTACAATAACTCCTCCAATGATCCCAGCAATTAGACCAGAAATAAGCGGCGCGCCAGAGGCTAAAGCAATTCCTAGACATAACGGGATGGCCACAAAAAACACTACGATACTCGCAGGAATATCTGATTTTAAATTTTGAAATAAATTATTTTGATTCATAATATAAGATTGTGGCACTTTTTTTATAAAGCACCTGTTTTTAAAAAAATAAAATGAAATGGGAACAGCTATTAAAAAAATTACACAACTGTCCGGGGAGGGGGTAAATGGATTTCAGTTTTATGATTACTGAAATTATTTTGGTTAAAGTAATTGTTGCTTTTTAAGCCAAATTTTGCAATTGAAAATCGAATTTCTTTAGGATAAATCTTGTTTTTGGTCTCTTCGAGGTCTTTTTTGTTTTGCTCTTCGTTTTCTCCTTCAGATTCATTTTCATAGTCAATATCTAATTCTAGAGAAACAAGCTCGTGAAAGCCATCATCAAAGAGATAGGTAGGGAAGCTTTGGCAAAGAGTTGCCAGCATCAAAACAGTAAAAATTGCTTTTCTAATATAGTTTCTTCTCATTCAGCAAAAATTCGTTTAAAAATACAACAAATTATTAAACATTTGCGCTTTTTTAAACCACTCAATTTTACAGTTTTGTCGAATAGCCTACTAAATATTATACCTTTAATACACAAAAAGGAAAATAGCTATGGAATATATCAATCAATTGAAATGGCGCTATGCTACAAAGAAGTTTGATAGGAATAAAAAAGTGCAACCTCAAGATATCGCAAGAATAAAACAAGCCATTCAATTAGCCGCGAGTTCTTATGGTTTACAATTGTACAAGATTCTTAGTATCGAGGATAAAGCCTTACGTAAAAAGTTAAGGGCTGCATCCTATGATCAATCTCAAGTGACCAATGCTTCTCATTTTTTTATTTTCTGTCGCTATGCAAAAGTTAAAGCAACACATATTGATGAATATCTTGCTATAAAAGCAAGAAAACATGTTGTTGCTCTTGAGAATTTTGAAGCGTATGGCAATCAAATGAAAAGCAATATTATAGAAAAGATGGGAGCAGATAAGCAAGATATTTGGACAGCGAAGCAGGTCTATATCGCCTTATCAAATGCGCTTTCTGCATGTGCATTATTAAATATCGATGCAGCCCCAATGGAAGGTTTTGATCCAGAAGCTTATGATGAAATTTTGGGCTTATCAAAAAAGGGATTAAAAGCAACGGTGATATTGGCAATAGGCTATCGAAGTGAAAAAGATGACAGCCAGTTTCTCCCTAAAGTAAGGAAACCTTTGAATTCACTTTTTGAAACAATTTGATGTAAATGTTTAAATCAATATTAAATTATCATATTACTTGAAATTATTTTGTTATAATTTATAGCTTTGATTGACAAAATATCCTAATGAAAAATTTAATTATTGGAAGTGAGGAGTGGGTAAAAATTAGCCACTTAAATATACCTGCAATCAAGGCAAGAATAGATTCAGGTGCTAAAACATCTTCTATCCAAGCCAAAAATATAAAACGAATTGTTCGTAAAGGTGAGCCGTGGGTAACCTTTGATGTAAACCCTATTCAAGATAACTTAAGTTTATTTGTCTCTTGCGAGTCTAGGATAATCGATACTAGAATTGTAAAAAGTTCATCTGGAGAATCCCAAAAAAGATTTGTTATAAAAACTCCTATACAACTTGGATTTAACACCTTTGAAATAGAGTTAACTCTTGCTGAAAGATCTGGTATGGAATATAGAATGTTGTTAGGAAGAGAAGCTCTTACAGATAGGTTTTTAGTAGATACTTCAAAAAGCTTTATGATTGACAAAAATATGGATCATGAAGTTTTTGGATTGTATAAACATTTGATAAAGCAAAGATCTGGTTTAAATTTAGGGCTATTGGCCTCAAATAAAAATCTGTACAGTAATAAAAGATTAATTGAAGCTGCAGAGGCAAGGGGTCACGAAATTCATTTTCTAAACATTCAACATTGTTATATGAAGCTTGATGCACAAACCCCAGAAGTAAGGTATAGGGGTGGCAAAATTCTTGATAACTTAGACGCTGTAATTCCTCGTATAAGACCTAGTATGACATTTTATGGTTGTGCTTTATTGCGTCAATTTGATTCAATAAATACTTACTGTGTTAATTCAAGCTCTTCTATTTCTCAGTCCAGAGATAAACTTTTCTCTTCTCAGTTATTTTCAAAAAATGGTATTAACATACCAATAACTGGATTTGCAAAATCACCTCTTGAAACAAAGGATTTGATTGAAATGGTTGGAGGATCACCCTTGATTGTAAAATTATTAGAAAGTGCTCAAGGGAAAGGAGTTGTATCTGCTGAGACAAATAAAGCCGCAGAAAGTGTAATCAATGCATTTAAAAGTTTGCAAGCAAATATTCTTGTACAAGAATTCATTAAAGAAGCTGAAGGAAAAG
Source organism: Flavobacteriaceae bacterium (assembly GCA_049598335.1). Taxonomy (GTDB): domain Bacteria; phylum Bacteroidota; class Bacteroidia; order Flavobacteriales; family Flavobacteriaceae; genus Arcticimaribacter. The sequence continues at coordinate 12,179 of JBMYNN010000004.1, forward strand.
ATATAAGATGTTTTGTTGTAGATGGAAAAGTAGTAGCTTCAATAATGAGAGAAGCAAAAAAAGGAGAGTTTCGTTCCAACATTCATCAAGGTGGTTTGGCTAAGAAAGTTAAAGTCACAACAGAAGAAAAAAGATTGGCAATCAAGGCGGCTAAGATTTTTAAATTAGATATTGCTGGAGTAGATATTATTCGTTCAAATAAAGGCCCATTACTTTTGGAAGTAAATTCATCTCCAGGACTAGAGGGTATTGAGAGCATAACAGGGAAAGATATAGCTAATGAAATAATATTAGCCATTGAGAAAAAATTAAAATTCTCCTAGTAATAAGCTAAATTTTCCACTGTACTTAGTAGCTGAATAAACATTTATGAGTTAAGCCTAGATGTCAAGTAATTTTATCATAGTTTACTGAATATATAGCTTTGTAAGCTTCACCAGAATTGCAATCTCTTATTATCGATAGACATTATTTACCATTATTCCATATTATAGAAGCTTCATATTTAATAATGATTTAGACTTGATGCACCACTTTTCCATAATTTTTGTAATTTAGTTTCACCATAAATCAATCTATAATGAAAAAAATACTCCTAACGGCATTACTTGTATCTGTCTATGCCTTTTCTCAAAATAATTCTTTGCTTTATGATCAGCACTTTATAAAAGCTGATGATATTGAGGCATATGACAAGTTAATTGAGGAGAAATTCCTCCCCTACAATCAAGCTCGAAAAGACAACGGTGATATTGTTGAATTTTCTGTGTGGAAAGTTATTCATAATCCATCGGAAGATTTTACTCACATGGTCACATTTATTTATGATATGGATAACAAGGATGTTGTTGATGAAGATTTTGATCCTTTGAAAGAAATCAATACAAGTGAAGAAGACTGGCGACGTTTTCAAAAAGAAGCCAATCAGGTTAGAACTCTAGTTTATCGACATAAGTGGAATAACTTAAAGTCAATTAGTAAAAAAGACATTGACTTACCTGCTAATATCATGGTGTTAAACTTTATGAAACTCAAAGACGATAAATGGGGGTCATATGAGCAAGCCGAAGTAAATGGAACCAAGTCTATTTCGAAAAATTCTCCAAGAGTTGGTTGGACCTTTCACCGTAGACTAGACAACTATGGAACAGATATATACTACACTCATACTACCATTGATTGGTTCAATTCTTATCCTGATTTTATTCGAATTAATATGGGCGGTGTATCTACATCAGATATAGGAGAGAAAGGGATCGCTATGAACAAGCTCAGAGATCTAAGAAGAAGAGTTATTTTATATAAAGCATATCAATCTAAATAATCGAATCTAAAACCATTATAATAAGGTCATTTATTGACTCAAAAATCATTAATTATGTATAAAATTATTTCACATTGCATTTCACAGCTCCTTTTAATTTCTTATTTAGTTTCATTGTTTCTATTGTTGTCGTGTACAACAACACCAGCAACTGTAATGGTAGAAAACGTAAATGGTGGAGAAATATTAAGTGGCCCAAATAAAGGAGGAGTATATCGTTTTGGTAGTAAAGAAGATGCTCAACTCGCCATCGATTTTTCCAACGCATTTGTCAATAAAGATTACGCATTTCTTTCAACAGAACATTTTACTGACAGCATCTATTTCTATCCAGAGAAAGGATTAGATCGTTTGGAATTTGATATTGCAACTGCAATAGAAATCATCAAAGGGATGCATGAACCTTATGATTCTATTAGACGTAATGTTTATGATGTAATCCCTGTAGTTCCATCATATGACGAAAGTCTAACCGTCGTTATGTTCCCATTTACAGAAACTCGTTATAAAAAAGACGGTACTGTTGAACAATATCGCTTTTTTGAACGTCACTATATTCGTGAGGGTAAAGTGACTGGTGTTCGAAAATGGAGTCAAGAAAACTAATAACTAATCATTACTTACACTCTATTATCTAGAAGTATTTTACTTTTTACCATTCCGCTTGACAAATGGAGCGAAGCAGTCCTTGCTAATTGTTAGAGGGCTTAGGTGAAAGTTTTAATTGATTAAGTAACTCAATACCTTACCTAACCTTTTAGTCCTCTATTGGAGAGGTATAAAGGAATGGTGAAGATAGAGAAGGGGAAAATTAGAAGTAGTGTGATTACCAAAATGTCTTTAGAATTTTTGTCGAATATCTTTTTGGTTTTCATCTTAACCACACAGTAATTAACTAAACAAATATTGAACAAATATCATTTTAAATTTCCTTGAGATAGTAAAATGAATAATAAATAAATGTTACTAAAATGTATCATTAGTTAGAATAAGATAAAAAAAGATACTTTTTGAAACCATTTGTAAAAGGAGGGGAAATCTATACAGATACAAGAATGGCTCATATCATAACAGATAGGGATAACAATACTACTTCTGGAGACAAAGCTTATCTCGAGCGAAACCCAAGAGTAGGTGATTTTTGCGGTATCTTCAAACACGTCAGAAAGCTTTTTAAAGTAAACTTATTTCCGCTTTGAATTAGCCTATGAAATTGGTGATATCCCAGAAAGGATTGATGTCATAGGAAACTTTAACTATACTGAAAACGGACAAACCATCACAGGAAATGGATCCCAAACAGAAGAATTTCCAATAATACCTGGCGTTGGTTCCATTGGAGTATTTATTGGAAAATTTGGATTTGGGATAGCCGTCTAGGCTACTCCAAATCGTCTAATACTTTTTGTTGAGGTTAAAATAACCGTAGGATAGTTTTATTTAGCTTATTTTATGTTAAATTTATTATCACAGATACTTTAGTTTATGGGAAGAACAAACGCAATAAATCATGAATCTCCTGGTAAATTTCAAGAAACCCGTTTTGAAAAAATTCACAATCTAAGCTATTCTTCCGCTACCGAATCTTCTAAATTGGTTGCCAACGAAATAGCGCATCTTATTAAAACAACTGTCGATCGAAAGTTTGTACTTGGGCTTGCTACAGGTTCTTCACCAATTGACGTATACAAAGAATTGGTTTGGCTTCATCAAAACGAGAATTTAAGTTTTAAAAACGTTGTCACTTTTAATCTGGATGAATATTATCCAATTTCTCCCAAAGAAGCGCAAAGTTATCATCATTTTATGCGGGTTCATTTATTTGACCATATTGATATTCCTAAAGATCAGATAAATATTCCAAAAGGGGACTTAACTCCAGATGAAATTAGAGATTATTGCAAAATGTATGAGAATAAAATTGCCTCCTTAGGTGGCTTAGATTATCAACTCTTAGGGATTGGAAGAACTGCTCATATTGGGTTTAATGAACCAGGCTCCAATCGAAATTCTGTCACACGATTGGTAACCCTTGATCCACTGACTTTAAATGATGCTGCAAAAGATTTTAATGGAGTAGAAAAAGTTCCTAAGAAAGCAATTACCATGGGGATTAATACCATAATGAAGGCCAAAAGAATTGTTTTACTCGCATGGGGAAATCACAAAGCAAGTGTTGTTGCCAAAACAATTGAAGGGCCAATAAGTGAAGTTGCTCCTGCATCCTTTCTCCAAGAGCACCCAAATGTAACTTTTATACTTGACAATGAAGCTAGTGCTGATTTAACCAGAATCAATACCCCATGGTTAGTTTTAGATTGTGAGTGGACAGAGGTTCTAACAAAAAAGGCGATTTTTTGGTTGTGTAAACGAGTTGGAAAATCGATATTAAAACTTACTCCAAGAGATTATTCTGAGAATGGTTTGTCTGGCTTGATAAACACTTACGGATCTTTCTATGAGTTAAATATTTGGATGTTCAACCAAGTGCAAAAAACAATAACCGGTTGGCCAGGTGGGAAACCAAAATATTCAGATGAAAATCGTCCTGAGAGGGCAAACCCTTCTTCCAAAAGAAGTTTGATTTTTAGTCCGCATCCTGTTGATGATATAATTAGTATGGGTGGAACTATTTCTAGGTTAATAGAGCAAGGACATGAAGTGCATATAGCCTACCAAACCTCTGGAAGCAGAGGTGTTTCAAATGAACATGCTTTGAGATACATTGAAGTGTACTTACAAATTGAACCCAATCAAACAAATTTTCAACAATTAAAGGATGAGATTTTAAACACCAAAGATGGCCATACAGACTCTGTCGCCTTGAGGGAATTAAAGGGTTTTATTCGTGTCAGTGAATCACTAGAATCAGCTCGGTTGCTAAACCTCCCCAAAGAAAATGTTCATTTTTTAAATCTGCCTTTTTATGAAAATGGTATCACAAAGAAAAATAACCCCAATAACAAAGACCTAAAAGTCATCTCTTCACTCATTCAAAAGATCAAGCCGCACCAGATTTTTGCTGCAGGAAATTTAGGTGACCCACATTCAACTCAACGCTTTTGTTGGGAAATTCTTTTATCCTCCATAAATGAACTTCAGTCAGAACCCTTTATGAAAGATTGCTGGGTTTGGATGTATAGGGGAGGGTTGGAGCATTGGGATCTGCAAGATATCAATATGGCCGTTCCAATGAGTCCATCTCAAGTTAACCATAAAATCTCTTTAATTCACAAACATCAATCCCAGATTGATCAATTGCTTGTATTGGAAGAAGACAATAACAGTATTTTACTAAGAACCTCTGACATGAATAGGTCAATCGCAAAAGAATACAATTTTTTAGGCATGTCTGAGTATGAGGCAATAGAGACCTTTAAGCGATTTTATTTTTAGATGGATGGCTCATCTAATTCAATCAATTTGAATTTTATCCCCCTGCTTTAAAATATAATATCGCTTTTTTAGTGCTGGTGAGAGTTGACTCATCACTTCTCGGTGGTATCCTTTAGCCCAGAAAAAAGTACTTTCGTTGACGACAACTGTAGAGTGATGTTGTGGTAAAATGTATTTTGGCTTTAATTCATTAATTAAAGTTAGGCTGTTTTTAATGTGCATATTGTGTTCAGTAGGAGAAAAGAAAAGCACATCAATATTCTTTTCCATGAGATGATCCTCTAAAAGGAAACTGTCTCCTGGCTGAAGAAATCGTTTTCCACCCACTTCTAAAACATAACCACAATCTTCAAGATTTGCCTTATAATATATCGCGAAATTTGAATTTCCATGAATGGCTCTAAGTGGAGAAACTTTTACCCCTAAAACCTCAAAAGGTGCTCTAGGCTTAGCAACGATGATCCGCTCTGGTGGAATATTCAATTCTTTTGCGATAGCAATACAGCTCTGAGGAATTACAAAAATACAACTTGATTTTTCAAGTAGAGTTTTAGAAATACTTCTGGCAAAATGATCTTTATGGCCATGGGTAATAAAAGAAACGTCTAATATTTCGGCTAATTCTTCTTCGCTAATTGGCGGAGACTGTTTTCTTTTGTCATAGTTTAGAAGGATATCTGTAGAAATAACCAAGCCGTTAGATTTAATGATCCAACCATTGTGACCTGCCCACCATAGTCCCACTCCATCGGTATGGGATACTATTTGTTGTTTAAGGGAAGAATCGTTTTGTCCCCATATGGAAATAGACCACAAAAAGAGAACAATCAGCCCGTTTCTCTTAAATAAAATACGCTTATTTCTTTTCTTCATTTAACCAATATTCTAACCAAGGTATACTGTAAAAATGCGTCCAACCAAAAACACGCAGACCTTGTAAAGCATTCCAATTGGAAATAAATCTCCCACTGGGTTTGGTAAGCACACCATTGTCGGGAAGTCTAGAAGCCTTTAACAAGGCATCTCCTAGCGATTTTTGTGTGTCATAACTATATAAGTCTTTCTCAACTGAATCAGATTGAAGCAATTTAGAACGCATTTTGGCTACCGTTAAAAAGCTCTCCTCTTTCGTAAGCTCATACCCTACTAACAAACTGTGAATGGTGGAGAGTAAAGACTCATATTCATGATTGTAGGGTGGATTATCCCTTACCGCTCTAGCGTGTCTAATAAGCCCTTGTTTAACAGCATTATCTTTTGTTAATTGATAATATTTATACAACCCATGGGATACATAAACCTGAGAATACCCATAGCGATCAATAACAAAGCTATCGTATTGATCAGCACCATTTTGTAAATAAAGCATTCGCTCTACACGGTCTTCTAAATCTTTTAAGTATTTAGGGTCTTTGGTTGCATCCCAAGCTTCTACGAGATTCCATACAGACAAATACAATCTTCTCCCTGTTAATCCATGATTTCCCCATTGTCTGCGTAAGAAGGAATCAGCCGTTAATCGTGCAATTTCAAGACCTCGATGATACCCAGTTAAATAATAAGAAGCTATCCAGCCTTGATTCCAAACATGTGCGCTGAGGAGTGCAGACCAATGTTGAGAAGCGTGTCTTCTTCCTATTCCCAAATAAGGGGATGCCTTTGAAGCAGTGGAAGTAGCATTATCGATTTTCCAAAAATCAATCGCATCATTTGTATCGCCATAATATTCCGGGTCTTTGGGCCAATGTACGTTATCTACATCCATGGTGTGTCTACTCATTGCTTCTGCAGCGCGATAGTAAACGGGGTCACCTGTTCGCATGAATTGGATCCAATACATAAAATCAATTGCTGGTTCGTTATTTTCCCATCGAATCCATTGGTCTTTAAAGAATATATTTTTTTGATCTCCGTAGTCAAACATTCCATACCAAGGTTCCCAATCTTGATTAAAATTTTGCCAATGAAATTTGTAATCTATTGAGCGTTCGTAACCGCTATTTGCATTACTTCTGGGAGAAAATTTTCCATATACCTCGCTATTTGAATAAACAGATGGGGCAGCACTAGCCACAGGAGGATTCAAGAAATAGGCCATGGTAGCCTTCAACTCATTTCTATCAACACTAACTTTGTGAAAGTGATATACCAGTTCGCTGGTCTTAGTAATTCCCTCAGCGAAATTAGCAATCATACCTTGATCTGGCTTTAAGTCAGAGCGTTCAAAACTCATCGGTGATGCATTTGGCGACCACAAATAAGCGATGGCCTCTTGTTCTAAATCATTGTATAGAATTTCTTTTGGGTATTCTTTTAGAAAATTCTTTATTCCAATGCTAATTCCCCATTTGTTATCACTTATGTTTGCCCAACCTTCTCCACGTTGAATTTGTTTTTTTAAAACAGGTCCCACATGGATTTTTGCATTAAAACCTGTAATTCTCTTTTCTGGTGAACTATTGTTCTCTCGGGTAAGTTTTGGCCCTCCTTGAAAAATGGAAACACTGCTTTTACTTTTTAAAGTATCGATAAAAATCTGCTCGATCCCTTCATCACTCCAATTTCCAAGTTTGTAAGCAGTAGTAAATTTTTTATTCGCTGAAAGGTTGTATTTTAAATTTAAACCCATTGATTGAATCTGATCGTTTGGTATAATCCAACCCTTATCTTCTGTTTTTTTATTGTCATTAAATGAATTTGAGTAGCCTGTGGCGATATTATCATAATTGGAGGATGATTGATCGTGCATATCAGCCACACCAGTATAAGTCATGGTGTGGAGAACTTTGATATACGATTTACCAGCATAGGCATGAACTCGAATTATGAATGGAGAATTTCTATTATCTTTTCTGCCATAAGAATACTCGCCTTCAATCCGAATGATCGAATGGAGTGGACCAGACCCTTTTTCTCTAACCGTTCTGTTTACTGTCGCTGTAGATGGATCGATACCCTGCGCATCTAAAAGATCCAAAAAAGATCCTCTACCATTAACAGATGTCGCAATTTCATCTGTTTCGCTGAAACCATCACCATCCACATCTAAAAGCACATTGTCAATAAATCCACCTTTACCTTTTAAAATATTAAACTGTAATGGTCCCGTATTGACTATGGTCGTTTGTCCTTTACGCTGTGCGTTTTTTATTTTTATAATTGGTCCATCTAAAGGTGCTTTAGATACTCCTTCCCCAAATTCTACTTGATAGTTTTGATCACCGGTTGAAAAGAAAAAAACCCATACCCATTTAATACTATCATCGACAGGAGCCCAAGAAGTAACCTCTGTTGTTTGACAAGGAATTTCTTTACCATTCTTATCCAACAAACGAATATTATCTGGTGAAAACAATTCCCCTTGAGCGAAAGGTATGCCAATTGTAATGGGTGCTCCTGCAATGTTTTTACTAATTTTTATGGGTTTGATTTCTGCACCATAAATTAGGTTACTTGCTAAAAAACAAAAAGCAAAAGCTAAAAAAAAGAGGGAAGTTTTGATGAATTTCATTGAATTAGAATTAGTTTATTGATAACATAAAGCTGCTGCACCTTTTACCGCAATATCTGAGTCATCAGAAACAACAATTTTTAAATTAGATATAGAATTTTGAAAGGCAAATTGTTCAAGACTTGAATAAATGCCATCCTTAAAAAAAGAATAGGCTTTGCTAACTGAACCACCAAGTATAATCAACTCAGGATCATAAGTATATAAAACTTGGCTGATTAAATTCCCCAGATGCTTTCCGAAATTAGTATACATTGCGAGAGCAGCCAAGTCACCCGAATTCGCTTTTTTAAATGCCTCTTGGCCAGTAATGGAATGAATATTTTCAAAGAACTGACCGCTGCAATAATATTCAAAGTTTTGTTCTAAATATGGTAGCATGCCAAATTCGCCTGCTCCCGTATTAAAGCCATTGTAAAGTTTATTGTTAATGATTATTCCCCCAGCAATCCCTGTTCCTATGGTTAAACCAATAAAAGAATTTGCCTCTTTTCCTGCGCCAAAAAATAACTCACCCAAGGAAAAACAATTTGCATCGTTGTTCACATAAACCGGACATCCAAAATGGACTTCAAGTAATTCCTTAAGATATACTTTTTTCCAGGAGGGAATATTTTGAACGTCGTAAACTATCCCCAATTGTTGATCAACTAAACTAGGTACGCCAATTCCAATGGCAACAACATCCTGATCAATCACTTGAGTAATCGCATCAATGATGACATGTAATACTTCTTGCTCAGTTCCGTTTTTGGGGATTAGTAAACGGCAATCATTTTGAGATGATAGTTCATCAATTTTGGCCGCGTGAACTTTTGTCCCCCCTAAATCAACACCGATATAAGCCATAAATAATTAATTACTTTTCATCTTTCTCGATGAATACTTAAAGGTTTCATTGGTAATAAGTGGCTTAGACCAGAATCCAATGGATAGAATAAATAAAAGTGTTGAAAAAAGAAAAACCATTCCTATACGAAGGCCATATACATCCCCTAATGCACCAACAATAAAAGGAATGACAGCGCCCCCTACGATCCCAGTAACTAAAATCCCTGAAAAAGAGCCATGTGCTTCAGCAACAGAATTTAGCGCTAAAGAAATAATAATTGACCACATGGTCGCAATAAAAAATCCAATGGCAGGAAAAGCAATCAACGCCTGCGAACTATTTCCAAAGAGTCCTATAAAGAGGGCAACAATAGAAGCAACAGAGGTAACAATTAGTACTTTTCTACTATCCAAAAATTTAAGTAGCACGAGTCCAAGTAATGTTCCTAGCGTCATCATTCCCCAAAAGTTAGAGATTGTTTTTGCTCCTTGAGTTTGAGGGTCTATATTGTGGTATACAGATAAAAACTGTGAAATCCAATTTGCAATCCCTTGTTCTGTACCAACATAACAAAAAATAGCAAAGAAATAAAGCAATACCATGGGTTGTTTGAGCAACATAAGGTGGGTTGCTAAAGCTCCAGCTTTTTCATCTTCTTTGCGTTCTACCATAGGAAATTTAACCATCAAGAGGACCAACACCATCAATAAAGAAATAATAGCAAAAATCCAATACAAGGAAATCCATTCAAAATTTGGAATTGTAATCTTCTGAAGAAGCTGCGTTATCCAACTCGAATCTTGAGCAGAATCTGACGAATTGATGACTACATATGAATAAACCAATGGACTTAAAAAAGAAGCTAGCCCAAAAAACAATTGTCCCAACACAGAATTGAAAGCAAAATCTTTCTCGCCTCCAATTGCTCTTAGTAAGGGATTGATCGCTACTTGTAACATCGCCATACCAGTACCAATAAAAAAAAGAGATACCAAGTAAAAAATATAATGTGCATTTAAAGCAAATAAAAAAGCGCCTAGAGAAGAAATCAAAAAGGCAAAAACCATTACTTTTTTCTCACCATACATTTCAATCAGTATTCCCGAGGGAATGGACATCACACCATAAGCAACAAAGAAAGCAAATGGAAGGAATGCAGCCATCGTTAGGCTTAGACCAAAACTATGGATGATATCTGGGACGAGTGGTCCTATAATATTTGTCAAAAAAGAAATGACAAAAAAGATAATCAAAATTAAACCTACAAGTATGGTGCTTTTTTTCATTAAGGAAAAATTATTTTTTCAGCATTGGGAAAAATGCACGCAGCTCCTCATCAGAGGGTTGCATTCCATATTCAGCCACTTCAAAAGATTCAACATATTTTACTTTTTTTGCCGTATCTTTTCCATACCATTTAACGAGGGTTGCTAGCTTTTCTGGAGAAATCGACCCTGATCTATTTTTGGTTCGTTCTGCCAACCAAGCCCGTCTTTCTTTTGGTGAAGTAGGAATTTTCGCTACACTGGCATCTCCCCCATTGGTCCAAGGAAGCCATTCGTACATTTGCGATGTATGCGCATGTAGTCCATCTATTTTTAATTCAATCGTTTCATCAATTGCAACAACAACATCTGCTTGATGTGGATAGGGTTTTTCAAAGCGATCTTGCATGTAAAGGAAAAGTGGATTTTTTGATAAAGGTGGTGTGTCGGGGCAGACATTTGGAACAATTACCATGTAGGATGCATCGACAACTACCTTACCAGCATTTCTGTGATCCGGATGGTAATCATTTGGGCGAAGACCCAAAACGATATCTGCATCCCATTCTCGAATTGCACGAATAACTTGGTGTCTTACAGCTAGAGAAGGTAACAATTCTCCATCGTGATTATCAAGCGTTTGGTAAGCCGCAATTCCTAGCGCTTTACCTGCATTTTTAGCTTCTTCACGACGTCTATTGCCCAATGCTCCTCCTCCTTCAGACTGGTGACCAGCATCTCCACTGGTCAAAGCTAAAAACTTTACGTTGTGCCCCATTTTTGCAAACAATGCTGCAGTACCTCCAAATTTACTGTCACAATCATCTGGATGTGCCCCAATGGCAATAATATTTAATTTTCTCTCTTGTGCATTGGCCATTGAAAAAGTAACAAGGGTGATCAGTACTAGTGCTATATTTTTCATCATTTATTTTATTAGAATTAATTAAAAAAAGGCATCATTTTTAAATGATGCCTTAATAAGTCTAGGAATTAATATCCTGGGTTTTGGGAGAAATTAGAATTCAAGTCTAATTCTCTCTGAGGAATTGCATATAACAATCTACCTTTGATGTTTTTACCTTGGGCAGCCATCACAGATTCTGCTTTATTCATTCGAAGTAAATCTGGCCATCTGTGGTTTTCAAAGGCCAGCTCAACTCTTCTTTCATGAAGTAGCTTATCCACAAAAGTTCCTGGAGTAGTTGCATCTATAGGAGCCAAGCCTGCTCTATTTCTCACTTGGTTTATGTATCCATAGGCCTCATCACTTTCTCCAATGGCTTCTGCAAGCATTAATAAAACATCTGCATATCTAAATACTGGCCAATTATTTGGAGCGTCATCATCATTATAAGGGTTAGTTGTTCCAAACTTGATTGTATAACCAGTACTTACACCGTCAACCACCCCATCAATAGATGCGGCAAAACGTAAGTCTCCAGCTTCATAGGCGTCGATTAGATCTTGCTCGGGTATATTTCGTTGACCTGAAGTAACAGCCTGAGACAGGATACCGTGAAATTGGTTCGTAAATTGATTCCCTTGATTACTCAAACCGCCTTGAAAATCAACCTCAAAAATAGACTCGCTATTGTATTCATTTTCAACTCCCCACAGAAGACTGTAATCGCTTACTAACGTATATCCGTATGTTAAAACACGACGTAAAGCTGTCTCTGCATTTGATGCTTCTCCTTTGGCTAAATAAACTTTAGCCAGCAAGGTAGCAGCTGCTCCTTTTGTTGCTCTTCCATTTGTTGCCGAAGCTTTGGAAGGAAGACCTGCTTCTGCATCAATCAAATCAGTAACAATTTGACTATATACTTCAGCGGCTGCTACTTGTCTGTGCTCGTTCCCCTCTGCCACAGATGCAGTTTCGTTTAGTATCAAAGGAATATTCCCAAAAAGTACTGCCAAATTATAGTAATAAAAGGAACGTAAAAATAAAGCTTCTCCCTTAAGACGAGACTTTAAAGAAGCGTCCATATCTATATCTTCAATACGATTTAAAACAATGTTAGCTCTTGAAATACCTAAATAAGAACTTACCCATGCATCCTCAGTGATATTACTGGTCGATATGTCGTTAAATTTATCAAAAACGGTTACCTCTTCTGCCAATCCTGTTCCATCCCAATAGGTATTGTCAGATCTTAGTTCTTGCAAGATCCAATAACTTTGATTGTACGTCCCATTAGCTTTTAGAGTATTATAAATTGCATTTACGGCAACTTCCATGTCACTTGATGTATTGTAAAAATTCTCCGCATTACGCTCAGATATTGGCGCCAATTCAGTGAATTCTTTCGAACAAGAGACAAAAACGAGTAAAACGAGTATGATTATATTATATTGTTTTTTCATGTCTTTATAATTTAAAATTTAGCATTTAATCCAAATGTAATAACACTCGATAAAGGATAGGCACCATAATCCTCTCCTTGAACGTTGGTGTTGTCATCTTGGTTATTTACTTCAGGGTTAAAGCCTAAATAATCTGTTTTTGTAAATAGATTTGTTCCCGATAAATAAACTCTAAGATTATTGATCTTATCACCCAAAGCAGATTCAGGGAAATTATAGGCGAGTGTCACATTTCTTAATCTTAAATAAGATGCGTCTTCTACTTGGTAGTCAGAAGGACGGTTGTTGCTGTTTCCTCCAGTTCTATTTGCTCTTGGAATTAATCCGTTACCAGGTTGTGATTCTGATCTCCATCGATTATTCCATTCGCTGTAAGAGTTGTAGTTAGCTTCACCGTTACCCATGTGTCGTCTAGTAAGGTTTAAAACTTCATTTCCTTCAACTCCTTGTAAAAGAAAACTAAATTCGAAATTATTGTATTCAAATCGGTTATTTAGACCATAGGTGAAGTCAGGTAAATAATTTCCAATGGTTGTTCGGTCAGCAGAGTTGATAAAACCATCCTTGTTAACGTCAACCCATTTAAAATCCCCAGGACGAGGAGTTGCGATTTGATCGACTATACCACTATTATCAATTTCTGCCTGGTTTTGATATATTCCATCTGTCTTATAGCCGTAATAACTTCCAATAGGTTCTCCTATTTTGGTTATGTGCCTATTTCCAGCACCTCCAGTACTCAATAGTGGATCGCCCGATGGGCCAAGTTTAGTAACTTCATTATCAACGGTAGAGAAGTTAAAATCGGTAGTCCACTTGAGTGCACCCGTCAAATTTCTACTGGTTATACTAATTTCGAATCCTTTGTTAACTACTTCTCCAATATTGGTTAATGCATTGGTGAAACCTAAAGCCGAGGGTACTTGAACCGCTAACAGTAAATCTGAAGTGGTACTTTTAAAATATTCCAAGGAACCATAGATTCTGTCATCTAAAAAGCCAAAATCTAGTCCTAAATCAAAAGAAGCTGTTTTTTCCCAACTTAAGTCTTGATTGCTAATTGTAGAAGGAGCAATTCCGTTAGTCAAATTCCCATCAAAGGTTGTATTGTAGGAACTCAATAAACCAATGGAAGCGTAATTAGGAATTAAAAAGTTACCTGTTTCTCCCCAACTTGCACGTAATTTCAAATCACTTAACCAATCAAGATTAAGGTCCTCTGAAATTCTATATCCAGCAGAAATTGAAGAAAAGATACCCGTCTTATTCCCTGATCCAAACCTTGATGAAGAATCAGAACGCAAAGAAGCCGAGGCAAGGAATCTATCTTCATAAGAATAATTCACTTTTGCCAGCATCGAAACCAATGACCACTCTTCTTGTACTGCAGATCCAGAGGCAATTTGTCCTCCACTAATTGTTTTGACCAAATCATCGGGGAATGTATCTGCCACTGCAGTACTTATATCTATTTTCTCTTTTTGCGCGGTATATCCTACTATGGCATCAATATTATGGCTTCCAATTTCTTTTTGATAGCTTAATGTTTGTTCAGCCACCCAGCTCAAACTTTCTGAAGAAGCAGTTTGACCATAGGTTTCTCCTGTTTTAGCAGTTCGATACAACAAACTACTTGCGCGATAGAAATTACGCTTATAATTGTTGACATCTACACCAAAATAACTTTTGAAAGTAAAGTTTTCCATTAAATCATACTCTAAAAAGATATTCCCAAATGTTCTGTTCTGGTTCAATTGATCGTCTATCGCCTCGATGATAGCAAGTGGATTACTCGCAGAAGTAAAAGAAGTCGTTTGACCTTCAGGTGTTAAAATATAACTTTGATTATTCAATTGGTTTATACTCCCATCTGGATTGTAAGGATTAACAAATGGTGCATGCACAATTGCAGAATACACAATTCCAGGAGGTCGTGCAAAGTATGGAGACCCTGCCGGGACTTTGTCAGAAACCACATAAGAAGGAGCTAAGTTTAAGCCTACTCTAGTACGCTCATTTAAATCAACCTCTAAATTTACACGTAAACTATATCGCTTAAAATTCGATTTTTCAATGATCCCGTCTTGATCAAAAAAGTTTCCTGAAATATAATAGCTGGAATTATCGGATCCTCCCGATACGGACAAGTTATGGGTTTGGACTAAGGCTGATCTAAAAATAACGTCTTGCCAATCAACATCAACACCTGTGGGTGAAAGCACGTCTTCGGCTAATCGCCAAGCTGCACTAGAACGCACACTGTTTGGATCAGAAGCGTTTGCTCCTGGATTCGCTTGTAAATAAGCGTTATTTGTTGCATCACGGTTGTATTCGATAAGTTCAGCCGAATTCATTAGATCCAGTTTGTTGGCTAC
This sequence comes from Flavobacteriaceae bacterium, assembly GCA_049598335.1. Classification (GTDB taxonomy): domain Bacteria; phylum Bacteroidota; class Bacteroidia; order Flavobacteriales; family Flavobacteriaceae; genus Arcticimaribacter. Next base: position 27,249 of record JBMYNN010000004.1, read on the forward strand.
AGATTGCGAACCAAAGAATGTGTTATACGAAAAAGAAGGCGCTCCTTTTTTTCCTCTTTTGGTCGTAATTAGAATAACTCCATTAGAACCCCTGGATCCGTAGATGGAGGCTGAAGAAGCGTCTTTCAATACCTGAATAGACTCAATGTCATTCGGGTTTAAATTAGCCAGTGGGTTTTGTGAAGGAGGACGAAAACGTCCTGAACCTCTTCTAAAGTTATCTCCTTGAACACCTAATGCCACATTTTTTGAAATTGGGAACCCATCAATAACATATAACGGTTCGTTTCCTGCAGAAATAGAACCAATACCGCGAACACGTATGTTAGCTCCTGCACCTGGCTCTCCAGATGCCTCAGTAACCTGTACCCCTGCGATTTGACCTTGAATAGCGTTTTCGAAGGTTGCCAGCGGTAAATCTTCGATTTGCTTGAGAGATATAGAGGAAACTGCTCCAGTTATATTCCTTTTGACTTGTCGACCATAGCCTGTAACCACAATTTCGTCAAGGGCTGAAGATGATTCAACTAAAGTAATGTTCATATTATCGTCGAAATCAGCAGCAAGAATTTCAACTTTATCGAATCCTAAATAAGAAACAACAATTACTGCATCTGAACCCGAAACATCGAGGGTAAATGAACCTTCAAAATCTGAATTTACTCCATTTGATGTTCCCTTCTCAAATACGGATGCTCCTGGAAGCGGACTACCCATTTCATCTAAAATAACTCCTTTAAGGGTTAATTGAACAGAATCATCTCCCTTTATACTTTCAAGAGATACTGTTTCAGTATCAGCATATGGACTATTAATCGCATATCCCGATGTAATCGATAAAAATAAACAGACAACCATGCTCAGAACATTCTTTACAAGAGAAAACTGAGTACTTGATGTCTTTTTAAATAGAATTAGGGGTTTCTTTTCATGAACCATAATTTTTAAATATTAGTTAATAATATCCTAAAGTTATTAAAAATTTAACAATAGATGTTTTATAATAATAAAAAAATTAATTACAAAAACATAAGGTTGTAAGAATTTATGCCGTAAAAAACTAGAAAAGATGTATAAAACACGATGGAGTAAAATGGGGGGGTAGAGAGATGTTACTCTAAACTTCAATATCTTAGGAATGAGTAAAGTGTTATTTAGTAAAGATTAGTATTCTTTATTCTTTTATGAATGGACTTGTGTGCAAATAGTGTGCAAGTGTAGAAATAAAAAAAGGACTACATCTCTGTAATCCTAGTGTTTTTTGTGACCTCGGCAGGATTCAAACCTGCAACCTCTTGAGCCGTAATCAAGTGCACTATTCAGTTATGCTACGAGGCCTTTTGTGGGGGCAAATATACTTTTATTTTTTAAAACAATATGACAACAATGGTCTCAAATTTTACAAGTTATATATAAAAAAAGCACCCTTTTGGGTGCTTTGTAAAAGAGGTTTTATGCAATTAAATTTGAGCAGATTTTACTGTTTTGACAATTCTAGCTGCTATTTTGTACGGATCTCCATTAGAGGCAGGTCGACGATCTTCTAACCATCCTTTCCAGCCTTTTTCTACCGTAATGATAGGAATACGGATTGATGCTCCTCGATCTGAAATACCATAACTAAAATCATTGATAGAAGCTGTTTCGTGAAGCCCTGTTAAACGTTGGTCGTTAAATTCTCCATATACAGCAATGTGTTCTTGTGTTACTGGACGGAAAGCCTCACAAATTTTCTCATAAGTTTCTTGAGAACCACAGGTTCTCAATGTTGTGTTAGAAAAGTTGGCGTGCATACCAGATCCATTCCAGTCTCCTTTTACAGGTTTTGGATGGTATTCGATATAGTAGCCATATTGTTCTGTTAAACGATCAAGTAAATAACGCGCTATCCAGATTTCATCTCCAGCTTTTTTAGCCCCTTTGGCAAAAAGTTGGAATTCCCATTGTCCACTTGCAACCTCTTGGTTAATACCTTCAAAATTTAATCCAGCTTCAATACAAAGATCTGCATGTTCTTCCACAAATTCTCTTCCGTGGGTATTTTTACCACCCACAGAACAATAATATAATCCTTGCGGGCCAGGATATCCCCCAACTGGGAAGCCTAATGGGAGTTGAGTTTCGGTATCCATGATAAAGTATTCTTGTTCAAATCCAAACCAGAAATCATTGTCATCATCATCAATTGTTGCTCTTGCATTTGATTCATGGGCTGTTCCATCTGCATTTAAAACTTCAGTCATCACTAAGTAACCATTGATTCGAGAAGGGTCTGTATAAATAGCTACGGGTTTCAATAAACAGTCAGAAGATCCCCCTTCAGCTTGTTGGGTAGAAGACCCGTCAAAAGACCACACGGGGCAGTCTTCTAATTTTCCGCTAAAGTCCTCAACAACTTTAGTTTTACTACGTAGATTGGCAGTTGGTGTATAACCATCTAACCAAATATACTCTAATTTAGATTTGCTCATAATATTATTTTTTTTGAAACTAGACAAATGTAAAATTTAGACAACAACCCTCCCTTTTTTGAGGGGGTAAAATATTAACAAATGATATATTTTTGTTAATACCTTAATTTTTGGTAGGTAAAATTCTATAATATTTAATATTTTTAAAAATATTTTATGAATATTAATTCATATTTGTAACCAAAAAATCCAAATTTCATGAATAACTTACGTTTTGAGGCCTTACAAAAAATAGCCAATCGAAAAACATCTGCTTATGCGCCAAAAGAAAATCGTTTCGACTATTTTGCCGAAAATGTTCTAGACGAAAAAAAACTGCAAAATTTCCTTAGTAAAACAGCTTTTAAAGAAATGGTCCAGGCAAATCTTAAAAGCATTCCTATAAGTCGCTCTTTAGCTGAACAAATTGCTCAAGCAATGAAAGTTTGGGCATTGGATAAAGGGGCGACACATTACACCCACTGGTTTCAACCCCTAACTGGTGCAACAGCAGAAAAGCACGAATCTTTTTTAGATTTCTCCAAAGAGGGTGATGTAATTGCCGCCCTAGATGGTTCTCAGTTAGTACAGCAAGAACCCGATGCTTCTAGCTTTCCCAGTGGTGGAATTAGAAATACTTTTGAGGCAAGAGGTTATACTGCATGGGATCCTACCTCGCCTGCTTTCGTATTTGGAAAAACTCTTTGTATTCCTACTATTTTTGTTTCCTATACAGGGGAAGCTTTAGATTATAAAACACCTCTTATACGCTCAATCTCTGCTATTGATAATGCGGCGACAGATGTTTGTAAGTATTTTGATAAAAATGTCCAAAAAGTAGTTCCAACCCTAGGCTGGGAGCAAGAGTATTTCTTGGTAGATCGTATGTTAGTCGCCTCTAGACCAGATATTGTCCTCACGGGAAGAACACTTGTAGGGCATGGTTCTGCAAAGGGACAACAATTAGACGATCACTATTTTGGTTCAATCCCAACAAGAATGCTTGCTTATATGAACGAATTAGAAGAAGAGTGTATGTTGTTAGGAATACCCGTAAAAACACGTCATAACGAGGTAGCTCCTTCTCAGTTTGAGCTAGCCCCAATTTTTGAAGAGGTAAATCTTTCTGTAGATCATAACGCCTTGCTGATTGATGTGATGAAAAGAGTAGCCGAGAAACATAAGCTGGAAGTCTTATTTCACGAAAAACCTTTTGCCGGAATCAATGGCTCTGGCAAACACAATAACTGGTCACTATCGACTAATACCGGAGTGAATCTTTTGAGTCCAGGGAAAACCCCAATGAGTAATCTACAATTTTTAACCTTCTTTGTTAATACCATTGCAGCAGTACTAGATTATCAAGATTTAATGTGTGCCTCCATGATGAGTGCCAGTAACGACCATCGTTTAGGAGCAAACGAAGCACCTCCTACCATTATTTCTGTATTTATTGGAAAGCAGTTGACAAAAGTACTCACCGATCTTGAACATGTTTCTAAGGGAAAATTATCGCCAGAAGAAAAAACAGATCTCAAACTCAATGTGGTAGGAAAGATTCCTGAAATATTATTAGATAATACCGATCGCAACAGGACTTCCCCATTTGCCTTTACCGGAAATAAATTTGAGTTTCGTGCTGTAGGATCAAAAGCTAATTGTGCTAAACCTATGACCGTTTTAAATACCATTGTGGCAAAGAAGCTTGTGATATTTAAAGAGAACGTCGAAAAGCTCTTAGAAAAAGATGCCAAAATGAAAAAAGATGATGCCATTTTTAATGCATTAAGGGATATGATCAAGGAAATCTCTCCTATTTTATTTGAAGGGGATGGTTATAGTGATGCATGGGTAAAAGAAGCCAACAAGCGTGGTTTGTATCATGCACAAAACACCCCTGAGGCATTGCTAGCCTATGTAGCCAAAAAAAATGTAAAGCTTTTTGAAGAATTAAATGTTTTATCTGAAAGAGAGCTCAGCGCTAGATTAAATGTTGATCTCGAGCATTATACCCTAGCACTTCAAATTGAGGGAAGAACATTAGGAGATTTGTCAAGAAATCACATTATTCCCACCGCCATAAAGTACCTCAATACCTTGATTGAAAATGTTAAAGGGTTAAAAGATATTTACGGCGATAAATACAACGATTACGCTCAAGAGCAAATGCAACTAATCGAGCGTATCTCAAAGCATATCGCAGAAATTAATGCGGGCGTAAATGCGATGATTGAAGAGCGCAAAAAAGCCAATGCTATTGAAGAAGGTTATGCAAAATCATTAGCCTATTGTAACAAAGTAAAACCCTTTTTTGAAACCATTCGTTATCATTGTGATAAGTTAGAATTACTCGTAGATAATTCTATATGGCCACTAGCAAAATACAGAGAATTGTTGTTCTCCCATTAGAAATTGAATTCCCTGTTTTGCATGCGGAATAATTCCCCTATTTTTGTAAAAAATTGTTAATGAGTAAAGCGTCAAGTGATCGGTATCGCCTTCGTGGAGTTTCAGCCCAGAAAGAAGATGTGCATAATGCCATAAAGACTATCGACAAAGGATTATTTCCAAAGGCTTTTTGTAAAATTGTTCCAGACTATTTAACTGGAAGCGAAGATCACTGTATTGTGATGCATGCCGATGGTGCAGGAACTAAGTCTTCTTTGGCCTATGCTTATTGGAAGGAAACCGGCGATCTTTCTGTGTGGAAAGGCATTGCTCAAGATGCTTTAATCATGAATATTGACGACCTCCTCTGTGTTGGTGCTACAGAAAACATTTTACTTTCCTCAACCATTGGACGAAATAAGCAACGCATCCCTGGTGAGGTTCTGGCAGCGATTATAAATGGAACCGAAGAATTAATCAACGATTTGGCGAAGCATGGTGTTTCCATTAAAAGTACTGGAGGGGAAACAGCAGACGTTGGTGATTTGGTACAAACCATCATTGTTGATTCTACGGTAGTCGCACGTATAAAACGTTCTGAGGTCATTGATAATGCCAACATTCAAGCAGGAGACGTGATCGTTGGCTTATCCTCTTATGGAAAAGCAAATTATGAGTCAGAATATAACGGGGGAATGGGAAGTAATGGCCTGACCTCTGCACGCCACGATGTGTTTAATGCATCAGTAAAAGATAAATACCCCGAAACTTTTGATGCGAGTGTTCCCCAAGATCTCGTTTACTCTGGTTCGAAAACCTTAACCGACAACGTAAAGGATGCTCCCTTAAATGCAGGAAAAATGGTGCTTTCACCCACTCGAACCTATGCGCCAGTCATAAAAAAAATATTCAGCACTATCGACCGGTCTCAAATTCACGGTATGGTTCATTGCAGTGGTGGAGCACAAACCAAAGTTCTCCATTTTGTGGATGATGTTCATGTGATTAAAGATAACCTATTTCCTACGCCTTCTCTGTTTAAAATGATACAAGAAGAATCGGGAACGAGTTGGAAAGAAATGTATGAGGTCTTTAATATGGGACACCGTATGGAACTATATGTTCCAGCCACGATTGCAGAAGAAATCATCAGCATTAGCTCATCATTTGGTGTAGAGGCTCAAATTATTGGCCGTGTCGAAAATGCTCAAGCAAAGCAATTGACCATTCAAAGTGCTCACGGTAGTTTTGTTTATTAATTTTTAAAAAAAGCTAAACAAATTTTTTATCTGGTAAATTTCTTTGCTATCTTTATGAAAAAATATATGATGAAGAAGCTTACTTATCTACTACTTTGTTCAATTTTACTATTTCGATGCAGCAAAGGAGACGATGGAGGGGGGTATCAAACACCAACAACGCCAGAGCCTGTTCAAATAACTATCACAGTAAGTGATTTATCGATTACAATTGCTGAAAATCCCGCAGCAAATGCTGTTCTTGGAACAGTTCAGGGGTCGGCTAGCTCTGGAACAGTGACTTATGCGATCACCTCTCAAAGTGTTGCCGGTGCGATTGCTATTAACGCCAGCAATGGACAAATTACCGTAGCCGATTCAAGTTTGTTTGATTTTGAAACAGTTACCAGCTTGACAGCTGTCGTTAGGGTAAGTGCAGGTGCTGTTACAAAAGATGCCAATGTCACAATAACACTGACAGATGTAGATGAAAATACTGCGTCAAGTAGAACCCTGTGGCAAGGTGATATCATTACTTTTACTAAGCCCAATGGAGGTGATCCTAACGACGAAGCCAATCAAGATAGGATTACAGATAGAGTTTGGATTACACGTGGAAATAATACCCCAACGGGACAAGGTCAAATTTATAATATTGTGATTGAAAGTAACGCTTCTGATAGCACTAGCCCGGCCGGGACAGCTTGGGCACAGGGAAACTATGCAGACATTGACAATTTGACATTTACCTCTTTTAGAAGTGCTGCACCAAACCAGAAACCCAAAAATGCAGTGGGTATTCCCATGGTACTTCACCTGGTAGAAGATAATATCTTTATTGAAATTAAAATAACCTCTTGGGCAACAAATAAACAAGGTGGCTTTTCCTATGAAAGAAGAACCGCCCAATGATACAACGATTGACGATTTTTCTTTTTCTGATTTGCATTTCTTTAAATGCACAAAATTGGGAATCTTCTTGGGAGACTGTAGTCCAAAAGGCTGAGGTTGAAAACAAAAAAATTGCCTTAGTTTTTTCTGGTTCCGATTGGTGTATACCCTGCATAAAACTTGAAAAAGAAGTCTGGTTAGACAAAGCATTTATTGCTTATGCGAATGAAAAGTTGATCCTTTATCGCGCTGACTTCCCCAAACGGAAGAAAAATGAATTATCTCCCGCAATGCGTAAGGCCAATGAAGCATTGGCTGAGCAGTATAATGCCAAAGGATACTTTCCTTGGGTAGTAATCTTTTCTCCTTTGCAAAAGCAATTAGGTGCTTTCGCCTATGAGAAAATTCCTGTAAATAGCTACATTGAAAAGATTAATGGTTTTTAAATGAAGCATATTTTTGTCTTGTTGATGACCACTTTTTTGTTTGTCAAAAATGGACAAGCGCAAGAAGTAATACAGCGTAAATTTGAAAAAATGGGATCTTCTTTCGAGATTACATTGGTTCATAGTAATCCCATTTATGCGCAGCAATTGATTGATGAGAGTATTGCAGAAATTGATCGTATTGAGCGGTTAATTTCTTCCTGGGATAAAAATTCACAAACCTCGTTAGTGAATAAAATGGCTGGAATTCGTTCTCAAGTTGTGTCTAAAGAATTATTTGATTTGATCCTGCGAGCAAATACCATAGCTCGTTTAACCGATGGTGCTTTTGATCTATCTTATGCCTCTGTGGATAAGATTTGGTCGTTTAACAGAGAGGAGATAACACCTCCTTCTCCTAGTGTTGTTGAGGCATCTGTTGCTAAAATTGGTTTTGAAAAAATAAAAATGGATACTGAAAACCAAACTGTTTTTTTGCCCGAAAAAGGAATGAAAATTGGTTTTGGTGCCATTGGCAAAGGCTATGCCGCTGATCGTGTAAAAAGCTTACTTCTCGAAAAAGGAGTAGAAGCTGGAATTGTGAACGCTTCGGGAGATATGTCTGCATGGGGAACACAACCCGATGGATCTCCTTGGCAAGTTGGACTTGTTAATCCCTTAGACAAGAACAAGATATTTTCTTGGTTTCCGTTGCTGAATACTGCTGTAGTGACCTCTGGAGATTATGAACGCTACCTATTGATGGATGGGAAGCGCTATGGACACATTATAAATCCCAAAACAGGCTATCCAAGCCAAGGAGTGGTAAGCTGCACGGTTTTTGCACCTAAAGCAGAATTAGCCGATGCTTTGGCAACAGCTCTTTTTGTTATGGGTTCAGAAACAGGAATTGATTTTATCGATCAATTGCCCAATGTAGAAGCCTTAATGATAACTGACGATGGAAAAATAATTGCCTCAAAAAATATCGATTTAGATGAAATTATTTAGAATTATCCTTCTTTTGATATTCCTGATAAATACAGCCTCTTGTACTGTCGTAAAGGAATACAACAAGATTGCGATAAACGATGAAGATATGCAGTTAAATGCAGTCGATTGTGAACGTTTTGAAACCAATTTTCAAATATACCGTGAAGCTGCTGCAGGAGCAAACGGTGGAAAAACAGGTGGTGGTTGTGGATGTAATTAAGCACTATTTTTTTGTCTTTTTTCTTCTGTTTAGCGGAAATATTTTCGCTCAAACAATAGATTCTTTGTCACAATTCAAAAAGAAAGTTTTAGAAAGTGTTGAGGTCGATGTTTTGATGAGCTATTACCAACAAGAGGGTGTGCACGCAGCCGTTAGCGGAGGAATAGGTAATGAATATTTAACCAATTATGCTCCCACCATTGTAGTACGTATACCCTTAAATGAAGATGCTGTTTTAACAGCAGATGTTGGCATATCTGCCTACACTTCGGCTAGTTCGAGTAATGGAAATCCATTCAATCAAACGGGTGCTTCGGCTTCTGGAGATGACAATTATAATACCCCGCGAGGAAATAGCTCCGCTTATGGCGCTCCCAAAGGTTCTCCATGGGTAGCATCTACTGGGGCATCTGCAAAAGATGAATTGACCACTGTGAATATCGCCTATAAAAAGGCAAGCGATGATAGAGACCAATATTGGGGTGTAAATGTAGGAGGATCTATTGAGTACGATTATTCTTCGGTAAATTTTGGAACTTCTTTTGCTCAATTATGGAACGAAAAGAACACTGAACTAACATTGAAGGGGCAGGCTTATATTGATCGTTGGAAACCTATTATTCCAACTGAGTTGCACGAATATGAGCTTTTTCAGGAAACCTTTTTATATAATTCTCAATCCTATTTTTCAGGCGTAAGCATAACAGATGATCAAGGGAACAGTGTAGCCGGCTACTTGCCTGAAAATTTCACTTCTTACACTGCGATTAATCGAAATTCATTTGCCTTTAGTCTTGGTCTGTCTCAAATTCTTAGCCCAAAACTCCAGGGAGCTATTTTTGCAGACGTAGTAGTTCAACAAGGCTTATTGTCTAATCCTTTGCAGCGGGTGTATTTTCAAGATCGAGAAAATTTTTACATTGGAAATTTCAGGAGTATACCCCAATACACTACCGACCAAAACAGAGATGTTTTTCATTTGGCAGATGATGTTGAACGATTACCTTCTCAACGATTGAAAGTACCCATAGGAGCTCGCTTGAATTATTATATAAACGAATACCTTGTGTTGCGCTCCTATGCAAGATATTACAGCGATGATTGGGGAATCCAATCCAAAACAATGCAGTTTGAACTTCCAATTCGTTTGAATTTATCCTGGAAGTTTACACCAATTTATCGCTATTATGATCAAACAGCTGCCGATTATTTTGGCCCTTACAATACTCATCTCTCAACCCAAGAATTTTATACCTCCGACTACGATTTATCTAAATTCTCCAGTCATCAATGGGGAGTCTCGCTCAACTATCGAGCAGTATTTACTCAATTTAAGCTACTTGATTTTGGGCTAAAGTCGGCTCAAGTTCGTGCTCAGCGCTATACCAGAAGTGACGGCCTATCGTCCTTTATCGTATCTACCTCCTTCAAATTTGTTTTGGATTAATAGCTTTATTCATTTGTAATAAAATGAGTAAATTTGTAGTCCGATATTTTCCCATATGTTAGAAAAATTACAAATCATCAAACAACGCTTCGATGAGGTTTCCGATTTAATCATTCAACCCGATATTATTTCTGACCAAAAGCGCTATGTTCAACTTAACAAAGAGTACAAAGACTTGAGCAAGTTGATGGAAAAGACAAAAGTATATAAAGAGCTACTGTCCAACAAAGAGGAAGCCATGGAAATCATTAATGATGGGAGTGATGATGAAATGGTTGAAATGGCTAAAATTCAGCTTGACGATGCAAAAGAGCAATTGCCCGCACTGGAAGAGGAGATTAAATTTATGTTGATTCCCAAAGATCCTGAAGATGCCAAAAATATTGTAGTCGAAATTCGGGCTGGAACTGGTGGAGATGAGGCCAGTATTTTTGCAGGTGATCTCTATCGGATGTACACCAAATATTGTTCAGATCGTGGTTGGAATGCAAGTTTGGTCGACAGCAGCGAAGGTACTGCCGGAGGGTTTAAAGAGATCATTTTTGAAGTGTCTGGGGAAGATGTCTACGGAACAATGAAATTCGAATCTGGGGTGCATCGGGTACAACGGGTTCCTCAAACAGAAACGCAAGGAAGAGTGCATACTTCTGCAGCTACAGTAATGGTTTTACCAGAAGCTGAAGAGTTTGATGTAGAAATCAATATGAACGAAGTGCGAATCGATTATTTTTGCTCTTCTGGACCAGGGGGACAATCGGTAAACACCACTTATTCTGCTGTTCGCTTAACCCACGAACCCACAGGAATTGTCGCGCAATGTCAAGACCAGAAATCTCAACATAAAAATAAAGACAAAGCCCTTAAAGTATTACGCTCGCGTTTATATGAATTAGAGTTATCTAAAAAATTAGAGGCTGATTCCGAAAAGCGTAATTCTTTGGTTTCCTCTGGAGACCGTTCTGCTAAAATCCGAACCTATAACTATCCACAAGGTCGAGTAACTGACCATCGAATTGGGTTAACCCTTTATGACCTTCAAAATATTATCAATGGCGATATTTCCAAGCTTGTTGATGAATTACAATTATATCAAAACACAGAAAAATTAAAAGAAGCCGGGGAGGTATTTTAAGGATGAAAACGACTCAATTAACGGCTGAAATTTTACGTAAAAAGTCCTTTCTGTGTGTAGGCTTAGATATCGATATGGAGAAAGTGCCACCGGCATTTCAAAATTCACCTACTGCCTTGGTTGACTTTTCAAAAGCAATTATCGACGCTACCGTTGACTATGCTGTTGCATACAAACCGAATATAGCTTTTTTTGAAACCTATGGTGTAGATGGGATGGCGGCCTTAAAGGAAGTGATTGATTATCTAAATGAAAAACATCCTGAAATTTTCACCATAGCAGATGCTAAAAGAGGAGACATAGGAAATACATCAACACGCTATGCAAAGGCCTATTTTGAAACGCTTGGCTTCGACGCTATTACCGTAGCACCTTATATGGGAAAAGATTCGGTAGAGCCTTTTTTAGCTTTTGAAGAGAAGTATACTATTTTATTAGCCTTAACCTCTAATCCAGGGTCGACAGATTTTCAACGTATTGAAGCAAATGGTACTCCTGTCTATCAATCGGTATTGAAAATATCTCAAGACTGGGAGGGAAGCGAGCGATTGATGTATGTTGTTGGCGCTACTCGCGCCGAAGCATTACAGGAAATTCGTGAAATCATCCCAAAAGCGTTTTTGCTTGTCCCAGGAGTAGGTGCACAAGGCGGTAGTTTGTTAGAGGTAGCGCGAAATGGACTTAACAATGATGTCGGGCTCTTAGTGAATTCTTCTCGTGGAATTATTTATGCTTCCCAAAAAGAGGATTTTGCAGAGGCAGCCGCAACAGCGGCCAAAACTTTACAAGAAGAAATGGCTGTATTACTGCAAGAAAAGAATTTGATCTAATGTTAAATTACACTGTTTATCGATCAGAAGAAAAAAAACCTTGGGTTACCTTTATTCATGGTGCTGGAGGAAGTTCTACCATCTGGTTTAAGCAGATAAAGAGCTTTTCGAAGTTCTTTAATCTTCTATTAATTGATTTGCGTGGACATGGTAAATCAAAGCATCATTTGCTTGATTTAGGCAATAGCACTTATACTTTTGATGCCATTGCAGAAGAGATTGTCGAGGTGTTGGACCATGAAAATATCCAAAAATCTCATTTTATGGGGATTTCTTTAGGGACAATTTTAATTCGTGGTATTGCAGAAAAATCACCCCAGCGAGTAAAGAGTATGATTATGGGAGGGGCGATTTTAAAGCTTAATTTTCGCTCTCGTTTATTGATGCGCTTTGGCAACGCTACAAAATCTATACTGCCTTATATGTGGTTGTATAAAATATTGGCCTTTATTATCATGCCTAATCGCAACCATAAAGAGTCACGTCTTCTTTTTATTAGAGAGGCTAAAAAGTTGTACCAAAAAGAATTTATTCGCTGGTTTAAATTAACTTCAGAGTTAATACCATTGTTAAAAATCTTTCGTCAGGAGCCCATTAAAGTTCCCACCCTCTATGTTATGGGTGATCAAGACTATATGTTCTTACCGGCGGTACGCAGTGTGGTTAGCCAGCACAAGCTTTCTCAATTGCAGGTTATTCCTGATTGTGGACATGTAGTGAATGTAGAGCGACCAAAGAAGTTTAATCACTTATCCTTAGATTTCTTAAAAAGTATCTAAGAAAAGACAACGGTCTTGTTTTGATATACCATAACTTTTCGATTGATGTGCAGTTGAATAGCTTTCGATAATACAAGTCTTTCTAAATCTCTTCCTTTCGCGATAAAATCTTGAATCGAATGTATGTGAGAAACCTGGGTGACATTTTGTTCAATAATTGGTCCTGCGTCTAATTCTTCTGTCACATAATGACTGGTTGCTCCAATGATTTTCACGCCGCGATCATAAGCAGAATGATATGGTTTAGCACCAGGAAATGCCGGGAGGAAAGAATGATGAATATTGATGATTTTATTGGGGAAATACTGAATAAGTTTTGGCGAAATAATCTGCATATAACGGGCTAAAACAATGCATTCTACTTGGTGTTTTTTTAGAATTTCTAGTTGTTTTTCTTCTGCCTCTGCTTTAGTATCCTTAGTGACAGCTATATGATAGAAGGGAAGGTCAAAACGTTCGGCAATTTCACGTAAATCTTTGTGATTACTCAGGATAAAAGGGATTTCAACGGCTAGTTCGTTTGCCTGGTAACGCGCTAATATGTCATAAAGACAATGATCATATTTTGAGACAAACAAAGCCATCTTTGGACGGTCCTCAAGATTATATAGCTCATAGGTGAGCGAATATTGTTCTGCAACTGCTTTGTCAAAAGTTTTTCTAAACTGTGCCTCTGGAAAATCTCCATTGATGAATTCACATTCTAGTCGCATAAAGAAGAGCTTATTTTCTCGATCGACATATTGATCAATGTATAAGATGTTACCTGCATTGAGGTGGATAAAATTAGTGACTGTCGCAATGATTCCTTTTTGATCAGGACAATGTATATTGAGAATGAATTTTGACATGCTTTGGGATTAGAGTTCAATACTACTAACTTTTATTTTAGGGGAAAAGAAAAACCCCTGAAACTCACAAAATGGGTTCCAGGGGTTAAAAAAAACCGAACAATTATTATGGTTAGAAGCTGTAGATTGCAGCTACGATAAAAGTTGAAAGGCTGTCTGTTGCACCGTCTGCATTACTGTAGAATTGACTAGAAGCGGTATCTAGACGTAATTCTGGTTTAATAATCATGTTTCCAGAGGTATAGCTTCCTGTGATCGTAAAAGAAGTATTATCTGCTTCTCCTCCAGCAGAATCAATAGCCTCTAGACCGTCTTCAGAAAAAGCCTCAAAACGTGCTCCTAAAGCAAAGCTGTCTGAGAAAGAATATTGTGGGTATAAAGCTACACCAGAGAATTCAACGTCGTTATCATCGCTATAACTTGTAGCGTTAAGTCCTAAATAGAAGCTGTCTGTGATGTTAAATCCACCTGTGAAATCGATCTGTGAAACTCCTGCAGTTCCTCCACCTAGGTAGTTAATGTACTGTCCGTATAAGCCTAATTGAGCTCCGAACATGTAATCTTCTCCTAAAGGTTGGAATTCAGTCATATCTGTCGAGTTTAATACGCCTAACATGATAGATACGTTATCGCTTACAGCAATATCAGCTTTAATCCCCGTGTGAGAGAAAGGACCGTAAGAGAACATATAAGAGGTAGTGTAGTTAAAGTTAGCTACGGGTGAGATAACTTCATATCCTAAGAAAGTGTTGAAGTTACCAAGTGTTAATGTAAAGCTATCACTTAAATTGTAGTAAGCATATAATTGGTTAACGATATTAGAAGATCCAGTAGAGTTAAATACGGCATCTGTACCACGTGGTCCAAACACTAAATCTGCAACAAAACCAGACTTTTCTCCTTCATATGATAGGACAACATTCGCCATTCCTAAAGCGAAACCAGGAAGGTTTCCAAAAGAAGTTCCAGGAGCATATTCGCTGCTTCTGTAGTAAGTATCAACAGATCCAGAGATGCTAAAAGTTGGTTCTTCAATAGCTACTTCTTCTGTTGTAGTTTCTTCTTGAGCAAAAACTAATGTACTTGCAAAAAGAGAAAGGGATAATAAAGTTGTTTTAAATAATTTCATAATATTTATTTTATAGTTTATAAATGTTGATTTAGTGTTGGTTCATTCTAAAGTCAGCATAAGCATCCATTCCGTGCTCTGCAAGGTCAAGACCTTTTAATTCTTCATCTTTATCTACGCGAAGACCCATAGTGGCTTTGATTGGTATAAGGATAGCGAAAGAGCAAATCACACTGAACGCACCAACAATACCTACACCGGCTAATTGGATGATGAATTGATCAAAACTTGCCATAGCACCAAAAATTCCAACTGCTAGAGTTCCCCAGATACCACAGATTAAGTGTACGGCAACTGCACCCACTGGATCGTCTAAACGAAGCTTGTCAATAAGCGCAACACCAAGAACAATAATTACTCCAGCGATAATACCGATTAAAATGGCATCCATAGGTGACATTTGGTCTGCCCCAGCAGTAATCCCCACAAGCCCACCTAAGACCCCGTTCATGAACATGGTTAAGTCAAAGTTTTTATAAAGAATATTAGAGAAAATGGTAGAGGAAACTCCTCCTGCAGCAGCAGCTAAACAAGTTGTAACAAGCGTTAGTGAAGTTAGCTCTGGGTCTGCAGATAATACAGACCCACCATTAAATCCAAACCAACCTAACCAAAGGATAAATACACCTGCAGCGGCTAGTGGTAAATTGTGTCCAGGGATAGCTAGAGGCTTTCTGTCTTTGTCAAATCTTCCAATACGTGCACCTAATAAGAAGATCGCAATTAAGGCTGCCCATCCACCTACAGAGTGAACAAGTGTAGAACCTGCGAAATCATAGAAGCCCATTCCGTCAAGGAATCCACCTCCCCATTTCCAAGCTCCTACAATAGGGTATACTAAGCCAACATAGATGATTGAGAAAAGCATAAAAGAGGTTAATTTAATACGTTCTGCAACTGCTCCAGATACAATAGTAGCGGCAGTAGCAGCAAACATACCTTGAAATAAGAAGTCTGTCCACCAAGTGTATCCTCCGTCAGCATAAGCAGCGGTCATCCCACCCTCTGGAGCTGAAATACCAAAACCAGCAAATTTGAAGAAGCCAGCGGCTCCTTCTTCAAAACCAGGATACATTAAGTTAAAACCACCAAGGGCATATAATAAAAGACCAATGGTGATGATGAAAAAGTTTTTAAATAAAATGTTGATAGTGTTTTTTTGACGTGTAAGTCCAATTTCTAAGAAAGAAAACCCCAAGTGCATAAAAAAGACCAAAGCTGTACAGATCATCATCCATACATTGTTAGCAGTAAAAAGTGCTGTAGATTCCATATTGAATATATATATAAGTGTTGTAATTATTAATTTAAAGTTGATCCCCCACGTTCACCTGTACGAATACGAATGGCTTCTTCGATAGGGAGGATAAAGATTTTACCATCTCCTACTTTATCAGTAGCACCAGCATCTGTGATTGCTTTGATGGTTCTTTCAACAAAATCATCGTTTACTACGATAGAGATAAAACGTCGTTGAATGTCTGATGTGCTATAACTGATACCACGATAGACGTGTCCTTGTTTTTCGTTTCCAATACCGGTTACATCCCAGTAGCTAAAAAAATTAACCTCTACGGCATGTAGGGCATCCCTAACGTCAGAGAATTTTGACTTGCGAATGATTGCTTCGATTTTTTTCATAATTGTAGTATGATTTAATATTGATACGGCTAAATTATATTTATAAATGATTATACTGTTATTTTTTTAGGGTATATAATCAAAAATTATCATATAATTAAAATATACCCCCTATTTTTTAGGGGGTATGTAAAATTAATATACATTTTATGAGATTGTCAGAAAAAAATAGCTGGAGTTATGAAAATCGCAATTAACGATTTATCCAAAGTCCTAATAATAGCAAAAGCATTCCTAAAACTATATTTCCTATAAAGTAAAGGAGTGGTAAAAGGAATGAGGAAGTTTTGATTAAATGGAAAAAATCTAAGGTAAAGCTTGAGAAGGTTGTCAATCCACCACAAAAGCCTATAACAAAAAGAAGATGTAAACTTTCTTTCAAAAGACCAATGCGATTAAGATGCCCTACTAAGAGTCCAATAAGGAAGCAACCCAAAAGATTGGCAATTAATGTGGCATAAGGAAATTGAGTTGAAGTTAAACGTATTAATAGTGTAATAAGGTAGCGAAGACTACTTCCTAAACCACCACCAATAAATACAAGTAAGAGGGCTTTTAAATTCATTATTGTATAGGGATATAGAGTTGTGTTGTCCAGTTGAGTGGATTAACGATGCTGTCATTTTCATTTGTGATGGCTTGAATGGCAGGGTAAGCTTGAGTTTTACCAACTAAACTATCTTGCAGGATTTCCCAGCTATCCTTTAAATAGTTTTTTGTCCCTTGATGAGTTAGCTGTAGTACTTTTCCCCCTTTATATCTAAGGCATCTAATGTCTTTTCTGTTTGTTCTATAAAAACGATCTACTTCTATAGCCACTCTCCAGCGAACCAAAGAGTCATTTAATTCAGGATATAATATAAATGTTTTGCCTAGAGAAGAAATGTTTGCTGTTTCCGAGAAATCGCGTATTTTTTCGAAGCCTAGCTTTGTGTCTTGTTCTATTGTATTCCATGGGCTGTTTCCTTCAAAAGCTAAATAGTAGGTGAGGGGGAGTGTGGCTTCGCCTTTATACTGCCAGCGATGTTGCTGGTATTGTTCTGCAATGGCTTGGCGAGTATTCGCCAGTCGTTTAAAGATAATCGAACGCAATAAATCGTTGAATTGAGGATTACGAAGAAGCTTGAGTTGATCTCTAAACCCTAAAGTATAGTGGTATATGAGTTGAACACTATTTTTTTCTGGAGAAAAAGTCCACTGCTCTTCTAACATAAAACCCTCATCACTTGGGAAAATGAATTTAAGCTCATACAGGTTTTTTTGAGACCATTTCATCTTTTTTGTCTCAGATGGTGCATAAAAAGCTCCATTTTTTGAAAGTAAAGATTTAATCCACTTTTGCGCTGGAGAGGATTGAAGATAGTCTATATAATTAATGATGGGGTAATCTATAGATTGTTCTAGAACAATTTCGAATACTTTTGGTTTATTTTTAATCAATACAACCCCAAATACAAGTGAAAAAAATAGGATACCAAGAATTGTACGGATTAAATTAAACATGAACTAGGTAAGATTAATGAACAAAAACTTTAATCAAGAATAAAGCAATAATAGCAAGAATAAAACCAATTAATATTTTGTAAGCCCCTGCATAATGAATTTTGTGCCCCTTAGCATCTTTTCGATATGTTAGAATAATTATAGTGGTAAATCCCAAGATAAAGCAAAGGGCAAAAATGAGTTGACCATTTGAAAACATTCTTATTTTTTTGACTAAATTAGGCAATCTAGTTAACACTAATCTCATATTTATGATTCAAAAAGAATTCAAGGCAGTTGAAGCCTTTCACAATGCATTTAAAATAGGATGTGCTAACCAACCCACAGTCGATCTACCTGAAAACATCTTAGACTTGCGTTTTCGTTTGATGGAAGAAGAAAATCTTGAATACCTTGAAGCAGCAAAAAATAAGGATATGGTCGAGGTTGCAGATGCTTTGGGAGATATGCTTTACATTTTATGTGGAACAATTCTTACCCATGGAATGCAACATAAAATTGAAGAAGTTTTTGATGAAATTCAACGATCAAACATGAGTAAACTGGGAGCAGATGGAGCGCCCATTTATCGAGAAGATGGAAAGGTGATGAAAGGACCAAATTATTTTAAGCCGGATATTAAAAAAATTCTTAAACAGTAACGGCGACAACTTCTTTACGCCATCCATAAGGATCATCGCTTAGGTTGTATTGTATATTCAAGATTTTTTCTTTAATCATCGCTGCAAAAGAAACATCTTGCTTTACAATACTGTAGTTTTCTCCCTTATATCCAATACTATTGATTGGGCTAATTACTACGGCGGTTCCAGCCCCAAAAACTTCCTTTAGACTTCCATTATTATGTGCCTCAATAATCTCGGTTATGGTAACAGGGCGCACTTCTACATTAATACCAGCATCTTGTGCAATTTGTATCACGCTTTTTCGAGTAATTCCATCTAGAATAGTATCTGTTGTAGGTGCAGTGATCAAAGTGTCGTTTACCCTAAAGAACACATTCATAGTTCCACATTCTTCTAGATATTGGTGAGTACTGGCGTCTGTCCAAATAATTTGTTGATAGCCTTCTTTCAGTGCTAATTGAGTGGGGTAGAAAGAAGCGGCATAATTTCCTGCAGCCTTTGCAAATCCAACTCCACCACTTGCTGCTCTTGAATAATTTTCTGAAACCAATACATTTACTTCCCCAGAATAGTATGACTTCACAGGAGAGCAAATGATGATAAATTGATATCGATTAGAGGGCGAAGCTGAAACGGCTGTTTGATTGGCAAAAACAAAAGGACGAACATAAAGCGAATTTCCTTCTCCAGATTTAATCCAGTTTTTGTCTATTGTAAGTAATTCATTGAGTCCATCCATAAAATATTCTTTGGGAAACTCTGGAATAGCTAATCTTCCAGAAGATTTATTGATACGTGCATGGTTGTCTTCTGGACGAAATAACCAGGCTGTTCCTTGATTGTCTTTGTAGGCTTTCATACCCTCAAAAACCGCTTGACCATAATGTAATACACTTGCAGAAGGATCCATTTGTATGGGTTGATATGGAATTACCCTGGGATCAATCCATTCTCCATCGACATAATCGCAGACAAACATATGATCTGTAAAGACTTCACCAAAGGAAAGCTTGTCAAAATTAATGTCGTGAATTTTAGATTTCTCTGCGCGTTGAATTCTCATTTGGTAGGTTTTGAGGAACTAAATTAATGATAAATCTAGATATACCTTATTTTCAAAAGAATTTTTAGCCCTTAAAAGGCCTTTTTTTTTGCATTGTAATTCAAACTGAAAAAAACTGTCTTATTTTAGTTTTTAAGATGAAAAACATAAAGAAAAAGCAATTTCAAACTGCAGATGGTAGTCCAACCCTCTATATGGAGCAATTCGACGAGTATTATCATTCAAAACATGGAGCAGTGCAAGAGGCAATTCATGTTTACCTTAAGATGGGATTAGAACACTGGGTTAATCTTCATCCCAGTATAAAAAAATGTCATGTCTTTGAGATGGGTTTTGGTACTGGGCTTAATGCACTTTTAACGGCTCAAAAAGCGGCGCAACTTCAACTTGATGTAGATTATTACTCGATTGAAGCATATCCATTAACTGAATTGGAATTGAAAGAAGTTAATTACAATGACTATTTAGAAGCTAAAGCCAAAGGGACATTCGATCAAATAATCAAAGCTCCATGGGAAGTATTGCACCCCATAACAGATTTTTTTAGTTTGAAAAAAATAAACTGCTTCTTAGAAAATTGTATTCTTGAAGAGACGATAGATGTCCTCTATTATGACGCCTTTGGGGCTAGATCACAACCAGAAATCTGGGAGGATCACTGCTTTAAACCTTTGGTGGAAAAGTTAAATCCTGGAGGAGTGTTTGTTACTTATGCCGCTAAAGGGAGTGTTCGCAGGGCTTTACAGAATCTGGGTTTAGAGGTAAGCTTAGTTCCAGGCCCCCCAGGGAAACGCGAAATGATTCAAGCTTATCGCCCACTTTTGTAGTACTTTTACAAAAAAAAGCATGAAAATTTTAGTTAGTGGTGCCACAGGTCTGGTAGGGTCAGTTCTACTAGAGCAAGCAATAGCGCAAGGGCATAAAATACATTATCTAACCACTAGAAAAAATCAATTAGATGCGATTTCATATGCAAAGGGATTTTATTGGAATCCCAAGCAAAACGAAATTGATCATAACTGTTTCGAAGGGGTAGAGGTGCTTATACATTTAGCAGGAGCGAGTATTTCTCAACGCTGGACAGCGAAGAATAAAAAAGAAATTCTGGACAGTAGGGTAGATGGCACAAAACTCTTAGTTAATGCCGTACAACAACTCGATGGAAATCATCAGTTAAGACAAGTTGTTGCAGCTTCTGCCATTGGGATTTACCCTTCTTCATTTTCTGCTATCTATACAGAAGAATACACCCCGCAGTCTAACTCTTTTCTAGAAGAGGTTGTGATTGCCTGGGAAAAAGCAGAAGATGGTTTTGCTTCTTTGGGCTTAAAATTATGCAAACTTAGGATTGGACTTGTTTTGACGGCAAAAGGAGGAGTTTTAGGTCCCCTTAAAATCTCTACTAGGTTTGGTTTAGGGGCTGCCTTTGGCAATGGTCAACAAACTCAATCATGGATTCATGTAGATGATTTAATTGCAATTTCACTCATAGCAGCAACAAACCAGTGGGAAGGAATATTCAATGCTGTAAGCCCACAGCCTGTTTCGCAAAAAGTATTTACAAAAACCTTGGCAAAAGCAATGGGACGCCCCTATTTTATGCCTTCTTTACCTCAATTCCTCATTCGTCTTATTATGGGAGAAATGAGTATGCTAATTTTTAATAGCCAGAATGTTAGTGCAGCTAAAGTCTTGCAAAAAGGATTTAAGTATCAATACCCAGATTTATTTTCAGCCTTAAAATCCTTACTTTAGGGAATATTTACGCTGACATTTTGACAAGTTTATTAAAATGGCAGTACTTTTGCTTTCGCATTCTAAAAAGTAAGCATGAGTTCGGCGAAAAAAACAGAAGATAAAGAAGCTAAAACCCCCAAAAAGAAAGCTAAACCTGCAGCAAGGAAAACTGCTGCATCAAAAGCAAACAAAGCATTAGCAGAAGCAAACGAAGCTTTGGCGACAGAGAAAGAGAAGTTTTTAAGGCTTTTTGCAGAGTTTGAAAATTATAAGAAGCGCACTTCTAAAGAGCGCATCGAATTATTTAAAACCGCAGGGCAAGAAGTAATTTCAAGCATGCTTCCTGTTGTCGATGATTTTAACCGCGCTCTGAAAGAGGCTGAAAAGCAAGAAAATAGTGCAGATTTTGAAGGTTTTCGATTGATTAGTAATAAATTAAATGAAACCCTTAAAAGCAAAGGCTTAGTTGCTGTTGAGGTAAATCCAGGCGATGCCTTTGATCCAGAAAAGCACGAAGCCATTACCCAGATTCCAGCAGGAGAAGATCAATCAGGAAAAATAATTGATGTTACAGAACAGGGGTACCAGTTGGGAGAGAAAATAATTCGTTATCCCAAGGTAGTGGTAGGACAATAAAACAATAGAATGAAAGAAGATTTTTACGACATACTAGGAGTAAGTAAGGATTCAACAGCAGCCGAAATTAAAAAGGCCTACCGCAAGAAAGCCATACAATTTCATCCAGATAAAAATCCTGGTGACACAAAAGCAGAAGCCAACTTTAAAAAGGCGGCAGAGGCTTATGAAGTTTTAGGGGATGCAGACAAAAAAGCTCGTTACGATCAATATGGTCATGCAGCTTTTGAGGGTGGTCAAGGTTTTGGCGGCGGTGGAATGAATATGGAGGATATCTTTAGTCAATTTGGAGATATTTTTGGTGGCGCTTTTGGTGGTGGCTTTGGGGGCGGTTTTGGTGGCCGTGGCGGTCAAAGAAGAGCTAAGGGAAGCAACCTGCGTATTCGTGTTAAATTAACCTTAGATGAAATCCTTAATGGCGTCGAAAAGAAAGTAAAAGTTCGCCGCAAAGTACAGGCAAAAGATGTACGTTATTCTAATTGTAGTCAATGTGGTGGTAGTGGACAAACTGTTCGTATTACCAACACAATTTTGGGAAGAATGCAAACAGCAGTAACCTGTCCTACTTGTCAGGGAAGCGGTCAAAGTATTCAACACCGCCCTAAAGGAAGTGATGCTCAAGGGTTGATTGCCGAAGAAGAGACAGTCAGTATTAAAATTCCTGCAGGTGTTGAAGAAGGCATGCAATTAAAGGTAAGTGGTAAAGGCAATGCCTCTCCAGGAAATGGAGTATCTGGGGATTTAATTGTTCTTATTGAAGAAATTACACACGATAAATTTATTCGTGAAGGAAATCACTTGCACCATGATCTATACATTTCTTTTTCTGAAGCAGCTTTAGGAGTAGCAAAAGAAGTCGATCTTTTAAATGGTAAGGTTCGTATTAAATTAGACCCAGGAATTCAATCAGGTAAAACATTACGCTTACGCGGAAAAGGTTTACCCGACTTGAATGGATATGGGACAGGAGACCTTTTGGTGCACATTAATGTTTGGACTCCTAAAACATTAAATAGGGAACAAAAGCAATTCTTTCAGCGTATGGCTGAAGATGAGAACTTTATCCCAAAACCCGAAAAATCTGATAAATCTTTTTTTGAAAAAGTAAAAGACATGTTTGCTTAATCTTTTTGCAGATTGAAAAAATAATGTATCTTTGGATTGCACATAAAGTGCAATTTTTCTTTTTCATAGCAATTTTTTCCCATCCTTATTTCGATAAGGGTGGGTTTTGTTTTTACAGCCATTTTTTTCTCTTATCTTTGATTTGAGACAATTTTTTTAGCTCCAAAATGAATAAAATAATAGACTTTTTTAATTATCCCATTCGTCTGGGGAGTGAGATTTCCTTTTCTGTAGGCTCTCTGTTGATCATTCTTCTCGTTTTTATTTTAACACGTTTCTTCCTTAAACTATTTAGAAGATTACTCCTTTATCGAATGGACGAGGATACCCAGTATAAGTTTAAAAGCATCTTCACCTTTTTCAACTACTTTGTTTACCTCATTGTAATTTTAATCACCTTTGATAATATCGGGGTCAATGTAACGGCAATTTTTGCGGCTTCTGCAGCGCTTTTAGTGGGAGTAGGGTTAGCCTTGCAAACCTTTATTCAAGATATTATTTCGGGGATATTTATTATTGCGGATAAAGCAGTGCACGTAGGGGATATCATTGATATAGATGGTCAAATAGGAAAAGTAGAAAACATCACCCTGCGCACAACCAGGGCAGTAACCATCGACAATAAGGTGTTAATTATCCCTAATCACAAGTTTTTGACGTCTATTTTATACAACTGGACAGAGAATGGTGTTATTACACGAGAACATATAAAGGTGAGTGTTGCCTATGATAGTGATGTCAATTTAGTACAACAGCTTTTAATTGAATGTGCCGCACAACAAACTGAAGTACTCAAAAAACCAACTCCCACTGTTTTATTAAAAGATTTTGGAGACAATGCATTGGTCTTTCAGCTATTTTTTACGATTAATAAGAGCTTTATTGCAGAACGTGTAAAAAGCGATATTCGATTTAGTATTCTTGCTGCTTTCGATGAAAATAAAATAGACATTCCCTTTCCGCAAAGGACAGTATGGATTAATAAAACAGAAGCAAAATAAAGATGGCAAAAATTTTAATTGTTGAAGATGAAGAGCCAATTAGACGTGTGCTCAAGCGTATTTTATTAGAAGAAAATGAGCATTTCTCTATTGACCAAGCCGAAGATGGGGAAAAAGGCTTGACGACTTTATTAGCAGAGGACTATGATTTGATTCTTTGCGACATTAAAATGCCTAATAAAGATGGTTTAGAAGTGTTACAAGCTGCAAAAAATAAAGGTGTTTTAACTCCCTTTATCATGTTAACCGGTCATGGGAATATTCAAACAGCAGTTGAAGCGATGAAAATTGGGGCCTATGATTTTATCCCTAAACCGCCAGATTTAAATCGTTTGTTGATCTCAGTTCGCAATGCACTAGAATCAAAAAACTTAGTCGTAGAAAATGTGACCTTAAAAAAGCGTATTGCTAAAGTTTATCAAATGATAGGTGCCTCTAAAGAGCTAGAAGCGGTAAAAGAGATGATTAATAAAGTTGCTCCAACCCAAGCAAGGGTATTGATTACTGGACCTAATGGAACTGGGAAAGAACTGGTGGCGCATCAAATTCATCAAAAAAGTGAAAGAAGTAAACAGGCATTGATTGAAGTCAATTGTGCTGCTATACCTTCAGAACTAATCGAAAGCGAACTCTTTGGGCATGTTAAAGGTTCTTTCACCTCTGCGGTGAAAGATCGCAAGGGGAAGTTTGAAACGGCACATAATGGAACACTGTTTCTAGATGAAATAGGGGATTTAAGTTTGAGCGCTCAAGCCAAAGTTTTGCGTGCGCTACAAGAAAATAAAATTCAGCGGGTAGGAAGTGACAAAGATCTAACAGTCGATGTTCGCATACTGGCAGCAACTAATAAAGATTTACAAAAAGAAATTGCTGAAGGGCGTTTTCGTGAAGACCTTTATCATCGACTTGCCGTAATAGTTATTAAAGTCCCTGCTTTAAAAGATCGTCTTGAGGATATTCCTTTACTTTGCGAACACTTTATCGATCAAATCGCACGAAAAGATGGCGTGACTGCAAAAAGTATAAAGCCTGCAGCCCTCAAGAAATTGCAAGATTATCCCTGGACAGGAAATATAAGAGAGCTACGTAATGTAATTGAGCGCCTTATGATATTGGGAGAAAATCCCATTACAAAACAAAATATTGAACAATTTGCATCGAAATAAAATGAAAACACGACTACTAATATGCGCAACACTTATGGCGACAAGCCTTGTAGCGCAAGAAAAAATTGAACCCACAATAAAAAAGATTTATCAAACCGCCTTACTTGATGGTCAAAGTTATCCTTGGTTAGCGCATTTGTCGAATCAAATTGGTGGCAGACTATCGGGTTCACTCAATGCACAACGCGCGGTTGAATGGGGGAAAGAAGAACTAGATGCTTTAGGACTTGATAAGGTTTGGTTACAGCCAGTGATGGTACCTAAGTGGATTAGAGGAACCTTTGAATATGCTAATATTGAAACTAGTCCAGGTAATACCATTAATGTTCCAGTTTGCGCTTTAGGGGGTTCTATTTCAACTCCTTTGACAGGCATTAGAGCCGAGGTAGTCGAGGTACAGGATTTTGAAGAATTAAAAGCTCTTGGAAAAGAAAAGATAAAGGGGAAGATTGTGTTTTATAATCGCCCAATGCAAGCAGACCTAGTCAATACCTTTTCTGCTTATTCGGGTTGTGTTGATCAACGTTTTAGTGGAGCAGAAGAAGCGGCAAGACTTGGAGCAGTTGGAGTTATAGTGAGGTCTATGAACTTACGTCTAGATGATTATCCTCATACTGGATCAATGAGTTATGGAGATCTATCTTTACGGGAACGCATTCCTGCTGCGGCAATAAGCACAAATGGGGCAGAGTTACTCAGTTCAATGCTTGCCTTAAATCCAGCTTTGAAATTTTATTTAAAACAAAATTGCAAAAATTTACCAGATGTTCAATCCTATAATGTGATTGGAGAAATTACAGGATCCACCTATCCCGATGAAATCATAGTAGTGGGGGGACATCTAGATTCATGGGATTTAGGAGATGGATCACACGATGATGGTGCAGGTATCGTTCAATCTATGGAGGTCTTAAGAATAATGAAAAAAATTAATTATCGTCCAAAACGCACCCTTAGGGTTGTCCTGTATATGAATGAAGAAAACGGTCAGCGAGGTGCAGCAAAATATACCGAAATCGCACAAAAGAATAATGAAAATCACGTCTTTGCCTTAGAGTCAGATGCCGGTGGATTTACTCCTAGAGGTTTTTCCATTGACACCACAGAGGAGAAGCTTAAGACTATTCAATCTTGGGCGCCTTACTTTGAGCCCTATTTGATTCATCTTTTTGTGAAAGGTGGCAGTGGTGCAGATATCGCTCCTTTAAAAACAGCTGATAATGTATTAGCAGGTTTACGTCCAGATTCGCAACGTTATTTTGATTTTCACCATGCAGCAAATGACACCTTTGATGCGATCAATAAAAGAGAATTAGAACTTGGGGCAGCTACAATGGCTTCTATGGTCTTTTTAGTGGACCACTTTAAACTCTAAGGATTTGATCAATCTACAACAATACACTAAAGAGTTCAAATATAATCTAAGTCTTTCTTTCCCAGTTATTTTGGGTTTGTTAGGTCATACCATTGTCCAATTGGTTGACAATATCATGGTGGGGCAATTAGGGACTACAGAACTTGCTGCCGTTTCGCTGGGC
The DNA here is from genome assembly GCA_049598335.1 of Flavobacteriaceae bacterium. Taxonomy (GTDB): domain Bacteria; phylum Bacteroidota; class Bacteroidia; order Flavobacteriales; family Flavobacteriaceae; genus Arcticimaribacter. Next base: position 54,058 of record JBMYNN010000004.1, read on the forward strand.
AATAGCTTTGTATTTATAGCCATGTCTTTAGGAATTGGTTTTTCAACGGCAATTACGCCACTTGTGGCGCAAGCAGATGGAACAAAAGATCGCAATGCCGCACAAAGGGTTTTATCGCATGGTGTTGTTCTTTGTACCCTTTTAGGAATAAGCTTGTTTTTAGCCGTATTTAGTGCGCGTAAATTGATGTACTCAATGGGGCAACCTCCTGCAGTGGTTGAGTTTGCCTTCCCTTATTTAAGATGGGTTGCAGCGTCTTTAGTGCCTTTAATTATATTTCAAGCTTACAAGCAATTTACCGACGGTTTATCCAAAACACGTCCTGCTATGTATGCGACTGTTTTTTCTAATATTTTGAATGTCATTCTAAACTATTTTCTCATTTTTGGATATGGTGGATTCTCTAAAATGGGCGTAGAAGGTGCGGCAATTGGAACCATGATCGCAAGAACAGGTGCTGTGCTTTTTATTTTACTTTTTATTCAATATCACCCCTTATTCAAGGGTTATTCATTGAGAATTGGCATTAAAAAACTAAAGTTAAGTTTATTTAAAAAGATATTGAGTTTAGGTTTACCCTCTGCATTACAAATGTTTTTTGAAGTGGCCTTTTTTACTATGGCAATATGGATGTCTGGTATTTTAGGGAAGAATTCTCAAGCGGCGAACCAAATAGCGTTAAATCTTTCTGCTATGACCTTTATGTTTGCTATGGGATTAGGAGTGGTTGCTATGATTAGGGTTGGGAATCAATTTGGAATGAAAACCTATGCTGATTTAAGACGTATCGCTATTTCTCTCTTTTTACTTATTGGGCTTTTTGATGTGTTTTTTTGTTCCATCTATTTAATTTTCAACGAACAGTTGCCATGGATTTATCTAGAGAACTATGGTGCAGATACACCAGCAGATACCCTAGAAGTTGTACATATCGCAGCTGGACTCCTTTTGGTGTCAGGTTTTTTTCAAATCACCGATGGATTACAAGCCGTTATTCTAGGGGCATTAAGAGGAATACAGGATGTGAATATTCCCACTGCCTTAACCTTTATATCTTATATGGTTATTGGTCTTCCAGTATCTTTTTATCTTGGACTTAAAACTTCTTTAGGTGCTGCGGGTATATGGCTGGGTCTGCTTACAGGATTAAGTACATCTGCACTTTTATTATTTTTACGCTTTCAATACCAAACTAAAAAATTATTAAAACAATAAGCCATGGAGGTACCAAAGTTTTTAATCGCTGATAATTCTTCTATAGAAGAAGAGATTTTTGTTTTGCACACTGCCTATCCTCGTTTTTTACTCAATGTCTCTAATGACGATATTTTATGGTTAGAAGAGTTTAGTCAAGAAGATCAAAACGAGCTTGAAAAAGTTACCCACGAGTTAATCGAGGAGGCACTTGCCTTTTTTGATACAGAAATAGAAGCATTGGAATAATGGTAGAACAATTATTAGTTTGGGATACAAGTTTGTTTTTGTGGCTTAATCAAATGGGGAGTAGTTTTTATGATCCCTTTTGGGTCTTGATGAGCGAGAAAGCTACCAATGTAGTCGTTTATTTAACTCTTGTATTTATTTATGGCAGAAAGCGCGGGCTTAGAGCTGCCGTATTATTGCTTTTCGTAGGGGTTGTTTTAGTGGGGTTAACCGATCAATTAACTAATATATTTAAAGATGGTTTTATGCGCCTTAGGCCATGTCATACTTCAGATCTAGACGGAATCATGCGTTTGGTCAAAGCGTCTTGTGGTGGAAAATACAGCTTCTTTTCTGGGCATTCTTCTAATTCTTTTGCACTAGCTTTTTTCTTTAGTCTAATTTTTAAAGAAGTTAAAAGATTGATGCCTATGTTGTTGTTTTTAGCTTCTTTGATTGCCTATAGCAGAGTTTATTTAGGGGTGCATTATCCACTGGATATAGTATGTGGCGCAATAGCAGGAATTGGTATGGCAACACTCGTTTATTCTCTTGTGAATAAACGAGTCCCTCATCTTCTTCCTCCGTATTAGTGTTTTTCTTTTAACAACTCTGGATAGGCTTTTTGAAACTTGCGTAAACGCGGAATGGATACTTTTTGCACATAGGGATTAGTGGGGTTTCGCTTTTCATAATCTTGGTGGTATTCTTCAGCAAAATAGAATTTTGTTAACGGTTCTACTTCAGTGACGATTTCCTTAGCAAAGATGGCTTTTTCTTTAAGCAGGGAGATGTAGTCTTGAATCATTTCACGTTCCCGATCATTTTGATAAAATGCAATGGAGCGATACTGAGAACCCCAGTCGGGTCCTTGCCGATTGGGTGTGGTGGGATCGTGCGACCCAAAAAATACCTGAACGAGTGTACCAAAGGAAACAACTTTTGGATCATAGTGAATTTCAACAGCTTCTGCATGACCAGTTCTTCCAGTTCCTATTTGATTGTAATTAGGATTCTTTGTTTTTCCCCCTGCATAACCCGAGTAAACTTCTTCTACACCTTTAACACTTTCAAAAATAGCTTCTACACACCAAAAGCAACCTGCAGCAAAATAAGCTTTGGTTAAATCTTCTTGTTCGTTTTTTGGTGGTTGCCAGATGGGTTCATTTCGATCAACTGGGGGAGTACTAGAGATACAAGTTTGAAGGCTAACAAGACTTAATAGAGTAACGAATAATTTCATTTTATTTTCTTTTTTTAGCTGCTTTTGCCATTGGGTTAAAGGCTATGCAATGATCAAGCCAAAATAATAAATCTTCTTCTAAGTCAAAACCCTCTGGATCAATAAAGACATATCCTTTCATGGGCCGACCAGTAAAATCCATGGGATGGCAGCCTTTTTTGTGCTTTAGTTCCTTTGCTGCGGTCTCTCCTATACGTGCCATAAGAAGATCCATTTGCTTTTTTTTATAGTAGTGAATCCCACAGCACATTTTATCATTGAGCATAAAGACTCGCCCTCCCATCATGGCTTTGTCATAAAAGTTGAGCTTTTGTTGGGTGAAATATTGTTGTATTCGTTCTGCAAGATATTCGTCGTAAGCCATTATTGTTGATGGTCAAAATTCATCATCCAGTGTAGCCCAAAACGATCGACTAGCTGTCCAAAGGTAGCATTCCAAAACTGTTTTTCTAAGGGCATGGTAATTTTCCCTCCTTCTGCTAAACGCTCAAAAGCGACTTTCATCTCTTCTAAATCACTAAAATTTAAGCTAATATGAATATTGGGATTAGCACTAAGCGGCGCATCTGCACTATCGGCAAACATGGCAAGCGTAGTACCTTTAAAAATCAATTCAGCATGGACGACCCAATCTTTTTGATGAGGTTCATGGGGCATGGGACTGTCCCCATAGGTGTTGATTTCTCCGTGCTCAATGCCTAGTGCATTCACATAAAAGCTTAAGGCCTCTCTCGCCTGTCCATTAAAAACAAAATAAGGATGTAAGTTCATGATATTTGGGTTTTAAGTTTTCCGTTTGGGTCGCTTTTGAAATTCTCCGCCACAATTAGGACAAATATGATTGAGTATTGTCTCCACACAATCTTTACAAAAAGTGCATTCATAGGAGCAGATAAAAGCGTCGTCACTTTGATGGGTGAAGGTTTTATGACAGTTTTCGCAAAGATTGCGCATTTCTAACATGATTATTTTTTTCGTTGTCTAATCCAGTAAATACTTAAAGGGGTAAAGATAAGGGTAGGAGCGAGCCAGTAAATGGCCGCTGGAATATATAAAGGGATGTATTGCGCATTGACCACAAGAACTGCCGTAACGGTGGCCGTAAAACCCCCTACCATTCTCCCAATATGGGTTAACAAGCGATAATTGCGACGTGCTGCTTCTCCTTTATAGTTGTTGAAATCTTGATAAACACTGTAAAGTCCTATAGAACCAAAGACTAACATAACCGCACCCATTCCATCTGATTTTGTTAAGGTGATTACTCCCCAAATAATAAAAATAATGCCAAAGACAAACATCCCTAAGGTATAAACCCAATCGATTAATAAGGGTTTTTGTTGACTTAACTTGATGTAGCGGTCTGCTGTTCCCACCAGATAGATTGTAAACACCCCAATGATGAATAAAAAGGGGTTAGGTTTGATCTGTGCCATAAAAAGAGCACTTCCTCCGTTGAGCATCATTCCAGCGACAAATAGTCGCCCAATTTTTCGATGTCTCTTTCCGCCTTTCGGAAGAATCATGTTGAGTCCTCCTGTAAAAAGTGAAAGACTGCCAGCGGCAATGTGTAGGAAAAGTAGGCTTTGATAAAGGGGTAACATAAGTTTATTTTTTAGGGAGTTGAATCGTCCTGAAATACTGTCTGCCAATCCAACTATTATGAATATCGTCCCAGGTACTGTAATGCCTGTGGTCTGCAATATGGGCTGTAGTTACTCCCCATGCTGCGGCACTGACTAAAAAGCCCTCTTCTGGAATATTTTTTTCCAGTTGTGCACTGGCATAATTGGTGTATAGATAAAGGGTCAATCCTCCAATTTCTTTGGCTACCGCCTGAAAAAACTTAGAAGAAGTTTGATGATCTGAGTGGTCACCAGGGTTGATGTTTGGATCGGTGTCGGCGAGATGTATTTCTGTATTTTCTCCAGCTTGTTCTTTCAATATAAGGGCTTTAATCGTTTTTTCTAGATCTTCTCGATCTTTATAGATTGTACTTTTATCGATGGTAGGAACGTCTCGACTACTGCCGTCAAAAAGCTTTGCTAGGGTTTTAAACTGGTGCAGTTCATAACCTGTACCTTGTCCGTTCCCATCTGGAAATCGCAAGAGATAGACAATGCAGTTTCTGTATTGATAGCGCAAAATTTTATGATTGTTTAAATTGACATAAGTGCGTTCCATTTCTGCGCCTAGACCAGCCCCTGTTGAATAAGTGTTAGAAAGAAAGCGCACTGCAGCTAAACTTCCTTCCTCTCGCGCTTTGTAGTATGCATCATTTCCCATGCCCATTCCTGCTTCTCCTGCTGTGGTGTGAATGATTACAGTTTTATCTTTTTCGTTTTTAATACTTTCATAAACATTTGGATTCATAAAGAGCTGCCAGTCGTCTTGATGTGCAGAAACGAAAAAGCGAGTGCTTTGTCCACTAACAGAAAAAGAGTAGAGAACAATTAAGAGCGAAAAAAATCTAATATTGAACATTGATAATAATTGTAGTTCAATATATTCAATTTTTTTTAAGCCATTTAACCTTTAGATTTATTGAAGGTAATAGCAACATCAATTAATGCTAAGTGAGAATAAGCTTGCGGGAAATTACCTAGTAGACGCTTTGTTTTAAAATCTAAGTCTTCGCTAAATAAGCCCAAATGGTTACTGTAGCTTAATAATTGATCAAATAAGGCTTTTGCTTTATCGACTTCTCCTATTTTATATAAGCTATTAATAAACCAAAAAGTGCAGACCGTAAAAGAAGAGGTAGGCTTACCAAAGTCGTCTTTGTTTTTATAGCGATATAGTAAGCCTTCATAAGACAATTCACTTTCTGTAGCCTTAACGGTGTTAATATAGCGTTGATCAAGGGCATCAATAAAGCCGTATTGTTCCATAAGTAATACCGAAGCATCTAAGGCATCACTGCCATAAAATTGCGTGTATGCACCAACAGATGGATTCCATGCTTTTTCATGAATATCATTTTTAATCTCTTCTCTAAGAACTATCCAATTGTCTTTATTTTTTCCTAGAAAGTCTGCTATTTTGATCGCTCGATCTATTGCCACCCAGCATAAGACTTTTGAAAAGGTAAAATGTTTTTCTTCTTCTCTTATTTCCCAGATCCCTTTATCGGGTAAAAACCAGTTGTTGTTGACAATCCAAACGATATTTTTAACAATGGACCACAATTCTTCTTTTTTTTCAAAAAGCAATGGAAATTCTATTAGCTCAATATGTATGGCATCCATAAGTATTCCATAGATGTCGTTCTGCTTTTGTTTGTAAGCTGCATTCCCAATTCTAACGGGACGCGAATTTTCATAGCCGCTCAAATGGTCTAAATGGGTCTCGGTTAATTTTTTTTCTTTGTTGATCCCATACATAATCTGAATCTTTTCATCTGTCTCAGGGATTAGATCAATGATGAAGTCAATAAAGTCCTTTACAATTTTTTTATGACCTAATTTTGAGATAACGCGAATGACCATTGAGGAGTCACGAATCCAACAAAATCGGTAATCCCAATTGCGTACTTCTCCTATAGATTCTGGAAGAGAAGTCGTTGCTGCTGCTAAAATTGCCCCAGTTTTGTCATAGGTAAGCAGCTTTAATGTCATCGCGCTTCGTAAAATTACCTCATTGTAATATGGATAGGTGGGGGTTTTGTCACACCAGTTTAACCAGTATAATTTTGTTCTTTCAAATTCTAGCAAACAACTATCTAGACTAGGTGTCTGTAGTTTTTCATTATATGAGAGGGTGAAGAAAGTCGCTTGAGTTAGTTCGATTAGATTTCCTTCTATGATGTCTTGTTTAGGTAAATTAGAATATAAAAAGAGGGAGTCATAATTCTCGTGATCATAAACGCTCACAATAAAGTCCTCTTTAATATAAGACGCTGTTTGAGCAGCAGCATATTCCAGGGCAGGGAAGTAGTCAATTGATAGGGTGGGTGTCCCATAAAGGGGACGAATAATCCTGATAACTTCTGGTGGGGTATAGTAAAGATTAATTTCATTTTTATATCTTGGCATAAAATCAATGACCTCAAATCCAGCTTTATCATTGCGAAATTCTGTTCGCAGTATATTAGTATTTTCTAGATAAGTTTGTTTGATGGTGTATTTTGCTAGATTCTTGATCAAAAAATGTCCCCCTTTTTGATTATCTAAGATCTTCGCAAAAACAGAGGGGGAGTCAAATTGTGGAAGACATAGCCAGTCTATTGAAGTATCCTCATTAATTAGTGCGGCAGATTTGCAATTTCCTATTATTCCATAATTCAAGTTTGCACTCATAAGAATCTGTTTATTTAATTTCTACCTTAGGTAAACAACACCTATTTAAACAACCTACACTAAGTTATGTCAAAATACATCATCGTTTCGAATAGACTTCCAGTAAAAATTGAAAAACTCAAGAATCAGTGGAATTTTACCCCTACTTCTGGAGGATTAGCAACAGGACTCAAGACAGTTCACGAAAATGGCAAATCTTTATGGATTGGCTGGGCGGGAATTAGTGCAGAAGAAATTGAAGAAAATGATTACAAAGCCCTTTCTAAAGAATTAATTCAGCAGAATTATAAACCCATTCCATTAACTGAAAATGAGATCGATGACTTTTATTTAGGTCTTTCTAATAAATGTATCTGGCCCTTGTTCCATTACTTTAAACAATATGTAGAATTTGATGAGACACAATGGGCGTCTTATGTAGCGGTGAATCAAAAGTTTGCTAATGCAATCTTAGAAGAAATAGAAGCCGGAGATAAGGTATGGATTCATGACTATCAATTATTACTTGTTCCAGAAATGGTCAAGTCGGTTAGAAAAGATGTCACCATTGGATTCTTTTTGCATATTCCCTTCCCATCTTTTGAAATATTTAGAATATTTCCCAAACGTGATGAGTTACTCAATGGAATGCTGGGGGCAGATTTGATTGGTTTTCACACCTATGATTATCAAAGGCATTTTATTAGTTCTGTCAAAAGACACCTTCATCTTCAGGTAAATTATAATATCGTTAAACAAGCCGAACGAGAAATCATCGTAGATACTTTTCCCATGGGGATAGACTTTGAAAAGTTTGAAAATACTGCCATTAAGCACCGCACCGTTAAATCTGAAGATTTCTCTCCTTTCCGAACAGAATTAGAGCGTCACAAGGCTACTAATGAAGGAAAGATCATCCTTTCGATCGATCGATTAGATTATTCGAAAGGGGTAATCAATCGTATCAAATCATTTGAACATTTTTTAGAGCACTATCCCGAATATCAAGAGAAAGTGAGATTAGTGATGGTTTCTGTACCCTCTAGAACAAATGTATCTCATTATAAAAAACTCAAAAGAGATACAGACGAAATTATAGGAAGAGTCAACGGAAAGTTTGCTACTGTGAATTGGACGCCCATCTGGTATTACTACCGTTCTTTTGATTTTGACGACTTGATTGACTTTTATTGTTTATCAGATATCGCCATGGTCACCCCTTTACGAGATGGAATGAATTTAGTGGCAAAAGAGTACCTCGCCACCAGAGTGGATAATAAAGGTGTTTTAATCTTAAGTGAATTAGCTGGTGCATCAAAAGAGCTACACCAATCCTTAACAGTAAATCCCTTTGATATAAGAGGTTTATCTGAATCTATTTATGAGGCTATCAATATGCCAGAAGAGGAACAACAAGAGCGTAATATTGAACTTCGCGAACGCATTAGACGTTACAATGTCACCTTTTGGTCAGACAACTTTTTAGAAAGACTATCTGCGATTGATATTGACAATCAATTCCATAAAAGTATTCGACTCACTGCGGCTATTTCAGATGGTTTAGTCAAGGAATACAAAGCTGCCCAAAAGCGGTTGTTGTTGTTAGATTATGACGGAACCTTAGTGAAATTTCATAAAATGCGTAATAAGGCATTGCCCACTAAGCAGGTTTTGAATTTGATTAATGAACTCAGTGAAGACCCCTCGAATCAATTGGTCATTATTAGTGGAAGACCCATGTCTTTTTTAGAAAAAGTATTTACCAATAAGGAAATTACCTTAGTGGCAGAGCATGGACATTTTATCAAATATGCACAATCTGAAGTATGGGTGGACAAGCATCCCACAAATAATGATTGGATGTCTCATATCCTCCCTATTCTTCAACAGTTTACAGATAACACTCCTGGGACATTGATTGAGAAAAAGACAGATTCTTTGGTTTGGCACTACCGAAAAACAGATCCAGAATTGGGGGTGAATAAAGCCGAGGAATTAAAAACAGTACTCTCCAGTATGATCTCAAATGAAATTAGTATCATGGATGGCAATAAGATTATTGAAGTAATTCCTGCTGGGATCAACAAAGGGATCGCTGCATTTGATTTGTTTTCTAGCCAAGAATACGACTTTGTACTTGTTGCTGGTGATGATGTTACAGATGAGGATATGTTTGAAAAACTTCCAGAGAATATTAATTCTATCAAAATAGGGCATAAACAGACTGCTGCGAAATATACTGTGGGCAGTTCAGCTAATTTAATAGATATTTTAAGTAAATTTGAATATCATTTTAGCTATGAAAAAAGGATTCACTGCAGGAAATTTTGATATACTTCATCCAGGATATATTCAATTGTTTAAGGAGTGTAAAGCGAATTGCGATCGTTTCACCATTTTGTTGCAAACAGACCCTTCTATTGAACGTCCAGAAAAGCTCCAACCAATACTCTCTACAGAAGAACGTATTGAACAATTAATGTCAAATATTTATATCGATGAGGTTTTAGTTTATACTTATGAAAAAGAACTACTAAAATTAATCCAAAAGAATAATTTTGATATTAGATTTTTAGGAGACGACTACGTCGGAAAATCCTATACAGGAGATCAACTTGGGATCCCAGTTCATTTTGTAAATCGTGATCATGGCTGGAGTACGACTAAATTCAAAAATATTATTGCAGAAAGTCTTAAAGAGAGAAAGGGTAATAATTAAGCAATTATTTTAGTAATTCTTTTTCTAAGAATAAAGCCACCCCATCTTCTGTGTTGGCTTTAGTTATTTCGTTCGCTTTAGCAAGAATCGCTTCTTTGGCATTCGCCACAGCTATGCCTAATCCTACTTTTTCTAAGAGGGTAGCATCATTGTAATTGTCTCCAAAAGCGATTACATTATCCATTTCTATTTTGGGATATTTTTCTTTTAATAAAAGTGCTAGGGCCGAAGCTTTATTTTGCTGGATATGGCTTACTTCGATATAGGTACTCTTAGACCGGTAGGCATTGATTTCATTTTGGTGCAATGCCAATTTTTTATTGAGATTGTTGATTTCTTCTTCTTCTCCCATGCACATTATTTTATGCGCACTAATCTTACGCTTTTTCCAGTCGGCAAGGGTTTGATGTAAAGGGGCAATACTAGGATCGACTTTGGTGTTATGTGCTTCTCTTTTTGCCCAGTAATCGTCAGTAGGGACTATCCATTCATCTTTGTGGTATAGACTTAGATGAATAGTAGTTCCCTCAATATATTTTACCATTTTTTCTAATAAGGAAAAGGGCATTTCTTGGCTAAAAAGTGTTTGATTTCCCCACTGAATTAAACTACCGTTATAAGCAATAATGGGGTTGTTTTCAATGCCTAATTCAAGCTGTAGCTGGCGTAAAGATTTAGGCATACGTGAAGATATTAGCACACAGGGATAAGTAATTTTTAATTGACCAAAAACAGATTTTGTTTTAACAGATAGGGCTCTGTTTTTGTCCAGTAAAGTTCCATCGATATCACTACAGATGAGTTTAATTTTATGCGGTCTCATAAAGAACAAATTTGGCCCATTGCTGTGCATAGTTTGCCCAAGAATAGTGATGTTTAGTTTGACCTAAATTATGTCTAAATTTTTTATTGGCTTTAGTTTCTGTGATCGCGGTGATCGCTTTTTGTATCTCTTCCACCTTGGGTTGACAAATTTCTCCTGTCTTATCCTTTGTTATTGGCAGGCTTAAACCAGGATGATTGGTCACAACAAGAGGGGTTTCATAATAATAGCTTAGTGCCAAAACTCCACTTTGTGTTGCAGAAGTATAGGGAAGTATTGTCGCATCTACCGCCGAAAAATAAATAGCAGCCTCTTCTTGAGAGACAAAGCGATTGATCACTGTGATTTGTTTTTCGATCTTTAGATCCTGGATTAACCGTTTGTATTTCTCCCACTTTTCATAGCATTCTCCCACAATAAACAAATGCTTTTCTGGATGCTGTTTTAAAGCTTTTAGTAAAAGAACTAATCCTTTATAAGGTCTTATCAGACCAAAGAAAAGTAATGCGGTTTTTTCTTCTGGGAAATTGAGTTTTTTTCTAGCTTCTTTTGGCGTTAATTTTTTGGGAAGATGATCTTCAATAGGGTGCAACTTCCCCCATACTTTTTTATCACTCTCTGCTTTAATTTCCGTCGTGATAGCAATGGATAAAGTGGTGAAGGCATCCATTGATTTTTCAAAGCGTTGGGTTAAAAATCGATCCCAAGGTTTTGGTTCATGAGCTTTCCAGTTATCCACCCAGCCTATTTTTTTAATACTGCTGTTGACGCCTTTTGCAATAGCATTCCAACAGGGGGCTAAAAAAGGGGTCCAATAACGAAAGATTACCGCTTTAGGTTCTAATTGATTAATGGTTTTAGCAATACTTTTCCACTTTAACGGATGATAGGCATGTACTTTTCTTTCGATAGATAGCTTGACGTCTTTTCCTTCTTCAGAGAATTGGGTTTTTCCTGGGAAAATAAAGGAGGGATATAAATGTGTAAAAGTTAATAGTTTGACTTTATAGCCTTGCTTTATAAGCCCCTTAGCCAGTGAATGCTGGGTGTTAGCGATCCCACCACGATAGGGATAGGCAGGGCCAAGAAGTAAAAAATCTAGGGGCTTTTCTTGCGTCATTTTTAGGACGTAATAAGAACTCTTTTAGGGAGCGAACGGAACATCCATAGGGTAGCACAGAGTCCTAAAATAAAATAGGAAGTTGTACCAAAGGCAAAGTAAAAATCAACTTCCCAAACCCTGCGTTGGAACGGGTGTAGCATAAATAGTAAACCAATTAAACAACGTGTAATTTCAAAAACAAAGGCCCATTTATGTCCATCCATAATTGAAGTAAAACCAAAAATGGTTGTTGTGATTAAAATTCCAAAAGCTACTTTTGAAGAGAGGTGTAAATCCCCAAAAGAAGTTAAGAACAATAAAATAAAGCTGTTAAGACCTATAAAATGAAAAATGGCGATTAGTTTGTGCTTTAACACATATTGTGGGGCATATTTTTGTTGTTCAAAGACATTTTCTACAGTGGGTCGTGGGAAACGCACTGCAACATCTGCAGGACGCCAGCCAGTGGGCATAAACCATAACTTGACTTTATCTCCCCAATTTTTCGCATACCATGCATCTTTTAGCAAGCCCCAATTATGTTGAAAATTTATGATAAAAGGATTCCATGTTTGTACAGGTTTAAGTGTCCCATATACACAAGGAACCTCTTCTAACTCTTCTTGAAATGTCCCAAACATGCGATCCCAAATACAAAAAATGGCCGAAAGATTTTTGTCCACATATTCTGGATTAATCGCATGATGAACTCGATGTTGTGAGGGGGTGACTAAAATGTATTCTAACCAGCCTAGTTTCCCTATATGTCTTGTGTGATACCAAAATTGACCAAATAAATGCAGGGGAGCTAATACCGTAATGATTTTATGAGGAATGCCTAAGAAAGCTGCAGGGAGTAAGAATAATGCGCCAAAACCAATTAAGCTTGAAATGCTTTGTCTTAATGCACAGGCTAAGTTAAATTCTTCGCTACTGTGATGAACAATATGCCGATTCCAAAAAACATTGATAGAATGGTTTAGACGATGATTCCAGTAGGAAGCAAAATCAATACAGACAAAAGCGAGGAAGTAGAGCCACAAACTTTCGTTCATTTCGACGACTGCAATTAAATCTTTAACAAAGGGATAGGAGATGATTATTAATCCAATCCCAAAAACATCTTTTAAGATATTAGTCATTCCAGAACTGAGACTTGACAGGGTATCCATTAAAGTGTAAGTCTGTTCTTTTTTCCAAGCCCCATAGGCAATTTCAATCAATACCAATACCATAAAACTGGGGATTGCGATCAACAAAATTTCCGCATACATTTCCATCAACTACATATTTTTGACGTAATTTACGAATTAATTTTTTCAACCAATACCCATTCCCCTTTTGCGAGAAGGGGTTCAGCTTGCTTGAATTTTAAGGTTTTGTTTTCTCCGTTAAGGGTGTTTTTGATGGTCACACGATCATTACGGCCTATTTTTGGCATATCTCTAGTGACGGTTTCCACTACTTGACGCTGTTGTCCTCCTGCACCAGCACCAATGGCTCTTTGTCTTTCGGCTAACTCTTCAGAGTTTAACACATCGTCTTTACTGGTTTTAAGATTGTCTTTACGTTGGGTAGATTTTGCTTCTTGAATTGAAGTATCCTGAGATGGAATGCTCCCTTTTAACAAGAATGAAATCACTTCCCTGTTAAGACCTCCTATCATGGCTTTAAACAATTCAAAAGCCTCAAACTTATAAATCAGTAAGGGGTCTTTTTGCTCATGAACGGCTAGTTGAACAGACTGTTTAAGCTCATCCATTTTACGCAAGTGGTTTTTCCATGCATCGTCAATTAATGCAAGAGTGATGTTGCGTTCAAAATCTTCGATGAGTTGTTTTCCTTTGGAAGCATAAGCTTTTTCCAAATGCGTTACAACATTTATTGTCTTTGTTCCGTCTGAAAAAGGGACAACGATTTTTTCAAACTTATTCCCTGGGCGCTCATAGACATTTTTAATGACAGGGAAGGTTAGGGTAGCATTGATTTCGCCTTTTTGTTTGTAGTAATCAAAAGTGGTTTGAAAGAGTTTATCAATTAATTCTCCTTCTGAAATGTTTTCAAATTCACTCACGATAACGGGAGCGGTAATTGAAAAGGTACTGATGATTTCAAATTCAAAGTTTTTAAAATCATTTGTGGGCTTATTATTGAAAACAATTTCTTCACAGGTTTCGAATAGCATATTAGCAATGTCTACCTTTAATCGATCTCCTTGAAGGGCGTGTTTTCTTCTCTTGTAAATTACCTCACGCTGTGCGTTCATCACATCGTCATATTCTAACAAGCGTTTTCTAATCCCAAAGTTGTTTTCTTCTACTTTTTTCTGTGCCCGTTCAATAGACTTAGTCATCATGGAATGTTGGATTACCTCTCCTTCTTCCAGTCCCATACGATCCATTACTTTAGCGACTCTATCAGAGCCAAAGAGGCGCATTAGGTTATCTTCTAGCGAAACAAAAAATTGAGAGCTTCCAGGATCACCTTGACGTCCAGAACGACCGCGTAACTGTCTATCTACTCGGCGAGAATCATGTCTTTCTGTTCCAACAATGGCTAAACCACCTGCATCTTTAACTTCTTGAGATAGTTTGATGTCTGTCCCACGTCCTGCCATATTTGTTGCAATAGTCACTACACCGGGGTTTCCTGCTTCTGCGACAATATCGGCTTCTTTTTTGTGGAGCTTCGCGTTTAAGACGTTATGAGGGACTTTGCGAATGTTGAGCATCTTACTGAGTAATTCAGAGATTTCAACAGAAGTTGTTCCAATTAACACAGGTCTTTTTTGTTGAGAAAGTTTAGTCACTTCTTCAATAACGGCATTGTATTTTTCACGTTTAGTTTTATAAATCAAATCATCTTGATCTTTACGTGCTATGGGTCGATTAGTAGGGATTTCGACTACATCTAATTTGTAAATTTCCCAAAACTCTCCTGCTTCTGTTATCGCTGTCCCAGTCATACCAGAGAGTTTATGGTACATACGGAAGTAATTTTGCAAGGTAACTGTGGCAAAAGTTTGTGTTGCCGCTTCGATTTTTACATTCTCTTTGGCTTCAATGGCTTGATGTAGTCCATCAGAATAGCGCCGACCATCCATGATACGGCCAGTCTGTTCATCTACAATCATTACCTTGTTGTCCATCACAACATATTCTGTATCTTTTTCAAAAAGGGTATAGGCTTTGAAGAGTTGGGTCATGGTGTGAATGCGTTCACTTTTTATTCCAAAATCTTTAAAAAGGATTTCTTTTTGGGCTGCCTCTTCTTCTACAGCTAGATTTTGATTTTCGATTTTAGCGATTTCTGTTCCTATATCTGGTAAGACAAAAAAGCCTTTATCTTGAACGCTTTCAGAAAGATATTCTACTCCTTTATCGGTTAATTCTACCGAGTTGTTTTTTTCGTCAATGACGAAATAAAGTTCGGCATCGATTATATGCATTTCACGGTTGTTGTCTTGCATGTAAAAGTTTTCGGTTTTTTGGAGCAGTTGTTTGACACCTTCCTCACTCAAGAATTTGATAAGGGCTTTATTTTTGGGTAAACCGCGATAAACTCTGTAAAGTAAAATTCCTCCTTCTTCTGTCTCGCCACTATTTATTTTACTTTTTGCTTCTGCTAAAACAGCGGTAAGCATGCTGCGTTGTTTTGTAAAGAGATCTGCTACCTTGGGCTTTAAAGCATCGAATTCGTGTCTATCTCCTTCTGGAATTGGACCAGAAATAATCAAAGGGGTTCGCGCATCATCGACTAAAACAGAGTCAACTTCATCTACAATGGCAAAGTGATGTTTGCGTTGCACAAGGTCTTCTGCGGTATGAGACATATTGTCTCTCAAATAATCGAAGCCAAATTCGTTATTGGTTCCATAAGTAATATCTGCTAAATACGCTTTTCGACGTTGTTCACTGTTAGGCTTATGATAGTCAATACAATCTACACTAAGGCCGTGGAATTGAAAAATAGGTGCCATCCATGCGCTATCACGTTTTGCTAGGTAGTCATTCACTGTTACCAGGTGTACACCTTTGCCTGCTAATGCGTTTAAATAGACAGGAAGGGTGGCCACAAGGGTTTTTCCTTCTCCTGTTTGCATCTCGGCAATTTTTCCTTGATGCATGGCGATTCCACCAATTAACTGAACATCATAATGGATCATGTCCCAGGTGATATCTTTTCCAGCGGCATCCCAGCTATTGGCCCATAGGGCTTTTTCTCCCTTTAAGGTGACATAGGCTTTTTCCCCAGATATTTGTCGGTCAAATTCAGTTGCAGTCACTTCAACATGGCTGTTATGGACAAATCGCTTTGCTGTTTCTTTAACTGTTGCAAAAGCTTCTGGAAGTATTTTTAAAAGGATATCTTCTGTCACTTGGAGGGCATCTGCTTCTAATTGGTCAATGTTGTTATAAAGTTGCTCTCTTTGATCAATATCTTCTGTGTTATTGATGGTTGCTTTATGCTGTTCAATTTGTTGATCAAATTCAGCACGAGCAGTTTTGATTTCTTGTTTAAATGCAGCAGTTTTTGCCCTTAACTCGTCGTGGGTTAATTGTTCAAAGTCCTTTTCGTGACTTTTAATTTTATCAACCAAAGGGAGAATTGATTTAAGGTCTTTCTTGGTCTTATCACCAACAAAAACTTTTAAGAAATTATTAATAAAACTCATATTTTAATTTCGGCATTATTGACCCAAATGTAGTCAAAAAAAAAGCCTCAATACGAGACTTTTTCAATTTTGAGGTTTAATATTCATCTTCATTCCAAAGATAATCTTCGTCTGTGGGAAAATCAGGCCAAATCTCTTCAATAGATTCATACACATCTCCTTCGTCTTCCATAGATTGAAGATTTTCAACCACTTCAAGCGGAGCGCCCGTTCTAATTGAAAAATCAATTAATTCATCTTTTGTCGCCGGCCAAGGGGCATCGCTTAAATAAGAGGCTAATTCTAGGGTCCAATACATGACTTTTTTTTTGCAAAAATAATTGTTTAGAATTATTAAGCAAGTTATTTGGCTATTTTCGAGTTGGTTCCCATTTGATTTCTTTTATATTGAGGTCTTGAGTGAATTTTCGGGCTAGCGTAAAAAAGTAATCTGAAAGACGATTGACATAAAAAATTATTTCAGGATCGACTAACGCAACTTCTTTTAATTCAGTAATATATCGTTCTGCTCTTCTACATACACAGCGGGCTAAATGAGTGTTTGAAACCTGTGGATGACCTCCTGGGATGACAAAATTTTTTAAAGGAGGAAGTTGTTCTGTAATTCGATCAATGCTTTTTTCTAGGGTTTGAACATGATTTTGCTCAATTTTTGGGATAGGAAGATCCACTCTATCATTAGCTAATTGAGCACCTATGGTCATTAAATCATTCTGAATCACGATTAATTCCTTTTTAGTTTCTTGATCGGCATGATCTCTAATTGCTCCTACCCAACTGTTGAGTTCATCAATTGTGCCATAACTAGTTATTCGCAAGTCATGCTTAGGCACTCTCTTTCCTGAAAATAAACTTGTTTTTCCATCATCACCTGTCCTGGTGTAAACTTTCATCTCTAGCATTTAATTTTTCTTTTTTTCGCACTTCATATCTCTTTCTAAATCCTAGCTTATTTTTCCTTTTTTGAGGAGAGAATAATAATTTTTTAATAAGGAAAAATCCTATTAAAAGTCCTAAAATCAAAACAATGGACTGTTTCATTGCTGTAAAATTACAGTAATTTGTTAAAGGACAAGTTTGTCTAGCCTAAAATACTGCTTTTTCTTTTAACCGGCCACTTAAAGCAATAAGAAAAAATAGGCCAAAAAGGAATATCGCCCAGCGAGCGAGATAGTCTCCATAAATGCTGTAAAAAGTTAATTGGCTATTTAGCGGAATAAAACCAGTTAATGTACCTTGTTCTTGATAAGCTAAAGTTTGTTGGATTTCACCTTTGGTATTGATGAATCCCGAAATGCCGGTATTGGCAGAACGAGCGATGGCCCTTCTGTTTTCGATTGCACGCAGTCTAGCATAACTAAGGAGTTGTTGATGTCCTTGCGTTTTCCCCCACCAAGCATCATTAGTTAGGATACTAAAAAACTGTGCTCCATTGCGCACATATTCTGTTACGTAAGCACCATAAATGGATTCATAACAAACGATGGGAGCGGTTTTAACACCTTCTTTATTAGTGAAAACCGTTCTATTTTTTTGTACGCCTCTGGTTGCAATTGTCCCGCCAAAATCAAGCAAAAATTCTCCAATGATTGGTTCTAAATACTTTTTATAGGGCATGTATTCTACTCCTACTACTAGTTTTGATTTGTGATAGTAACTATCGTTTAAATCTTTTTGAAAATGAAAAACAGAGTTATAGACGTCATACCAAGTGTTGTTGTTTAATAGATTAGCGGTTTCAGTAGGGGCTTTCTTTGATACTGGGTAGAGTTGAAAGCTTTGTGCTCCTGTGACCAAAGATAGGTTGGGATATTGGGTGCAAAATTTTTTAATTTCTTTGTAAAAAGAGCCCAAATGGTATTCAGATAGATTTAAACCATAGCCTTGATCAAAATAACCCTCTGGTGTGAATAAAAAATCAACTTCATTATCGAGTTTATTGGCAGTAATTTCTTTAGTGAGTTGAAGTAATTGAGAGTTTGTAAAACGATACTTTTCTTGATAAGGATCAAGGTTTGGTTGGAGCACAATAACCTTTGTAGTTTCTTTGCTTTCTTTTGTATCAAGATAAATTACTATTGAGATTAGAATAGGAATTGCAATCCATAATAGTTGCGGAATATATTTTTTGATAACCATTTTAATGGGTTGTCCTTCAAAATAGTTGCGCAAATATTTTAATCCAATTAAATTGACCAGAAGCACCCACAGTGTTCCCCCAAACACCCCAGTATATTCATACCATTGAATCCAATAAATACTCTCTGAAAAGACATTTCCTAGATTGAGCCATGGCCAAGAAAAATCCCAATTGAGGTGATATTTTTCAAATGCCATCCAAAAGGAAATTAAAAAGAGATAGCTTGTTTTTTTTGGAAGTCTAGTTAGAGACCAGCGATAGATTGAAAGTATAATGGCATAAAAGCTACTGTTGCATAGAATAGCAAAAGCTGCTCCAAATCCTGTTGAGTTATAAATCCACCAAGTGGTAATTAGATTCCATATAAAAAAGGCTAAATAGCCATAGCCAAAAACACGCCATCCTTTTCTTTTATCCCCATCTTTATTGATTAATTCGACCAGAAAAAGCAAAGGGGTTATACCGAAGAAAACTAAAAATGAAAAGCCATATGTTGGCCAAGCCATGGCAAGTAGTAGTCCGCTACAAAGGGATAAGACAAATTCTTTTTTCATTCAGTAACTTATTTCAAGCGACAACACAAAGAAAGTAAAAAAGTAGTTTCTTTAGCCGTATTCCACCCGTATAAAAATTGTAAATTGGCGACAAATATTTTTTTATGATTAAAAAATCTCTCCCACATATTTTCACCTCTATGAATTTATTGGCAGGTTGCTTAGCAGTTTATTTTGCTTTTAGCCATCAATTTAACGCAGCCTTTTTGTTTGTATTGTTAGGGGTTTTTTTTGACTTTTTTGACGGTTTTTTTGCTCGCCTCTTGGATGTTCAAAGTGAGTTAGGTGTTCAATTGGATTCTATGGCCGATTTGATTACTAGTGGATTAGCTCCTGGTGCATTAATGTATCAATTGTTTTTACTTTCTGGAGTAAAGGTTGTTGATTATCCCTTCAATATTTCCTCAGATATTTCCATGGTACTTTCTTTTGCCCCCTTAGCTTTAATAGGGTTTAGTATTACTTTAGGGGCAGCATTTCGACTAGCGAGATTTAATTTGCTCGAAGAATCTTATCCCTATTTTAAAGGGTTGCCAGCACCGGCAAATGCGATTTTGATTATGGGGCTTCCTTTTGTCTTTCAGCATCCTAATCTAATGGTTTTAAAGGACTATTTGATGAATCCTGTAAGTCTGATGGTTTGTTGTTTTTTATCCATCTTTTTGATGAACATTCACTGGAAAATGTTTTCTTTAAAAGCAAATGAGGGAATGCGGTCTTTCTTGTTTCCTGTATTATTAATAATAGGAGTTACAGCACTATTTTTGCTCTATGGGTTAGTGGCCATATCTGGGGCAATTATTCTTTATATCGTTTTGAGTTCGATCAAATATATATTTAGAATTTGATCTTCTTTTTACGCAATTCGAAGTTTTGTCCTAGGTAAACTTTTCGGACCATTTCATCTTTCGCCAGTTCTTCGGGAGTACCAGCTTTAAGAATCTTTCCTTCAAACATCAAATAGGTTTTATCTGTAATCGCCAGGGTTTCTTGTACGTTGTGATCTGTGATTAAAATCCCAATATTTTTGTTTTTTAGGTGTGCTATAATACGTTGTATGTCTTCTACTGCAACAGGATCTACTCCTGCAAATGGTTCATCGAGTAAAACAAATTTAGGGTCTGTAGCTAATGCCCTAGCAATTTCTGTTCGCCTGCGTTCTCCTCCTGAAAGTAAATCCCCTCTATTTTTTCTGATGTGATTTAATCCAAATTCTTCTAAAAGATCTTCCATCTTTTGAATTTGTTCTTTTTTACTAAGTGATGTGAGTTGTAACACACTAAGTATATTATCCTCTACACTGAGTTTTCTAAAAACAGAAGCTTCTTGAGCAAGATATCCAATGCCATTTTGTGCTCTTTGATACATGGGATAAGAAGTAATTTCTGTTTTATCAAGATAGATATTTCCTCCGTTGGGTTTAACAAGCCCAACTATCATATAAAATGAAGTTGTTTTACCAGCACCATTAGGTCCTAGCAGTCCCACTATTTCTCCCTGATTTACTTCTAGAGAGATCCCGTTAACTACTTTCCTTCCACGGTAGGACTTTTCTATCGATAGCGCTTTTAGTTTCATTTTTGTTTTTCGTTTTGTTCCAATGCCTCCCAGTATTCAAAAGCACGTCTTAGGTGAGGAATAACTATTGTTCCACCTACTAATGTAGCAATTTCAAGACTTTCTACCACAGCAGATTTTGGCACCTTGTTTTTGTAGCACTCTTCTAAATGATAGCGCACACAATCGTCACATCTTAATACTGTAGAAGCAACAAGCCCCATTAATTCTTTTGTAGGATTGTCAAGTGTCCCGGCTTGATAAGCGTTTGCATCTAAGTTGAAAATTCTTTTAATGATTTTTGAATTTTCATTGATAAGCTTCTCGTTCATTTTAGAACGATAGCTGTTGAACTCCTCTACAAGATTATTCATTTACTTTTAGTTGTTTTTTATATACAATTTTTGAAATTAAGATACTTACCTCATATAAGATTAGAATGGGGATGGTTACTATAATTTGACTGGCAATATCTGGTGGGGTAATAATGGCAGATATACTCAATACAATAACGATGGCAAATTTTCTGTTGTTTTTTAAAAGGGCTGGAGTCACAAGACCAATTTTGGTAAAAAAGTACATTAAAATGGGAAGTTCAAAGATTAAACCAGAGGATAATACAGATGCCCTTAGTAAGCTAATATAACTATCAAGATCAAAGTCGTTAAAGACTTGGTCGCTTACAGTATAGCTTCCCAAGAAATTAATAGATAAGGGGGTTACAATATAATACCCAAATAAAACTCCTAAGAAAAAAAGGATGGAGGCGATTGTGATAAAACCTCTTGCATTCTTCTTTTCATTTTGAAGTAATCCAGGCTTTATAAATCGCCAAAACTCCAATAAAATATAGGGAAATGCAATGATGAAACCAGCGGTTATAGAGGTCCACAAATGAGCAGAAAACTGTCCAGATACTGCACGGCTTTGAATACGGAAAGGGAGTTCTTCTATACAGAAACTTGTGCCTTGTCCCATCATTTTTGAGATATTACAGAACAATTCATAGGTGAAAAAGTCTGCTTTTTTTGGTCCAAAAATAAGGGTGTCAAATATAAAGTCTTTGGCAATAAATGCACCAAAACCAAGAATTACAACCGCTAAAGAGGCACGGATTAAGTGCCAACGCAGTGCTTCTAGATGCTCTAAAAAAGACATTTCATTTTCAGGTGTCATTCGCTAATACCTTGTTTGATTAAATCTAAATCGTGAACAATTCTTTTAAATTGTCCTTTTGTATCCACCACTATTTTAGGGTTGATGGATTTTTCTTCAAAAATACGAAATGCTTCGACTGATAAAACATTTCCTTCGATATTGAATGGATTAGGACTCATGATATCTCTAGACATGAGCTTGTGAATGTCACTTTTTTGGTTTGACATTCTTCGAATATCTCCGTCGGTTACAAAACCTTTAATCTTTTTTTTTACTTTTACTCCAGTTGTTCCGAATCTTCTAATTGTTATTTGATTTAGAACTTGTTCAATCGAGGTATTAAATTCAACTTGTGGCCGATGGCTTTCTGCTGCAATTTTCATAGCAATAAGAGCACTCTTTCCGATTCCAGTTACAATTAATCTACCATGATTGTGATAAATTAAATTCACCGCATGTGAAAAACCTTCATTTAACTGTTCTATGAGCTTCTGCACAGTGTTTGCTTCAATCAAAAGCTTTGCTAGTATGTCTTCTGAAATTATATTTTTATCTAACAATTCAATTGAGTTTATGAGAGAAATTATTTTGTATTTATTATATTGTAGTGTACAAACTTAAAGCATTTGATTTAAAGCATTAATGTCTTCAATGCAATTAATAGAAGAGTTAAAAAAATTTTTTGGTTTTTCCAACTTTAAAGGTTTACAAGAAGAAGTAATTCAAAATGTTCTAGCGAAGAGAAACTCCTTTGTGATTATGCCTACTGGTGGGGGGAAATCTATGTGTTATCAGTTACCCGCTTTGATTTCAGAAGGAACAGCTATTGTGGTGTCTCCTTTAATCGCCTTGATGAAAAATCAGGTTGATGCTATTAGAGGGATTTCACAGGAAGAAGGAATCGCCCATGTTTTAAATTCTTCTCTTACAAAAACCGCCATAGAACAAGTTAAAAAGGACATTCGAAATGGAATTACAAAGCTGTTATTTGTTGCACCAGAATCACTATCTAAACAAGAAACCCTTCAGTTTTTAAAAGAATCAAAAATCTCTTTTTTAGCAGTAGATGAGGCCCACTGTATCTCTGAATGGGGACATGACTTTAGACCAGATTACCGCAATCTGCGTTATATGCTTCAGCAGATAGATCAAGATCTCCCAGTTATTGCTTTAACGGCTACTGCCACACCAAAGGTACAAGAAGATATTATGAAGAATTTGCAAATCACAGATGCAAAAATCTTTAAATCGTCTTTTAATCGACCCAACTTGTATTATGAAGTGCGTTCTAAATCAGCACAAGTAGAAATTGAAATCATTAAATTCATTAAAGAGCGGAAAGGGAAATCTGGAATTATTTACTGTTTATCTAGAAAGAAAGTAGAAGAGTTAGCTCAAATACTTCAAGTAAACGATATCAATGCTATTCCCTATCACGCTGGATTAGATGCCAAAACAAGGGCAAACAATCAAGATGCCTTTCTAAAAGAAGAATGTGATGTAGTCGTAGCAACAATTGCCTTCGGAATGGGTATAGACAAACCAGATGTTCGCTTTGTTATCCATCATGATATCCCCAAAAGTATTGAAAGTTATTATCAAGAAACTGGCAGAGCAGGAAGAGATGGGGGCGAGGGTTACTGTTTAGCCTTTTATGCATACAAAGACATTGAAAAACTTGAAAAGTTTATGTCTGGTAAACCTATTGCAGAGCAAGAAATAGGATTGGCATTATTAAATGAGATGGTTGCCTATGCAGAGACTTCTATTTCAAGAAGGAAATTTATTTTACACTATTTCGGAGAAACTTTTGACTCAGAAAAGGAAGATCCTAATAAGATGGACGACAATGTGCGGTTTCCAAAAATAAAAGTAGAAGCAAAAGAAGAATTACAATTATTACTCAATTCAATTGAGCAAACAAGGGAACAGTTTAAAGCCAAAGAGCTTGTTAAAACCTTAATAGGGCAACAAAACGCCATTATTAATAGCCACAATACTAAACAGTTACCCATCTTTGGTAAAGGAAAGCACAAAAATGAAGCTTACTGGATGGCTCTTATTCGTCAAGCAAATGTTGCCGGCTATTTAAAGAAAGACATTGAAACCTATGGAATCATAACCAGAACAGATGCTGGTCGTGCTTTTCAATCAAAAGCCTCTTCTTTTTTGATGTCAAAAGATCATGCTTATAATAAAAAAGTAAAACCTACAATTATGATATCGCGCGATACAGTTAACGATATCCCATTGAAAAATCTATTGTTAAAGTTGCGCAAGGAAATCGCAGCTAAAAGCGGGATTCCACCCTATACTGTATTCCAAGAGAACTCCATCAATGATATGACCCTAAAATATCCCATCACGCTTCAAGAAATGATAAATATTCAAGGAGTAGGAGAAGGGAAAGCTAAAAAGTATGGACCACAATTTATTAACTTGATTAAACGCTATGTAGATGAAAATAATATTTCCAGACCAGATGATCTAGTGGTGAAAAGTACTGGGGCAAATTCTGGATTAAAACTTTATATGATTCAAAGCGTTGATAGAAAATTACCTTTAGAAGACATCGCTTCAGCTAAAGGGATGAGTATGTCTGAATTTATTCATGAGATGGAAACCATCGTTTTCGCGGGAACAAAGCTTAACATAGATTATTGGATCGAAGAAATTTTAGATGAAGATCAACAAGAAGAGTTACACGAATATTTCATGGAAGCTGAAAATGACAACATTGCTGAAGCTATTGAAGAATTCGAAGGAGACTATGACGAGGAAGAAATCCGACTCTATAGAATTAAATTCACCAACGAGGTAGCGAATTAATCCCACCTTATTCCCTTATATTTGCCGTCTAAAAAACACTTACTATGCAAGACGGACTATATGCTAAATTTATAACCCCAAAGGGAAAAATTCTTTTATCACTAAGCTTTGACAAAACGCCAGGAACTGTAGCGAATTTTGTTGGTTTAGCAGAAGGAAATATAAAGAACAATGAAAAGGCAATAGGAGAGCCATATTATAACGGACTTAATTTTCACCGTGTAATCCCAGATTTCATGATTCAAGGAGGCTGCCCACAAGGATCAGGTATGGGGGGACCAGGCTATCAATTCGACGACGAGTTTCATCCAGAATTACGTCACGATAAACCTGGTGTGCTTTCGATGGCAAATGCGGGTCAAGGAACAAACGGGAGTCAATTTTTTATTACGCATATTGCAACACCTTGGTTAGATGACAAACACACAGTATTTGGTCATGTGATCGAAGGACAGGCTGTAGTAGATAGTATTGCACAAGGCGATAAAATTGATGCACTAGAGATTATTCGCGTTGGGGCAGCAGCTGAAGCTTTTGATGCCACTGCAGCTTTTAGTGCATTTGAAGCAGATAAGTTAGCTAAAATTGAAGCAGCTAAAACAGCTAAAGCAGAAGCACTTGCTGGAATAACTAAAGGGTTTACTCAAACAGATAGCGGATTATTTTACCATATTGAGAAAGCAGGAGAAGGAAATCTACCTGCTAAAGGGAATAGTGTAAAAGTTCACTATAAAGGAGAATTACTCGACGGAACTGTTTTTGATTCTTCCTTCAAACGCAATCAACCCATCGAATTTAGTATTGGGGTTGGACAGGTTATCCCTGGTTGGGACGAAGGCATCGCTTTGTTAAACAAGGGAGCCAAAGCAACCTTGATTATTCCTTCGGATTTAGCCTATGGAGCTGCAGGAGCTGGAGGGGTTATTCCTCCAGATGCAACTTTAAAATTTGAAGTAGAATTGGTCGATTTTAAATAGAGAATCCAGCAGGTTCATTTCCTGATTTCCATTTTATATTGCACCCCATGCTAGGATATTGATTTTCTGGTATGGGGTCTTTTTTTAGCATTGCATCAATTGCATTTTGTAGATCTTCTCCAGTAATTGGTATTTCTTTTCCAGGTCTTGAAGCATCGAATCGCCCGCGGTAGACTAATTCATTTTGGGCATTTAACAGATAGAAATCTGGCGTGCAAGCCGCATCATAGGCCCTAGCAACAGTTTGTGTTTCATCATATAAATAAGGAAATGTAAATTGTTTCTCCAAGGCGAGCTTTTGCATAAGATCGGGATGGTCAGCAGGATAATTTTCGACATCATTACTAGAGATAGCGATGGTTTCTACCCCCTTGTCTTTATTTTTCTTCGCTAGTGCAACAAAAGCGTCCAATAAATGCACTACATAAGGACAGTGGTTACAAGTAAAGACCACTAAAGTACCTTTTTCTCCCTTTAAACTAGAAAGTGTCCCCAGGCTCTTATCTAGTACATTGGGTAAAGCAAAGTCTGGAGCAATTGTCCCCAGCGGAAGCATATTTGATTCAACTAGTGCCATATTTTTTTTTATTCCTCAAAATTATGTAATTTGAAGGTAAATATACATTTGACTTATGAAAACTATGCAAGATTGGCTAGATGCTTATGCAGAAAGCCATCAAAACAAAACCAACAAAGCGATACACTTTATTTGTGTTCCGCTAATTGTATTTTCGGTGGTAGGATTATTTATGTCTATCCCGAATGGAATTTTAATTGAACTTACAGGAGTTCAATCTAACACTATTGCTAACTGGGCAGTAGTCACTCTTATACCCATTATGTTTTTCTATTTAAGACTTTCTGTTAAAATGGGTATTCTAATTTTAGCCTTTTTAAGCTTGTGCATCCTTGGGAATGCCCAAATAGCAGAATTAATGCCTTTATGGCAAGCTTCATTAGGTATCTTTACAGTCGCATGGATTGGACAATTTTATGGTCACCAACTAGAAGGGGCAAAGCCCTCTTTTTTTGACGATTTAAAATTTTTACTCATCGGTCCTGCATGGATTTTAGATGATATATTCTTTAAAAAGTAAGTAATTGATTGGATTCGATAATTTTGAGCAAGTAGATTTTCGTGTAGGGACAGTAATTGAGGTTGATGCCTTTCCGAAGGCTAAAAAACCCGCCTACCAACTTACGATTGATTTTGGGCCGTTAGGAGTGTTAAAATCATCTGCTCAAATCACTACCTGTTATTCGATCCCTGAATTGATTGGTCGCCAAGTGGTGGCAGTGGTGAATTTTCCTATAAAGAAAATTGCCGATTTTAATAGTCAATGCCTTGTGCTGGGTGCAACACAAGGCAATGATGTTTTTCTTCTTTCTCCACAATCTACTGTGGAAAACGGGCAGATTGTTCGTTAATTACATGAAGTCTGCATAAAAGAGCATATTCGCGTAAAGTTGTTGTGTACCCAACCAAAAGGCCCTAAAATTGGTGTTATCTGTCATCAATAAAATAGATCCCCTTCCGCTAGGTTTAACTTTAAATGGAACCGAGCCTTTTAATAACTCTAGTTGCTCTTCAGAGATGTACCCACTTAAGATTGGATCTTGTGTGTACTGGATGGGGTTGTCATAGCTGTTTTCTTCAGGCTCCATAAAGATTTTTGAATTTCTAAAGAGCGCTAGTGTGTTGTCTTCGATTCCAAAATTGATTGGGTGAGACCGATCAATATGTGTGTTGAATATTGCGCCACCTATGGCTTGTGCTCCCTTAAACTTTCCTTGATTGACAAAAGATACATTTTCTGCGACGAGTTCTTTTTCTCTAAATTCTTCTTTAACCATTTCTTGTTTATTCACCCATTTCACCGCATCGCGATAGGCGATTAAGTGTCCACCACTTTTAACCCAACTAGTGATTTTATCTTTTGCGTCATTCAATAAACTACCGTTATAACTAGGCATAACGATATGTGTATATTGACTTATGTCACGATAGCGAACTGATTTTACATCAAGTTTTGATACCGGCATTTGGTATTGTGTATCCATTAAATACCAGATTTCTCCAGCATCATAACTTCTAACACCATCACCTACTATTAAAGCTACCTTAGGCTTTTTTATCGTCTCAAAGTTTCTAGAACCAAGATCTATTCCTTGAGTTAAACCTGTACTAACACTATAAATATTAATTTCTGCTGCAGAAGCCACTTCTTGCATAAGCGCATATAATTCATTTTCTGAGACGGCCTGATTAGCAACAGGAACCATGATGCTTCCATAGTCATAAGAACGCCCTTCTAGAGAAAACGGTTGCATTCCTACTTTAACACGAATGCCTGCGTCTAATAATTGATAAATGGCTTTTGGAGTAAGATAGCCATGCCCTTCAAATAGATAAGCATAGGCAGCTTGTTCTACATTTTTAACTTTTGGACGTTCAATCTGGGTCAATTGTTCTCCCGCAATGTTGAGGTCTTTGACCTTGGTCATGTTGACATCAAAGGCATGAGAAAGTGTCCATGCAGATACATCATAAAATAAACTGTCTTTAAAAGTTGTTTGTTCGCTGAATATAGCTTGTATAAGGCGTTGTTTCTTTTGCGTTAGCGGAACAATAAAGCTATTTTCTTGAGGGAATTGCTTCCCGTTTTTTTGAAGATTTTTGTTTAAGCGGTGTACTTTGATGTCGTGTCTCATTAGTACTTCTGCTAAACGGTAACTGGTAGAGGCGTCTTTTTGGTTTCCAAAAACAATGGCCTTATCTCTGCTTTTATTTCCTTCTGCGCGTGCATTATTATAGAAATCTCGTTGATAGTCTAGAAGGTCTTTTTTCAGTGCGAGGGCAGCTTCTAGGGTAGAAAGTGCTGCAGTAAATTGATTTCTAATGGTGAAAGGAAAGGTAAGGAGTCCATTAGCTGTTTCTTGGGCGTGGCCTCTCGAGCTTGCTTGTTCAAATAGAATCCCAATAGAACCATTTACATCTGGATAGGTTGAGCCTTTTCCATAATAGAAATCGTCATAATCTTCTTCGGTATAGTACAAGGAACCGATTTTATTCAAGGCTTTTTCGTGGTATTTCCCAATTGCCATTGTTAGCTCTTGATTTTTCTTTGGTGTAAGTGGATTGACCCTTGATTGAATTCCTGGTTGAAAGAAAAAGGTTTCATTTGTTCCCATTTCGTGGTGATCTGTGAGCACATTAGGGAGCCAATCGATAAAACTGGCGATACGCGCTTTTGATTCGTTTAATTGGACAGGTAACCAGTCTCTATTCATATCAAACCAATAATGATTTGTTCTACCCCTAGGCCATGCTTCAGTGTATTCTCTATCATTACTGTCTGGGGTAATATTTTGTGCTTTGTGGGTGTTGGCCCATTGTGAAAAACGTTGTAGTCCATCTGGATTATAGCTAGGGTCAAAAAGAATGACGGTGTTTTCTAAAAGCTCAGTCACTTGATCACTTTGTGAAGCCGCAAGATGGTAAGCAACAAGTAAGCCTGCATTGGCTCCACTAGGTTCGTTTCCATGAATAGAAAAGCCTTGATAAACAACTACTGGCATGGTTGAGGTATCTAAATTATCTCCTCCAGGTTCTGTTAAAGCAATGTGATCGGCTTTTATTTGATCTAGTTTTTTATGATTAGCCTCACTGGTTATAGTCAATAAAAACAGCGGTCGATCTTCATAGGTTTTACCTCTATTTTCAATTTGTATTCTATCTGAAGCGGCAGCAAGTGTTCGCATATATTCAGAGACTTTGTCATGGCTTACATGCCATTTTCCTACTTCATGTCCTAAAACTTCTGCTGGAGTGGGAATGTTTGAATTGTAGTTTTGATTGGTGGGTAAATAATAGTTGAGATCTGTTTGGGCTTTAGCAACAAAGATGCTTAGTGCTAAAAATAAAAAGGTGTATATTTTTTTCATGAATTTGTATTTCAAATTCAATTTAAAAAAAAACCGTTTCATCAAGAAACGGTTGGAATGTTATTTTTAAAATTAATTAAATATCGTCAAAGTCTAGATTAGTGAATTTTTCGGGTACTTGTGATGTGGCATAGCCGTTTTTCTCTTCACCTGTATAATTTTTTTGGTGTCTTTCGCTAATGACTTCATCACCGCGTTCTTGAATAATGAAGTCCATCATTTCTCCAAGAATAGATTTAAACTCACCAAAGTCCTCTTTGTAGAGGTAAATTTTATGCTTTTTATAATAATAACTCCCATCCTCATTGGTAAACTTCTTGCTTTCTGTGATGGTAAGATAGTAGTCACTCGCTTTTGTTTCTCTTACATCAAAAAAATAAGTTCGTCTTCCAGCTCGAAGTACTTTTGAGTTTATATCCTCTTGTGGTAAATCCATTTTGGTTTAGTTTGGAATAATGTTGGCTTTTTTGTTCACCTACAATAGTTAATTCTAGGTAAATTTGCTAAAAAAAATTAAACAAAACAAATTATTTGGTGATTTCTGCGCTTTGTTTTTCTGCTAGTTCGCGATAATGCCCAGCTGTTTTTAGCAATTCATTGTGAGTTCCTTGTTGGATAATTTCTCCTTTGTTTAATACAATAATTTTATCTGCATTTTTAACAGAAGACACACGATGACTTACAATACAAGTCGTTTTATCTTGGCTAATTCTATAGAGGTGTGTAAGAATTTTCTCCTCGGTGTCAGCATCCACGGCAGATAAGCAATCATCAAATAAGAGAATCATGGGATCTTTAATCAATGCTCTTGCAATGGATACTCTTTGAATTTGCCCACCAGAAAGGGTGACACCACGTTCTCCCAAAAGCGTTTTATAGCCATCTTTAAAATCAATGATGTTATGATGTACAGCTGCGTTTTTTGCTGCTTCAACAATTTCTTCATTAGTAGCGTCATTTTTGCCAAAACGTATGTTTTCTTCAATACTTTCTGAGAATAAGAAGGGGTTTTGGGGGACATAACCAATGACAGCCCTCAAATTGTTTAATGAATAAGCTTTAGCATTTTGATCGTCGATAATAACCTTGCCTTCGGTAGGGTCATAGAGTCTAGCGATTAATTCGAGTATGGTAGATTTCCCCGAACCAGTTTTGCCAACAATCCCTAGGGTTTCTCCTTCCTTTAGTTCAAAAGAAATTTCTTTTAATGCTCTAATCCCAGTATCTGGGTAAGTAAAAGAGACTTTCTCAAAACTTAGCTGAGCATAAGTTACTTTTTTAGTAGAAAATCCATTTTCAATGGTTGACTTTTGCTTTAAGAAAGCATTGATTCGTTTTTGAGAGGCTTCTGCTTGTTGCACAATAGATGTTACCCATCCTACTGTTGCTACGGGCCAAGTCAACATGGTAACATAAATAATAAACTCTGCCAAAACTCCAATTTCAATCTCGCCAGCTATGTATTGTTTACCTCCAACATAGATGACCAATAAATTGCTAAAGCCAATTAGTAGTATCATAAGTGGAAAAAACCACGCTTGAACTTTAGCTAGTGCGACATTTTGATTTTTACTCTCCAGTGACAAATTCGCAAAGCTATCTTCAATCGAGGGTTGTAAATTATAGGATTTAATAACTCCAATCCCACTGAATGCTTCTTGTGTAAAAGAAGATAGTTTTGCTAAAGTCTCTTGAACAACTGTACTTCGAATATTTATGGCCTTACTAAGCTGATAAATAGTGATAGACAAAATAGGCAAAGGTAGAAGGGTATAAAGTGTGAGGCTTGGGGCTATACTCACCATATAGCTAATCACGATAAAAAATAGTGCTATAGTATTAATGCTATACATCAATGCTGGACCAAAATACATCCTTACTTTACTAACATCTTCACTGATACGACTCATTAAGTCTCCTGTTCTGTTCCTTTTATAAAAGGTGCTACAGAGCACTTGATAATGTTGATAAACTTCATTCTTTAAGTCATACTCAATGTAGCGAGAAACATTGATAATAGTTTGACGCATTAAGAAGGTGAAAAAACCCGAAACAAGTGAAGCGGTTACAATAAGAGCAATATTAAAGAGTAGGATTTTTCCTAATGCCTCGCTGTCTTGATTTGTTTGTTTTAAAAACTGTTCAATAGCTGTCATAGAATTACCTATTAAACGAGGCGTAAATAATGAAAATATTCTTGCTATTATGGTTATAAAAACCCCAAGCAATAATTTCTTACGGTAAGTGTAGAGGTATTTATTTAGATATTGTAATTCCTTCATGATTGAAACACAAATGTAAACATTTGATCAAGGGAAATCTCCTTAACAAAAGAAAAATAATATCCCATTTTTTCAGCATAAACCATTATTTTTGCTTGGTAAAGTTCTTTGAAGATGTTAACACGACGCCAAATTCGCGTAAAAGTAATGCAAGCTGTTTATGCTCATTATAATGGGAATCTCCTTTCTTTAAACGAAGGAAAAAATGCCATAGCTAAAAGTTGTAATGATATGATATTATTGCACACAACATTGCTCTATCTTTTTAAGGCTTTGTGGGAATATGCAGTCGAGCAAAACAATATACAACTAAAACAACGAAGAGGAGAAGCACCACTTAACGAGAATTATGCAAAAATAATGCATATATCTCCTTTGGCCCTTATTGCCAAACATCCCTTTTTATCTAAAAAAATTGAGGAATATAAGCTCAATATTTGGGACCTAGAGTTTGACTTTGTACGTCAACTTTTTGAGAAGATAGTATCAAGTGAAATCTACCTAACTTACAAGGAACTTGATACTTCAAATTTTAAAAAACAGCAAAAACTCTTCGTACAACTTTTTAAAGAAATCATTGCTCCAGATGAGCGTTTGTTTCGTTACATCGAGGATCTTAATATCCAATGGGTTGATGATTTACCCGTAGTCAATACATTTATTCTAAAGCAATTGCGCAAATTGCGAGAAGAAGATATGTCCTCTGTTGCTTTTCCAGATTTAGTTCATAGAACAGAAGATATAGGCTTTGGAAAGTCGTTATATGAGCAAGTCATAGTAAACCATGAAGCATTACAAAAGGAGTTTGACGGTAAAACCCCAAATTGGGATAAAGACCGTATCGCCAAATTAGATGGGTTATTAATCAAAATCGCTATTGCAGAATTGATCTACTTTCAAGATATTCCTCCAAAAGTTTCCCTCAATGAATACTTAGAACTCGCAAAAGAATACTCTACTCCCAAGAGTAATCAATTTATTAATGGGGTTTTGGACCGCCTTGTCAAGGACTATGTTAAAAGTGGCCGTTTGAAGAAAGAAGGCCGCGGCTTATTGGAATAATTTTCGCTATATTTGGTGTGGAAAAAAATATAATACAATGAAAAAAATTTTGATTTTAACACTCTCAACAATTACACTTACATTAACAGCCTGTGGAGGGAATACTGACAAGAAAGAAGCCCCTGCAACTGCAGTAGAAGCTTCTTCTGCAAAAGCCATTTCTAATGCACCTGTTATGACTTTTGACAAAACTATTCACGACTTTGGTACAATACAAGAGGGAGAACGTGTAGAAACACTTTTTACCTTCACAAATACAGGGAAATCTGATTTAGTTATTTCTGATGCACGTGGAAGCTGTGGATGCACTGTACCTGAATACCCAAAGAATACTGCCATTGCTCCAGGTGGGACAGGCCAAATTCGTGTGAGCTTTGACTCAAGTAACAAACCTAACTTACAACAAAAAACTGTGACAATTTCTGCTAACACAGATTCTGGACGTGAGACAATTCGCATTAAGGCAATGGTACAAGCTGACCCAGTAAGACAGCAACAACGCGATGCAGCTGCTGCAGCTCGTTTACAAAACTAATCAATGGATCAACTACCCTTTTTACTCTTAATGTTAGTGGTGTTTGTGTTTTTTATCATCCTACCACAACAACGAAGACAAAAAAAAGAACGCAATTTTATGTCTGCCTTAAAAAAAGGTGACCGCGTTATCACAAAAAGTGGTATACATGGAAAAATTGCAGAGTTGAATGATAAAGACGAAACTTGTGTGGTAGAAACATTAGCCGGAAAAATCAAAATGGAGCGCACTGCTATTTCGCTAGAGTTGAGCAATAAACTCAACAATAAAGAAAAAAAGTGAGTCCATTTAATTCCAAAACTTTTTAAAACCAACTCTCTTGCGAGTTGGTTTTTTTATTTTAGCAAAAACAATTCGATGTACCATAGACTTATAAAGCCCCTCTTATTTCTCTTTGATCCAGAAAAAGCACATTACTTTTCTTTCTTTATGATCAAGCTACTCTCTGCTATTCCTGGAGTACCCTTTCTTATAAGAAGCTTATATCAAGTCAAGCATCCCAGCTTAGAGCGTGAAGTTTTTGGCTTAAAATTCCCTAATCCAGTGGGCCTTGCGGCAGGTTTTGACAAGAACGCGGTTTTGTATAAGCAGTTGTCTAACTTTGGATTTGGCTTTATTGAAATTGGAACGCTAACACCAAAGGGACAACCAGGGAACCCCAAGAAAAGACTTTTCCGTCTCAAAGAAGACGAAGCCATTATTAACCGTATGGGCTTTAATAATCAAGGCGTCGATGATGCGGTAAAGCGACTACAGAAAAACACCAATGTACTTATTGGTGGGAATATTGGAAAAAATAAAGTGACCCCTAATGAAGAAGCTGTCAACGATTACATCTACTGTTTTGAAACCCTCTTTGATCATGTCGATTATTTTGTCGTAAACGTTAGTTCTCCCAACACACCAAACCTTAGGGCCTTACAAGATAAAAAACCGTTAACCCACCTTTTATCCACCCTTAAGGAATTAAATAATACCAAAAAACACCCCAAACCTATACTACTAAAAATTGCCCCAGATTTAAGTAATAATCAATTGTTAGACATTATTGAAATCGTTAGTAATGTTAAAATAGATGGTGTTATCGCAACAAATACAACCCTAAATCGTGAGGGATTAAAAGCAAAAGATAAAAAAGAAACAGGAGGCTTAAGTGGTAAACCATTAACTAAAAGAAGTACAGAAGTCATTCGTTTTTTAGTCGAAAAAAGTAATAATGCTTTTCCTGTCATTGGAGTAGGGGGCGTCCATAAACCTCAAGATGCCATCGAAAAACTCGAAGCGGGTGCTGCCTTAGTACAACTCTATACCGGCTTTGTATATGAAGGTCCTGCGGCGGTAAAGAATATTAATAAAGCTTTATTAGCTAAATATTCTTAGGAAATCAATTTTCGAACATAAAAAACGTTTTCATTTCTTTAAGCCGTTTGTTAGTTATAAAATATGTTTTAGTCAAAATAACTAAACGAATCCTCTGGCTTAATGGTTAAAAGTGTTCCATAAATCAAACGAATCACATTTTCTACATCTTCCTTTTGCACCATTTCTACGGTAGTATGCATATACCGTAAAGGGAGCGAAATAAGAGCAGAAGCAACCCCGCCATTACTATAGGCAAATGCATCTGTATCTGTTCCAGTAAAGCGAGAAGAGGCTAGGCGTTGAAATGGAATCTCACTCGCTTGGGCAGTTTCGATTATCCTCTCGCGAAGCTTATTATGCACCGCTGGTGCGTAAGAAACCACTGGGCCCTCTCCAATTTTCGTGTGTCCTTGTTCCTTTTTGTTGATCATGGGGGTGGTGGTATCATGGCAAACATCTGTCACAATCGCTAGATCAGGCTGAATGGTCTGGGTGATCATTTCGGCACCTCGCAAGCCCACCTCTTCTTGAACAGAATTCGTTATGTATAAACCAAAAGGTAGTTCTTTTTTGTTTTCTTTAATTAGGCGGGCTACTTCTGCAATCATAAATCCACCAGCACGATTATCAATAGCACGACAAACAAATTTGTTTTCATTCAAAACGTGAAACTGGTCGGGGTATGTAATCACGCAGCCCACGTGCACGCCCAGATCTTCAACCCCTTTTTTATCTTTTGCCCCTACATCAATAAAGATATTGTCAAGTTTGGGGGCTTCTTCTTTCCCAACTTTTCTAGTATGGATAGCTGGCCAGCCAAAAACGCCTTTTATAATTCCGTTTTTAGTATGAATATTTACCCATTTAGAAGGAGCGATTTGGTGATCACTACCGCCATTACGGATCACATAAATTAATCCGTCATCACTAATATAATTAACATACCACGAAATCTCATCAGAGTGCCCTTCAATCACCACCTTAAAAGGAGCTTCTGGATTGACCACACCAACGGCAGTTCCATAGGTATCAGTGATAAAGGTATCGACATAGGGACGAAGGTAGTCCATCCATATTTTTTGACCTTTAGACTCATAGCCCGTTGGTGAAGCATTGTTGAGATATCGCTCTAAGAATTTAATTGATTCATCATTAAGTACCTGCATAGTCATTTTTATTACAAGGGCTAATTTAACATTATCTATCCAATTATGAACGGCAAAAATCGGTTTATCTTTTTAACTTTGCCACATGAAAAAAAATCTCTTTTTTCTATTCTTTTTATTACTTCTTTCGACTGCTTATGCCCAGCAAACCGAAGAGGGAACACTTTTATTGATAGAAGGAGATAGTATTCCGCAATATGGAATCACCTTAAAAGAGGTGGTGGTTTTTCAACCCTTGCGTTTTAAAACTAGAGAAGAACTTAAACGTTACATTCTATTGAGAAGAAGGGTCTTTAGGGTTTATCCTTATGCAAAATTAGCCGCAGATCGACTAACAGTGCTCAATGACCGCTTAAATGAAATAGAGTCTAGAAGAGGAAGGAAGAAATACTTAAAGCGTTTAGAGAAATTCATTTATGAAGAATTTGAAGAAGAGCTCAAGAAGTTGTCTAAATCTCAAGGACGTATATTGATCAAATTGGTCCATCGACAAACTGGTTCGACCACCTTTGATCTGGTTAAAGAGTTACGCACAGGGTGGAAAGCTTTTGTCTACCAAACAACAGCTTCTTTATTTAGCCTTTCTTTAAAAGATCAATACAATCCAGAAGAGGTATTAGAAGACTATTTAATCGAAGATATCTTGCAACGTGCCTTTGCCGATCAATATTTGATGGAGCAGCCCGCCGCCATCGATTATGACTTGAATGCCCTCCATTCTATTTGGAAGGAAAAGGAATAGCTCTTCCTAGCTTTTTATTTGTCCGAAAATAATTCATTGTTTTTTCTGATTTTTTTTGCATTGTAAGTCCGTAGTAATTAGAGCATATGTTCTGGGCTTACTGGGATAACAAAAAAACTTCTAATAATTTTACTTCTTAGTGTTGTGTGTGGAGAAAAAGCGTTTTATATTTGCACCCGCTAATGTTTAATAGCATTATCAAACGATCTTTGAAAAAACAGAAAATGACAGCGTGTATCAACGATACATGAAGAACAAAACCATTTTGAGACCTTTCAATTTACTTTAGTTGTAGACAGATTAAAACAAACTACAACGAAGAGTTTGATCCTGGCTCAGGATGAACGCTAGCGGCAGGCCTAACACATGCAAGTCGAGGGGTAACAGAGAGTGCTTGCACTTTGCTGACGACCGGCGCACGGGTGCGTAACGCGTATGCAACCTACCTTCTACAGGGGGATAGCCCAGAGAAATTTGGAATAATACCCCATACGATCATTAATTGGCATCGATTGATGAAGAAAACTTTTTGTGGTAGAAGATGGGCATGCGTCCTATTAGTTAGTTGGTGAGGTAATGGCTCACCAAGACATCGATAGGTAGGGGCCCTGAGAGGGGGATCCCCCACACTGGTACTGAGACACGGACCAGACTC
>JBMYNN010000005.1:0-87217 GCA_049598335.1 Flavobacteriaceae bacterium
GTTAGTTTTGCCTTGTTGATCTTACAGATTTACAATGCGATGGAGCACCCTAAGAAACATTCCACTGCCTAGCCAGCAGTGTGTTTTGTAAGAGCATGGCAATGGTCATGGGGCCCACTCCTCCTGGTACGGGAGTAATATAACTTGCTTTTTCGGCCACTTCATCGAAGGCGACATCCCCTTTAATGACATAACCTTTGGGGTGGTTTTCGTCTGGGACACGGGTGATCCCCACATCGATAATGGTGGCGCCATCTTTAACCATATCTGCGGTAAGGTATTCTGGAATCCCCAGGGCCATCACAATGATATCGGCTTGGCGGGTGAGTTCCGCGAGGTTTTCAGTACGACTATGGGCAACGGTCACCGTGGCATTCCCAGCAGGCCCTTTTTGGCTCATTAGAATACTAATGGGTCGCCCCACAATATGACTTCGACCCACTACCACACAGTGCTTCCCACTGGTGGGCACCTCATATCGCTCTAATAACTGCATGATCCCAAATGGGGTGGCTGGAATAAAGGCGTCTAATTCTAATGCCATTCGGCCAAAGTTTGCTGGATGAAAGCCATCCACATCTTTTTTAGGATCGATGGCCAATAAGATTTTTTCTTCGTCTATGTGTTTTGGCAAGGGTAACTGCACAATATAGCCGTCTAAACTTTCGTCTTTATTCAAGGTATCGATTTGCGCTAAAAGTGCTGCTTCTGTGATGTCTTCTTCCAATCGAATCAAGGTCGAATCAAAGCCCACATATTCACAAGAGCGCACTTTACTCCCCACATAGGTCAAACTGGCACCATCATTTCCCACTAAAACGGCAGCTAGATGCGGAACACGTTCCCCACGGTTTTTCATTTCACTTACCGTGTGTTTGATTTCTTCTTTAATCTCGTTTGAAGTTTGCTTTCCGTCTAGGCGTATCATATCGGGTGTTTTTTAGCGCATGTTTTGCATCATTTGGCGGCCCTTGCCGCCCTGCATCATCTTCATCATCTTGCTCATTTGATGAAATTGTTTGATCATTTGATTGACTTCATTGATGTCACGTCCTGCCCCTTTGGCAATTCGCTTCTTGCGGCTCATGTTGAGTAAATTGGGTTGAGCGCGTTCTTTTGGGGTCATTGAACCAATAATGGCTTCAATGTGTTTAAAAGCATCATCGTCTATATCAACCCCTTTTAAGGCTTTCCCCATCCCGGGGATCATTCCCATTAAATCTTTCATATTCCCCATTTTCTTGACCTGTTGAATCTGGGAGAGAAAGTCGTCAAAACCAAATTGGTTTTTGGCAATTTTTTTATTGATTTTACGAGCTTCTTCCTCATCAAATTGTTGCTGAGCACGTTCGACTAAAGAAACCACATCACCCATCCCCAGGATACGGTCGGCCATACGTTCAGGATAGAATACATCAAGGGCTTCCATCTTTTCGCCGGTTCCAATAAACTTAATGGGTTTGTTGACCACAGTTTTAATCGATAAAGCGGCTCCCCCACGGGTATCTCCGTCGAGCTTTGTCAGCACTACTCCGTCAAAATTCAAGACATCGTGAAAAGCTTTGGCGGTATTTACCGCATCTTGCCCCGTCATGGCATCGACCACAAAAAGGGTTTCGTCTGGGGTGATGGCTTTATGAATATCCGAAATCTCATTCATCAATACCTCATCCACGGCTAAACGTCCGGCCGTATCCACAATAACGGTATCACAGTTTTGTTTTTTGGCTTCAGCGATTCCTGCCAGTGCAATTTTTACAGGATTTTTTTCTTCGCGATCTTCATAAATAGGGACACCCACTTGTTCTGCCACAATCCCTAACTGATCAATCGCAGCGGGACGATAAACGTCACAGGCCACCAATAAAGGTTTTCTACTTTTCTTTGTCTTAAGATGCAGGGCAAGTTTCCCTGTCAGCGTGGTTTTACCTGATCCCTGTAAACCCGACATTAATATGACCGAAGGTTTAGAAGCGAGGTTCACTCCTACCGCTTCATTTCCCATCAATTGGGTCAATTCGTCTTTAACGATCTTGACCATCAACTGGCTGGGGTTTAAGGTAGTCAAGACATCTTGACCCAGAGCCTTTTCTTTAACTCGATTAGTAAATTCTTTGGCAATCTTAAAGTTAACATCTGCATCAAGTAAGGCGCGACGCACCTCTTTTAAGGTTTCAGCTACATTGATTTCTGTAATCTTACCGTGGCCTTTTAGGACTTGAAAGGCTTTATCTAATTTTGAACTTAAACTATCGAACATAGGATTGCATTAAACCACAAAGGTACTTTATTTTGAGGGAATATTAGAAGGGTTTTAAGGTGAGGCAGTGGGTTTTTCTTCACTTAATTTCAACCACCCCATCACTATAGTATGGGGAAAGGTAATCGCGGCCAAAAAAGAAAAAAACAGCGGTAAAAAAGCTTCTGAATGCCAATCAAAGAAGAAATATACTCCCCCCAGACCTAAAAGTGACAGTAACCAATAGGGTGCAGAGGAAAGCAAGTATCTCCTCAAAGGTTTTCTTTCTTTAGGATATAAAAAGGCAAATTGATCGCGCATAGAAGGAATACTGTGCCAAATGACAAAATAGAGGCCAAAACCAAGGATTAATGAAACCCTTGAAAACAATAGTCCTATAAAAAACAACAAGACAAGTTCAAAAAAGAGCCATCTACGCAAATTGGGAGAGAAAGCAGCAGTCAATACAAACACCCCTAGTCCTATAAAGAAGAATAGTTCGGTTAATTGTTTGGATACAAACTGCCCGCTAATGGCATAGATGATTTGATGCACCTCAACCCACTGTAACGTAAATAACAACCCAAAAAGAGCCGTCCCATAACTTATATAAATCAATGTCTTGATAGGGCTTGAAAATGTTGACGCTATTTTAGCTTCTAGATGTTGTTCTCCAAAATGAAAGGCACTAAAGCCCACAAAAAAGAGAAGGCCAAGGGAAGGGAGGCTAAAAAATAAGATAATTCCAATCAAAACCACTCCTATATATATTGCAAGGGTATTGAAAAAAAACATCTTGGTTTTTTTTTGTGTTTTTTTCTGAATGAGTTGTAGGTCGTTTGCCCCGTGAATAATCCCAATACTAAAGATCATTAAAAAGGCTATAATTGTCTGATGCCAAACGTTTAACCAATTACTTAAAAGTATAAACGACAGAGTAATGTAAATATGGTATTGATACTTTTTTAGGCCTGAAATCACGAATTTATTATATTAAGTGAGAAAAATTTATTCATATATATAGTTAGTAAGTTTAATTTTTTTTAAATTTACCTAAACAAAAACATATAATTAATTCTATTATGGAAAAATTTTTAAGTTTATTCGCTGCGGTACCAGCAATGGCCACAGACGATTACGTAGGGTTTACCTTTTTTGTAGGATGTATGGCGATGATGGCAGCATCAGCGTTTTTCTTCCTTTCAATGAGTTCATTTGACAACAAGTGGAAAACGTCAATCTTGGTTTCAGGTTTGATTACATTTATCGCTGCTGTACACTATTGGTACATGCGTGACTACTGGGCGTCAAACGCAACTTCACCAACTTTCTTCCGCTATGTGGACTGGATTTTAACAGTACCATTAATGTGTGTTGAATTTTACTTAATTCTTAAGGCTGCCGGTGCAACAAAAAAATTGATGTGGCGTATGATTGGCTTATCAGTTGTTATGTTGGTTACTGGATACTTAGGAGAGGCTGTTTATACTTCAGGTGCACAACCAGCAATCTGGGGATTAATTTCAGGTCTTGCTTATTTTGCCATCGTATATGACATCTACATGGGTGAAGCTAAGAAATTGGCTGTAGCTTCTGGAGGTGCTGTAGAGGCTGCGCACAACACACTTGTAAAGTTTGTTTTAATTGGATGGGCTATTTATCCTATTGGTTATATGGCAGGAACTGCTGGATGGTATGGTGAAGCCGGTCAAATTTTCGGAATGAGCTTAAGCCTTGATGTTATCTATAACATTGGTGATGCTATCAACAAAATTGGATTTGGTTTAGTAGTTTACAACTTAGCTGTACAATCTAAGTAAACCACTCCCTCAAGAATGGGAAAAAATACTTATGAAAAAGAAAGAAAAAACCGCTCGATGAGCGGTTTTTTTTTGGCTTACATTCTATTGGGAAGCTCAATCCCTAAAAGGGACATACTTTGTTGTAGAATCAGAGATACTTCTTTTGCAAGTTCAATTCTAAAGTCGCGTTGTACCACGTTTTCTTCTCCTAGAATACTAATATTTTGATAAAAAGAATTAAATAGCTTGACCAGATCATAGCTATAATTAGCAATTAATGCAGGACTATACTGGCTTGCAGCCTGTTGTACTACCCCTGGATAATCTAATAGGTGCTTGATAATTTCTTTCTCCCGTTCATCTATTGTAGATACTATATCTTGAGACCTTGTAGCAGGTGCTTTACGTAAAATAGATTGAATTCGTGCATAGGTATATTGAATGAAAGGCCCAGTGTTTCCAGTAAAGTCTACAGAACTTTCTGGATCAAATAAAATTCGCTTCTTTGGATCAACCTTTAAAATAAAATATTTTAGTGCTCCTAAACCTATAGTGTGGTATAACTCTTTTTTCTCATTAGACGACATCCCTTCTAATTTGCCTAACTCTTCGGCAATTTTAGCGGCAGTAGCACTCATTTCTCGCATTAGGTCGTCGGCATCAACTACTGTCCCTTCTCGGCTTTTCATTTTTCCATGAGGAAGATCTACCATTCCATAACTTAGGTGGTAGAGGGAATCTGCCCAACTAAAGCCCAGTTTTTTTAGTATCAAAAACAACACTTTAAAGTGATAGTCTTGTTCGTTACCCACCGTGTAAACCATTCCACTCATGGTGGGATTATCTTTAAAACGCTGTAAAGCAGTCCCCAAATCCTGAGTCATATACACTGCTGTTCCGTCTGAACGCAATAAAAGCTTCTCGTCTAGACCGTCTTCTGTGAGGTCAATCCAAACCGAACCGTCTTCTTTTTTAAATAAAATATTTTTAGCTAAACCTTCCTCAATCAAAGTTTTCCCTAACAGGTAAGTGTCGCTTTCATAGTAGAGCGAATCAAAAGAAACCCCTAGATTTTTATAGGTTAGATCAAAACCACTATAGACCCAGCCATTCATGGTTTTCCACAAATCAACCACTTCGGACACACCCGCTTCCCAGTCGCGTAACATCTTTTGCGCAGCGACATAAAGAGGAGCTTGAACTTTAGCCTCCTCTTCGGTTTTACCCCTTTCAACCAAAGTAGCTATTTCTTTTTTATATTCTTGATCAAAGCGCACATAGTAATTTCCCACAAACTTATCGCCCTTTAAACCTGTACTATCTGGAGTAGCACCTGCTCCATATTTCAGCCAAGCCACCATGGATTTACAGATATGGATCCCACGATCATTAATTATTTGGGTCTTAACCACTTTTTGTCCACTTGCCTCAAGAATTTTTGCAACAGAATAGCCCAACAAATTATTTCTAATATGCCCTAAATGCAGTGGTTTGTTTGTATTAGGTGAAGAATATTCTACTAGAGCAACCCCTTTTTCCAGGGTGATAGGCACATGCCCAAACCCTGCCGTTGCTTGAATTTTTTTTAATTGCTGTGCATAAAAGCGATCTTCAATTGAAAGGTTTAAAAAGCCTTTGACCACATTAAAAGCAGTTACATTCTCTGTTGTTTTGACTAAATGTTCTCCTATAGCTTCGCCTAAGACGACTGGATTCGCTTTTATGTGACTTAATAATGAGAAGACCACTAGAGTGATATCGCCCTCAAATTCTTTACGGGTATACTGAAATTCGAATTGCTTAATTTCAACCTGATGGTTAGTCGCTAAATAATTCGCTATTAAGGGGGATAGATGGTCTGATAATACTTTCATGCGAGAATTTGGGCAAAGATACTTATTATAGAGAAAAAATCTTCTTTTGGTTTTATATACATTATCTTTAAAAGAAAAATGCTGGTCAACATTTCCTATAATGAACCAAAGATCAAGCGTGCCATCGAAGAAGAAGTCGGTAAACCCTTTGGTCTAAAAGATCGCTGGGCGATGGGTGGTATTGGCTCTGGAAAGCTTTTTATCACAGAAACATCTATCAATATTCACAATTTATTGGTCCTTGACCAAAATATCAATCAATGTAATATTGAATTACGCCCTAAAGGAATCATTATCCACTTTAGAAGCCTTTTAGAAACCTATGGTTTAGTCATCCCCTATTACAAGCTTAAAATCTATAAAGGTAAAGCAGAAGAATATTCTATTTACAAAGATCATTCGACCATTAAAGTCGCTGCAAAGAACAAAAGCGTACATGCTTTTTTTAAAAAAATAAACAACCAAAAAATTAAAAACACGCCCCCAACCATAGATGACCTGTAAAAACAAGAGACGCTATGAAAATATTGGTTACTGGAGCAAATGGATACATTGGGATGCGACTGCTCCCCTATTTAATAAATGCTGGGCACGAGGTTTATTGTACCGTGCGTGATCCAGAACGCCTTTCTGTCACGCCTGAATTAAAGGAAAAGCTTCATTTGATAAGTCTTGATTTTTTGGCTCCGCCAAAAGATAATCCGCTCCCCCTAGATATTGATGTAGCTTACTATTTGATTCACTCCATGTCTTCAGATATCGGGGATTTTTCTCAAATGGAAGCAGACTGTGCCACTAACTTTTGTCAACTAATTGAGGAAACTAATGCGCTACAAATCATTTATTTAAGTGGTATTGTCAATGATAATGAATTATCTAAACACCTTGCCTCACGGAAGAATGTAGAAGATATTTTAAAAAACTCATCTATTCCTGCAACCGTATTAAGAGCAGGGATTATTGTAGGGTCTGGAAGTGCTTCTTTTGAAATTATTCGTGATTTATGCGAAAAACTCCCCTTAATGATTACTCCAAAATGGGTCAAGACAAAATCACAACCCATCGCCATTCGAAATGTGATGGAATATCTTACTGGTGTACTTTTACATTCTGATTGCCTTAATCAGAGTTTTGACATCGCAGGGCCTGACATTCTTACATACAAAGAAATGCTGCATCGTTATGCTAAAAATAGAGGGTTTCGCAACTGG
Source organism: Flavobacteriaceae bacterium (assembly GCA_049598335.1). Taxonomy (GTDB): domain Bacteria; phylum Bacteroidota; class Bacteroidia; order Flavobacteriales; family Flavobacteriaceae; genus Arcticimaribacter. The sequence goes on from JBMYNN010000005.1 coordinate 7,127, forward strand.
ATTTTTAGTGTCCCTGTAATGACCCCTCGTCTATCTTCATATTGGTTGCATTTTGTGACCTCTACTTCTTATCCTCTTGCGGTGAATCTAGTTGACAGTATGAAAATGGAAGTCATCGCAAGAGACAACCGACTGCAGGATATACTTCAAATTAAGCCCTATACCTATGATCAAGCCATACAAATGGCTTTTAAACGTATTGCACAGAACTCTGTCATTAGTAGTTGGAAGGACTCCATGGTAAGCGGGAGACTCAATAAAGCCTTAAATGGTTATATTCAAGTTCCACAATATGGGATATTAAAAGATGCTCAACAACTAGACAATATTGATCCTGAAAAGACCTTTAAAGCCTTGTGGAAAATTGGAGGGAATCAAGGCTGGTACTATGCAAATATCTTATGGAAAATAAGAGGATATCTCGATCAATTAGCTGGAGGGGTAGGATTGCGAAGAGGAAGAACTCATCCCGACAAAATTTATGCAGGAGATGCCTTAGACTTTTGGCGGGTTCTTTTAGCCGATAAAAAAGAAAAAAGACTCCTGCTTTTTGCAGAAATGAAACTACCTGGGGAAGCCTGGCTTGAATTTAAAATAGAAGGTAATACTGTTTATCAAACAGCTACTTTTAGACCCAGAGGCTTATGGGGAAGGCTCTACTGGTACAGTCTAGTCCCCTTTCACTATTTTATTTTCAAGGGTATGATTCGCAATCTAGCAAAAGGATAAGCAAGTTATCTCTTAGAAATCTCTTTATATACTTTATTTACTTGACCAGTATAAATTTGTCTAGGACGACCAATTGGTTCTTTGTTTTGACGCATTTCTCTCCATTGTGCAATCCAACCTGGTAAACGCCCTAAAGCAAACATAACAGTAAACATTTCTGTTGGAATGCCTAAAGCACGATAAATAATTCCAGAATAAAAATCTACATTAGGATATAATTTACGGTCAACAAAATAAGGATCAACCAAGGCTTCTTGCTCTAAGCCTTTGGCAACATTGAGAATTGGATCATTTATTCCTAGTTCATTTAAAACCTCGTCTGCAGATTTTTTGATAATTCGAGCACGCGGATCAAAGTTTTTATATACTCGATGTCCAAAGCCCATCAAACGGAATGGATCGTTCTTATCTTTCGCCTTTGCCATATATTTTTTTGTGTCTCCATCGTCTTTATTAATGGCTTCAAGCATTTCTAAGACAGCTTGATTTGCTCCCCCGTGTAACGGCCCCCATAAAGCAGAGATTCCTGCAGAAATCGAGGCGAATAAACCAGCATGTGAAGAACCAACTATACGCACAGTAGAAGTAGAACAATTTTGCTCGTGGTCAGCATGAAGAATTAATAATTTATTCAAGGCGCGATTAATGATGTCGTTGGTTACATAATCTTCGGTAGGACGACGGAACATCATCTGGGCAATATTGTCAACATAGCCTAGTTTGCTACTGCTATAATTCAACGGAAGACCTTTTACTTTACGATGTGTCCAGGCACATAAAACAGGAAACTTTGCCATAATCGTCACAATGGCATTGTAAATTTCTTCTTGAGAATCAACATCGACAGACCCTGGATTAAATGCGGTTAATGCCGAAGTAAGTGAGGCTAATGCTCCCATAGGGTGTGCACTACGTGGAAAACTTTTTAAAATTAGCTTTAAATCCTCATCAACTAGAGTTTCTTTATGAATATCACTTTGGAATTTATCAAGTTGTGCTTGTGTAGGTAGTTCTCCGAAAATTAATAAATAAGCTACCTCTAAGAAATCTGCTCCATTGGCAAGATCTTCAATACTGTAACCACGATATTTTAATTGCCCTTTTTCACCATCTAAATAGGTGACTTCACTTTGACAAGACCCCGAATTTTTAAAGCCTGGATCTAAAGTAACCAAGCCTGTTTGAGCACGTAGGGTTTTGATATCTATTCCTATTTCATTTTCTGTTCCTTCTACTAAAGGAAATTCATAGGTTTTATTGTCGTATATAAGCTGTACTTTTTTCTCCATAGCGTTTAATTCTTTAGTTGTGCAAAAGTACTGAAAAATGGGCAATTTATAAAATGTAAAAAGGGGGGAACTCCCCCCTTTAACAATTCAATACTGTGCTGTGTATTAAATTTTAAATGCGTTTCGCTGAGGAAAATAAGCTGTTTCAGCTAATTCCTCTTCGATACGCAACAATTGATTGTATTTGGCCATACGATCACTACGTGAAGCAGAACCTGTCTTGATTTGACCTGTATTTAAGGCCACCGCAAGGTCTGCTATAGTGTTATCTTCTGTCTCTCCAGAACGGTGAGACATCACTGCAGTATATCCAGCATTGTGCGCCATATTTACTGCGGCAATGGTTTCTGTTAAACTACCAATCTGATTTACTTTGATCAAAATAGAGTTCGCAATAGACTCGTTAATTCCGCGAGAAAGACGTTCTACATTCGTTACGAATAAGTCATCACCAACGAGTTGAACTTTATCCCCGATTTTATCGGTTAAAGATTTCCAACCGTCCCAGTCATTTTCATCCATTCCGTCTTCAATAGAGATAATAGGGTATTTTGCAGAAAGATCTGCAAGATATTGTGCTTGCTCTTCTGAAGATCTCTTTACGCCAGATTTCCCTTCGAATAAAGTGTAATCATATACACCATCTTTGTGAAATTCTGCAGCAGCACAATCTAAGGCGATCATTACTTCTTCTCCTGCTTTATAACCTGCGTTTTCAATCGCTTTGATAATGGTATCTAAAGCATCTTCTGTTCCGTCTAATTTAGGTGCAAAACCCCCTTCGTCTCCTACAGCAGTACTTAAGTTACGGTCGTGTAATACTTTTTTGAGGTGGTGGAAAATCTCTGTTCCCATTTGCATGGCTTTAGAGAAAGTCTCTGCTGCCACAGGCATGACCATAAATTCTTGAAATGCGATGGGTGCGTCTGAGTGTGATCCTCCATTAATAATATTCATCATAGGGACTGGAAGTGTGTTTGCACTTACTCCACCAACATAACGATATAAAGGCATGTTCAATTCGTTTGCGGCTGCTTTGGCTACGGCTAAAGAAACGCCTAAAATAGCATTTGCCCCTAGTTTAGATTTATTAGGAGTACCATCAAGATCGATCATCATTTGATCGATAATGTTTTGGTCAAAGACCGAAACACCAACAATGTGTTGTGCGATGGTATCATTGACATTACTAACAGCTGTTAATACACCTTTTCCCATGAAATCTTTTCCGCCGTCACGCAACTCTACGGCCTCGTGTTCTCCTGTTGAAGCTCCAGAAGGAACAGCAGCCCTTCCTAATACGCCATTTTCTGTGATTACATCAACTTCTACGGTAGGGTTACCACGAGAGTCTAAAATTTGTCTTGCATGTATGTTTAAAATAATGCTCATTTGGTTTTGTTTAATTTAATTTCTGGTTTGCTTTCTATTGAGTAATTAATTCTTTGAACTGCGCAAAAAGATATTTTGCGTCGTTAGGTCCAGGAGCTGCTTCTGGATGGTATTGTACAGAAAAACATTTTTTAGACTTCATTTTAAGTCCCGCTACTGTATTATCATTTAAATGGGTGTGTGAGATTTCAAGGTCAGTATGTGCTTCTGCTTCTTCGCGATTAACGGCAAAACCGTGGTTTTGCGAAGTGATTTCTCCTTTACCGGTACTGTGGTTCAAAACAGGATGATTAATCCCTCTGTGTCCATTAAACATCTTATAGGTGGACACTCCGTTGGCTAAAGCGATGACTTGATGTCCAAGGCAAATTCCAAAAAGTGGTAGATCTTTATCGATGATTTCTTTTGCGACAGCTTGTGCATTGTGTAAAGGTTCTGGATCTCCAGGACCATTCGATAAGAAATAACCATCTGGATTCCAATCGGCTAGGGTTGCAAAGTCTGTATTATATGGAAAAACCTTTAGATAAACTCCTTGATTAGCGATGTTTTGAAGAATACTTTTCTTAACTCCCAAATCTAACGCAGCGACTTTGATAGGAGCGCTTTCGTCTCCAAAAAAGTAAGGTTCTTTTGTAGAAACGACAGATGCTAGCTCTCTTCCTTCCATAGAGGGGTAAGCTTTTAATTCTTCTTTAAGTTCTTCTAGGCGATCGACTTCTGTAGTTAATACAGCGTTTTGTGCACCGTGCTCTCTGATATACTTAACTAATGCACGGGTATCGACGTCTGAGATGGCAACTTTATTTTGATCGGCAAAAAAGTCGAATAAGTTTTTTGTTCCGCTAGGTCTTGTATGTTCATAGCTGAAGTTTTTACAAATTAGACCTGCTATTTTGATGGAATCAGATTGGCTTTCTTCTTCAACTGTCCCATAGTTTCCAATGTGGGCGTTAGTAGTGACCATGATCTGACCAAAATAAGAGGGATCTGTAAAAATCTCTTGATATCCCGTCATCCCGGTATTGAAACAGATTTCACCAAAAGCGCTTCCTTTAATCCCTATTGATTTCCCGTAAAAAATAGTTCCATCGGCTAAAAGGACTAGTGCTTCTTCTCTTTTTTTATACTTCATAATCTTGCTAAAATTTAATACAAAGAAACATAAAAAAAGGATAAACTCTAAGAGCTTATCCTTTCTGAATGGTTAGAATTATTAACATCTATTCTTGAGCAGTATCTTCTGTTTCGGCTGCTGGTGTTTCATTAGTCGCCGTGGTTTCTTCTGCGACTTCAGCAACAGGAGGTGCATCAACTGCTTTTTTTGTTTTACCTCTTCGGGTTGATTTCTTTTTAGTGACTTCATTATTTGTGTAAACATCGTTGAAGTCAACTAGTTCGATCATGGCCATATCTGCATTATCTCCTAGACGATTTCCTAGCTTAATGATACGTGTGTATCCACCAGGACGATCTCCTACTTTTACAGCCACATCTCTAAAAAGTCCAGCAACCGCTTCTTTTGATCTTAAGTAACGGAAAGCTGTTCTACGATTGTGCGTAGTGTCGTCTTTCGCTTTGGTGATAATTGGTTCCACAAATTGTTTTAAAGCTTTTGCTTTAGTCACAGTGGTATTGATTCTTTTATGTTCGATTAATGAACAGGCCATGTTGGCAAGCATCGATTTGCGATGTGCTGTCTTACGACCTAGGTGCATTACTTTTTTTCCGTGTCTCATTTTCTAGTGTATAAAAATGTCGGGTTAGTCTTTATCTAATTTGTATTTGGAAAGGTTCATACCAAAAGAAAGTCCTTTTAAGACGACTAATTCTTCTAACTCAGTTAATGATTTTTTTCCAAAGTTTCTAAACTTCATCAAATCGTTCTTGTTATAAGAAACTAAATCGCCTAATGTTTCTACTTCTGCAGCTTTTAAACAGTTTAACGCACGAACAGAAAGATCCATGTCGATTAATTTGGTCTTGAGCAATTGACGCATGTGAAGTGACTCTTCGTCATAAGTCTCTGTTTGCGCGATTTCGTCTGCTTCAAGGGTGATGCGCTCGTCAGAGAACAACAAGAAGTGGTGAATTAAAGTTTTAGCGGCTTCGGTTAAAGCATCTTTAGGATGAATAGACCCATCTGTAATGATTTCGAAAACTAATTTTTCATAATCTGTTTTTTGTTCAACACGATAGTTTTCAATGCTAAACTTTACATTTTTTACTGGAGTATAAATAGAGTCAATTGCAATTGTACCTAATTCTACATCCATCTTTTTGTTTTCTTCTGCAGGAACATACCCACGACCTTTTTCTATGGTTAACACCATATTTAGTTGAACACTCTTTTCAAGATTACAAATTACCAAGTCGGTATTGAGGACTTGAAAGCCAGAGATGAATTTCTGGAAGTCAGAAGCTTTTAACTGCTCTTGTCCCCCAATGGTAATGTTTACCTTTTCTGTTTCTAAGTCTTCAATTTGACGCTTAAAACGTACTTGCTTAAGATTAAGAATGATCTCTGTAACATCTTCTACAATTCCAGGAATAGTAGAAAACTCATGATCAATGTTATCGATTTTTACTGAAGTAATTGCAAATCCTTCTAAAGAAGAAAGCAATACTCTTCTCAACGCATTCCCAACAGTAAGACCATAACCAGGTTCTAGTGGACGAAATTCGAATTTACCTTCAAATTCTGAAGAATCGATCATGATTACTTTATCGGGTTTTTGAAAATTTAATATAGCCATAGGGTAAACTTCAGTTATTATTTAGAATATAATTCTACGATTAGTTGTTCTTTGATATTCTCAGGAATTTGTATACGCTGAGGGATAGAGACAAAAGTACCTTCAAGGGTAGCGCCATTCCAAGTCATCCACTCATATACAGCAGAGTTACGTTCTAGAGAATGGGTAATGGCAGTTAATGATTTAGATTTTTCACGCACAGCGACAATATCTCCTGGTTTGATGTGAAAAGAAGGAATGTTCACTATTTCACCATTAACAGTAATGTGACGATGAGAAACTAATTGACGTGCGGCAGAACGTGAAGGAGCGATTCCAAAACGGTAAACCACATTGTCTAAACGGGACTCACATAATTGGAGTAATACTTCACCTGTGACACCTTTTGATCTAGAAGCACGGTCAAATATAATTCTAAATTGTTTTTCTAAAATTCCATAGGTGAATTTAGCTTTTTGCTTCTCCATTAACTGGATAGCATATTCGGACTTTTTTCCACGTCTTCTATTGTTTCCGTGTTGTCCAGGAGGATAATTTCTTTTCTCAAAAGATTTATCGGCACCAAAGATGGGTTCACCAAATTTACGTGCAATTTTTGTTTTCGGACCGGTGTATCTTGCCATTGTGTTTTGGTTGTTGTAAAAAGAGTTATGAATTAAGGTCGCTTCCTTCGATAACTATGGATCCTTTTACTGATTAAAATTAATTATACTCTTCGTCTTTTTGGAGGACGACATCCATTGTGTGGGAGTGGAGTTACATCGATGATTTCTGTAACTTCGATTCCATTATTATGTAAAGTTCTGATGGCAGACTCACGCCCATTACCAGGTCCTTTTACATAAACTTTTACTTGACGCAATCCAGCTTCTTGTGCAACTTTAGCACAGTCTTCTGCTGCTGTTTGTGCAGCATAAGGAGTATTTTTCTTAGATCCTCTAAAGCCCATTTTACCGGCAGATGACCAGGAAATAACCTCTCCTTTTAAGTTGGTAAGCGAAATAATAATGTTGTTAAAAGAAGCATTGATGTGCGCTTCTCCAATTGATTCAACAATAACTTTTCTTTTTTTACTTGCTGTTTTAGCCATAGTCTAAAATTATTTAGTTACTTTTTTCTTATTAGCAACTGTTTTACGTTTCCCTTTACGAGTACGTGAGTTATTCTTAGTACGCTGTCCTCTTAACGGTAAACCTACTCTGTGACGAATTCCTCTGTAGCAACCGATATCCATTAATCGCTTGATGTTCAATTGAACTTCTGAACGTAATTCTCCTTCAATCTTGAAGGTAGAAACTACCTCACGAATGGCAGCGATTTCACTGTCAGTCCAATCTGATACTTTTTTACTTTCGTCTACTTTAGCTTCAGCTAAGATACTTTGAGCACGACTACGACCAATACCAAAGATATAAGTCAATGCAATTACTCCACGTTTTTGTTTTGGAATGTCTACTCCTGATATTCTTGCCATAATTATCCTTGTCTTTGTTTAAATCTAGGATTCTTTTTGTTAATAACATAAAGGCGGCCTTTTCTGCGAACAATCTTGCAGTCGGCGCTTCTTTTCTTTAATGATGCTCTTACTTTCATCTTTTCTTATTTAAAATCTATAAGTGATCCTTGCTTTTGTTAAATCGTAAGGACTCATTTCTAATTTGACTTTATCTCCTGGTAATAATTTTATGTAGTGCAATCTCATTTTACCAGAGATATGTGCGGTGACTACATGACCATTTTCCAGCTCAACACGGAACATAGCATTTGACAATGCTTCAATGATGGTTCCCTCTTGTTCTATTGCTGCTTGTTTTGCCATCTTAAATTGTGCTTGCTTTTCTGTTAGTTCCTGTTTTCATTAATCCGTCATAGTGACGATTTAGCAAGTAAGAATTTACTTGCTGGATGGTGTCTATTGCTACCCCTACCATTATCAAGAGAGAGGTCCCTCCATAGAACAACGCCCAGCCTTGTTGCATCCCCATTAGCTTAACAACGATTGCTGGGAAAACAGCTAGTGCCGCTAAAAAGAGTGATCCTGGGAAAGTAATATGTGACATTACTGTATCTAAGAAATCACTCGTTTCATTTCCTGGTCTTACACCAGGAACAAATCCACCACTACGTTTTAAATCATCTGACATTTTATTAGTTGGTACTGTAATGGCAGTGTAAAAGTAGGTAAAAATGATAATAAGCAACCCAAAAACAATATTGTACCAAAGGCCAAAAATGTCTGAAAAATTAACTTGCAACCATTGGCCTACTTCACTATCGCCCATCAATCCTCCTACATAAGCAGGGGCAAACATAATCGCTTGAGCAAAGATGATTGGCATTACACCAGAAGCATTTAATTTTAATGGAATATATTGACGCGAACCAAATACGTTACGTTCGTTTGCACCAGATTGTGTTCTTCGCGCATATTGTACAGGGATTTGACGTACCGCCATAACTAATAAAATAGAGAGAACGATAATAATTATCCAAAGAATTAATTCAATAAGAATTAAAATTAAACCTCCATTATTTTCTGAGACTCTAGAAACAACTTCCTGGGCAAAAGACAAAGGAAGTGTAGCAATAATACCTACCATTATTAAAAGAGAAATTCCATTACCAATTCCTTTATCGGTAATTTTCTCCCCTAACCACATGGCAAAAATAGTCCCTGTCACTAAAATAAAAACCGAAGGAACCATGAATGAAAAACCTTTCCCTAAAACAAAGGCTGAATCAGGCACTCCTAACGCACTCAAACCATAGAGGTAGGCAGGTGCTTGAACAACACAAATGGCAATGGTAAGCCATCGGGTGATTTGATTTAGGGTTTTACGACCACTTTCGCCTTCTTTTTGTAGTTTTTGAAGATAAGGAATCGCGACACCCATTAACTGTACTACAATAGAGGCAGAGATATAAGGCATAATCCCTAAGGCAAATACAGATGCATTGGCAAATGCCCCTCCGGTAAACATATTCAATACGCCTAAGAGGCCTCCACCACCTGTTCTATTGCCTAATTCAGCTAATTGAACTGCGTCTATACCTGGTAAAGTAATTTGAGCACCAAAGCGATAAATAAGTAGAATGGTTAAGGTAACCCCAATTCGGCTACGTAACTCTTCTATTTTATAGATATTTACTAGGGTTTCTAAAAATTTCTTCATCGTATATTATAATTCAATGGCTTCTCCACCAGCCGCTTCAATCGCCGCTTTAGCAGTAGCTGTAAATTTGTGAGCACTTACCTTAACGGCAGCTTTTAACTCACCACGTCCTAGAATTTTAACTAATTCGTTTTTACGTGCTAAACGCAATTCTATGATATTGTCAAACCCTAAAGTGTCTTTGATTTTCTTCTCATCTACCAAAGCTTGTAAGGTATCGAGATTGATGCCTTGATAATGTTTGCGGTTGATGTTTTTAAATCCAAATTTTGGAACACGTCGCTGTAAAGGCATTTGCCCTCCTTCAAATCCTAATTTCTTAGAATATCCAGAGCGTGATTTTGCCCCTTTGTGTCCACGGGCAGCGGTTCCACCTTTACCAGAACCTTGACCACGGCCAAGACGCTTTGCGTTTTTATGAGTAGATCCCTCTGCTGGTTGTATATTACTTAAGTTCATATTGTTAATTTATGCTTCTGTAACAGAAACCAAGTGTTCAACTTTCTTTATCATTCCTAGGATATTTGGCGTAGCCTCATGGGTTACTTCTTTGCCAATTCCTCTTAAACCAAGGGCTTCAAGGGTACGTTTTTGATTTTGTAAACGCTTGATATCACTTTTGATTTGTTTTACTTTCACTTTTGCCATGACTCGCTAATTATCCGTTAAATACTTTATCTAAAGAGATACCGCGTTGACGTGCAATCATCTCAGGACTTCTCAATTTAAGGAGAGCATCAAAGGTTGCTTTTACCACATTATGTGGATTAGAAGAACCTTGTGACTTAGAAAGTACATTTTTTACTCCCACGGCTTCTAGTACCGCTCGTACAGCCCCTCCAGCAATAACCCCTGTCCCTTCAGACGCTGGCTTTAGGAATACACGAGCTCCACCGTATTTCCCTTTTTGTTCATGTGGAAGTGTTCCTTGCTTGACAGGAATACGAACCAGATTTTTCTTAGCATCTTCTACTGCCTTAGAAATTGCTTCTGCGACTTCTTTTGACTTTCCTAGTCCTTGCCCTACAACACCATTTTCATCACCAACAACAACAATGGCCGAAAATCCAAATGCACGTCCACCTTTTGTTACTTTAGTTACCCGTTGTACCCCTACTAAGCGATCTTTTAATTCGAGACCTCCTGGTTTTACCAATTCTATATTTTTATAATCTTGATACATAATCTCTTTTTAAAATTTTAGTCCCCCTTCACGAGCACCTTCAGCTAGTGATTTTACTCTCCCGTGGTACAAATACCCACCACGGTCAAATTTTACAACAGAAATTCCAGCAGCAATTGCCTTTTCTGCCACACTTTTTCCAACAGCTGAAGCGGTTAATTGTTTGTTCTCTTGAGCGTCTACTCCTTTATCTCTTGATGAAGCAGCTACTAGTGTTTTACCAGTAGTATCATCAATTACTTGAGCATAGATCTCTTTGTTACTTCTAAAGACAGATAAGCGAGGTGCATTGGCAGTTCCCGATACGGTTTTGCGAATACGACGACGAATTCTTAGTCTTCTTTCTTCTTTACTTAATCCCATATTTAAACTACTTATGCAGATTTACCTGCTTTTCTTCTAATTTGTTCACCAACGAATTTAACTCCTTTTCCTTTGTAAGGTTCAGGCTTACGGAAAGAGCGAATCTTAGCCGCCACGAAACCAACTAATTGTTTATCATGAGAGCTTAATTTGATGATTGGGTTCTTTCCTTTCTCAGAAATAGTTTCCACTTTAACTTCTGGCGCAATGTCCAATAAAATGTTGTGTGAAAATCCTAGTGCTAAGTCTAGTTTTTGTCCTTGATTCGAAGCACGATATCCTACCCCAACTAATTCTAGTTCTTTAGTGAAGCCTTTGCTTACACCTTCAACCATATTGGCTAAAAGGGCACGATACAAACCGTGTTTAGATTTGTGCTCTTTTGAATTTGTTTTTCTTGTGACTGTGATGATTCCTTCGTTATTTTCGAAAGACACCCCGTCATACGGTTGTTCTAGTTCACCTAGTTTTCCTTTTACGATAACTTTATCGGCCTGGATGTCAACGGTGACACCTTCAGGGATCGCTACAGGATTATTACCAACTCTAGACATTTCTTTTTATTTAATTGTTTAATAAACATAACACAATACTTCTCCACCAACATTGTCACGCTGTGCTTGTTTCCCTGTCATTACACCTTTAGAGGTAGAAATGATAGAGATCCCTAGACCATTCAAGATTCTAGGAATTTCTGTTGAACCAGCATACTTGCGTAAACCAGGTGTAGAAATACGTTGAATTTTGTTAATGATTGGCGCTTTAGTTGCCGGATCGTATTTCAATGCGATCTTGATGCTTCCTTGTTTGTTGTCTGAATCTTCAAACTTGTAGCTAAGAATGTATCCTTGATCGAATAATATTTTTGTAATTTCTTTTTTCAAATTAGAAGCGGGAATGCTTACTACGCGATGGCCTGCGGAGTTTGCGTTACGGATTCTAGTAAGATAATCTGCTAATGGATCTGTGTACATAATTCTTTTTTTAGATTACCAACTTGCTTTAGTTACACCAGGAATTAATCCTTTGTTGGCCATTTCTCTAAAGGTTACCCTTGAAATACCAAATTGACGCATATATCCTTTTGGACGACCCGTTAGTTTACAACGGTTGTGCATACGGATAGGCGAGGCATTTTTAGGAAGCTTTTGTAATGCTTCATAATCACCAGCTTCTTTTAATGCTTTGCGTTTTGCAGCATATTTAGCGACTGTTTTTGCACGTTTTACTTCGCGTGCTTTCATTGATTCTTTTGCCATCTTAGTTCTTTTTAAAAGGTAATCCTAGTTGTGTTAATAACGACTTTGCTTCTTTATCTGTTGGTGCAGAAGTCACAAAAGTGATATCCATACCGGCAATTTTGTTTACTTTATCAATATCAATTTCAGGGAAAATGATTTGCTCAGTAACACCAAGGGTGTAGTTTCCACGACCATCAAAACCATTGGCTTTGACACCTTGAAAATCACGAACACGCGGTAAAGCAACCGTTAATAAACGGTCCAGGAATTCGTACATACGTTCTCCACGAAGGGTTACTTTTGCACCAATAGGCATTCCTTTACGGAGTTTAAATGAGGCAACATCTTTCTTTGAGATAGTTGCTACTGCTTTTTGACCAGTGATTGCTGTTAATTCATCAACTGCGTGATCGATTAATTTTTTATCTGCAACGGCAGCACCAACCCCACGGCTAAGAACGATCTTCTGTAGCACAGGAACTTGCATAACGTTTGAATAGCTAAACTCTTCTTTTAGAGCGCCTACGATTCTGTCGTTGAATTCTTGTTTTAGTCTAGGTGTATAACTCATCACTAAATAACTTCATTTGTTTTCTTCGCGAATCTGACTTTTTTATCACCTTCCATGCGATAACCTACACGAGTAGCTTGACCGTCTGAAGTGAGCAAAGATAAATTCGAAATTTGAATAGGTGCTTCTTTTTCTTGAATACCTCCTTGTGGATTCTGCGCGCTAGGTTTAGCATGCTTCTTGACAAGGTTTACCCCTTTGACAATTGCTTTGTTGTCTTTAAGAAGTACTTGTCTTACTTCACCTTCTGCACCTTTGTGTGCTCCAGCAATGACACGAACCTTATCTCCTGTTTTGATTTTTAATTTTCCCATGCGAATAGCTTAAAGCACCTCTGGCGCTAGTGATACAATTTTCATGAACTGTTTGTCTCTTAACTCACGAGCTACTGGACCGAAAACACGTGTTCCGAGCATTTCACCGGTTGGGTTTAACAACACACAAGCGTTGTCGTCAAAACGAATATATGATCCATCTGGGCGTCGCACTTCTTTTGTTGTTCTAACCACAACAGCAGTAGAGACTTGTCCTTTTTTTACTGTCCCAGAGGGAGAAGCTTCTTTTACAGTAACGACAATCTTGTCACCTACAGAAGCATAACGTCTTTTTGTTCCTCCTAGAACACGAATAGTAAGGACCTCTTTGGCGCCTGTATTATCGGCAACACGTAATCTTGATTCTTGTTGTAACATGATTATTTAGCTCTTTCAATGATTTCTACTAATCTCCAGCACTTTGATTTACTCATTGGCCGGGTTTCCATGATTTTTACTGTATCGCCAATATTGCAATCGTTGGTATTATCATGAGCAACATATTTCTTGGTTTTTAAAACGAATTTCCCATACATGGGGTGTTTTACGCGTTTCACCTCAGAGACAACAATAGACTTATCCATTTTGTTACTGGTTACTACACCGATTCGTTCTTTTCTTAAATTTCTACTTTCCATATTCTACGCTTCTTGTTGTCTTTGCGTGATTGCTGTTTGCAAACGAGCGACAGTGCGACGTGCACTTCTAATTTGCAATGGATTTTCAAGAGGGGTAATTGTGTGCGCCATATTCAACTCTGAAAGTTGTTTTTTGAACTCAGCTAATTTATCTTGAAGATCTGCTAGCGAAAGATTATTAATTTCTGATTGTTTCATAGTTCTTGATCAATTATGCTTGAAAATCTCGCGCAATAATAAATTTAGTTCTTACCGGAAGCTTTTGAGCTGCAAGACGAAGTGCCTCTTTTGCGATATCCATAGGTACACCAGAGATTTCAAATAAAATACGGCCTGGCTTTACAACAGCCACAAAATATTCTGGAGCTCCTTTCCCTTTCCCCATACGTACCTCTAGGGGTTTCTTTGTAATGGGTTTATCTGGGAAAATTTTAATCCATAATTGTCCTTCCCTTTTCATGTAACGTGTCGCAGCAATACGGGCCGCTTCAATTTGACGGGAAGTGATGAATTTTGAATCCAAGGCTTTGATCCCAAACATTCCGTTAGAAAGTTGGTGTCCACGCTGAGAGTTGCCTTTCATTCGGCCTTTCTGCGCTTTGCGGAATTTAGTTCTTTTAGGTTGTAACATATTTCCTACCTATTTATTTACGACGTCTTTGACGTTGATTGTTATTCTTTCCTCCGTTGTTGGTGTTTTTGGTCATCCCTACTAAAGGAGATAATTCACGCTTACCATACACTTCACCTTTCATAATCCAAACCTTAATCCCTAGACGACCATAGGTGGTGTGTGCTTCAACTAGTGCATAATCAATATCAGCACGGAAAGTAGATAATGGAATACGTCCTTCTTTGTACGATTCTGAACGTGCCATTTCTGCACCATTCAAACGTCCAGAGATTTGGATTTTAATCCCTTCAGAGTTCATCCGCATTGCAGCAGCAATGGCCATTTTAATGGCACGACGATAAGAAATACGACCTTCGATTTGACGTGCGATAGAGGCACCTACTAAGCGTGCATCTAGTTCTGGACGTTTAATTTCGAAAATGTTGATTTGAACTTCTTTTGCCGTGATTTGCTTTAACTCTTCTTTTAGCTTATCGACTTCTTGTCCTGCTTTTCCAATAATAATCCCAGGACGAGCCGTGGTGATGGTTACTGTGATAAGTTTAAGCGTACGTTCGATAATTACATTCGATACACTGGCTTTTGCTAAACGTGCATGGATGTATTTTCTAATTTTATCGTCTTCAGCAATTTTGTCACCATAGTCATTTCCTCCATACCAGTTGGAGTCCCATCCTCTAATGATGCCTAAGCGATTCCCGATTGGGTTGGTTTTCTGTCCCATATTAACTTTCTATAGTGTTAGATTCTAAGACAAGTGTAACGTGGTTAGAGCGCTTGCGAATGCGATGTGCACGTCCCTGTGGTGCAGGGCGTAAACGCTTTAACATGTTTGCACTGTCTACACGAATTTCTTTGACAAATAATGCTGCTTTTTCGATATCAGCATCTTCATTTTTTGCTTGCCAGTTGGCTAAAGCAGATAACAATAGCTTTTCTAAACGACGTGAAGCCTCTTTTGGACTAAATTTCAAGATCGCTAAGGCTTTATTGACATCCTCGCCACGTAATTGGTCAGCGACCAAACGCATTTTACGTGGAGACGTAGGGCAGTTATTCAACTTAGCAAAAGCAAGCGACTTTTTCGCTTCTTTTATGGCTTCTGCGGTTTGTCTTTTACGATTTCCCATATCTATTATTTTTTGCCTTTATTTTTTGCACCAGCATGACCACGGAATGATCTAGTTGGTGAAAATTCGCCTAATTTATGTCCTACCATGTTTTCTGTTACATAAACAGGGATAAATTGTCTCCCGTTATGAACACCAATGGTTTGCCCTACAAAGTCAGGGGTAATTAACGAAGCCCGAGACCATGTCTTGATAACTGATTTCTTGCCAGATTCCACATTGGCCATAACCTTTTTCTCAAGGCTGTGGTGTACAAAGGGTCCTTTTTTTAATGAACGTGCCATAGTTGCTTATTTTTTTCTACGTTCGATAATGAATTTACTACTCGCTTTGGTCTTAGAACGTGTTCTATATCCTTTAGCCGGTACACCGTTACGGTTACGTGGGTGACCCCCAGAGGCGCGACCTTCACCACCACCCATGGGGTGATCGACTGGGTTCATCGCTACTGGTCTTGTTCTTGGACGACGACCTAACCAACGTGAGCGACCTGCTTTACCAGAAACCAATAATTGGTGATCTGAGTTAGAGATCGCACCTATAGTTGCCATACAGGTAACTAAAATCATGCGGGTTTCTCCTGAAGGTAATTTCACTGTGGCGTATTTCCCGTCTCGTGCCATTAACTGAGCAAATGCTCCTGCACTTCGTGCAATATTGGCGCCGCGACCCGGGTGCAACTCAATACAAGAAATAATTGTTCCTAATGGGATCGCACTTAAGGGGAGGGTATTTCCTACTTCTGGAGAGACATTTGCTCCAGAAACAACTGTTTGACCAACTTGCAATCCATTCTGCGCTATGATATAGCGTTTTTCGCCATCGGTATATTCTACTAAGGCGATGAATGCGGTTCTGTTAGGATCGTATTCGATTGTTTTTACTTCTGCGGTGACATCAAACTTATTACGTTTAAAGTCTACTAAGCGATACCTTTTCTTATGTCCACCACCAATATGGCGCATGGTCATCTTCCCAGTATTGTTTCTTCCTCCTCTACGCTTCTTCGGTGCCAAAAGGCTTTTTTCCGGCTTATCAGTAGTAATTGCGTCAAATCCATTTACTACTCTAAAACGCTGCGCTGGAGATATCGGTTTTAATTTTCTAACTGACATGTGACGCTATTAAAGATTATTATAAAAATCTATCGTATCACCTTCGGCAACAT
Organism: Flavobacteriaceae bacterium; assembly: GCA_049598335.1. Taxonomy (GTDB): domain Bacteria; phylum Bacteroidota; class Bacteroidia; order Flavobacteriales; family Flavobacteriaceae; genus Arcticimaribacter. Next base: position 23,708 of record JBMYNN010000005.1, read on the forward strand.
CTACAATGGCCTTTTTGATACGATTTGTTTTTCCACGTTGCAATCCGGTTTTTGTATAACGTGTTTTACGTTCCGGACCGTAGTTTTGAGTTCTTACTTTATCAACAGTAACTCCATAAGCAGCTTCCACTGCTTTTTTGATCTCTACTTTGTTTGCAGTTGTGTCAACCATGAACGTGTAGCGATTATTCATCTCGCTATCGGCAGTGGCTTTTTCTGTAATGATGGGTTTTATCAAAATACTCATAACACTATGCTTTATTCAAAATAGTTTCTAAATCGGCAATCGAAGACTCACTAATCACAATACTACCCGCATTGACTATTTTGTAAGTATTTAATTCTGAAGTGGTTATGGCTTCTGAATTTTTCAAATTGCGCGACGACAAATATACGTTATTATTTGGCTCAGCCAAGACCAGTAAAGACTTTTTGCTATCGATCCCTAAAGACTTAAGAATATTGATGTAAGCAGAAGTTTTTGGTGTGTCCATCGCAATATCTTCTAAAACGATAATGGATTTCTCTTTTGCCTTTAAACTTAAAGCCGATTTACGGGCTAAACGTTTTACTTTTTTATTGGTCTTTTGACTGTAATCACGAACGCGGGGGCCAAATACTCGACCTCCACCTCTAAACAATGGGTTTTTGATCGACCCTGCACGAGCAGTACCAGTTCCCTTTTGTTTTTTGATTTTACGTGTACTCCCTACAATTTCTCCTCGTTCTTTTGCTTTGTGGGTTCCTTGACGCTTGTTCGCTAAGTGCGCTTTTACGTCTAAATAAATCGCGTGATTATTAGGCTCAATACCGAATACGTCTTTAGAAAGTTCAACTTTCCTTCCCGTATCTTTTCCTTGAATGTCAATAACTGCTACTTTCATTATTTCTCAACGATTACGTAAGCATTTTTTGCTCCTGGCACACATCCTTTAACTACTAAAAGATTCTTGTCTGCCACAACTTTCAACACTCTTAAGTTCTGTACTTTCACTTTATCGCCTCCCATTCTTCCGGCCATGCGCATTCCTTTAAATACACGAGCTGGATAAGAAGCCGCACCAATTGATCCAGGCGCACGTAAACGGTTATGTTGACCGTGTGTAGCTTGACCTACCCCACCAAAACCGTGACGTTTAACTACCCCTTGGAAGCCTTTTCCTTTAGACGTTCCAGAAATATCTACAAATTCTCCTTCTTCAAAGAGATCTACTGATATGGTGTCCCCTAATTGATACTCTTGTTCAAAATCTTGAAATTCGACGACCTTTTTCTTGGGAGCAGTATTCGCCTTTTTGAAGTGCCCTTGAGCTGCTTTATCAGTGCGTTTTTCTGCCTTGTCATCGAAACCTAATTGAAGTGCATCATAGCCATCAACCGCTGCGGTTCTGACTTGGGTAACCACGCATGGTCCAACTTCAATAACCGTACAAGGAATGTTCTTTCCTTGCTCGTCGAAGAGGCTGGTCATACCGATTTTTTTTCCTATTAACCCAGACATTTATTTAGTTATTTATTATTTCATTTAATTATACTTTAATCTCTACTTCAACCCCACTTGGCAATTCTAACTTCATTAATGCATCGATTGTTTTAGAAGAAGAACTGTAGATATCTAACAAACGCTTGTAAGAGCATAATTTAAATTGCTCACGAGACTTTTTGTTAACGTGTGGTGAACGCAATACAGTAAAGATTTTCTTGTGCGTTGGTAATGGAATTGGTCCTGTTACAACGGCACCAGTTGTTTTTACTGTCTTTACGATTTTATCAGCAGACTTATCTACTAAGTTATAATCGTATGATTTTAATTTTATTCTAATTTTTTGACTCATCGTAAATGATTTAAGCTTTTTGTCCTTTTACTTCGGCAATTACTGTCTCAGAAATATTCGAAGGAGTTTCTGCATAGTGAGAAAATTCCATGGTAGAAGTTGCACGACCAGAGGAAAGGGTACGTAAAGCAGTTACATAACCAAACATTTCTGATAATGGCACTTCTGCTTTCACTACTTTGGCTCCTGCACGGTCGTCCATGTTGTTGACTTGACCACGACGGCGGTTTAAGTCCCCAACAATATCTCCCATATTTTCTTCTGGAGTCAATACTTCTAATTTCATGATGGGTTCCATGATTACTGCACGTGCAGCTTTCGCTGAAGCCTTGAAGCCCATTTTAGCCGCTAATTCGAAAGAAAGAGAATCTGAATCTACCGGATGGAATGAACCATCTTTTAAGGTAATCTTCATCGCATCTACTTCAAATCCTGCTAAAGGACCATTTAACATAGAATCTTTGAAACCTTTTTCAACGGCAGGAATGTACTCTTTGGGAACATTTCCTCCTTTGATAAGGTTAACAAACTCAAGGCCAGTTTTACCTTCCTCTGCAGGTTCAATCGTAAAGACGATATCGGCAAATTTACCGCGTCCACCCGATTGTTTTTTGTACACCTCGCGGTGATCTGCAGAAGCTGTTAAAGCTTCCTTGTACTCGACTTGTGGTTGTCCTTGATTAACCTCAACCTTAAACTCACGTCTTAAACGGTCAACAATGATATCCAAGTGCAACTCACCCATTCCAGAAATAACTGTTTGTCCAGAAGCTTCATCAGTTTTAACTTGGAAGGTTGGATCTTCTTCAGCAAGTTTTGCTAAAGCCATTCCTAATTTATCTACATCAGCTTTGGTTTTAGGCTCAACTGCGATCCCGATTACAGGATCTGGGAAGTCCATACTTTCCAAAATGATGGGTGACTTTTCAGCAGATAGTGTATCTCCTGTTTTAATGTCTTTAAATCCTACTGCCGCTCCAATATCTCCTGCTTCAATAAAGTCAATGGAGTTTTGTGTATTGGAGTGCATCTGATAGATACGGGAGATACGTTCTTTTTTACCAGAACGATTGTTCAATACATAAGAACCTGCATCTAAACGTCCAGAATAAGCACGGAAGAAAGCTAACCGCCCTACATAAGGGTCTGTTGCGATCTTAAAGGCTAATGCTGCAAACGGATCTTCTTTTGAGGGTTTACGTGCAATCTCTTCACCGCTTCCAGGATCTGTTCCTACGATCGCTTCTTTATCTTCTGGTGAAGGTAAGTAGCGACATACCGCATCTAATAAAAACTGTACTCCTTTATTCTTGAAAGAAGAACCACAAACCATAGGAATGATACTCATGTCTTGTGTTGCTGCGCGTAAGGCATTGTGTACTTCTTCTTCTGTAATTGATTCTGGATCTTCAAAATACTTTTCTAATAAACCTTCGTCATATTCTGCAACAGCTTCGATCAATTGACCCCGTAGCGTTCCTGCTTCATCTTTTAAATCGTCTGGAATATCAATAACATCGAAAGTTGATCCAAACTTTTCATCGTGCCATACAATCGCACGGTTTTTAACAAGGTCAACGATTCCTTTAAAGTCTTCTTCGTCTCCAATGTTTAATACAATTGGCACAGCGTTAGACTTTAACATATCACGTACTTGCTGGCAAACGCCTAAAAAGTTAGATCCTTGACGGTCCATCTTGTTAACGAAACCAATACGTGGTACTTTGTAATTATCTGCTAAACGCCAGTTAGTTTCAGACTGTGGCTCTACTCCATCTACTGCAGAAAATAAGAAAACCAATCCATCGAGTACACGAAGAGATCGGTTTACTTCCACGGTAAAATCAACGTGACCGGGAGTATCTATAATATTAAAATGGTAAGGTTTACTGTCTGGTAACGGCTGTCCCTGTTCTGTTGGGAATTGCCATGTACAGGTAGTTGCAGCAGAGGTAATGGTAATCCCTCGCTCTTGCTCTTGCTCCATCCAGTCCATGGTAGCAGCACCATCGTGCACTTCCCCAATTTTGTGGCTCACCCCTGTATAGAAAAGGATACGCTCTGTAGTAGTGGTTTTACCGGCATCAATATGCGCAGCAATCCCAATGTTTCTTGTAAGTTTTAAATTTCTTGCCATGATCTAATGATTAAAATCTAAAGTGTGAAAATGCTTTATTGGCTTCTGCCATTTTGTGTGTATCAACACGTTTTTTCACAGCAGCTCCCTCTTCTTTAGCAGCAGCTAAAACCTCGTTAGCAAGGCGAAGGGCCATTGATTTTTCATTGCGCTTGCGCGCGAAGCTAATCAACCATTTCATGGCGAGCGATACTTTTCTATCTGGACGGATCTGCATAGGAATCTGGAAGGTTGCTCCCCCTACACGACGACTACGCACCTCAACATGGGGCATAACATTTGATAGGGCGTCTTTCCATAATTCTAAAGCTGTTTTTTCTTCCTCCTGGTTGCGTTCTTCAACGATGTCCATTGCATCGTAGAAAATTTTAAAGGCAACCGATTTTTTCCCGTCCCACATAATCATATTTACAAAGCGAGTAACCAGCTGATCGTTAAACTTTGGATCTGGGAGTAGTGGACGTTTTTTGGCTTGTCTTTTTCTCATTGTTTACTGTTTTTTTGAGAGACGATTTACTTTTTAGGTCGTTTAGCACCGTATTTTGAACGGCGTTGTAAGCGGCCTTCAACACCAGCGGTGTCAAGTGCTCCTCTTACGATGTGATAACGAACTCCCGGTAAATCTTTAACTCTTCCGCCACGGACCAATACTATCGAGTGCTCTTGGAGGTTGTGTCCTTCTCCGGGGATGTAAGCATTGACTTCCTTTCCGTTAGTCAATCGAACACGCGCTACTTTACGCATCGCTGAGTTCGGCTTTTTGGGCGTGGTGGTGTACACACGGGTACAAACCCCACGTCTTTGAGGACACGAATCCAAAGCAGCCGATTTACTCTTCTTGGCGAGTGTGGCTCTTCCTTTTCGTACTAATTGTGCAATCGTTGGCATACAAATTGTTTAATTTCCCTTTTTTAAGGGCTGCAAATGTAGTGACTTAATTCTTCTTTTCCAACCGTTTTTTTGCAAAATATACACCAAAAGGGATTTTTTTTAGCACATTGGTTTTAGGCAACTTACTCGGCTTTTTTTTTGCTTATCAAGGACAAAAATTTAAAACTGCATTTTATCGAAATTAATATAGTCGATAATTACTCCACCTATCTGTGACAAAAACAAACTCAATTGTGAATTTTAACATAATCAACTTCTCTTGGCCTTACCTTTTTAATTTTTATTTAAGAGTTTCCCCTCTATTAACTAAAAACGAACTTAACCATGAAGAAAATCTATTTCTTATGGTCCCTTTTGGGACTGCTCACCCTGCATATGGGCTGGGCGCAACAAAAAACAATAACAGGTACAGTCAAGGATGAAACAGGCAGCCCCTTACCAGGAGCTACGGTTATCATTGAAGGCACTTCACGTGGAGTGGCCATTCCCACCAGATGGTTATACCCTCAATCTGAAAGAGAATTGAATCCTAATACACCTGATGCGTTGTTGACGTATAAAGTCGATTGGGATACAAACTAAACTAAAACCGCCCCATAGCGCGGTTTTTTTATTCCCGCTTTTCAACGAGGATCTCCATCAACTCTTTAGCCGAGGTTTGCCCCATCAATCGAATGGAATTGCGAGGAGTTTCATCCCCAATTTCGTAGTTAACCCCAACAAACTTGTGGATATTAAGCAAGCGCCCTTTAAAAACCTACTGTATAGAATTACTTGCTTCTTAGTTAGCTTATAGTTTGTAATACGGCCTTCTAAAGCGGCAAACCATCTATGTAAAAAAATTAATGGGTTTTATAGCTTACATTTTAGGTAAAATAATTCACCTGAAAACAAACCTTTTTGTTTAGCAAAGCCATATTGAAACTCAGAATTAAATAAGCTCTCGCTATTCCTTCTATGACGGATTAAATTTCTTAAAACGTATAGCAAAAGAATAAAATCAATCTATTCCACAAGTTATTGTTTAAAAGAAGGATAGTTTTTTTGAAAATTTAGGAATTATGATTCAAGAAATAAATTTTACAACTAGTTTATGTATGTATTTGTAGATTAAAAAACGTATTTAATAACAATAATTTATGATTTTGTTAACGTAAATTTAAAAAAAACAATAGATTTACAGTTATTAAATAAATACATAATGAAGAAAAATTTATTTTTAATCTCATTCAGTATGCTAATTGCATTTTCTGGGTGGGCACAGAAAACAATCACAGGTGTTGTTAATGACGCGTCAGGAATTCCCTTATTAGGAGCTGCGGTCGTTATTGATGGCACAGCTGAAGGTGTTGCAACAGATTTTGATGGAAACTATAGTATTGAGGCTAGTGAAGGAGATGTCCTTGTATTTAGTTTCGTTGGCTTTGTATCCAAGAAAATTACTGTTGGAGCGTCAGACATTATTAATGTTACTATTGAAGAAGACTCCTCTGAACTTAAGGAAGTTGTCGTTACTGCTTATGGAACTCAAAAAAGACAATCGATAGCAGGTGCAGTGAGTATTATCAAGGCAGACCAAATCGAAAATTCAACATTTTCAAACCCTGTTAAAAGTTTAGAAGGTTTAGTATCAGGTCTTAGGGTAATTCAATCAAGCGGTCAACCTGGTTCTGATCCCATTGTAAGAATTAGAGGATTTGGTTCTATTAATGCAGACAATTCACCATTGATTGTTTTAGATGGAATTCCTTATTCAGGAAGCTTGAACAGTATTAACCCACAAGACATAGAATCTACTTCTGTTTTGAAAGATGCGAACTCAACATCCTTATACGGAAACAAAGCATCTAACGGAGTCCTTTTAATAACAACAAAAAAAGGAGCCAAGAATAAAGAACCACAAATATCTATAGATTCTAGATACGGTCTTACACAACGTGGAGCAAAGGATTACAACGTAACCTCAACTCCAGCCGAATACTATGAAACTTATCACAGTATTTTAGCAAACAGTGAATTCTACAGATCTAATGCTGCAGGTACACCTCTAACTATAGGAGATGCGAGACAATTCGCATCGAACAATCTAATCGACAGACTAGGTTATAACCTTTATGATGTTGCCGATGAAAATCTAGTTGATCCTGCAACTGGTAGATTAAACTCGTCTGCTAATCTATTAGTTAACGATCGTTGGGAAGACGCACTCTTTAGAGACAACGCAAATTTCTCTTCTACTAATGTTAATATTTCTGGTGGTGCTGAAAAAATTGATTATTACTTCTCAATGGGTACTGAAGAAAACAACGGTTATACTGTTCAAAGTAATTTCAATAGAAAAACAGCCCGTCTAAAGGTGAATGCAACAGAAATTGCAGACATCATCTCATTGGGTGGTGATGTTTCTTATGCAAAATCAAATAGCCAGTTTGTGCCTCTTGATGGGACTACTTCTTACAACAATGCTTTCCAATGGACTAGAAATATTGCTCCAATTTATCCAGTGTATCAATATGATGAAAATTGGGACCCAATCTTATCTAATATCTCCAACAGTGGATTTGCTTATGACATGGGTAGTTTTCAAAGTTTCCCTGACGGAACAACTAGAGGAGCTAGAAATTATGGACAAGGAGAACATCCTTTAGCCCATATTGAACAAAGCGAAGTGACTAACGAAACGGATAATTTCAATACAGCATTAAGAGCGAAAATTGATTTGCCTTTTGATATCAAATTCGAGTACATTTTAAACTACTTAACTGAAATTGATAAATCAACTTATTTCAGTAAACCAGGAGCATCTGTTGGCGCTACCTCTTTAAACGGTACGCTAGAAAATGGTAGGAATAATTTTTCGGCCCTAACAAACCAACAATTATTAACCTGGAAAAAAGAAATTAATCGTTACAGCTTCGATGTTTTATTAGGACACGAGACCTATGTAGAAAAATTTACAACATTGAGTGTATATAAGTCAAACATCATAGGTACTTTAAGTCCTATTTTAGACAATACTGCCGTATATAACTCAGCAAGTAACTACAATACTAAGTATACTACTGAAGGGTATTTCTCTAGGTTCATTTATGGCCTTGACGACACCTATTTCTTAAATGCAACGGCTAGATATGATGCCTCTTCTGTATTTCATCCAGACGAACGCTGGGGTATCTTTTGGTCTGCAGGTCTATCTTGGATCATGACAAATGAGGAGTTTCTTAAAGACCTAAGTTTTATTAACTATGCCAAACTAGCTGCTAACTACGGGACATCTGGTAATGACAGAATATTTTATCCTGGCACTGGAACCAGAAACCTAGTGGCTTATGAAAATCAATATGTAATTGATGAAAATAATGGTGCTTTAACACAGAGTCTTTACAGCTTAGGTGGAAGAGAGATTACCTGGGAAAAGTCCTCAAGTTTTGGTGTAAACTTAGAAATGAGATTATTTGATAAAGTTAATCTTGGTCTAGGTTATTATTCAAGAACCTCTAATGATCTTTTATTTGACAAACCACTACAACCATCAACAGGACAAAATTCTAGACCAGAGAATTTTGGTTCTATGAAAAACAGTGGTATAGAAGCAGAAGTTGCATGGACGGCTGTAGAAAATGAAAAGTTAAGAGTTGTTCTCAATGCGAATCTTTCTACCCTTAAAAATGAAATCACAGAACTTCCACGTGATTCTATCCAAGTGGGTAATTATAGAAGAGTTGTTGGAAGGAGTGCATATGATTACTTTATGGTTGAGTCTGCAGGTGTTAATCCACAAAATGGAAACGCAGTTTATATGACAACTGATTCAAACGGAAATAGAGTTGAAACGGAAGATTATAGTGATGCCGTTACAAATGGACGAGTCTTTCTCGATAAATCTGCTATTCCAGATATAACTGGTGGTTTTGGAGCAAACATTCAATATAGTGGGTTCGATCTAGGAGTTCAATTCGCTTACCAAATTGGAGGTTATGGACTAGACAACGTCTATTATGGACTCTTAGGTTTAGGTACTGAAATTGAAAACGTACCAGACTACGATAAAACTTGGACGGTTGATAATCCAACTGCAAGTTTACCTAGGGTTGACCCTTTAGTTCCAGATCAATACAGAACTTCTGATATACGTTTAACGAAACTCAATTATTTGAGCCTTGCGAATATCAATTTTGGTTACACCTTTGACAATGAAAATCTCGATAAGTACAAAATTAACAGTATAAGATTGTATGGGATTGTTAATAATGCCTCTCTGCTTTACAGCGCAAGACAAGGGTATGACCCAAGGCTAAATTCTTTAGGAGCTTCTTCTGGAGAATATGGTGCTAACAGGACTATGTCTGTAGGTATTAATATAATGCTTAGATAAAAAAAAAATTATGATCAATTTAAAATACACAAAAATGAGACTGGATAAATTTATTCCATTACTTACGGCAATTTTAGTAATCTCATCTTGTTCTGACATTGATGACAGAGATTTTGCAGATGAAAGATTTTATACAAACTCACATGCTTCAGCAGTATCTTCTTTAGGAGGTTCAACGGGCTTAGTAGCGCTTGATGCATCTATATTAAGTTACCTAATGGCAGGGGAAGATAGTACTGATGAGTTTGGTTTAAAAGCAGTTGATATTGCATTTGATTTAAGAAGTAATGACTTAGATATGGACGGGTCTACATGGTTTGGCGGATATCACCGCTATGACAATGTCCTTCCAAACAGTAATGATACTGAACACTTATGGGAATTCTTTTATAGAGTAATTAATCAAGCAAATGGTATCATTAATACAATACCTGATGACTCTCCTGAAGAAATTTTGGTTTATAAGTACAAATCATATACGTACAGAGCAATTGCCTATTTTTATCTCATCCGAATATTTCAGCATACCAATGCAGCAGATTCTGTTGAAGCCATCCCGATTGATTTTGGAGATTTTGTTGGAGAATCAAATTCTACCGTTGGGGAAGTAAAGCAGCTAATACTTGATGACTTAACGCAAGCGTATAATGGCCTTCAAGGATACACAAGAAGATCAAAAGAAGAAGTTGATGCTACAGTTGTAGCAGCCTTCTTGGCTCGATATCATTTAACCTATGAGAATTGGACTGAAGCAGAAAGCTTTGCCGCAGAGGCGATGTCTTATGGAAGTCTAAGCAGTGATGTTGCCCATGGATTTGATGAGATCGGTTTGTCCGAAGCAATCTGGGGATCAGTAATTACGGCTCAAACAACTACCTTTTACAGATCATTTTTCTCTCACATGAGTCAAATTAGTGATGGTTACAGTGGCTGGAATCACTTTAAGTCAATCAATTCAAACTTATATGATTTGATTCCTAACACAGATGAAAGAAAGAAATGGTTTGCAGGTCAAGATTATGATCCAGGGGTAGTGATTGTACCAGGATCATGGGGTCACTATAATTTCACTCCAAAATACACCATGTTGAAATTTTGGGATGGACCAACATATGGTAATTTTATAGGGGACTACATTTATTTACGTAACGCTGAATTTTATTTAACAAGGGCTGAGGCATTAGCTCGCTTAAATAGAGATGCTGAGGCTCAGCAGGTATTATTTGACTTAAATTCAACTAGAGATTCAAGTTATGTCAAATCAACAAGCACTGGACAAGCGCTAATCGATGAAATACTTTTGTACCGTAGAATTGAATTGTTTGGTGAAGGAGTTGCCTCCTTTGATATGGCTCGACTAGGTGTTGGTCTTAACAGACAAGATGGTCGCTTAAACGGAGTACAACCAGGAGCTGATATTGTTGTTCCTGCTGGATCTGACAAAATGATATTTCCCATACCAACATTAGAAATAGATGCGCAACAATAATAGTTGACTTAAAACACAAAAAACCAGAGAAAGTTTCTCTGGTTTTTTTTGCCCAAAATTTAAGCAAATATTAGAAACCTGCTGTGTTGAATTACTGGCCTTTTCATTGACTTTATAGTTAGGAATTCGGTTTTCTAAAGCGTTAAACCAATCATCAAGAAAATTGGGAAAAGGGGTAGCTTTACGTTCAAAGTTTGTATAAAAAACATCGTACCAAGTAGAATGAAAATCCAAGCCTAATACCAACTGCGCTTTTTCTTTCCTTAAAACGGTATGAATATAGCGAACAATGGCTTTGATCTCTGGTTGGCGGTATTTCCCCCAATCACGATTCGTATCCACTCCCCCAGCATTATGGCGCCAATGTCCCAAATCTACCCCGTCTGGGTTAACCAAGGGAAAGGCTAAGACATGATAGCGATCAATAAAATCATTCGATATTGAAGTGTCTTTTAGGAGTTCTTCCATAAAGGCCTTAAAAGCAAAATAGCCTGTTACTTCGGGGGGATGTTGGCGGGTTAAAAAAACAATAACAGGTTTCCCCTTTAGGTCCCCTTGTTGTATATCCATTACCCATATAGGTCTTCCTAAGGTACTCTAACCGATGGATTTAAAATCAATCATAGCATTTTTAGCGAGTTGTTTCTCTGCCCATTGGGCAACATGCCCACTACTTTGCAATTCTTGTGCAGACACTAAAACGCTTCCGTTAAGCATGGCTAATTTTAACTGCGTACGTCCCTCGAGCGTCTCTATCAGTTCATCTGTGGCGATCTCCCAAACATTTCCACGATTTTTTTTTGGGACATATCGATGGGTATAAGGTTGAGGATAATCGAATTGTAAGTAAAGATTTTGCGCTTTGCTGCTTTTAATCTCAAAAGCGTAATATGCACTGTTGTTAATAGGAATATTCTCTGGTGTTATGTGTAGCCGGTAGGTACTGTCATTTTGTTGTGTCACTCCATTGAGTCGCGCACCATCAAAGTCATTATTGAATACTACGTCGCTTTCTGGAAAAGAATATTGCTTCCTTTCTTGAATACTTATTGGGCGACTAGTTGTGTCTACTGGACGTTCAAACCGCAGTTTTGGGGAAGAACAAAATACAAGTAATAAGGCTACAAGTAAATAAATTACTTTTTTCATGTTATTAAGATTTGACTATGTAATATACCAAAGTTTTTTTCCATTCGGGCAAATTGAATCACTGTATCCATACAGCTAAAAAAGTCCATAAGCTATCATTCTGAATTAATTTAAGCATCTGAAACAAGTTCAGATGGACAAAAAAACCGCCCTCTGGGCGGTTTTATTTTACAATCCCTTTAACCGAAACGAAGCGTTTGGGATCCAATGGGTTCATCGCATTGATGAGTTGAAAGGCTTTGAAATTTGTCAAATCATCGGAGGGAGATCAAAAGGATTTAAATAGTTTTTTGATCCGAGATGAGATTAACTATTTTAGTTTACCTTCAAATTAACATTTACTCTTTTTTGACCAAAATCTCCATCAACGTTTTAGCCGAGGTTTGTCCCATCAATCGAATGAAGTCACGAAGAGTTTCATCTCCTATTTCATAGGTTACTCCTACGGCATTATGCCCGTACAATAACCAGCTTTTTGACACCGGCTGGGTTGAATTACTGGCCTTTTCATTGACTTTATAGTTTGGAATTCGGTTTTCTAAAGGGTTAAACATTAACTTATAAAATTCGCTAATGGGGTGGATCTGTTTCAACTTTCCCTAATTATATTATTTACTAAAATCAAAAATTATTTTTTAAAAAAAAAACCATGGTTGTTAAACCATGGTTTTTAAAAAATAAAAAAACTATATCTTTTATTGACCGCTAGTTTTGGTCGCTTGGGCTAATATAAGGGTTGGCGTCAATTTCTGCTCTTGGAATTTTCCAAATCCAATCATCGTTTACCGAAGGAGCAGCCTGACGGAATCCATCCTGATAATAAACTTCTGATGCACCCGATCCAGTAAGATCAATAGGTTCATCCCATCGGATATGGTCTGTATAGCTAAATCCTTCTCCAAATAATTCCACATAACGTTGGAATTTGATGTGATCCATCAATTGTTGTTGTGTGGTATAAGCTGCTGAGCTGTAAGCAGAATCTCTACTAGACCCAAAAGTTTGGAGGATAGCCCGTGCACCATCAAGGTCCCCAAGCATCGTTTTTGCCTCTGCTTCAATCAAATACATTTCTGATGAACGCATATAAATTACATCATCTGGATCTATCGTTCCAGGGTTTTCTTGTAAAAATTTAACATGCATATATGGATGAGTGTTGTGACGACTAGTCATCCCATATCGAGAAATGATTTCAGCTTTTGCAGCAGCAAAACTTTCAGCATCAGAATAATTTGGATCTACAGTATAACTACCCCCTTGATCATTGTTTGCTGAACCATTAGTGTTGGGTGCTAAGGGGAGAACTGCATTGCGTCTAAAGTCCGTTGCAGGTATCTCGTTGTAGCGCTGAATATTAAAGAGTTTTGGATTTCCTCTATTTTGACTTCCATTAAAAGTTGGACAGATCAAATAGAAATAAGAACGATAATAAGTGGTTTCAGTAGATATAAGGATACCTCCCCAAATAACTTCAGAAAGATTTACCGTATTAAAACCAGATAACCAGTCATTCTCACCCATTAATGGGAAATTAGCTCTTGCAGCGATAGCAGATGACGACGCAGTAGCCCAGTCACCTTTTGAGAGGGCAATTCTTGCTTTAATTCCGTGCGCAGCATCTACAGATATCTGAGATTTGTCACTCGCAATCGTAGTAGCTCCATTAAAGAAATCAATCGAAGTATTGATATCAGCCTCCATTTGGTCATAAATTTCTTGTACAGTTGATCGGGGAGCACTTTCATAAGGAGCTTCTGTTGATAGTAATAAAGGAACACCAGGGTCTGTTGAAGGATTACCCACTAAATACCCCTTTGCATAATGTGTCACCAAACGGTAGTAAGACCATGCCCGATAGGCATAAGCCTGTCCCAAAATATTTCTTATATCTGGATCATCTGTGGAGAGACCTAGCTCCGCAATCTTATTGATTATCGAGTTTGAACTAGCAATAAAATGGTAACGTTGATACCAAAGTTGTTGAACAGTTAATGTGGTTTCATCTGTATGAGCCAACCATCTTAAATCAGACCGCATCCAGCCATTAGCAGGGGCGGAATGAATAAGATCTCCAGTAATTACATCGTCTAATGGAATCCAATAGTGTTCTCCAGCTCTAGAAGATGATCCTCCAGGAATTGGACTTTGTGCAAACATTTGTCTGTGTAGTCCATTCAGTACTAATTTTAGGTTTGCTGAATTTGCTAAAGCATCAGCAGCCGAGATTGAATTAGTAGGTTTTGTCTCTAAGAATTCTTTCTCACAAGCAGTTATTGTTAGTATTGTTACTAGCAATAAAAATGAATTAATTTTATGTATCATAATTATTGATTGATATTAATTAAAATGTTAAGTTAAGTCCTAATGAAACAATCCTTGCTGGATTGTAATCGTTACCAGAGGGTGTTCCACTTAAATTATATTGTGGGTTAAGTCCTTGTCTTTTTGAAGACATAAAAAGATTCTCACCAGAAACATAGAGACGAAGTTGATCAGTATTCAATTCTGGAATAATATTTTTCAAGTTGTAACTCAAAGTCGCGTTTCTAAGTGCAAAGAACGAAGCATCAGTTAAAAATCGAGTAGATTGAGTGACAGTTATATTAGCTGCACCATTTTCCAAACGAGGTATATCGGTAACATCGCCAGGGTTTCTCCATCCTTTTAACTGATCAATATGCAATGATCTTCCATAAGTTCCTGGGTGCATCATTGCAGAATATCCATAGTCTAGGATTTCTCCACCCGAAGAAAAGGTGAAAAGTAAATTGAGGGATAAGTTTTTGTAACGAAAATTATTTCGTATGGATCCATTAAAGTCTGGAACTGAACTTGAACCGGTGTATGCCCGCCCTGCTTCTTGATAGTCATCAGTCGTTGCGTGCGATCCATCAGCATTTAAAACAGGCTGTCTTCCTTCACCGTCTTCAGTGTCCTCAAACATGTAATATAGTGCGTCTCCATTGTCAGGATCTACCCCAGCGGAATGATGAATATAATAATCAAAAACAGATTTCCCAACTTCCCAACGTTTACTTCCTGAGGTAAAAGGAGAAGGAAGTTCTGTAATTTCATTTTTAAAAGTCGAAGCTGTTAGAGTCAAATCCCAACCAAAGTCGTTTTTGTCAACCAAATGTCCTGTCAATGACAATTCAAGACCTGAATTGGTAAGAGTCCCCACATTTTCTGGCTTTGTATTTAGTCCATTGGATAAAGCGATTGGTAGGTTGTAAAGAAGATCACTTGAATTTTTTACATAATATTCAATCGTACCATCCAATTTGTTATTGAACAATCCGAACTCAAGTGCTACGTCATAACTTTCAACTGTTTCCCATGTGAGTGCATTATTACCTAAGGAATCCCAAAATATAGCTGGTTGACCTGCATTTGAGGTAAGAGCATATAGGGGTTGTGAAATGTAGAAATTATTTAAGTTATCGTTTCCAACTTCACCATAAGAAGCTCTTAATTTTAGATAGTCAACAAAATCAACGCTATCCATGAAATTTTCACGATCAATCAACCATGAAAGTCCAACTGAATAAAAGTTACCCCAACGAACATCTTCGCTAAAAACTGAACTACCATCTCTACGTAAAGAAGCACTAATAAAATATTTGTTATTGTAATCATAGTTTACACGCGCAAAATATCCTTCAGTACGCTTATCAGAAGAGTAACCTCCTAACCTAGAAACTACTGAAAAGTTGTCGAATTCATAGATACCCACAGCGGTTTGTGTATCTGCTAACCCAGAATTTTGTGAGTAATTTCTATCAAAACTTTCATGTCCAAGGGTAATATCTAAATTATGAACATCTGCAAAAAGCTTGTTGTAAGTTAGCAATTGACTAAAGTTTTTTACAACACGACGAAAACGAGTTTCACCATATCTTCCCACTGGTGCACCATCACCAACTTCTTCATTTTCATAGCTCTTGTTGATACCATCTTGCAAATCTTGCCCATAGGTAAGCTTTAGTTTAAGATCTTTCATTAAACTAAATTCAGTAAAGAAGCGAAAACCATAGTTATTGTTTCTATTTAGTTCATCGTTATAATAGGCCTCAGCTAGGGCGTGACGTCCCGGACTATATGGTCGGGATTGAATATTGTATTCAGCATATCCTTCACCATAATCATAGACTGGGTTTCCAAAAGCATCACGTTGTCCCACACCATTTGAGTCAACTACATATACAGGATAAATTGAACCTATATTCTTCGCAAAACCAAATGGGTTTACAATACTTGATGATCCTGCTCCAGTAGGTCCATGAGACTCACCCAGGGTTAAATTAACATTTCCCCCTAAGGTTAACCAACTTTTTGGAGAGAATGTACCGTTTAATCTTGAGGTAATTCTGTTGTAATCACTTTCAACAACATAACCTTTTTCGTCTAGAAATGATGTAGAAAAGAAAATTGAACTATTGTCTGTCCCCGAAGTAACATTCACTGAGATGTTTTCACGTGTACCTCGACGTTGTAAATAATCAAACCAATTTAAGCTTTCATAAATAACACCAGCAGATGGGTTTAATCTTCCGTCTGTACCAACAATTTGGTCATTAGGAACATTAAATGGGTTATATCCCAATCTGTTGTATATAGAGTTAGATGCTTCTACAGCATCGCCACCAATAGCATTTTTATAAGCCTCCCACATCAACTCATAATATTGTCCGGGGTCTGCAGCCTCATATTGACCAATAGCATTTGAAAGTTCTCCGTATTGGGCAGAAACAGTTACTTTCATTGGAGTATTTTTCTTGCCCCCTTTTGTTGTAATAATTACCACTCCATTCGCAGCTCGAGAACCGTAAAGCGATGTAGAAGCAGCATCTTTTAAAACCGTAATTGATTCTATATCATCTTGATTAAGACTGGTTAAGTCTCCTTCAAACTGAACTCCATCTAAAACATAAAGTGGTCTAGTACTCCCGTTAAGAGTTCCAACACCACGGATAACTATTCCAGGTGAAGACCCTGGTTGTCCAGAGGATGAAATAATTTGAACTCCAGAAGCTGATCCTTCAATTGCTGCTACTGGAGAAGTAACTGCACGAACTGCAATGTCATCAGATTTAATAACATTTGCAGATCCAGTAAAAGATTCTTTTTTAGCAATACCAAAGGATGTAACGATTACTTCTTCAAGTTCATTTGCAGATTCTAAGATAACATCATAGCTGTCTACTTGGCCTACTATCAAACGTTGATCAGCAAACCCTACATAACTTATTATAAGAACATCACCATCTTGTGCAGATATTGTGAAGACTCCATCAAAATCAGTGGTTGTACCGTTATTGGTCCCATCGACTATAATTGTCGCTCCAGGAAGGGGACTTTCACCATCGCTTACAGACCCTGTTATGTTTTGCTGAGCAAAAAGAAGGCTTAAATTAGTTAACAACAAAAAGGTTGTCAATAAAAATGATTTGATTTTCATGTGTTAATGTTTTATTAATAATATTTTTAAATATAGTAAATAATTTCACTACACTAATAACAAAAAAGAAAAAAAAATTAAGATTTCCTTAACAGATTAAAAAAAAAACATATTTTTGAAAGCTTAAATTATTAACTATACATATAAAGTGATGAAAAAACTAATATTTTTTACCTCAGTCTTGCTAATGGCATTTAACGGCTTGGCGCAAAAAACAGTAACAGGTAGTGTTCTAGATGAAACTGGACTGCCCTTACCTGGTGCAACTGTTTTGGAACAAGGAACCAGTAATGGTACAACTACTGATTTTGATGGTAATTTTTCGATCGAAATCGCAGAAGGTAGTAATTTGGAAATTTCTTTTATCGGCTATGCTACCAAAATTATCCCTTCAGGTAGCGAAGATAATTATACTGTGAACCTTGAACCGTCCAACGAACTTACAGAAGTAATAGTTACTGGTCAAGGATCGGGTATTGAGAGAAGAAAGCTCTCAACAACTGTAGATGTTCTTAACGAAAAGGATATTGATAAATTACCAGCTACGCAAATTGACCAACTTTTACAGTCAACCGCACCAAGTGCTCAAATTCGTTTAAGCTCTGGACAACCTGGTACAGCGTCAATTATTCGTACCCGTGGTGCATTATCCGCTGCTACTTCTTCGACTCCAGTTGTAATTGTTGACGGAATACGTGTGGATAATCTTAATTCCAATCCACAACTAGCAAATGATACTGGTGGTGCAGATATCTCTGCCTTGGCTGATATCCCAATTGAATCAATCGAACGCATAGAGTACATCAAAGGGGGAGCTGCTACAACTCTTTATGGAGCAGATGCTGCAAATGGTGTTATTCAAATAATCACTAAAAAAGGAAAAGCTGGAACCAGCAACGTGTATTTCGAAACTCGTGTTGGAGCAATAACTGGTACTGATGATTATTTAAAGTATGCACGTACTGCTGAAGCTATATTTGAAACTGGAATCATGAATGAGTATCGTTTTGGAATGAATGGAGGAACTGAAGTTTCTACTTATAACTTCTCAGGCTCAATTTATAAAGATGATTCTTATAATGATATTAATGAGCAAATTAGACGAAATCTATCTTTTGGTTTTACTCGTAACATCAATGATAAACTCAAATATCAAGCATCAATGTCATATGTTAATATGGACTCAAACCTTGATTATAACGCTAACACGAGTTTTTCTCGTTTTTCATCCTTTGAAGGTGGTGGCCGTGGAAATCTTGATGAAATGGATGATGCTACTTGGGAAACTGAGCTTGAACGTTCGAGAAATATTGCATCTGCAGTTGATGTTAAAAATAGAGTTAATCGTTTTACTGCGTCTAATAAATTCACATATGATTTTGGATCTAACATAGTGGCTAACTTAACTACTGGAATTGATTTTCGTAATTTCACTCAACAAGAAAATAGTACTAACCAAATGCAAATTTATCAAGGTTCTATTCCTGCAGGAACAGCAAACAGAGCTTCCATAGATCGCTTGGTTAGAAACAATTTTACACTTACTTCTGATTTGAACTTCACACATCGCGGTTCAATTGATAACTTTGAGTTTGTTACCATTGCAGGAGCACAATTTTTTAGAACAACTGACCGACAAAATCTTGTTTCAGGTTCTGGAGGAGTAGATGGGTCTGTTTCTGTTAATACTTTTCCAACAAAAACATCTGAAGATTTTATTTTAGAGAATGCCAACTATGGTATGTATTTCCTGGAAAATGTTGGTATTTATGATCTTGCATTCTTAGAATTTGGGGGTCGTTTTGATTACAATACAGCATCAGGTGAAAATGTTTCATCCTTATTCTTACCTAAAGTCGGGATCACTTACAATATTTCAGATCACGACTTTTATAAAAACAGTAGCATTGCAAATATTCTTAACTCGGTTAAAATCCGTGCTAACTATGGTGAGGCTACAAACTATGCAGGAGCATTCGCATCAGATCGCACCTTTGGTTTAGAATCTTTCCTTGGTCAACCAGCACTAAGATTTGCCAATCCAGGTAATCCAGATTTGAAATCAGAAATAGTACAAACTAGTGAGTTTGGCCTAGAACTTGGATTATTGGAAAACAGAATTAGACTATCTGGAACATACTATAAAGGTGTTACAAAAGATGCACTGTTTACTCCAACTCAACCTCCATCTTCTGGATTATTAAACCAAATCAAAAATATTGGTGAAATTGAAAATACTGGTGTAGAATTAGCATTAAATGCTACCATTATACAAAAAAACGATCACAACTTAAATATAATGTTGTCCTATAATAACAACGAAAATACCGTCACCACTATGGGGGGATCAGCTCCATTTGTCGTCGGTGGATTTACTGTTATTGGCTCGTGGGTAGAAGAGGGTCAAAGCCTAGGATATCTTCGTGGAACAGAAGCAGTACCTAACGGTGATGGAACATATTCATTTAATCCAAACACACCACTTGGAAAAACTTTTGCCCCTAATTTTGGTTCTGTCTCTTTGAATTATTCATGGGATAAATTGAATTTTTTCATGTCTGGAGATTATCAAACAGGGGGAGAGATTGTTGACTTAAGTTTTTTATTGCGTCACTTACGTGGTGTTGACAACACTGGTATTCCAGACGACCTTGTTGGGACTACATCACCCTTTAACTATGTAAATTACTTCACATTTAAAAATGATTTCTTTAAAATTAGAAACATAGGAGTAACATATAACTTTGGTAAAGTAGCAAATGTGTTTAGCAATATAAGAGTTGGATTTACAGCTACTAATCCATTTAACTGGACGACAGGTTTATGGGATCCAGAAACCACTGGATCAGGAATTGGTACACAAAATGGATTTAGTAGTGGAGGTTTCTACTATGGAACTGAGTCTGCACCAAGAACATTCATCACCTCATTTAGATTTGAATTTTAAAAATTAAACCCATGAAAAAAAATATAATTACCTTAATAGTGACTTTATTTTTTGTTACAAGCTGTAGCGAAGATTTTAAAGACACCGTCGACTTTACTGTTGCCACAAACCCTAATTTGTCAGGTCCCTCTGTTGTAGGACTTCCTAACTCATCTATTCTTTGGCAAACAGGGATTGAACGTGAGATTTCACGAACTTTTAATGAGATTTTAATCCTTGCTGAATTAGGATCTGATAATTATGTCAACATACAAACATACTTCAGTCAATTCTTGGATGGGCTTGATATTAGAACAACAGACCCTGACATCCGAGATACCCAAAATGAGGTTGCAAGGGTGATGAGAATGGCAGAATATGGTCTTGAAACAATAGGACCTAACGATCCAGATTATTCGACTGCAACTCAAGCTGAATTTAATTTCTATCTTGGTTTCGCGCGTATGCTTGCTGGAATGTACTTTTCTCACTTGCCAGCAGAAACGCTAGGTGCGCCGGTTTCATCAAATGCCCACTACACGGCTGCAATTTCTTCTTTCGATGCTGCAATTGCTTTAAATTCAAAGCCAGAATATCATTTGGCAAAAGCACGTGCTAATTACTACCTCGGCAATAAATCGGAGGCCGTAACTGCTGCAACAGCTGCTATAAATGCAGATGCTGATTTTTTACGTTCAGCTGAATTTGATGAACAGGAATCACCTTCAAATACAATGGAGGATGCCCTGTATGAAAGAGGAACATTCGATGACTTTCAACCCCTTCCTTCACTAGATTTTTTAGACCCTAAGTATTCTTTTGTGTCGGCACAAGTTGATCCTTCTGTACATTACTTAAAAGCTGAAGAAGCTTACCTAATACTCGCTGAAGCTAATATGGCTGATGGAAATCTTAGTGCTGCTCAGCAAAATTTAACAGATCTTTTAGCCCTTGTTGCAACAAGAGAAATACGGTCAGTTGATGAAAGTGGAGAAACAAGAGGAAATCAATCGAACGCTGTAGACGATACCTCACGTCCAAATAGTTCTGCTGTAACAGTAAATGGCCGCGCTGGACTAATCTTAGACAGAGGAAATGGGAATGTAAACATTCCATCTGTATCAGGTACCTCTCTGACTGCAGCTGATATTGCCTCTATGGGAGCTAACGATGCAGGTTTAGAATTGATTTACCGCACACGTCAGGAAATTTTTATCGCAGAAGGGATACGATTTGTTGATATGGGTATTAAACTTGTAATCAATGAAAATGAAATTCTTCAAAATGAAGCAATAAATGAAGGTGATCCAGGAACAGTAGCTGTTATCCCATCATTTATTAATAGTGTAAAAGCTAATTTAGATGCGATTACATTTGACTCGGCAAATAATGCTGCAACGACCAACGTTGATGTAACAGCCTTGCTTGTTCAGAATAAAACTTCAGATATGGTTGTTCCTTTCCATTAAAACATTCAACTATATCATTAGAATTTTTTCTTAATGTATATCTACTAAAACCACCTCTGTTGAGGTGGTTTTTTTTTATCTTTCATTCATAAAATAAACCATGGAAAAACAAGAAATTTATGGGGTAAGGTCCATCATTGAATGTATTCAAGCAAAGCAATCTATTGAAAAAGTATGGTTATTAAAAGGTCAGACCAGTCCTATTTTTAAAGAGTTAGAACGCCTTTTAAGGGAAAACAACGTCGCACATAGTTATGTCCCTAAAGAACGCTTAGATCGTTTTAATGCAAAAAACCATCAAGGTGCTATTGCTGCAATTTCTCCCATTGATTTTGTTCCCTTAGAGACAATGATTGAAAAGGCCTTAGAAAAAGACACTCCACCCCTTTTCCTGCTTTTGGATCAAATCACAGATACCAGAAATCTAGGCGCCATTATACGATCTGCCTCTGCCACCGGAGTAGATGGCATTATCCTTCCACAAACGGGAAGTGCTAGAATCAATTCAGATACCATTAAAACTTCTGCCGGAGCAATTTTTAGCGTACCCCTCGCAAAAGTAGATCACCTAAAAGACGCTATTTATCAATTAAAAGCCTGTGATATCAAAACTATTGGAATGTCAGAAAAAGCTGAAAATACGGTTTATCAAGAAAACATTTCAGGCCCCTTAGCACTAGTCATGGGATCAGAAGAAAAAGGAATTACAAAAGGCACCTTAGCCATTATAGATAAAATAGTTAAATTACCCATGTTGGGAGTAATCTCCTCATTGAATGTATCGGTAGCCTGTGGAACAGTCTTATATGAAGTAGTACGCCAGCGAAGCTTTAATTAAATCATGCAAACACCCTTAGCAGAACGTTTACGCCCACAAAATCTAGCCGACTATGTCGGTCAAGGGCATCTAGTAGGCGATAAGGGATCCCTCTCTCAAATGATTACTAGCGGGAATTTACCCTCCCTGATTTTATGGGGACCTCCAGGAACAGGAAAAACAACTTTAGCGACTTTAATCGCGAAAGCACATGAACGACCTTTCTACAATCTTTCTGCCATACATTCTGGTGTAAAAGAGGTGAGAGATGTAATTGAAAAAGCTAAATATGCTGGAGGCTTTTTTACCAACAAAGGCCCCTTATTGTTTATAGACGAAATCCATCGTTTTAGTAAATCACAACAAGACTCTTTATTAGGAGCAGTTGAAAAAGGCTATGTCACTTTGATTGGAGCAACCACAGAAAACCCCAGTTTTGAAGTCATCAATGCCCTTTTATCCCGTTGTCAAACATTTACCTTAAAACCGCTTGCAGCGGAAGATTTAAGGACTCTTTTAGCCAGAGCGATTGAGACAGATATAGTTTTAAAAAAATACCACATCACCCTAGAAGAAGACGAAGCCTTGTTGAGCTTATCTGGAGGAGATGCGAGAAAGCTACTTTCCTTATTAGAATTGGTTGTCCTTTCTGCACCAGAAAAAGAGATCAATATAACAAATGACTTAGTTTTACAACAAGCTCAAACCAATACGGTATTATTTGATAAAAAAGGAGATCTACATTATGACATTGCTTCTGCATTTATCAAATCAATTCGCGGCAGTGATCCTAATGCTGCAGTGTATTGGTTAGCCCGCTTAATCGAAGGAGGTGAAGAGGTAAAGTTTATTGCTAGAAGACTATTAATTGCAGCCTCTGAAGATATTGGTAATGCAAACCCCACTGCGCTAGTTTTAGCTAATACCACCTTCCAGTCTGTACAAGCTATTGGACTGCCAGAAGCGCGAATCATCTTAAGTCAATGTGCAACCTATCTGGCCTGCAGCCCAAAAAGTAATGCCGCTTATCTAGCTATCAATAAAAGCCTACAAACAGTAAAAGAAACAGGGAACCTCTCCGTACCGTTACATTTAAGAAATGCCCCTACTCAGTTAATGAAAGAACTTGACTATGGTAAAGGGTATCTTTATGCCCACGATTACGCCAATAACTTTGTTCAACAAGCTTATTTACCAATAGAAATTCAAGGGACCGTATTTTATCAACCGGGGGGGAACCCAAAAGAAGAACAGTTTAAACATTTTTTAAAAGAACGTTGGGGAGATCAATACTCCTATTAAATTTTTTTCCAGAAAAATGGGGTAAATAGAATAAGGACAGTAAAAAGTTCTAGACGACCAAGCAACATTAAGAAAGAAGCCCACCATTTTCCAACCATAGATAACTCGTTAAAACTAACAGAAGGACTAAATTCTCCTAAAGCAGGCCCTACATTTCCTAAACTAGAGGCAGCTAGACCAACGGAAGAAACAAAATCAAGTCCCAGGATAGAAAACACTAAAGAGCCAATAATAAAAGAGAGCATATACAAAATAAAAAAGCCATATATATTCTGAATAACATTTTGTTGTACAATGCCACTATTGTATCGAATTTGCAGCACTGCACTGGGGTGTAAAGCTCGATTAAATTCTAAAAAACCACTTTTTATCATTAAATAATGACGCACCCCTTTGATCCCTCCAGAAGTGGAACCAGCAGAACCTCCCATAAACATTAAAGCAAAAAAAAGCAGCGTTAAAAATGGAGTCCATGCCGTAAAATCTGCCGTGACAAATCCTGTTGTAGTCACTACAGCAATCACTTGGAACAAAGCATGTCTTAAAGCACTTTCCATTTGCCCAAGTACTTGGGGATGAGCAAATGAGGTTGAGACAGATAAATCGACTTTGGTATAAATAAAAAGAGCAACAACCAGAACACAAAAAAGAATCATCCGACTAAAAAACTTAAATTCTTCATCTCTAAATAGCTTTTTTATTTGACCTGTTAGCGCAAAATAACTCAATACAAAATTCATCCCCGCAACGAACATAAAAAAGCTAATGATGTACTGAATTAATGGCTTATTATTCCAAAAGGCAACACTCGCATTTTTGGTGGAAAAACCTCCCGTAGAAACAGTACTCATCGCATGGTTTATCGCATCGAAAAAAGACATTCCTGCTATCCATAACAATAAGGTTTCTGCTAAGGTAAAGCCAACATAAATAAACCAGAGGCGTTTAGCTGTATCTGTGATCCTGGGGTGTAATTTATCACTACTTGGACCAGGGGCTTCTGCAGTAAAAAGTTGCATTCCTCCTATTCCTAAAAGAGGTAAGATAGCAATGGCTAAAACTATGATTCCCATTCCACCTATCCAGTGGGTGGTACTTCTCCAAAATAAGATCCCTTTTGGTACTATTTCTATGTCTGCTAAAACAGAAGAACCGGTAGTGGTATAGCCTGACATTGTCTCAAAAAAAGCAGAAGAGATATCTGGAAAAACTCCAGTAAATAAATAGGGTAACATTCCTGTAAGTGTCATTAATATCCAGCCTAAACTCACAACAAGATATCCATCTCTTTTGTTGAGTTGTTTGGTGTGATTACGGGTAATTAACATTAATATAATCCCCACCAGTAAGGTGAGTAATGCCGCTAAAGATAGCGCAAGGGTTTGCCCATCATTTGTTAAAATACTTACAAAACTTGACAAGAGCATAAATCCCCCGTTGAAAAGGAGTAAAACTCCCATCAAATAGCAAATAATCTCATTGTTTATTTTGTGCATATTAGAGGAATAAACTTTCTACTTTGCTTAGTGCGCGAGGTAAACTACACACTACCACGCGATCACCTGAATTGATTTTATAATCTCCTAAAGCGATAATACCCTGCCCCTCTTTAATAACGCCTCCTATAGTAGCAGAACGGGGGAAATCTATGTCCCTAATCAACATCCCATTTACCTTAGACGTTGGTTTTACAATAAACTCAAGAATTTCTGCATTTAAATTATTTAAAGTAGTTAAATCAACTACCTCTCCCCTTCTTATATAGCGAAAGATCGTATTGGCAGTTAATAGTTTTTTATTGATTAAAGTATCAATACCTATCGATTGTGACAACTGGAAATAATCCATATTTTCTACCAAAGCAATGGTCTTCTTTACCTTTTTAGACTTAGCCATTAAACAAGACATTATATTGGTCTCAGAATTTTCTGTCACACAGATAAAGGCATCCATGGCTTCTAACCCTTCTTCTTCAAGTAGTTCAACATTTCTGCCATCTCCATGAATAACCATAACATCTGGAACCTGATCTGCAAATTCAAAAGCTTTATTTTTATTTTGCTCAACTAAAACAACATTGAATTTTTTGTCTTGAAGGGATTTAGCAGTACTCAACCCAATTTTTCCACCTCCAAGGATCATAACATTTTTGATAACTTCTTTATTTTTTCCGGTTAATTTATACAATTCATCAACTCCTTCCTTTAGGGTAATGAAATAAACCAGATCGTGGGCTTCAAAATGAGTATCTCCTCTAGGGATAATTGTATATTGTGTTCCTTTGCGTTGCAAAGCAATGGGCATAAAATGAATATCTGGGAAGATTTTAGCCGCTTCTTTTACCGTTTTACCTACAAAAGGGACACTCTCTTCTAATGTAGTTCCTACAAGGGTTAAGGCCCCGTCTTCGAACTCGTAACTATCGCTAAATGCAGATTGATCAAGTAACTGCTGTATTTCTGCAGAAGCAAGTTCTTCTGGAGAAATCAATTCATCTACACCTAATTTCTCAAAACTAATCTCTCCTTGATTATGGATAAACTCTTTGTTTGAGATACGAGCTATGGTTTTGGCACAACCCAACTGTTTTGCTAAAGCACAAATGGTAATATTAGTTGTCTCTTGTTCTGTTACAGCAATAAATAAGTCTGAGCTAGCAATATCGGCTTGCTTCATTAAGTTTAATGACGTAGCATCTCCTTTTATTGCCTTAATATCTAAATGGTTTTCAGCGTAATTTAATCGCTCTTTGTGAGTGTCAATTAAGGTAATGTCTTGTGATTCGAAAGAAAGTAATTTAGCTAGATGAAATCCTACTTCCCCTGCGCCAGCAATGATAATTCTCATTTTTTGTGTTTCGAAATCTTAAACAAATATAGTGAAGTTTAATACGAAACAAGCGGGATATCTCTCTATAAATTATTGTAAAGGAAGTATCTTTGTGGTCTATGAAAAAGATGGTTACCCCCTATAAAGGTTCTAAATCGAGTAAAAAAGAACAGGTTACAAAAATGTTTGATGGCATTTCTAAACAGTATGACTTAATCAATCGTATAATATCATTAGGCATTGATCAATCATGGCGAAGAAAAGTGGTACGCATGGCTGGAGAGAACAAACCTCAACGTATAATTGACATTGCTACTGGTACAGGAGATCTTGCCATTGCCTTAAAATCCACTGCTGCAGAAGAAATAATAGGGCTAGATATTTCACCAGGAATGTTATCTATTGGAACAGAAAAAGTGAAAAAATTAGCCTTAGACAAGCAGATAACTATGATTTTGGGAGATGGAGAAAAACTTCCTTATCCCAATAATTATTTTGATGTAGCTACTGTTGCCTTTGGGGTACGTAATTTTGAAAATCTCGAGCAGGGCCTTGCTGAAATTTTTAGAGTCCTCCGCTTAAAAGGAACTTTACTAGTTCTAGAAACCGCTGTTCCTACGCGTTTTCCCTTTAAACAAGGATATCAAATTTACAGTGGATGGATGGTCCCATTAATTGGGAGACTCTTTAGTAGAGATCAAAAAGCCTATCAATACTTGACAAATTCTGCTGCTGTATTTCCACATGGACCTGCTTTCAACAATATTTTGGAGAAAATTGGGTTTATAGAGGTAAGAGATAACCCACAAACCTTAGGGGTTGCTTCTATATACAGTGCAAAAAAGCCCTAAAATATTATCTTTATCACTGTTATTTTGTCTTCTATTTTTAGGAGGGGATTTGTGTATGGGACAATATTACCGTGTTAGAGAGCGGGTACAACACCTTCAAAACTTTGATAAAAAGATTATTCATTATGGCTATTTTTTTGGGTTTAATGACTTTGGCTACCAAATTGAATATGTTAGTGACTATAATGCCCGAATAAATGGACAAGGCTATCCAAGTATTGAGTTAGAAAAAAATTTAGGGTTTAATGTAGGTCTTATTGGTGATTTAAGAATTAATCGCTTCCTTAATTTACGCATTGAACCAGGACTATATTACTCCCAAAGAAATTTACTTTACCCATATGAATCCGCGGCGTGGCAAAGAAATTTTCCCAGCAATACTGCGGAAAATGATGGCTTGAGAGAGGTGAAATCGACTTATATACATCTACCGTTATTAATTAAATTTAGTGGCGAGCGCATCAATAACTGGAAACCTTATCTCGTGGGCGGAATGTCAACCTCTTTTAATCTTTCGAGTAATCAAAAAAACAATGATGATAATTTCAACAATGTTTTTAGAGTGACTGGACAAACCTTTAATTATGAAGTAGGATTTGGCATAGACTTTTACTTAGTTTATTTTAAATTTTCTCCTTCAATAAGGGGAGTGTTTTCTATTCAAGATGAACTTATTGCCGATAATCCTAGCAATGGAATAAGCCCATGGACCTCTAATATTGTCAACTTAATCACAAGAGGGGTTGTTATTAATTTTACTTTCGAATAGACTATTGTGAGATTTCTCCCAAAATTAATGCAGTAGCAATTGCAACGTTTAAACTTTCTGGGCCATTGGACGTTTTTCTGGGTATTGTGATCTTATGATCAATAAAAGAGCCTAACTCTTCTGAAATCCCGTTAGCCTCGCTTCCCATAATTATTATGGCATCTTCTGGTATATTAGTTTGATATAAAGAGGAGCCGTTTAAATAAGTTCCATATACCGGGCGTCGATCGTTAGACAAGAATACCGCTAAATTAGTGTAATGACATTCCACACGAGCTAAAGAGCCCATACTTGCTTGAACCACTTTAGGGTTATAACAATCAACAGTATCTATAGAACCTATGATGTGTTTGATTCCAAACCAGTCACAAATACGCAAAATAGTCCCTAGATTACCTGGATCTGCAACTTGGTCTAACACTAAAAGTCTTCCCTTAATCGGGATTTTTTTGTTTTTGGGAATGACAAAAACACCTAATATTGGAGAGGCGTTTTTTAAAAAACTCATTTTTTGCATTTCCTTTTCTGTCACTAAAACGGCTCCCTCATGTGGGGTAGCGGCAATGGAATAAAGTCCTTTTTGCTGAAAACCTTCTGCTACAAATTCTGCGACAGATTTTTTCCCTTCAACCACAAAACATTGATGCATCTTTCTGCCTTTTTTAGTCCCGAGTAAATTGATCACTTTAAGCTCCTTTTTAGTAATCATAAATGATGTATTTTTGCCATTAAAGTTTCCCTTCTTGAATTTAGCTAATACAAACATAGTGATTCTCCTTATGGTATGTGTGATTTTACACAGCTGTAGCAGTACCAAAAAATTAGCTCAAGATGAAAGCCTAATTGTCAAACAAAGTTTTGTGCTTAATGAGGAAGAGGTAAATCAAGACCCAGTATTGATTTTGTCACAAACCAAAAAAAATCAAAGAATCTTTGGCATCCCTTTTAAACTTCATATTTACAATTTAAGTGAATCTAATCCCAAGGAACGTTTTGAGAATTGGCTTAACAAAAAACCCAACAGAGAAAAACGTCTAAACCAATGGCTTTCATCCAAACAAGTAGAGCAGCTAAAAAAATATAAAGTAAGCTTTTCTAACTGGATCAAAAAAACAGGGGAAAGTCCTAGTTTAGTCAATACAGAGAGAATTGCTTTAACAAATTCGCTCTTTACGCAATACTACAAAAATCTGGGATATTTCAACGCTACTTCAACAGCCACAGTAGAGCAATTAGCCCCTCAAAAATCTTCTATTCGTTACGAAGTAAAAACAGGACCGCGTTTTACACTTGACAGTATTACAAATGTCGCCGGGTCAAAAGACATGGATTCTATCTATATGGCCCATCAAAGTGAAAGTGTCTTAAAAATAGGAGATCCATTCAAAGTAGAAAATATTAATGCAGAAAGAGAGCGTTTAATCAATGTGTTTAGAAATAATGGGATTTATAATTTTCAACAACGCTCGATACGTTTTAAGGCTTTTAAAGACAGTTTAGGAATTGATACAAAAATCCCTCTAGTTGTAGAAATTAAAAATGCCCAAAAACGTGTTCAAGACACCCTTGTTGAAGTACCTTACAAAGTACAGAAGATTAAATCATTATCCATCTATGTAGAAAATCTCGAACAAGATTTTTCTGTTTACACAGATTCAATCAATTTTAATGGAATCAAAATATTTTCTGTTGGACCACTAAAATACAACCCTAATGTTTTGGTAAAAGGAGTACAAATCACCCCAGATCAACCCTATAGCTATCAGGACAGAACAACCACTTATCGCTACTTTAACGAACTACAAAATTTCAAATACCCCACGATTACTTATGAAGTAGTTGATAAAGTCCCTTCTTTACTTGATGCAAATGTTTATTTAAGTCCTAGAGAACGTTTTTCTTTGGGGTTTGACTTAGACGTTTCACATTCAAATATTCAGGATATTGGGATTACTTTGGGTTCTTCTGTCATCAGTAGAAACGTTTTTAGAGGAGCAGAAATTCTTGAATTTGGCGTAAAAAGCACCGTGGGATCTTCAAGAGATGTCGCTGAACAAAAAAGTACCTTCTTTAACTTATTTGAAGTGGGTGGAAATCTACTGCTTCGGGTACCGCGTTTATTAGCCCCCCAAAAAATAAAAACAGCTTTTTTTGAGGACATCAATGTGAAGACAAATATTTCTTTAGGGATTTCCCTTCAAGAAAATATTGGACTTGACAGGCAAAGTTTTACAGGGAACTTCGAATATCAATGGAAAACAAAGCCCACTTACACTTTCACCCTCAAGCTTGCTGACATTGAATATGTTGACAATAGAGCCATAAGCAACTATTTTAATGTATATCGCAATTCTTATGATCGTTTAAATAACATTGCTCGAACTCTGCCAGGGAACAATAGTCCATACTTGGATGAAGAAGGAAATTTAGCCCTCCCTAATGGAGCAGATTTTTTCATCAATCATGTTTTAAATCAACGCACTACCCTCTCTCCAGGTGATGATCTATATACTAGTGTGTCGAACATCTACGAACGTAAAAATCGTTTAACAGCAAATAATTTTATTGTCGGCTCTTCTTTTAGCTTTACTAAAAACAATCAAGAAAGTATTGTAGACGAAAGCTTTTCCCAATTTAGGGCTAAGTTTGAATGGATAGGAAACATTCTCAATAGCCTTCTAATTGTAAGTAATACCCCTAAAGACAGCGATGGTAGTAGATATATTTTTAACCTAGCTCCATCACAATACATCAAATCTGAAATAAGCTATATCAAACACTGGGAAGTAGGTAGAGAGCGAATAATCGCATTTAGAGGTTTTACAGGTATCGCACTTCCCTATGGCAACTCAAAAAGCATCCCCTTTACAAGATCTTATTATGCTGGAGGATCAAATGATAATAGAGCTTGGCAAGCCTATAAATTGGGGCCTGGTTCAAGTAGTGGGATCAACGAATTCAATGAAGCAAACTTTAAAATTGCACTTAATCTAGAATATCGATACCCCATACTTGGCCCTTTAAAAGGGGCTTTTTTTATTGATGCTGGAAATATTTGGAACATAAATAACAATGTTGCAGACCCAAAACAAAGTTTAAACGACTTTAGAGATTTAAATCAATTGGCAGTGGGAACAGGATTTGGCCTGCGGTATGATTTTGATTACTTTGTTTTTCGTTTAGATACTGCCTTTAAAACTTTTGACCCTTCTAAAGTTCCAGAAGATCGTTGGGGATCTCAAATTACCCTTAAAAAAGCGGTCTTTAATGTAGGAATAAATTACCCCTTTTAAGCCATTTTTGCTATTTTTGCTGCTTAGAAAACCAAAACATGAAAAAAACTTTCCCAAAAGGTGTTGCCACTGGTCGCCTAGTTCAAGAAATTTTTGAATTTGCCAAAGCCAAAAAATTTGCACTTCCTGCAGTCAATGTAATTGGAAATAACTCTATCAATACAGTATTGGAAACGGCTGCAGAATTAAACAGCCCAGTAATTATTCAATTCTCTAATGGAGGAGCACAATTTAACGCTGGAAAAGGGTTAAGCAATGAAAATCAACAAGCGGCAATTGCAGGGGCTATTGCGGGTGCAAAGCACATTCATGAATTGGCAGAATTGTATGGTGCTACCGTTATTTTAAATACTGATCATTGCGCCAAAAACCTTTTACCATGGATCGACGGTTTACTAGATGCTGGAGAAAAATTCTATAAAGAAACAGGGAAGCCTTTATACAGCTCTCATATGATCGATTTATCAGAAGAACCCTTAATAGAAAATATTAGCCTTTGTAAAGAATACCTTGCACGAATGGCAAAAATGGGAATGACCCTAGAAATCGAATTAGGGATTACGGGTGGAGAAGAAGACGGTGTGGATAACTCTGATGTCGATGTATCTAAGCTTTACACACAACCAGAAGAAGTTGCTTATGCCTATGAAGAATTGATGAAAGTAAATGATCAATTTACCGTTGCAGCAGCCTTTGGCAATGTGCACGGGGTTTACAAACCAGGAAACGTAAAGCTTACACCAAAAATCTTAAAAAACTCTCAAGAATACATCTCTAAAAAATATAATGTTGCCGAGAATACTGTTGACTTTGTATTCCATGGAGGTTCTGGTTCAACCGTAGAAGAAATTCGAGAAGCGATTGGATATGGAGTAATTAAAATGAATATCGACACCGATTTACAGTATGCCTTTACAGAGGGTATTCGTGACTATATGAATGATAAAATCGACTACTTAAGCACGCAAATTGGTAACCCTGAGGGAGCTGATCAACCTAACAAAAAACATTATGATCCACGCAAATGGTTACGTCTTGGTGAACAAACTTTTAAACAAAGATTGATCAAAGCGTTTGAAGATTTAAACAATATAGATACCTTAGCTTAAGGTAAATATGGTTTTATGAGTTGGTTTAAACGAAGTGAGAAAGGGATTCAAACCCGAACAGAAGAAAAAAAAGACATCCCTAAAGGACTGTGGTATAAGACTCCTACTGGAAAAATTGTCGAGACACAAGAACTTTCAGACAACTTCTATGTTAGTCCTGAAGACGAATATCACGTCAGAATCGGCAGTAAAGAATACTTTGAAATCTTGTTTGATGACAATCATTTTAAAGAACTCGACAGCAAAGTTGTTTCAAAAGACTTTTTAAAATTTACAGATTCTAAAAAGTACAGCGATCGTCTCAAAGAAGTCACAAAAAAAACAGGACTTAAAGATGCGATTAGAACTGCTGTTGGAAAATCCAAGGGAAAAGAATTAGTCATTGCTTGTATGGATTTTGGCTTTATTGGAGGATCAATGGGATCTGTTGTTGGAGAGAAAATTGCTCGTGCAACAGACTATGCTATCAATAACAACTTACCCCTTATGATTATTTCAAAATCTGGAGGAGCAAGAATGATGGAAGGAGCCTTTTCTTTGATGCAATTGGCAAAAACTTCGGCTAAACTCAATAAACTATCAGAGTCTAAACTCCCTTATATCTCTCTTGCAACAGATCCTACTACTGGTGGAACAACAGCCTCTTTTGCTATGCTAGGGGACATCAACATCTCAGAACCTGGAGCTTTAATTGCCTTTGCTGGACCAAGAGTTGTTAAAGATACTACTGGTAAAGATTTACCAGAAGGCTTTCAAACCAGTGAATTCTTATTAGATAAAGGCTTCTTAGACTTCATTACCCATCGCAAAAATTTAAAAGACAAAGTTAATCTATACATCGATCTTGTGTTAAATCAACCCATAAGAAAATAAGCATAGCTCACTAGTCTTTCATAAATTAGTGTATCTTTGCACCGCTTTAGTTAGCCAATACATAACAATCATTGAAATAATATTAGCATGTACTTAACAAAAGAAACAAAAGAAAAGATTTTCGCAGAACACGGAACATCTAAAACCGATACTGGTTCTACCGAGGGTCAAATTGCTTTATTCTCCCACCGTATCAATCACCTTTCTGAACACCTAAAAAATAATCGTAAAGATTATAACACAGAACGTTCATTGGTAAAATTGGTAGGTAAGCGCAGAAGTTTATTAGATTACCTTAAGGCAAAAGACATCGAGCGTTATCGTGCGATCGTAAAAAAATTAGGTTTACGTAAATAAACCTAAACCCTCTTTATTGGAGTATTGAAAAAAGCTGAATCAAAGTTTTTCATTGGCGACCTACAGACACAACACAACAACACTTTAGGTTTAATTAAAATGAAAATAAATGATTCCAAAAACATTTTCTGAAGAGATAAAACTCTCTAACGGGAAGACCATCACCCTTGAAACAGGAAAATTAGCCAAACAAGCAGACGGTTCTGTTGTAGTTCGCTGTGGCGACTGTATGCTCTTAGCAACAGCTGTTTCTGCACGTAAAGCAAGTCCTGTGGACTTCCTTCCTTTAACAGTAGATTACCGTGAAAAGTTTGCAGCAGCAGGAAGATTCCCTGGAGGATTCTTTAAACGAGAAGCACGTCCTAGTAACGAAGAAATTTTAACCATGCGTTTAGTGGACCGTGTACTGCGTCCATTATTCCCGAAAGATTATCACGCTGAAACTCAAGTGATGATTCAATTAATGTCACACGACGAAGAGGTAAAACCAGATGCACTAGCAGGTCTAGCAGCCTCTGCAGCCATTCAACTCTCTGACATGCCCTTTGAATATCCCATTTCTGAGGTTCGCGTAGGTCGCATTGAAGGAGAGTTCATCATCAACCCTAGTTCTGCACAACTGCTTGAATCTGACATTGATATCATGATTGGTGCAAGTCAAGATTCTGTCGCCATGGTAGAAGGAGAGTTTGATGAAATTTCTGAACAAGAAATGATTGATGCCATTGCCTTTGGTCATGAAGCAATCAAAGACCAAATTGCTGCACAAGTACGTTTAGCCGAAGCTGTAGGGAAAAAAGAAACCCGTGAGTATGAAGAAGAAGCCAATGATGCTGACCTTGAGGCAAGTATTCACGAAAAAGCTTACCAAGCCTGCTATGATATTGCAAAAGCTGCTTCAAGTAAAGCCGACCGTGGACTTGCCTTTAGCGAGGTAAAAGACAGTATAAAAGCAGAATACAGTGAAGAAGAACTTGAGGAAAAAGGAGAACTTATTTCTAAGTATTTCTCTGGAGCACAGAAAAAAGCGGTACGTGACCTCGTCTTAAACGAAGGAATTCGTTTAGACGGGAGAAAAACAACCGATATTCGTCCCATTTGGTGTGAAGTAGACTATTTACCTTCCACGCATGGGTCTTCAATTTTTACCCGTGGAGAAACCCAAGCGCTAGCTACGGTTACCCTTGGGACATCACGTGAAGCTAACATGATTGATCTTCCCACAGAACAAGGAGAAGAAACTTTCTACCTTCATTACAACTTCCCCCCTTTCTGTACAGGAGAAGCACGTCCATTACGAGGTACATCAAGACGTGAGGTAGGACATGGTAATTTAGCACAGCGTGCCTTGAAAAAGGTCATGCCAGACGATTGTCCCTATACAGTACGTGTAGTCTCTGAAGTCTTAGAATCTAACGGTTCTTCTTCTATGGCAACCGTATGCTCTGGAACAATGGCCTTGATGGACGCTGGAGTGCAAATTAAAAAACCCGTTTCAGGAATTGCCATGGGCTTAATTAGTGATGGGGAAAAGTTCGCTGTTTTATCTGACATCTTAGGGGATGAAGATCATCTAGGCGACATGGATTTCAAAGTTACAGGTACCGAAGACGGTATTACTGCTTGCCAAATGGATATCAAAATCAAAGGATTATCTTATGAAATATTAACACAAGCTCTAGAACAAGCGCGTCAAGGGCGTTTACATATCCTAAACAAATTAGTAGAAACAATTGCTGCACCTGCTAAAGATGTAAAAGCGCATGCTCCTAAAATGATCAACCGTGTTATTCCTAACGAATACATCGGTGCATTAATTGGTCCCGGCGGAAAAGTGATTCAAGAACTTCAAAAAGAATCAGGATGTACTATAGTAATCAACGAAGATCCTGTAACCGAAGAGGGAATCGTAGAGATCCTAGGAACCTCACCAGAGGGTATTGCAATGGTTGAAGCAAAAATAGATTCAATCACCTTTAAACCCGAAGTGGGAAAAACCTATGAGGTTAAAGTAATTAAAATGCTTGATTTTGGTGCAGTAGTAGAATATACAGAGGCGCCCGGAAATGAAGTGTTACTTCACGTTAGTGAATTAGCTTGGGAACGCACAGAAAATGTGAGTGACGTGGTCAATATGGGGGATGTCTTAGAAGTTAAATACTTCGGGATTGATTCTAGAACACGGAAAGAGAAAGTATCGCGTAAGGCCTTACTCCCTCGTCCTGAGAAAAAAGAACATCATAAAAAAGGCTAAATTATTCTCAAACCAAAAAAACCACTCTTAAAGAGTGGTTTTTTTTTCTTCCGATGTAACAAAATGACTTTTTCAACGTATAAAGTAATAGAACAAAACATTCCATGAGACAACTTAAAATTACCAAGCAGGTAACCAACAGAGAAACTGCTTCCTTAGACAAGTATTTACAAGAAATAGGGAAGGTAGACTTAATTACCGCCGAAGAAGAAGTTGAATTAGCGCAGCGCATTAAAGCGGGTGATCAAATCGCACTCGAAAAATTAACCAAAGCGAACCTTCGTTTTGTCGTTTCGGTAGCGAAACAATACCAGAATCAAGGATTAACCTTGCCTGATTTAATTAATGAAGGAAACCTAGGTCTAATCAAAGCGGCAAAACGCTTTGACGAAACTCGTGGTTTTAAGTTTATCTCTTATGCTGTATGGTGGATTCGACAATCCATACTTCAAGCGTTGGCAGAACAATCCCGTATTGTTCGTCTTCCCTTAAACAAAATTGGTTCAATCAATAAGATCAATAAAACCTATGCCTTTTTAGAACAGGCTCATGAACGCGCGCCCTCTGCAGAAGAAATTGCAAAAGAGCTCGACATGACGGTTAATGACGTAAAAGAATCACTTAAAAACTCAGGTCGACATGTATCAATGGACGCTCCTCTAGTAGAGGGAGAAGATTCTAACCTATATGATGTATTGAATAGTGGAGAATCCCCTAATCCTGATCGAACATTATTACACGAATCATTAAAAACAGAAATTGAACGAGCATTAGAAACCCTTACACCGCGCGAAGCAGATGTCGTGCGTCTTTATTTTGGTTTAGGAGATCAACACGCGATGACCCTTGAAGAGATTGGAGAAACTTTTGACCTAACCAGAGAGCGAGTTCGTCAAATTAAAGAGAAAGCGATTCGTCGTTTAAAGCACACTTCGAGAAGTAAAATATTAAAAACCTATTTAGGATAAATTTCCAAGCAAGCGCTTAAGCTTGCTTTTTTTATATGAAAAAACTCATTGCACCCTCTGTATTAGCAGCAGACTTTGCCAATCTTCAGCGAGATTGCGAAATGCTTAACAACAGTGAAGCCGACTGGTTTCATATTGACATTATGGATGGCGTTTTTGTACCAAATATTTCTTTTGGTGTACCTGTCCTTAAAGCAATTGGTGAACATACAAAAAAGCCCTTAGACGTTCATTTAATGATTGTAGATCCTGATCGCTATATTGAGACTTTTGCCAATTTAAATGCCGCTGTATTAACTGTTCATTATGAGGCATGTACTCATTTACACAGAAGCTTACAAAAAATCAAATCTTGTGGTATGAAGGCAGGGGTAGCACTAAATCCACACACCCCTGTTCACTTACTCACCGATATTATTGAAAACATTGATTTAGTTTGCTTGATGAGTGTAAATCCTGGTTTTGGTGGGCAGTCTTTTATCGAGAATACCTATGCAAAAGTAAAAGCGTTAAAACAGCTCATTATACAAAAAGGCACTTCAACGCTAATTGAAATTGATGGAGGTGTGACAGATCAAAATGCTAAAGCCTTGATAGAAGCTGGGGCAGATGTTTTGGTCGCTGGAAGTTTTGTCTTTAAATCTGATAACCCAACAAAAACTATCGCTCGTTTAAAAGCCCTATAGGTAGTGTTTGTTTCATAAAAAAAAAGCCGAGCGTTGCTCGGCCTTTTTTATTTTGAATTTGAATAGATTATTTCTTATAAAATTCTACTCTTCTGTTAGCCACTCTATCAGAAACATCACCATTAATTGGTTTAGATGATCCCATTCCAATAACCTCTAGACGAGCAGCATCAGCACCTAACTCTACCAATCTGTCACGTACAGATTCTGCACGCTTTAGCGAAAGCTTTTGGTTATAATCTTCACTACCATCAATTGAAGCATGCCCCTGTATAATAATTCTACCATCTGGGTTTTGGTCTAAAATTGATTTAATTTCTGCGATAGCATTTAAAGACTTTTCTCCCATGATTTTAGCACTATTTGCAGGGAATTGAATTCTATCTCCAACTAGATTAATCGTAGACATGATTTCGTCTTTTAACTCTGGGCAACCGTTTTCGGTAGTTCCTGCTTGCTCTGGACAGTCATCATCTTTATCTGCTACACCATCGTTATCAGCATCTGGCCAAGGGCATCCCTTATTTTCAGTTGGTCCTGCTTGTTCTGGACACTCATCGTCTCCATCAGCAATCCCGTCTTCGTCAGCATCGGGACAACCATTTAGCTCAACAAGACCAGCTACTTCTGGGCATGCATCGTCTTTATCTAGAACTGTGTCACCGTCTGTATCTGGGCATCCTTTATTTTCTGCTGGTCCAGCGACCTCTGGGCAGTCATCTTCTGGGTCTGGTAATCCATCACCGTCGGTGTCAGGGCAGCCTTCAAATTCTTTTAATCCAGGTGTATCTGGACATTTGTCTTTTTTATCGTTTACGCCGTCTTTATCTCTGTCACCAACGCCAAAATCATAGCTAAGACCAGCCGAAATTACGCCATAGTCTACTTCAGGATTTTCGTTAATTTTTCCAATGGAGTATTCAGCATAAAGACCAAATTTATCGCCTAAAGCGTAGTCAAAACCTACTGTCCCAAAATTTGAATAATCTGTGACAAGAGAACCACTATCAGTTCCATCAAATGATGTTGAACCATATACCCCTGCTTTAACGTAAGGGCTAAATTTACCCTCGATATTAAATCCATATTTTAAAGCACCGTGCATACTAAAAAAATCAAGATCATCACCTGAATTACTGTCGTTTGTTACTTTTCCTAAAGCAACTTGACCTCCTATAGAAAATCCTTTAAAGATTTTTCTGTAAAGAGAAGCTTGCGGTAATCCAATTGAACCACTTAAATTGTTTGAGGATACATTTCCAATATCACTGTTGATCGATGGCATGGTTAAACCAACCGAAATCTGCCATGGATTAGCAGAGGTCTGTGAAAACATTGAACTTGTTGATAATAAGCATACAATCAATGCTAGTCTTAAAATTTTCATAATTAAAATAGTTTTTATTTTAGAAAGGTAAAACTAATAAAAATATCGATGCGAATAGGTTTCTTTTTAAAAAACATATTTTACTAATAATTAACTATTTGCACTTAGGCTACAACCAAGATCTTCCTTTGAACGAAAAACAAACAAAAAAAGCTGAGTAAAACTCAGCTTTTTTTCATAAAATAAGATCTTTCTTATTGTTTCGCGCTAAAGACTACCCTTCTATTCTTTCTGCGAGAGAGGGCTTTATCTTCCTCAATTATAGGTCTTGTTTCTCCAAAAGCCTGAACTTCTAATCGAGCGGGATTAACCCCCATTTCAATGAGTTTTGCTTTTACAGATTCTGCACGTCTTTCAGAGAGAGCTTGATTGTATTCGTCACTACCATCTTCAGAAGCATGCCCTTGAACAAGCACAATTCCACGAGGATTCTCTTCTAAAATAGTTTTTACTTGTGCCACTGCATCAAGCACTTTAGCCCCTATCAGTTCAGAACCATCTGCAGGGAATAAAATATTAATTCCAGCTTGATTTAAAGCATCAATAATGGTATCTTCTACTACAGGACAACCGCTATTTGTGTTGGCTGCTTCCTCTGGGCATAGATCATCCTTATCTAAGACAGTATCTTCGTCATTATCTGGCCATGGACAACCATCATTTTCTTCTGGGCCAGCTTCTTCTGGGCAGTTGTCTTCTTTGTCTGGGATTCCATCACCATCTTGATCTAAATTTCCTAATCCATAACTAAAACCTATACTGTGATTAAAGTGTGATATCCCTTCGTCTCCAAAAGCACTTTTAAAATTAGTTTCTAGAAAGAACCCAAACTTATCTGTAAGCTTGACATCAAAACCTATAGAACTTACCCAATGGCCAGCAGACCGCTTTTCGGCAGTAATATTATTGACTGCAGAGGCATCGTTATTAAAAGAAGACACTCCTGCGCCAAGGCGAGCATATGGACTAAGAGGTTTATCCCTAAAAAAGGCATACTTCAATTGGAGGTCGGAAGAAAAATACCGCAAATTTTGATTGGTTTGTCCTTCTATCTTAGTGATTCCTGCAAAAGCAAAGTTAATCCCTAAGGACAAATCTTTATTTATGGTGCGATATACACCAATAGCTGGAACACCAGCATTCCAATGATCCCCATTGAGAAAATCTTCGAAAAATCCGCCTTGATTGGGAAAAAAACTGTTTTCTCCTCCAGAGGGAAAAATATCAACAATGTTTAACCCAGCATTAATCTGCCACGGTGTATCAGTTCGCTGAGCTATCACTGAGCTGGTCACAATAAAAAACAAGGTAATAAAATAAGTAGGTTTCATGTAAAAGTTGTTTGTTAGATTTGGGACATAACATTTGATCCAAAATACAAATTCATATTAAATAATCAAAGATGTCTGTTTTTGATTAAAATATTGGATGATCGAGCGTTGATGACGTTTAATATTCTTATTTTTGTTTTAATTAAAAAAATGCTAATATTATATTAATTAAAGGTGATGAATAACATTATTTCTAAAGAAAAGATAGATTTTATTACCGAAATCAAACGGCTAAAAAAAGAAAAAAATGCCCTGATTCTAGCGCATTACTATCAAGAAAAAGCCATTCAAAATATTGCTGATTACCTTGGAGATAGTCTCTATCTAGCTAAAATGGCTAAAAATATTGATGCTGATATCATCGTTTTTGCTGGAGTTCATTTTATGGCTGAAACAGCTAAAATTGTTAACCCCACAAAAAAGGTATTGCTTCCCGACTTAATGGCAGGATGTTCTTTAGCTGATTCCTGTCCCCCATTGGAATTTGCTGCATTTAAACAACTACATCCAGAGGCCATTGTAGTGACTTACATCAATTGCTCTGCAGAAATCAAAGCATTAAGTGATATTGTTTGCACTTCGAGTAATGCAGTAGAAGTAATCGATAGTATCCCACATGACAAAGAAATTATTTTTGCACCAGATAAAAATCTGGGTCGCTATTTAATTAAAAAAACTGGGCGAGATATGATTTTATGGGATGGTGCTTGTATTGTACATGAAGCTTTTTCATTTGAAAAAATTGTTGCCTTGGCAAAAGAACACCCCAAGGCGAAGTTTATTGCACATCCTGAAAGTGAGAGTCAGGTATTGGATATTGCGCATTATATTGGAAGTACTTCAGGTCTTTTAAACTTTGTACAAAAAAATCCTTGTGATGTTTTTATTGTCGCTACAGAAGCAGGAATTTTACATGAAATGCAAAAGCGCTGCCCCACAAAAACATTCATTCCTGCTCCAGTTGAAGACGATACATGTGCTTGCAGCGAATGTGCTTTTATGAAATTAAATACCCTTGAAAAACTTTACTATTGTCTCCAAAACGAGACTCCAGAAATTAAGCTAGATAAGAAACTTATTGAAAAAGCATTAAAGCCAATCAATCGAATGTTAGCCCTCAAATAATGCATACAGATGTTCTTGTTATAGGGACTGGAATTTCTGGTCTAACATATGCCATCAAATTAGCCGAAAAATCGCCCTCAACTCAAATTAAACTTATTTGTAAAAATACCCTTGAGGAAGGCAATACAAG
The DNA here is from genome assembly GCA_049598335.1 of Flavobacteriaceae bacterium. GTDB lineage: Bacteria > Bacteroidota > Bacteroidia > Flavobacteriales > Flavobacteriaceae > Arcticimaribacter. The sequence continues at coordinate 65,521 of JBMYNN010000005.1, forward strand.
ATATGCACAAGGTGGTATTGCAGTAGTTTCTAATTTTATAAAAGACACCTTTGATAAGCATATCAAGGATACCTATATCGCAGGAGATAAAGAAGGAGATAAAAATGTCATTGATTTTGTAATTCGTGAGGGTAACCTTAGATTAAAAGAATTAATCGATTGGGGCACCCAGTTTGACCAAAAAGAAAATGATCATTTAGATCTTACCAAAGAAGGAGGGCACTCAGAAAAACGAATCGTACACTTCAAAGATCATTCTGGATCAGAAATACAACGTGCCCTCATCGAAAAAGTTAAAGAATTTGACAACATAGAATATTTCGAGAATCATATTTTAGTCGATCTAATCACAGATCACCATACTAAAACAACGCATAAAAATTGTTATGGAGCCTATATTATTTCTAAACTTGATGAAGAAATCATTAAAATCACTGCCCAAATTACCGTTTTAACCACTGGAGGTCTAGGTCAATTATTTAACTTTACCACTAATCCAGCAATAGCTACTGGCGACGGATTAGGTGCTGCCTATAGGGCTAAAGTACGCCTTGAAAAGCTCCCTTTTATTCAATTTCACCCAACGGCACTTTTCCCTAAGGTAAAGGGAGAAACCTTTTTAATTACAGAAGCCTTAAGAGGAGAAGGAGCCATTTTAAAAAATCAATTAGGGGAAGCTTTTATGGGTAAATACCACCCAGACAAAGAATTGGCTCCCAGAGATGTTGTTGCACGATCAATCATGCAAGAAATTAATGCTCAAAAAAGTAAATATGCTTATTTAGACGCTACTCACATTCCTAGTGAAGTAATCATAAATCACTTTCCTAATATTCTAGAGACCTGTCGATCAGTTGGAATTAATCCTCTAAATGATTTAATCCCAGTTATTCCTGCGGCTCATTATAGTTGCGGTGGAATAAAGGTGGATGAATGTTCTAGAACTACACTAAAGGGACTTTATGCTATTGGTGAATGCTCTCACACAGGTTTGCACGGTGCAAATCGACTCGCATCAAATTCTTTATTAGAGTCTATTGTTTTTTCTCATAGAGCTGCAATGAGTAGTTGGAATGATTTAAAAAACACTTCTTTAAAGAAAGACTTTTTTTTAGCTATTCCAGATTGGAAAGGGCAAAGCTATAGTAACACAAATCCAGCAAAACAGACGCAAGAAATCCGTTATCAACTCTGTCAAATAATGAGTGAGCAGGTTGGTATTTTCAAGACCACAAATGGTTTATTAGCCGCGCAAAAACAAATTAAAGATCTTTATTTTGATGTAGTTCAATTATACAATATCAATAAATTATCTCCTCAAATTTGTGAATTGAGAAATATGGTCAGTGTCGCTTATGTAATGGTAAATCAATCTTTGGCACTAACGCAGAATAAAGGTGTCTTTTATAATCATGACTATGCAACAGATCTCATTTTATAAAAAACATAAAGCTTCCATTGATCAATTCATTATTAATGCCTTAGAGGAAGATATCGGTCATGGAGATCATACAAGCCTCTCCTGTCTAAGCAGTCAACAACACAACAGCGTGAAATTAATTGCAAAAGAAAGGGGCATAATCGCAGGAGTAGAATTAGCGCAAATAATATTTAAGCAAGTCAATAGTTCGATTCAATGTACAACCCATAAACAGGATGGTAGCCAAATTATTCCAGGTGATATTATAATGACGATAGAGGGACCACAGTACGATTTATTAGCCACAGAACGTCTGGTATTAAATTGTATGCAGCGCATGAGTGGAATTGCAAGCTTGACCCAACGCTTAAGTCAAAAAATTAGGCATACAAAATGTATGCTTTTAGACACTAGAAAAACAACCCCCAACTTTCGTTATCCAGAAAAATGGGCGGTTCAAATTGGTGGTGGAAATAATCATAGAATAGGGCTTTTTGATATGATCATGATTAAAGACAACCATATCGACTTTAATGGTTCTATATCAAAGACACTCCAAAAAACACAAGCCTACTTAACAGATAACAAGTTATCGCTTAAGACCATAGTAGAAGTTCGCAATCTTGCAGAAATTGAAGAATGCTTTGAATTTCCTTGGATTCACAGATTATTGCTTGACAATATGTCCCCTCAAGAGTTAAAAAAAGCAATCGCATTGATCCAGGGGAGATTCACTACAGAAGCCTCTGGAAACATTAACGAAAATAACCTTGTTGAAATAGCAGAAACTGGAGTAGATTATGCGTCTTTAGGAGCATTAACCCATTCTGCAAAAAACATCGATTTAAGTCTTAAAAAAGCGTAAAGTTAATCTAGTTCTGGTGTGAACCCAGCAAAGTTAAAATCAAACCATTCAAAAGTAGTGTTTTGATTATTGCGTGATACAGGAATTCGCATACGTACCTTAGCTTGATTCACTGCTAAACCATTGAGCACATCATCTTCTATATCCATCCTAAAAACATTAGGCCTAGAATAAGATGTTTTTGTTTCTGTCACACTACCATCAGTATTAGTGATTTCTATGGTAACTGGGCAGACACTCAAACAGCGAGGAAATTTGAACAGATTTTCATCAGAAGCCGTTGACTCTAAATAAGCAGAGACTATTTTATTTTTATTTTCCCCTGTTTTATCTAGCATAAAATAAAGGGTTATCCCCATTTCAGATGGTGGGTTTGTGAAAGAATTAGATAAAATATTGGTAGATAAGGTCCCTATCGTATAAAAAGGAATCACATTTTTACCCGATGGAAGCTCTTTCATATCATAAATCCATCCTCCTTTTTGATAAACCCCATCGGCTAATTTTTTTAAATTTATCTTATTATTATCTCCGCCACAAGAAGAAAATAAAAACAAGCCTAGCATGACATAAAATGCACTTTTATTTTTCATGTTTAAATCGATTGATTGAATTGTGAAAATACAATTTTATCCAATAAATAAGACATTCTACAATAAATAGAATAACAACTATTTCAAAATAAATATTCAATTTTTGGTAAAAAAAATCTTTTACTCAAAATAATAGGAACAAGTACTCCTTTCTCAATATAGCTTGATTGAAAATAAATCGAATTAAACCCTGAAAATATTTCGATAAGTAAACTCAAAGTTTAGTGAAAATAATTACCCAATTATTCTTCTATTGGAAGAAGTTTTTCTAACTGCTTTTTAAAGCCTTGAAGGATGCCAAAAGGTGGCGCAGCTTTCGTTTGCCAATTCTGCATATTATTTTCTCTTAATTGATTAACTTTTTTATGCTGCGCAAAAAACAAATGAAGCACTTGTTCCTCGAGAGAACGCAAAAAATTAATGAGTTGATCTTCTCGCTGTTTATGAAATAGCTGCTGTTGAGTAAGATGTTGTTGATGAGAAACGATATTTTCCCAAATCGCCTCTATCCCTGTTTTTTCTAAGGCAGAACAACTTAATACAGGTATGGTCCAGCCAGGGTGTTTTGGCGGGAAGAGCGCTAGTGCTTTTGACATATTAGCTGCTTCGGCGTTGGCTTGGGTTTCTTTTCCTTTATCGGCTTTGTTAAAAACAACCATGTCCACCCATTCTAATACACCCCTTTTCATGGCCTGTATATCATCTCCTGCCCCAACAATTTGCAAAAGCAAGAACACATCGACCATATGATTGACCGCAATTTCTGATTGCCCCACGCCCACTGTTTCAACGATAATAATATCATAAGCCGCTGCTTCGCACAGCAAAATAGCGGTTTGTGTTTGCTGGGCTACTCCGCCTAACTGTGCCTTTGTGGGACTAGGTCGTATAAAAGCTTCTTCTCTTCTACTAAGGCTTTCCATACGGGTTTTATCGCCCAATACACTCCCAGAAGATTGTTCGCTAGAGGGATCAATGGCTAAGACCGCCACCCGCTTTTGATGTTGGTCAATTAGATAAGTCCCCAAGCTTTCGATTAATGTAGATTTTCCTACTCCAGGAATTCCACTTATCCCTATCCTTATTGATTTCCCTGTAGCAGGATATAATTGATCAAGTAAAGACATGGCCTGCGATTTATGCAAAGGCAAATCACTCTCTGTTAGGGTAATCCCCCTACTTAAAGCGGCACGATCTCCTTGTTTAATTTTATCTGCTAAAAGATTGATTTCATCCATCTTATTTCTTTAATGTATCTCTTGACAGATCTCCACTAACATTCCGTGAGCATCTTTGGGGTGAAAAAAGGCTACCCGTTTATTATCGGCTCCTTTAAACGGAGTCTTTTGCAAGGGAGTAAAACCATTTTTTTCTAATCGTTTCATCTCTGCATCAATATCGTCCACCTCAAAAGCAATATGATGCAAACCCTCACCAGATTTTTCAATAAATCGAGCAATAACACTCTCTGGAGAAGTAGCTGCGAGCAACTCTATCTTCTGCTCCTTCAGCTTAAAAAAAGCAGTAGTAACTTGCTGACTTTGTACCACCTCTGTTTTGTAACAAGAAGTGTTTAAAAGGCGACTGTAGCAGTCAATCGCTTGATCGATATCTTTTACTGCTATCCCTATATGTTCTAACTGTTTCATGATAGAATGATTTAAAGAAAGGTACAACAATTTAAATCCAAAAAAAGCAAGCCCTACAATTTGAACTTGCTTTTAATTTTTTTTGTGACCCAGAGAGGATTCGAACCCCTAACCCTCAGAGCCGAAATCTGATATTCTATCCAGTTGAACTACTGGGCCATCCTAATAGACAAAATTAAGCTTATCAACAGTGGAAACAAAATATAGAAAAGCAATTTATCCTTTCAGCCCAAAAAACTACCGCTTTATACTAAAGGATAATTCGAATCAAATTCTTAGATTAGTGCTTCTACTAAATCAAAATTTCAAGCTATTCTAGCATGAGCAAACTATTTTTTTTTCGTCATGGGCAAGCCTCTCTTGGGGCAGAAAACTATGATGTTTTATCAGACAAAGGCAGGCTACAATCACAATTATTAGGCGAGCATCTTTTAAGCAATCATATTTCTTTTGATAGAATATTTGTAGGGCCACTAGAGCGGCAAAAGAACACTTTTAAGGCGGTACAAGAATGTTATGCGGCGCAAGGAATTGATCTTCCAAACCCTATTGTCATAAACGGTCTAAAAGAACACAATGGGATAGAAACTATGAAAACTGCTCTCCCCAACTTAATCAAAACTGATCCCTATCTTATCGCCTTAAATAAAAACACTTTAGACGATCCAAAAAAGACCATGCGAAATACCATGCTGGGCTTTCAATATTTTTTAACTGAATGGGCAGAGGGAAATATCACTGTAGAGGGAATGCCCACTTGGAAACAATTCCGTGAAGAAGTAAAAGAAGGTTTGGCGCAAATCTTAAACGCAACCGCTAAGGGAGAAAATATAGGAGTCTTTAGCTCTGGTGGCACCATTAGTGCAATTACTGCAGAATGCCTAGGACTAACATCAGAAAAAAAAGTAGCAGAATTAAACTTCTCTATTCGCAACACCTCTTTCTCCACCTTTTTATACACTAATCAAAAATTCAATCTCCTCTCCTTTAACGAATTACCACACTTAAAGAAAGATATGATCACCTTTGTGTAACTTTAAGCCATGGCAAAAACAAATAAATCAACTTCGCGAAAAGATCTTCAAGAGCTCAAAGACCGAAAGCGTTTTCTTGAGGATAATCATAGAAAATCAGCTGTTAGTAAACGTCATGCAAAAGGAAAGAGAACAGCACGTGAAAATATAGAAGAACTTTGCGATCCCAATTCTTTTCATGAAATAGGGGGATTAATTGTCGCTGCTCAAAAAGGGAGAAAGTCAATAAAAGAATTGCGCGAAAACACCCCCGCAGATGGACTAATTAGTGGGATTGGAACAATCAATTCTGATCTTTTTTCTGAAGGAACAAATTGCTACATCCTTAGTTATGACTACACCGTTTTAGCAGGGACACAAGGCGCTTTTGGACATAAAAAAACTGATCGCCTTATGGCTCTGGCCCAAAAAGCCCACTGCCCTATCCTCTTTTTTGTGGAAGGCGGTGGAGGACGGCCTGGAGACATCGATTTTCATCAAGTAACTACCGGTGGGCTTGACCTGCCCACCTGGTATGCCTTTGCGCGTTTAAGCGGTAAAATTCCTAGAATTGCCATCGTTGGTGGCTATTGTTTTGCTGGAAATGCTGCTATTGCCGGTTGTGCAGACGTTATCATTGCTACCAAAGACAGTTCTATGGGTATGGGAGGCCCCGCCATGATTGAAGGAGGTGGATTAGGACAATATCACCCCAAAGATATTGGCCCAGCAAAAACCCTTGCAAAAAAAGGGGTGATTGATATTCTAGTAGAAAACGAAAAAGAAGCTGTCGCAATAGCCAAAAAATACTTAAGCTACTTTCAAGGAGAGTTTACCTCTTGGAAAACCCATAAACAAGAAGAACTTTACAGTATTCTTCCTGATGATCGTCGTTATGCCTATGATGTCAATGCGATTATCAACACCATTGCAGATATAGATTCTGTCCTGGAATTAAGAGCACAATTCGCGAAAAATATGGTGACCGCTTTGATAAGAATCGAGGGGAAACCCTATGGCGTCATAGCGAATAGCACCCGTCATCTTGGTGGGGCAATCGATAGTGATGCAGCAGACAAGGCCGCACGATTTTTACAATTGTGCAATGCCTTTGAGCTTCCCATAATTTCACTCTGTGACACCCCAGGATTCATGGTGGGACCAGAACACGAGGCCAAAGGACTCATTCGACATTCCTCTCGCTTATTTTTAAGTGCAGCTGCGCTAGAGGTTCCCATGATTACAGTCGTTTTAAGAAAAGCCTATGGTTTAGGCGCGATGGCAATGGCAGGAGGAAGCTTCCATGCTTCTTTTTTAACCCTGTCCTGGCAAAGCGGCGAGTTTGGAGCAATGGGACTCGAAGGCGCAGTTAAATTAGGCTTTAAAAAAGAACTCGACGCTACCCCAAATGAAACCGAACGCCAAGCCCTCTATGAACAACTTGTCGCGCAAGAATACCAAAAAGGGAAAGCAATTAATGCAGCTGAAACACTAGAATTTGACGAAGTGATTGACCCTGTAGAAACCAGAAAAAGAATCGCAACAGCTCGAAGCTGTTTTAAGCTTAATACAACAAAATCTACCCGTTCGTTTATCGACAGCTGGTAACCTTAAATAGAATAATATGAAAGCAATTGTATGTGAAAAATATGGCCCACCATCTGACTTAGTCCTTAAGGACCTTCCCGCTTTAACCCCTGGCGAAAAAGAAGTAGTTATCCAAGTAAAAGCTTGTAGTTTAAACTTTCCTGACACCTTGATTATTCAAGGGAAATATCAATACAAACCCGATTTACCCTTTACCCCTGGCAGTGACATTGCTGGGATAGTAAGTGCTGTAGGTAGCGCAGTGAAACACTTAAAAGTAGGAGACGAAGTTTTTGGTTTTGTGGCAAATGGCGGCTTCGCTGAAGAAGTTATCGCTCCTGCCAAAAATGTTTTCCCTAAACCCCCTAAAATGGACTTTGCCACCGCTGCCTCTTTCTTAATGGCCTATGGAACTTCTTATCATGCTATAAAAAACAGAGCAAAACTGCAAGAAGGAGAAACTCTAGTTGTACTGGGCGCCTCTGGGGGTGTAGGTCTTGCTGCAGTAGAACTAGGAAAACAAATGGGTGCTAGGGTAATTGCTTGTGCTTCAACAAAAGAAAAAATAGACCTTTGCAAAGCCCATGGCGCAGATGAAGGAATCAATTATACAGAAGAAAATTTAAAAGAACGTATTAAAGCCCTTACGGAAGGAAAAGGAGCAGATGTAATCTATGATCCTATCGGAGATAAATTTGCCGAGCCGGCCTTAAGAGCCATTGGCTGGGAAGGACGCTATTTGGTGGTTGGATTTGCCGCTGGAGAAATTCCTAAAATCCCCTTAAACCTAGCCTTATTGAAAGGTTGTCAAATCGTAGGTGTTTTTTGGGGCTCGTGGGCCACGCAATTTCCGCAGGACAATATGAAAAACACCATGGAATTGATACAATGGCATGCTCAAGGAAAGCTTAATCCTCATATCCATGCACAATATCCGCTGGAAGAGGCGCAAAAGGCCATGCAAGAAATGATAGACAGAAAAGTACGGGGTAAAATTGTAATTAACTGCAGTTAAATCGCTTAAGAAAGGAGCTGCTTGACGATGGTAGAAATGGTTTTACCATCTGCAGTGCCAGCCATTTGCTTAGAAGCCATTCCCATTACTTTCCCCATGTCTTTCATTCCTTCGGCGGCTGTTTGAGCGATGATATCACTCACGATTTTAGTGATCTCTTCTTCCGATAATTGAGCGGGTAAAAATTCGGCAATTATTTTTGCTTGCGCTTCTTCTGGTTCAACTAAATCAGGACGATTTTGATCTTTGAAAATCTGTGCGCTGTCTTTGCGTTGCTTGACTAACTTTTGCAGTAATTTAATTTCTTGCTCGTCTGTTAATGTTGTTCCTGCAGCCGAGGCCGTTTGTTCTAACATCACTGCAGATTTTATCGCGCGTAAGGCTTCTAACCTTAGGCTATCTTTTGCGCGCATGGCCGTTTTAATTTCGTCTGTTAAATTGGCTAATATTCTCATGGTTAATCTACGTTATCGTGTAAAAATGAATTATTTGATCTCAACTGTATATCGTCGTTAGAATCATTATCTAAAGATAAGGTAGAAGGAGCTTGGTCTTCTACTGGTCCGTCAAGATCAAAGCCTAAACGTTTATAAGCAGGTTGACGCTCCATCTCTTCAATACGATTGATGTTATTGTTAAAGGTATAATTGAACTGTTTCAATTGTTCTTTTCGCTTTTCGTTTTGAAGCGAAATACTCTCGCGAATAGATTGGTCGAAAGGACTTGAACCTTCTGGTAACTTGCTTGGTACATCAGCTTCTTTTGTTTCTGCAATTACCTTTAGTTCTATATCGTTAATCTCTGCTGGAGCGGTTTCTTCTTCTTTCGCTAGAGGGGCTTCTTCTTCTATCTCTTCTAATTGAAAGACCGTGGCAAAAGGTTCTTCAGCTTCTGCAGTAGGAGTTTCAACTTGCTCTACTAAATCTTCTTTTTGAAGGGGTAATTCAAACTCAAATTGAATTTGCTGACGCGCCTCGCTTTCGATCAATTCGTGATCGACAACTTCAATTTCATTAAGGGCAGTATTGACTTCGTTAAAAACAAAATCATCCTCTAAAGGAGTATCTTCTTCTATTGGTGTAAGTGTCTCAACAAGGGGCATCACTTGTTCTGCAATAACCTCTATCTCGGCGATTTCGTTAGTAGTCGCGATGATAGGATCAACCTCTGGTGCAACGACAATAGCGTCAACCACTTCAATGGATTGAAGAGAAGTAATCACTTCATAATCATTTACCTCAATGGCGTTGATGGCTGCTTGATCTAGTGCGGCTTCTTCTTGTGTTGTTTCAAATACAGGAGTTTCTTCTATTTCATCTTCAAGACTGTATTTTACAATGGGCTCTTTGGAATGAGTCTCCTCAATGGGAGTTTCAAAGATATTTTGAGGAGCTTTTGTTTCGCTTAAATCATGGACTAGAGGTTGTTCTTCTTCTAGGGTATGAATGATTTTTTTAGCTTCGGTATTAACAATTTCATGTTGCTGTTCAGAATTAAATCCTGTTGCAATTATGGTCACAGAAATATTACTTCCTAAGGCGGGATCTTCTCCCACTCCCATAATGATATTGGTGTTATTCCCAGCTTCGGCTTGAATAAAGTCGTTGATTTCTCCAATCTCGTCAATCGTGATTTCTTCTTCTCCAGAGACAATTAACAGGAGTACGTTTTTACAACCTGAGATTTTATTGTCATTCAATAATGGGGAATCTAATGCCTTGACAATGGATTCTTGAGCGCGATTCGCCCCTTCTGCAGTGGCAGATCCCATGATAGCAGATCCACTATTACTTAAGACGGTTTTAGCGTCTTTAAGGTCAATATTTTGGGTATAGTGATGGGTGATTACCTCGGCGATTCCACGTGCGGCAGTGGCTAAGACTTCGTCTGCTTTGGCGAAGCCAGCCTTAAAGCCTAAATTTCCATACACCTCTCTAAGCTTGTTGTTGTTGATAACGATAAGAGAATCTACGCTTGATTTTAATTCTTCGAGCCCTTTTTGCGCTTGCTCTAGACGAATTTTTCCTTCAAATTGGAAAGGCATGGTAACGATTCCAACTGTTAGAATATCCATTTCACGTGCCATTTTAGCAATGATAGGAGCAGCACCTGTTCCAGTTCCACCTCCCATCCCGGCAGTGATAAAAATCATTTTTGTCTGGGTAGAAAGTAGGGTCTTGACATCTTCTAAGCTTTCTTGTGCAGCTTGTCTCCCAACATCTGGATTTGCTCCTGCTCCAAGACCTTCTGTCAAAGATGCTCCTAACTGGATTTTGATGGGTACAGGACTTTTCTCTAGGGCTTGCGAATCTGTATTGCAAATTACAAAATCAACTCCAATAATACCTTGCTGGAACATGTAGTTGATGGCATTACCTCCACCACCACCAATTCCAATGACTTTGATGACATTACTGCGGTTTTTAGGCAGATCAAAATTAAAATTCCCTGGGATGCTATCCATGGTTGTATCTGACATGTGCTTTTCTTTAGGCTTTATCTAAAAATTCTTTAAACTTATCTGTCCATTGTTCAAAAATGGAATTCCTGTTCTTGGGTACAGCTGCCTGAACGGTTTCTTCGACAGCTGCATTTTCATCTACTGTTTCTTCTGTGGTCTCTGGCATAACCTCTACAGGCATTTTGTCTAAGGCCGCCATAAGAAGGCCCACTGCAGTAGAAAAAGTGGGGCTAGTTGTTGACTCGTCTGAATCTCCCGCCAAGTGTTCGTTAGGATAGCCCACACGAGTATCCATTCCTGTAATGTATTCTACTAATTGTTTGAGGTGTTTTAATTGACTTCCTCCACCAGTTAATACAATCCCAGCGATTAATTTTTTCTTTTGGTCATCGTGACCATAGTTTTTAATCTCTAAGAAACACTGCTCGATAATTTCAATCACCCTTGCATTGATGATTTTTGAGAGTGTCTTTAAAGAAATTTCTTTTGGATCACGACCGCGCAAACCTGGAATAGAAACAATTTCTGTCTCTTTATTTTCTCCCGGCCATGCTGAACCAAATTTCACTTTGAGTAATTCTGCTTGCTTTTGTATAATAGAACAGCCCTCTTTAATGTCTTCTGTAATGACATTTCCGCCAAAAGGAATTACAGCGGTATGACGAATAATCCCATCTTTAAAGATGGCTAGATCTGTTGTTCCACCTCCTATATCAATCAATGCTACCCCCGCTTCTTTTTCTTCTTGGCTTAAAACTGCATCTGAAGAGGCAATAGGCTCTAGAGTAATTTTACCCATTTCTAAACCAGCACTTTTAATACATCGACCAATATTGCGAATGGAAGAAACTTGCCCAACAACTACATGGAAATTCGCCTCTAAACGCCCCCCATACATCCCTATAGGCTCTTTAATCTCTGCTTGTCCATCGACCTTATACTCTTGTGGGAGAACATGAATAATTTCTTCTCCTGGGAGCATCACAAGTTTGTGCACTTGATTAATTAGCGTTTCAATGTCTTGCTCGTTAATCACCTCGTCTGCATTCTCTCTTGTGATATAGTCACTATGTTGCAAACTTCTAATATGCTGCCCTGCTATGCCAACCACTACATCACTTATGGTTACACCAGATTTCGCTTCTGCTTCTAATGTAGCTTGTTGGATAGATTGAATGGTCTGGGTAATGTTATTCACCACCCCGCGATGAACGCCTAAACTCTGTGACTTTCCTATCCCTAGGATTTCCACTTTGTCAAATTCGTTTTTTTGACCTACCATGGCGACTATTTTTGTCGTACCAATATCAAGTCCAACGGCAATTTTTTGATTTTCCATATCCTTAATTATGACGAGCAACGACCTGATTTTCATAGGTCAGATTGATCCGATTAAATGTTTTGTCTTTATTTTCCATTGCATAAGCACAAAAGCGCTTTAATTTTTCCACTTTTTGATCAAAAGCGTTGTTCTTACCCCAAACAACCTCGAAGGAATAAGAACGCAATCCAAGTATAAAAGCATTGTCTTCCCATTGATAATCGATTACTTCAGTAGCTAAAAAAGCATCTGAAGATATTTTCGAAATCAATTGAACGAGTGCATGCATATTTTCTTCCTTTAAGTCCCCGTAAAAAAGGGGTACTTTAGCCGTATACCGTTCTGATAACGGTATTTTTTTAACTGCTTTATCGAGATAAAAGCCTGTTTTTGATTGAATACGCACAATGGGCAGACGTTCTTCTATTTCGATATAAAGTTTCCCCTGAGGAACAGTGTACAGCTCAACATTTTCAATCATAGGATGATCGATAAATTGCTGCTCTACCTTATTCAAAGCTAGCATATCTTTTTGCAGAAAAAACACACTGTCATTGCTTTGTATCAACAATTTATTAACGATTTCTTTATTTAAAAATTGAGCACCTTTTCCCTTAAATTCAACTTCTACTTGATTAATTATGTGGTCTTTAGACCTTATTTGAGTTAAAGCAATACAAGCAGTCAAAAGCAAAACCATCAAAAACAAATAGATAAAATTAGACCTCTCCATGCTGCTGTAGTTTTTCTTTTAGGGTATTCAATTCTAAGCCAATATCTCCTGCACCAAGGATAACTTTTATCCGCTGTGGGAGCAAATGTATCTTTTCCAGAAGCTGAACTTTATCCACCAACTCTACTTGGGTTTGTGAAGCTATTTTTTCGGCTAAAACCAAAGAAGTCACCCCAGATATGGGCAATTCTCTCGCCCCGTATATGGGCAAAAGAATAACGCGATCAAATAATTGTAAAACTGTGGCAAAATCTTCCATAAAATCTTGGGTTCTAGAAAATAAATGGGGCTGAAATACAACACACTTTTCTTCTCCTGGATAAGCATTTTCTAAAGTGTCATAAACTGCTTTAATTTCAGTTGGATGGTGAGCATAATCATCAATGAGTATATGAGTAGGAGAAGATAAAATTAATTGCAAACGCCTTTCTACTCCTTTAAAATGCGCCAATGCTTCGGCTAGTTGATCTTCAGGTAAACCGTATTGAGAAGCCATGGCGAAGGCAGCCAATGCATTGGATAAATTATGTAAACCTAACTGACTAAAATAAACTTCACGATACACTTTATTTGGAGTATATAAATCAAATTGATAGCCAAAATCTTTTGCTTTTATCTCTCTGGCGTAATAGTCTGCTTCTTCCTTAATACTGTAGGTCACACCAGTTAAGGGAACTGTTTTTTCAACAACTTTAATAGAAGTGATTTTATCAGAAAAAGCGCGATAAGCTGCTACCACCTCTTCTTCAGTACCATAGATATCTAAATGATCTGCTTCAACAGAGGTAATGCACCCTATCGTGGGTGTTAACTGTAAAAAAGAACGATCAAATTCATCGGCTTCCACTAGGATTGTATCTAAACCTGTTGATATCAAATTGGTTTTATTTTGGTTTAGAACGCCCCCAATAAAAGCTGTAAAAGATTCCCCTAATGCAGAAAATAAATGGGCTAGAATCGCAGTAGTGGTTGTTTTACCATGAGTTCCCGCCACGGCTAAGGTGGGCTTGTCTTTTGTTAATTCGCCAAGAAAAACAGATCGCTTTACTACACTATTACCCTGCTGGTCAAAAAAATCTTTTTGTGGATGACCCAACGGAATTGCGGGAGTGTAAATCACTTTTGTCGCTAAGGTGCTAAAGGGAGTAGGAAGCGCTTCGATATTTTGATCAAAAACAATAGTTGCTCCTTCTTCAATCAAAGCAGCTGTTATAGGAGATGGAGTTTTATCATAACCGCCTACTTTACACCCTTGCTGTAACAAAAAGCGTGCAATAGAAGACATCCCTATCCCCCCTATTCCAATAAAATAAAACGGCTGCTTTTTCACTTGTTCTACTATAGGTTATTGATCATTTTAATTATTTCTTTAGTCGCCTTTGGCTTTGCCATTAGACGAATATTTTTTTTCATTTCCAGTTGCTGATCTGGCGTCTCTACAACGGCTTTAAATACTGTTTGAAAAGATTGATCTAAGTCTTTTTCTTCGATCAAAATGGCTGCATTTTGTTCTACTAAAGCTTTCGCGTTATGGAATTGATGATTCTCTGCAACATTAGGCGAAGGAATTAAAACCGTTGTTTTCCCCACCAAACATAATTCTGATACACTGGCTGCGCCAGCACGAGAAATAATAATATCTGCCATACTGTACAGCAAATTCATTTCTTTGATAAAAGGATAAATTTTTATGCGATCTGTAGCCAGGTGTTGATAGCGATCATAATACAGTTTTCCACACTGCCAAACCACGTCAAGACCTAAGACATTAAAAAACTCCAGTTGACTCGCTACTAACTCATTGATTCGTTGAGCTCCTAAACTCCCTCCTAAAACTACTAATCGCTTTCGATTTCCCTCAATACCAAAATGCTTTAAAGCTTGATCTTTTAATCCTTCAATTTGTAGCAGTGAACTGCGTAAGGGATTTCCGGTATAGGTGATTTTTTCTTTCGGAAAAAAACGTTCCATACCTGGATATGCTACTGCAATAGCATTGGCTTTTTTCGCCAAAAGTTTATTGGTTATCCCTGGATAAGAGTTCTGCTCTTGAAGCAAGGTCTTACTCCCCATAAGATTCCCAATAAAAAGCATAGGTCCGCTGGCAAAACCACCTGTCCCAATAAGAAAATCTGGACGATATCTCAACCAAATTAACAAGGACTGCAGCAGACTAATGACAAGTTTTAAAGGGAAAAATATGTTGCGCCATAGCTGCTTTCGCTGTAAACCAGCAATCCAAACGCCGTGAATTTTATAACCTGCTTGTGGTACTTTTTCCATTTCCATCTTACCATATGCCCCAACAAAAACAATCTGTGCAGTCGGATCTTGCGCCTTGAGCTCATCGGCAATTGCTATAGCAGGATAAATATGTCCCCCAGTTCCTCCTCCAGAAAAAATGTATTTAGATGGTTTCACTTAAAACGGCTAAAGGATTATCTTCATTGACTTGTTTTTGTTCTTCTGCTTTCTTACCAGAAGCTAGACTTGCACTTAGGATTACACCAAAGGAAAAGCAGGTCATCAATGCGGCAGTTCCACCACTACTAATCATGGGTAAAGTTTGTCCCGTTACCGGAAAAACATTTAAGGCCACCCCAATATTGATAAAGGCTTGAACAATAACCGGTAAACCCACGCCAATCACTAAAAGTTTTCCATAGACAGTATTCGCCCTTCTTGCAATAAGCATGATACGAAATAAGATGATTAGATAGAGTAGGATAACTACTACCCCACCCACTAAACCAAACTCTTCGACAATAATAGCATAAATAAAATCTGAGCTACTTTGGGGTAAAAAGTTTTTCATAACACTTTTTCCTACCCCTAAACCAGTTACTCCACCAGTAGCAATGGCAATCTTAGCGCGTTCAACTTGGTAATTCCCAGATGCGCCCTCGACTGGTGAAGAAAAGTTTTCGATACGACTCATCCAAGTATCGATGCGGTTGGGCATTGCATCTGGAAAAGCTTTTGCCGCTAAAACAAATAGAATAAACGCTAGTGCACTAATCCCTAATATAATTAATAAATGCTTGAAGGGGTATCCCCCAAAAAAGCACAATAAAAATACCATGGTAAAAAAAATCACAGCGGTCGATAAATTCGCTGGTAAGATAAGCGCAATAACTATCGCAACAGGTACCCAAAGGGGTAAAACAGTTTGCCTAAAACTCAATTGCTGACCCATTGTTTTATCTAAATACCGCGCCACATACATCATCAAAACCAAGAAAGCTAAAGTAGAGGTTTGGAACCCTATTCCCACAAAGGGAATCCTTATCCACCTACTAGCGTTTGCTCCGCCAATTGTAGCTCCTTGTGAAACCGTATAAATTAATAATAAGATTACAATAGGCAGCATTAATATCGAAAGTCCTTTAAAATAATGATAAGGAATACGGTGTATTACTATCATAACGGCAAAACCCATAACCAGGATAATCATGTGTTTAAATAAATGTTGCCATGGCGTCCCATTGCCCACTACATAGCTTAAATTGGAACTGGCACTAAACACAGGAAAAAAAGAAAATATTGCCAGTAAAGCTAGAAAGCCCCACAGTGCTAAATCTCCCTGAATAAGTTTATTGTTTTTCTCCATTAAAGTCCTCTTACTGCTTCTTTAAATTGATTCCCACGATCTTCATAATTCTTAAATAGATCAAAGCTTGCACAAGCAGGAGATAACAATACATACTCACGCTTATCTGCCAATTGATGTGCCATTTTAACCGCCTCACGCATGGATTGTGTTTCTACTAAAAGATCTACTACCGGTGAAAAAGATTCAATGATTTTATCATTGTTCACCCCCAAACAAATAATCGCTTTTACCTTTTCTCTTACTAGAGGTAAGAGAGAGGAATAATCGTTCCCTTTATCTACTCCACCTACAATCCATACGGTTTGCCCTTCCATGCTCTCTAAAGCATAAAAAGTTGCATTAACATTAGTTGCTTTTGAATCATTGATATAGGTTCTGTTTTGAATCTTCAATACACGCTCTAGACGGTGTTCTACTGCCGTAAAACTCAACAAACTGTTGCGAATAGAATCTTTACTAATGTCCAATAAACTCGCTACAGAAGCAGCAGCCATGGCATTGAGTAAATTGTGTCTCCCTTGAAGGGGAAATTGTGTAGTATTAATCATAGTGGTTGTATTTGTAGTGTTAATTTTTATTGTATCATCTTGAAAACTGGCTCCAGGCTTTGTTGCCACTGTCATCCCAAAAGGGAATTTTTTAGCCTTAGAATTAGCTTGTCCGATTGCTTCTTTTAGCTGGGCATCGTCTGCGTTAAAAAGCAAAAAATGATCTGCGGTTTGATTCATCGTCAACCGAAGTTTTGAAGCAACATATTGCGAAAAATCGTAGTTGTATCGATCTAAATGATCTGGTGTAATATTAGTAATCACCCCAATAGAAGGAGCAAAACTGTAGATGTCATCTAATTGAAAACTGCTGATTTCTAACACATAATAGTCAAAGTCATGCTCGGACACTTGCTGTGCAAAACTTGTCCCAATATTCCCAGCAAGGCCAACATTCAAGCCTGCTTTTTCCAATAAATGGTAGATTAATAATGTGGTGGTAGTTTTCCCATTACTCCCCGTAATACCAATAATGGTTGCGGGCGTAAACTGACTAGCAAATTCAATTTCAGATTGGAGGGGTATTTTTTCGGCGCGAATAGCTTTTACAATGGCTACATGCTCTGGAATTCCCGGGCTTTTCATTACAAGATCTGCTTGTAAAATCTCTTCTGCAGAATGGGTCTTTTCTTCCCAACGAATTCCCTTTTGATCAAAAAGTGATTTTATTTCAGGAGCTATACAACCCGCATCAGACACCAAGACGTCATAGCCCTTTTGCTGCGCTAAAATCGCTGTGCCTTTACCGCTTTCGCCTGCCCCTAAAATCACCATTTTTTTCATTAGCGCAGTTTCAAGGTTACTATGGTTAAAATGCTCAATAGAATTCCCACAATCCAAAAACGGGCAACAATCTTACTTTCGTGATAACCCTTCATTTGATAATGGTGATGAATAGGCGACATCAAAAAAATGCGCTGCCCTACTCCAGTTTTCTTTTTGGTATACTTGAAATAACTCACTTGTAAAATCACCGATAAGTTTTCAATCAAGAAAATCCCACATAAAAGCGGTAACAATAATTCTTTGCGAATCATTAAAGCGATGACAGAAATAATCGCCCCTATGGTCAAACTTCCCGTATCACCCATAAAGACTTGAGCGGGAAATGTATTGTACCATAAAAATCCAATCAATGCTCCTAAAAAGGCGGCGACAAAGATGGTAATCTCCCCTGCATTAGGGATGTACATTATATTGAGATAATCTGAAAAAATAACGTTCCCCGATACCCAAGCGAAGATTCCAAGAGTAAAGATCATGATTGCAGAAGTCCCTGCGGCAAGACCGTCTATCCCATCGGTTAAATTAGCCCCATTAGAAATTGCTGTGATAATAAAAACAACAATGGGAATAAAAATCAACCAAGTAAGGTGCTCTATCCCAGGAATCCAATTGATCAATTCGGCATAATCAAATTCGTTGTTTTTAAACATCGGGATGGTGGTGATGGTTGATTTTTCTTCGGCATAAAATGCCGAAGCCTTCTGCGCAAGCTCTTCTATTTGAAAGGGGATTTCTTGACGCACCGTAACTTCAGGGTGGAAATAAAGGGTAGCTCCCACAAAAATTCCTAAAGCAATTTGCCCTAATACCTTAAACTTTCCTTTAAGTCCTTCTTTGTCTTTTTTAAAGATTTTAATGTAATCATCAATAAAGCCTATTGCCCCCATCCAAAGAGTGGTAAACAACAATAATAGAATGTAGATATTATCAAGTTTAGCTAATAATAGTACAGGAATAATGGTGGTAAAAATGATAATGATTCCACCCATAGTTGGGGTTCCCGCTTTTTCATTTTGACCCTCTAACCCTAAATCACGAATACTTTCTCCAATTTGTTGCTTTCTTAAAAAGTCAATAATTCTTTTACCAAAAAAAGTTGAAAATAAAAGAGATAAGAGGGCCGCAATAGCCGCTCTAAATGATAGGAATTGAAACAAACTTGCCCCAGGGAACTGGTACTGTGCTTCTAGATAGTCAAATAAATAATACAACATACTAAAACAATTGTTTACAGATTTCTCCTACGATTAAATAATCGTCAAAGGGAGTTTTTACCCCATTTATTTCTTGATAATTTTCGTGTCCTTTTCCAGCAATTAATAACACATCTCCTTCAGACAATTCCATGCAAGCTGCCTTGATCGCAGCTTTTCGCTGGGTTATCCTTAAGGTCTTTTTATAATCTTCTGGCGCTACGCCAGCTTCCATTTGATCAATAATCTCTTCTGGATCTTCCTCTCTGGGGTTATCTGAAGTAAAAATGACCTTATCGCTAAAAGCCGACGCCACCTTTGCCATGATGGGTCTTTTTTCTTGATCTCTATTTCCTCCACAACCCACAATGGTGAGTAGCGTTTCATTCTTTGTTCGTATTTTACTGATAGTTTGCAATACGTTTTCTAAGGCATCTGGGGTATGAGCATAGTCTACTATCACAGTGGCTTTATTTGGTGTTGTATAAGTTTGGAACCTCCCCTTGACGTTCTTTAAAGTACTTATGATTGAAAGGGTTTCCATTTCTTCTAACTCCATTAAGTTAGCTACAGCAAAAACCACCAATAAGTTGGATGCGTTAAATTGCCCCACTAGCGTGGTCCAAACTTCTTGTTGATTGATCTGCAATAACATTCCAGAAAACTGTGTTTCTAGAACCTTAGCTTGATAATCAGCAAAATTATTTAAGCCAAAACTGTATTGTTTTGCCACACAATTTTGCAGCATATAACGCCCGTTTTTATCATCTGCATTGATCAATGCAAAAGCTGTTTTGGGCAAGTGGTCAAAGAATTGTTTTTTTACATCCCGATAAGCGGCAAAAGATTTGTGATAATCTAAATGATCATGGCTAAGATTTGTAAAGACTCCTCCAGCAAAGGACAATCCTTTGATACGATCTTGGGAAATCCCATGAGAGGAAACCTCCATAAAACAAACCTCTACTCCAGCATCGACCATTGCGCTTAAATGTGCATTAATCTGTAAAGGATCTGGTGTTGTGTGGGTAGCAGGAATTTCTTTAGATAAATATTTGACTACTATGGTAGATAAAAGCCCTGTGGCATATCCTGCCTTTTCAAACAAACGGTATAATAAAGAAGTGGTGGTGGTTTTCCCATTTGTTCCAGTCACACCAACTAACTTTAATGCTTTCGAGGGTTGGTTATAATAGTTAGAGGCCAAAATCGCTAAAGCTGCTCTACTATTTTTTGTTGCAATCCAAACGACCTCTTGTGGAAAATGCTTTGGTTTTTGTTCCCCAATCACCGCAATAGCACCGTTCGCAATGGCCTTATCGATAAAAAGATGCCCATCGATACTATCCCCCTTGATAGCCACGAATAGATCCCCTGGCTTTATGGCTCTTGAATCAAAAGAAATTTGTTTAACTAGTAAGTCTGTTCGACCCTGTATAGCTTCTATTTGCGTGCCAAAAAGTAAATCTTTCAACTGCTTCATGACAATTCTAAAGTGATGGTTGAATTTGATTTAATAGCACTTCCAGACTGCAAGGACTGTCGCTTCACCTTCCCCTTTCCCCTAAGGGTAACTTTTAATCCCATTTGCTCTAAAATGGCGAGGGCTTCCATGGCTGGCATTCCTTTTACATCAGGTACCTTTTGCGTTAAAATAATTTCCTCTCTTGGAATAACTTTTCTAGAACTTTCTAGCAAAGAATCAACAGTAACCAAGACTTCTTTAGGAGTAGAATAATACATCTTTTGGGCAATCTCTTTAAAGACAGGAGCCGCTACTGTGGCACCATAGTACCCTTTATTTTTATTAGGTTTAAAGATTAAGACTATAGTAGAATACTCTGGATTTTCAACTGGAAAATACCCTACAAAGCTGGAAATATACTGCACATTATCTGTTGCATAATCGACTTGACAAGTACCTGTTTTACCAGCCATAGTAAAGGCATTGTCTTTAATGGCATAAGCTGTCCCCCATTTTTTATCAACCACATTGAACATCATCTCTTTAACCTTAGTCAAGGTCTCTTGTGAACAGATCGAGGGATTGATCACTTCTTTTTCAAAGTATTTGACTGTCTGCTTGTCTGTTGATTGAATTTTTTCAATGAATCGGGGTTTGACCATTTCGCCATTATTGGCCACAGCATTATAAAAAGCAAGTGTTTGCAAAGGGGTCAACTCAACTCCATAACCATAGGCCATCCAAGGAAGCGTGATTCCATTCCAGCTTTTATCTGTGGGATAAGGAATTTTAGGTTGTCCTTCTCCTAGAATCGACACCCCCAATTTTTCATTTAGCCCCATATTATAAAGACGATCGATAAACTTTCTAGGCTGATTTTTATAATGTTCATAAACCATTTGAACAATACCGGTGTTAGAAGAAACTTCAAATGCTTTAGAGAACGGAATTAACCCATAGCCTCCCTTACGAGAGTCTCTTACTTTGTATTGCTTGTAAAAAGTGAGTAACCCATTCTTTGTATCAACAAGTTCGTGTGGTTTAACTACTTTATCTTCAAGTGCAGCAATCATTGCCATTAACTTAAAAGTTGAGCCAGGTTCATAGGTAGTCCCTACTGCATAGTTTAGTTTTTCAAAGTATTTCCCTTCTTCTGTTCGGGCAAGATTAGCAATAGCTTTGACTGCCCCCGTTTTTGTCTCCATAACCACCACTGTACCGTGCTCTGCTTCATATTCCTCTAATTGACGTAGTAATGCATGATGGGCAACATCTTGAATATTTACATTGATTGTTGTAAAGACATCATACCCTTCTGTAGGCTCTTTTTCATTGTTATCATTGATGGGCTTCCATTGACCATTTGCGATTTTTTGTTTTAATCTTCTACCATTCTCCCCTTTTAGATACTGACTAAATGCCCCCTCTAAACCAA
>JBMYNN010000006.1:0-76626 GCA_049598335.1 Flavobacteriaceae bacterium
GGTGATTTTGTGATTCGTGTCCTTGATTAATATCTCATCACTCCCCTTGCTTTTTTGGTTTTTTTTAGGTGAAATTTAGTGAGTGCTTTAGATTTCCAAGGTTTTAAAAATTGAAGTTGCATCACAACAGATTGATTCTCTACTTCTGATTCAATTTTTAAATTCCCACTCCCAATAATGTTTCCATTCCAGTCATGGTATTTCCCATCTTTTGCAACATTTATTGTTGCAGTGGGTTCTGCAAGCACCCAGGGGGACCATTGTTCCCAGTTATTTAAATCATTAATGATAGGAAAGATTTTTTCTGGGGCCGCGTCAATAAGAATTGACTTGTTTACATTCATTTTTGGCATTAGTGTAGGTTTTTGTTTAAAGGATAAATGTAGGAAATTAATTGTATTTCACTTTTCGGAGAATGCGCTGACAATCTTTATATGTTTGATAAAGGGCTGGTTCTCTATTTTTTAGATAGGGTTTTGCTTGTTCTAAATAGTTCATTGCCTTAGGGATATTATTAAAAATGCACAACATATATATTGCGCAAAGATTAAACAACTCTCCTTCTTCTTTTAGCGTAAAGGTTTTTTGGGTTTTAAGTTTTTCAAGTAAGACATTATTATTGTTTAATAAATGCATGAGGCTTCGTTTATTCAGTTGAGGGGCTTCAAATAACAGCTTTGTGTCTAATTTATAACGTCCATTTTCTTCAAAAGAAATATTCACTTGCTCTAAGGGATAATATTTATTTTGCCCATTAAGTCCCAGTGAAACATATTCTGTAAGGATAAATTTATCTTCTGTAAAGCTAATTTCAACCTCGTCTAGATTAGAGTAAAACAGTTTTACCTGCTCATTGATCAGTTCTATATCTACCCTAGAATAGTAAGTTTTATTTTTGACTTTTTTTTGTAAACCCGACCAGCAAACCACAAATGTTTCTTTAAATACCCGGTAGGAGGTGGTTAATTCTTCGTGATGATTTTGTAAAAAATCCACCACCCCATCGAGGGTTAGGCTAATATTATTCTGGGCGTGTTGTTCAATTATTTTGACCCTTTCGCTATTGGTGTCTTTAAGTTCAATATCAAAAACTTTAGGCATAGAGATACTGCCTTCTCTAAAAAAAACAGCTCCACCAAAATATTTCCATATATTTTTTCTTAAAGCGGTGATTTGGTCAATGGGTCTGATGGTGACTAAGCCCACCACTTTTCCTTCGGGGAGATGTGGAAAAGGAATATTTTCATATAGGACTAAAGGAGCATTTTCGAGATAGGCGTTGATTAGGTTTTGCAGCTTGCTGTCATCAAAAAAATCTACTCCTACTATACTATTTGCTTTATCCTCTATCCCTACTACAATATAGGCGTTGTTTTTTGGGTTAGAATTAGAGAGTGCGCAAATATGTTTTAAGAATTTCGCTTTACCTTCTTTGGTGGTTAAATTCAATTTTAACTTTTTGTCATAAAAACTGTTCTCGTCATTGTGAGACAATAAGGCTTTGACTAAAAGTCGTTTGTTGATCATTTCTTGCGATTAATGATTGTTGCATTTGCTTGGTCTGTAGGGAGCAGGGTTAAATCTGCCACGGTAACATGCGGCGGAACATCTACCATATAGGCGATGGCGTTAGCAACATCTTCTGCTTGTAAAGCATCAAGGGTATTGTAAACGCTTTTTGAGCGTTGCTTATCTCCCTTAAATCTAACCATAGAGAATTCTGTCTCTACTAATCCAGGGTGAACAGCACAAACCCTTATACTATAGGGGTTAAGGTCAATGCGAAGTCCCTGGGTAAAAGCATCAACAGCAAATTTACTGGCACAATAGACATTTCCTTTAGGATAGACTTCTAGTCCAGCGATTGACCCCAGGTTAATAATTTGTCCTGCTTTGCGTTTTACCATTTGTGGAAGAATCGCCTTGGTGACATACATTAGTCCCTTTACGTTTCCATCGATCATGGCATCCCAGTCGTCTAAGTTAGCGGTATCAACAGTATCCAGACCATGTGCATTTCCAGCATTATTGATCAAGATATCGATTTGTTTCCACTCTTTGGGTAAACTATCAACGGCGTCAAAGACGGCCTTTCTGTTGCTTACATCAAAATTAAGCAGGTGGGTTTCTGCTTTAAAAGTTGCTTTTAATTGTTCTAAACTTTCTTGTCTTCGACCACATAAAATAAGTCGCTCTCCTCTTTCTGCAAAAAGTTCAGCAGTAGCTTTTCCTATCCCACTGCTTGCTCCTGTGATTAAAATAGTTTTCTTTTTCATCTTAGTAATTTATGGAACTTCATGTCCCCATTGGGTTTCTAACATTAAAAACCAATCTTCTTTAGATAAGTTAATCTTTACCGCGGCCATCGCTGCTTTTAGTCTTTCAATTCGAGTAGTTCCTACTACAGGATGAATTCCTGCGGGATGCTTTAATAGCCAGGCCAATAATAACTGGTCTTCACTTGCATTGTATTTTTCTCCCAAGGTCGCCAATAAAGGGGTGAGTCTTTGACTATTTGGATTGTTATCTTTAAAGTAACTCCCTAAAGGGCTCCAGGCCATGGTCCCTATTCCTTTAGTGAGATGATGGTCTAAACTACCATCAAACAAGGGGGTATTGTGACTTAGAGAGCATTCGATTTGATTCCACTCTAAAGAAATTTCTGTATCGAGTAAATCTAATTGGGAAGGGGTGAAATTTGACACCCCAAATGATTTTACTTTTCCGCTAGTTTCGAGGGTGTTAAAGGCGTCTGCCACTTCCTCAACCACAAGCAAGGGACTAGGGCGATGTAGAAGCAATACATCGAGATAATCTGTTTGAAGGTTTTTTAACGATTGTTCTACAGATGTTATAATGTGCGTTTTGCTGTAATTATAGTGTTTTACAACTAGTGGTCTTTTTTCGCAGGGCATTTGAATCCCACACTTACTAATAAAAATTAGATCTTCACGATTGATTTTACTGTCCTTAAATCCATCACCAAAATCTTCTTCTGTGGTGTACCCTCCATAGATATCTGCATGGTCAAAAGTGTAGAGACCATTTTCAATACATTGGGTGATTAAAGCAGCAGTTTCTTTAGGGTTAAATTTTCTTCCCCAATCTCCCCAGGTCATGGTTCCTGCAATTATTCTATTCATTTCTAGTTTGTCCGTTAAATCTACCTTAAATTTAAGGACTAACAATTGAAGCTCGCCCCCTATGAAATAACTACTTTTAACCAATTATTAACAAGCTATCGCAAAAAAAAAGAGCAAATTTGTGATCCAATAAAATAACTATACTATGAGCACCCAAAACGGTATTGATATCAAAGAAATAAACGAAAAAATAGAAAAAGAAAGTGCCTTTGTTGATCTTCTCACAATGGAGATGAATAAAGTGATCGTAGGGCAAAAACATATGATCGAGCGCTTGTTGATTGGATTGTTAGGTCGTGGCCACATCTTGTTAGAAGGGGTTCCAGGTCTTGCAAAGACCCTAGCTATTAACACTTTAAGCCAAGCGGTAAAAGGAAGCTTTAGCCGGGTACAATTTACCCCAGATCTCTTACCCGCAGACGTGGTGGGTACCATGATCTACAATATTAAAGAGAATGATTTCTCGATTAAAAAAGGACCTATTTTTGCCAACTTTGTTCTAGCAGACGAGATCAACCGTGCGCCAGCAAAGGTTCAGTCGGCTTTATTAGAAGCCATGCAAGAACGCCAGGTCACCATTGGGGATACCACCTTTAAATTACAAGAACCTTTTTTAGTTATGGCAACACAAAACCCAGTTGAGCAAGAAGGAACTTATCCTTTACCAGAGGCTCAAGTGGATCGTTTTATGCTAAAAACAGTGATTGACTATCCTAAGTTAGATGACGAGCAATTGATCGTTCGACAAAATCTACAATCGGCCTATGAAAAGGTAAAGCCAGTGGTAACGACTAAGCAAATTTTATCTGCTCAAGCTACTGTTAGAGAAGTGTATATGGATGAAAAGATTGAGCGCTACATTCTAGATTTGATCTTTGCGACCCGTTATCCAGAAAATTACCAATTAGAGAAAATTAAACCATTGATCAGTTTTGGTGCCTCACCAAGGGGGAGTATTAATCTTGCCACTGCTGCAAAATGTTATGCTTTCTTAAAGCATCGTGGATATGTTATTCCAGAAGATGTTCGTGCAGTAATCTATGATATATTACGCCATAGAATAGGGCTAACTTATGAAGCAGAAGCAGAAAATGTTACCACCGAAGATTTAATCTCCCAAATTATCAATCACGTAGAGGTACCCTAGTTAGTACATAACCCCCGGACCGTTTATAGATGGATACTAAAGAACTACTCAAAAAAGTTCGGAAAATTGAGATAAAAACACGGCGCTTGAGCGATCATGTTTTTGGAGGGGAGTACCACAGTACTTTTAAGGGACGTGGTATGACTTTTAGCGAGGTGCGTCAATATCAGTTTGGTGATGATGTTCGTGCCATTGACTGGAATGTTACTGCACGTTATAACGAACCTTTTGTAAAGGTCTTTGAAGAAGAACGTGAACTTACCTTAATGCTTGTAGTTGATGTAAGTGGGTCAGAATTTTTTGGAACAACACAACAATTTAAGCGAGATGTATTGACAGAAATTGCAGCTACGCTCTCTTTTTCCGCTTTGCAAAACAATGATAAAGTAGGCTTATTGTTGTTTTCAGATCAAGTAGAATTGTTTATTCCGCCTAAAAAGGGGCGTTCTCATATCCTGCGTATAATTCGAGAATTATTAGAATTTGAGCCTAGAAGTAAAGCAACTGATATTAGCAATGCGTTGGCCTTTTTATCGGGAATTTTAAAGAAGAAAGCCATTGTATTTGTTCTGTCAGATTTTATGGATCAAGGCTATGATAAAACCCTGCGCATTGCAGCAAAAAAACACGATTTGACCGGGATAAGAGTATATGATAAGTTAGAAGAAGAACTCCCCAATCTAGGAATTGTTCCCATGATAGATAGTGAAACCCAGCAAAC
The DNA here is from genome assembly GCA_049598335.1 of Flavobacteriaceae bacterium. Lineage (GTDB taxonomy): Bacteria > Bacteroidota > Bacteroidia > Flavobacteriales > Flavobacteriaceae > Arcticimaribacter. Next base: position 5,012 of record JBMYNN010000006.1, read on the forward strand.
CCGTTGGATTGATACAAGTTCTGCAAAAGTGAGAAAACAGTATGCCGCGTTTCAATCACAACGGAAAGACGCTTTTCAGCAATTGTTTAAACTCAATGGTGCAGGAACCATAGATTGTCGTTTAGATGAGAGTTATGTCAAAAAGCTTTTGGGTTATTTTAAAGCAAGAATATAATTGATGAAGTATTTATATCATTTCTTTTTTGGAGTAATGCTTTTCTTTTCGGGGAATGTCTTCGCACAGTTAAACGCCGAGGTTATCACAGCCGTTGACAGTACCCAAGTAAAAATAGGTGAACAGATCAATCTCACATTGCAGGTAAAGACCGACTCCCTTTCTATGGTAGAGTTTGCTCCAGAGCCTCTTTTTCTTCCTTTCGAAATAATTGAAGAGTCTCCCATAGATACCCTGCGGGCTCAACAACATTATCTCTATACAAAACGTTATGCCTTGATCCAGTTTGATTCTGGGGCTTATTGGATTCCGCAACAAAAAATTGTGGTAGATGGTTTTTCTAAATTCTCAGATTCAATCGCCATAGAAGTCGCAACGGTTAAAGTAGATACCATACAACAACCCTTATTTGACATTAAGCCTATTCAAACAGTTGAAAGGTCATATAATCAATTGATTAAAAATATTTTAATTCTTTTTGCTTTTGGTTTATTGTTGGCCATATTGTTTGTTTTAAACCGTCAATACAAAAAGAAGAAAGCAGCTTTATTAGAAACGATTCCTCCTTTTGATCGCGCTATTCAGCAGCTAAAAGCACTAGAAAAAGAACTGCCACAAGTCCAGGAAGAATACAAGCAGTATTATTCAAAATTAACCGATGTTGTTCGACGTTATTTAGAAGAAGAAGCATCGATTGATGCGCTAGAAAGTACGTCAGACGAATTGTTAGATAAACTCGAATTGCGAAAAGATGCGGGAACATTAGACTTGAGTTTAGAAACCTTAAACAATCTAAAAAGGGTCTTACAAAATGCAGATTTAGTCAAATTTGCCCGTTCTGCTCCAGCCATTGGTATTGCAACAACAGATCGTACAATTGTCGAACAAGTAGTGATTGAAACCAAAGAAGCCTTACCCGCTCCAACCGAAGAAGAGTTGGCTGCTACCGCATCCTTCCAAAGAGAATTGGAGCGAAAAAGACGCAAACAAAAAATACAATTGATTGGGATTTCTGCTTTAGGACTAATTGTCTCTATAGCGATTATCGCTGTGACAATTTATGGTTTTAATCCAGTAAAGGATACTGTTTTAAGGTATCCAACAAAAGTTTTACTTGATGGTGCGTGGGTAAAAAGTCAATATGGAACCCCACCAGTACAAATTACTACTCCACAAGTACTTATTCGTGATATAGAAGTGACTTCTCCTGTCACAATTTATGCGAACGGAAGCCCTTTTAAAGGGGTTTATAACCAACTCTTTTTTGAAAGAAGAACACCAGATAAAGAGAAAGAAAAAACAGAAGAAGAAAAAGAGGCTGCAGCAAGAGCAATTATGGACAGTGCTGTGGCACGCTATGAAGACATGGGAGCGACAAATTTACTGGTACAAAATGACACCTTTTCTACTGTTGATGGAACAGAGACTTTGCGACTATTTGGCTCAATGGACCTGAATCAAGAAGGAGATGAGGCTGTTCGTTGTAGATTTGTTTCAATTATTTTTCCCTTTGAGGCAACGACGGTTGAGGTAAAAATAGTTTACCCAAAAGACGACCGTTATGGGCCTGCAATAGAAGAAAAGATTTTAGCATCATTAGAAATAATAAAAGAATTATAAGGTGTTAGGAAATATTCAATTCGCGAATCCAGCATATCTATGGGGATTATTGTTTCTTCTCCCTTTAGGGGTTTGGTATTTTTTTAACCGAAAACAACAACAAGCCCGTTTATCTATTTCGAGTTTAGCGGGATTTAAAGGAACAAATTCCTTTTGGGTAAAACTCTACCCGCTTCTTTTCATCTTTCGAATTTTGGCCTTAGCACTAGTACTTATAGCTGCGGCAAGACCACAGACCGTTGATGTTTCTACCCGAACCAAAACAAATAAAGGAATTGATATCGTTATGGCGATTGATGTTTCTTCAAGCATGCTAGCACAAGATCTTAAACCTAATCGCCTTTCGGCCTTAAAAAATGTTGCAGGTGATTTTATCGATCAACGCCGAAGCGATCGAATTGGACTAGTGATTTATGCTGGAGAAAGCTATACTAAAACACCCATTACAAGTGACAAACGTATTGTAAAGAATGCGTTAAACGAAATTCGATATGATGGAGTGATTAACGACGGCACAGCAATAGGAATGGGTTTAGCCACAGCCGTAAATCGATTAAAAGATAGCAGAGCAAAAAGTAAAGTCATTATCTTGCTAACTGATGGAGTCAATAATTCTGGCTTTATCGACCCTAAAATTGCCGCTGAACTCGCCGTTGAATTTCAGATCAAAACCTATACCATTGGCCTGGGGAGTAACGGTAATGCACGAGCCCCTATTGGGATATTACCCAATGGTAAATTTCAGTATGGGATCACAAAAGTTGAAATCGATGAAGAACTTTTACAATCGATTGCCACAGATACTGGTGGACTATATTTTAGAGCGACAGATAACACTAGTCTTGAGGCCATCTATAACGAAATCAACAAACTGGAAAAAACCGAAATAGAAGAATTTAAATACTACAACTATCAAGAAAAATATCGCCTATTGGCCCTTATCGCCATGGCACTACTATTGATCGAGTGGTTGTTAAAAAACACCATTTACAGAAGCTTTATCTAATGTATCAACTTGACGAAACAATTTATTTTTATGCTTTTGCAATCCTTCCCATTCTATGGCTAGGTTATCTATGGGTCAATAATTGGAAAAAGAGGACCCAGGCTAATTTTTCGTCCTCAAAAATACTAGATGCCCTAAGTCCTAATCGCTCTAGTTTTAAACCCTTACTAAAAATGTTCATCGTCACTTTAGGGTTTAGTTGCTTTATTATTGCCCTGGTTAACCCTAAAATTGGCACGCAACTCGAAACAGTCAAGCGAGAAGGAGTCGATATTGTTTTTGCGATAGATGTTTCAAAGAGTATGCTGGCAGAAGACATTGCCCCTAATCGTTTAGAAAAAGCAAAACGTTTGGTTTCTGCTTTATTAAACGACTTAGCTAGTGATCGTGTAGGGATTATTGCTTATGCGGCACAGGCGTTACCACAACTTCCCATAACAACAGACTATGGTGCTGCAAAAATGTTTTTGCAAGCCTTAAACACAGATATGTTGTCTTCTCAAGGAACAGCCATTGACGCTGCCATTCAACTGGCATCGACTTATTTTGACGACGAAGAACAAACCAATCGCGTAGTATTTATTCTTTCAGATGGAGAAGACCATGCAGAAGACGGAACTATCGATGCTGCTCAAGCAGCCAACGCAATGGGGATTAAAATTTTTACTCTAGGTGTGGGTACAGATAAAGGATCTCCCATTCCAATTAAACGCAACGGAATTGTAGAGAGTTATAAGAAAGATCAAAATAATGAGGTTGTCATTACAAAACGCAATCCCACTGTTTTAGAATCAATCGCCAGCACAACAGATGCTGCCTATATGGACGGGAACGATACTCAAGCCGTATTAACTTTTGTTCGAGAAGAACTTAAGCAAATGGAAAAGAAAGAATTTGAGGCAAAAAAGTTTGTGAGCTATAAAGATCGATTCCAGCCTTTTTTGATTGCTGGATTCCTCTTATTTTTGATAGACATTTTGCTTCTAGAAACAAGAACAAAATGGGTTACACGATTAAATTTGTTTAACGAAAAAGATGCTAATTAAGATGAAAGCGTATTTAATTTTTGGAATTGGTTTTCTTTTGGCTTCGTCACAAATCTTGGCCCAAGGAGAAAAAGAAATCAATCTTATTGCAGACGGGAATCAAGGCTATGAAAACGAAGCCTATGTTGAGGCAGAGGCAAACTATAGAAAAGCACTTTCTATCAATAGTGCTAACGCTAAAGCACAACACAATATTGGGAATTCTCTTTACCGAACAAAAGACTTTGATCAAGCCAACCAACGTTATTTTCAAACCCAAAAGAACAGTTTAAACAAGTCAGAAAAACACCTTGCCTTTCACAATATGGGAAATGGTTTTATGCAACAAAAGATGTATGAAAAAGCGGTTGAAGCTTATAAAAATGCCCTGCGCAATAATCCCACAGATGATGAAACGCGCTACAACTATGCTCTAGCAAAAGAACTGCTTGAAAAGGAAAAGCAAGAACAAAAAGAAAATCAAGATCAGCAGGATCAACAAGATCAAAATGATCAACAGGATCAAAACGATCAGCAAGACAATCAAGACAATAAAGAAGGCGACCAAAAGGAAAAGCCTTCAGACGAGGGGGAAGAGGGAGACGAAAAAGAGAACAAGGACGAGCAGGAAAATAAAGACAAGGACGAAAAAGACGATAAAGGCAAAGAAAAAGAAGACCCTAAAAAGCCCAAAGAGGATAAAGGCAAGAACAAAGATCAAAAGAAACCCCCACCCCCTAAACCTGGTCAAATATCTCCAGAACAAGTCAAGAGTCTTCTTGAAGCAATGAATCAACAAGAAAAAAATGTTCAGGATAAGGTCAATGCAGAAAAAGCAAAAGGGGTTCCTGTAAAAACAAAAAAAGACTGGTAGGCCTAAATGAAAAAGATTTATTTCTTTTTAAGTGTTTTATTGTTGTGCTTTAGTCAAAGCATTGCGCAAGTAAGCTTTCAAACAAAGGTGAGTAAAAACCGTTTGGGTATAAATGAACGCTTGCGGGTGACTTTTGAAATGAATCAGAATGGCGATAATTTTAACCCGCCCTCTTTCGAAGGTTTTACAATAGTAGGAGGCCCTAACCAGTCGGTTAGTAATAGCTGGGTCAATGGGGTAAGGAGTTTTTCTAAATCTTATACTTATTTTCTTACACCTACGCGTAAAGGAAAAATCACCATCGCTCAAGCCACTATCGAAATTGATGGGGAAGTTTATAAGACCACCCCAGTACAGGTGGAAATAACGCAAGCCGTTAATAACCCAAATAGTCCCCAAGCAAGGGCCAATGCAATTGCTGATGAAAATCTTCATCTAGTGGCCGAAATTTCAAAAAGAGATCCATATCTCAATGAAGCTATTACAGTGATTTATAAACTCTACTTTTCTTCAGAAATTAGTGTTTCTAATGTCAACGAAGTTGAGATGCCCGTGTATAGTGATTTCTGGAGTCATTTGATTCCTATCCCTAAGTTAGAAATTAAACAAGGTCAATATAAAGGGCAGCCTTATAATTATGTCACCTGGCGGAAAACTGTCCTCTATCCACAAAAAACAGGCAAGTTAGTCATTGCTCCGTTGACGCTTAATGTTTCTGTAGACGTGCCCACGAATCGTCGAGACTTTTTTGGCAATCGCATCTATCAAAAAACCCCAAAGATCATTACCGCTGGAAAGAGAACGCTTGAAGTAAGGCCATTACCTCAAGCAGGTAGGCCAGCAGATTTCGATGGAGCCGTAGGGGATTTTGATTTGAATGTGAAATTCAACAAAACTGCACTAAAATCTTCAGAATCATTTCAAGCGACTGTTAAAGTTGCTGGAAGAGGAAATCTTAAACTTTTTTCTTTACCTCAATTAAATGCTCCTAGCTCCTTGGAGGTATATGAACCAGAGCATAAAGAGGAGGTCAAGACTAATTTATTAGGCATGCAAGGAAGTATAGAAGACACCTATACCATTGTGCCAAAATACCAAGGGAACTATCCAATACCATCGGTTAGTTTTAGTTATTTTGACCCAGTAAAAGAGCTATACGTCAGTCTTAAATCAGAAGAACAATTAATCGATGTGTTTGAAGGACCTACCGCTTCGTCAAACAAGCCTGGAGCTAGTCTTTCTAAAAAGAATGTGGTTAATGCAGACCCTTATTTTGATTTTATTAAACTAGAAACTATTCTGGTGCCCATGGATCAAGAAGACTTTTATGGGTCAATACTTTTTTGGGGATTACTTTCCTCTCCTTTACTTCTTTTTATACTTATTGTTTTGTTAAAGCGTCGTGCAGAAAGTCATATCATAGATCCCATTAGTCAAAAACAACGTCGAGCAGCGCGTTTATCGAAAAAATATTTGAGTTCCGCTAAAAAAGAATTGGGAGATAAAGAAAACTTTTATAATGCACTTGAACGTGCTTTACACAATTATTTAAAAGCAAAACTCTCTATTGAGACAGAAGAGTTTAGCAAGGAGCGTATTAGCAACTTATTGCAACAAAAGAATAGCCAAGCAGAGACCATAGCCGATTTTATTTCCATCTTAGAAAAATGCGAGGCAGCTCGTTATTCTCCTGCAACTACTGTAAGTATGCAAGAAGATTTTGATTTTACGGTTCAAACCATTACCCTATTAGATCGAGAAATATGAAAAGAGTCAGCTTATTACTTCTCGTTATATTGTTTAGAAATCAACTTTTTGCACAAGACACTACTGCTTTATTTGAACAAGCAAATGCTGCATACAATGGTGGAAATTACACCCTTGCAGTAGAAAAATACGAAGCTATTTTAGCACAAAAGCAACACAGCGCTGATTTGTATTTTAATTTAGGGAATACCCATTACCGCTTAGGGAATGTAGCAGAAAGTATTTATTATTTTGAGCAGGCAAAAAGAATGGACCCTTTAGATAAAGCCATTAAAAACAACGCCGATTTTGCGAATAATATGACTTTAGATGCCATAGAAGAATTACCGCAAACTCAGTTAGATGCTTTACAAAAAAATATCTTGATGAGCTTTTCTTTAAATCAGTGGGCTAAAATTGTCTTGTGTTTCACCTGGTTGACCTTTCTCTTTTTCGTACTATATCGTTTTAGCCAAAAAATCCAATTAAAGCGTATCTTTTTTGTTTTAGGTTGCATTGTCTTGTTAGTTACACTTGTTTCGTTAGCCCTTACTCAAACAAAACAAAAAGAAGGACAACAAACTATAGCAGTTGTCTTTAGTCAAGAAATAGAAATTTGGGCAGAACCGAATAAGCGAGCAGATATTCTCTTTTTATTGCATGAAGGAACTACCCTTAAGGTATTGAGCCAGTTAGAAGGTTGGTCAAAAATAAAATTGGCAAATGGGTCAGAAGGTTGGGTAGAAAATACCGCCATTAAAACCTTAAACTAGTTCCTGTGGTAAAAGTTCTTTTCGATCTAATAGCCATTCAAAAATCATTTCTCCAAGACTTTTAATGGGATTATAAAGAATCGATTCCTCTAAAATTACCGTATCGAAATACTGGAACAAAAAGGAAAATTGATCGAGTAATAAAAGCAAAGCACTTAGGACAATAGCAAACTTTAAACCGCCAAAAAGTGTCCCAAAGATTCGATTGACCAAACCTAAAGCAGCCATCTTGATGACCTTTGTTAAAAGTTTAGCAAGTAGATTTATTGAGATAATAATGACAATAAAAATGAGGACAAAAATGACCCCAGCTGGAGGAATAGTATCGAAATCAAAATAAGTGCTAAGTAAATCTCCTACTGTAGAAGAAAAAAGAAGTGCTCCTAGAATCCCAGCAATCAATGCAATAATAGAAGCAGCTTCGATGATAAAACCTTTAAAAAAGCCTTTAACGGCTCCAAAAAGGATAAGGCCTCCCATTATGATGTCCAAGTAATTCATGGTTTAAAGATATCATTTTCTATTCTTTTGCTGCAAGTAGAATCGGTATATTTGCCTTATGCAAGCCAAAGCCAGAGATCAGCAATTAAAAGACAGATGGGAGCAATTACTTCTCCAATTAACCGATCGATTTTCTGAAACAGAAGAAATTGAAATCGAAGGAATACTTTACTTGATTGGGTTGCAAGAATTGGGCAAAATTCACCAACGATTTAAAAAAGACGATAATGTGAATATTATTCATATTGGGATCTGTACTGTTTTAGAACCCTTTGGTTATTATGCTTTTGATTTTTATGACGATGAAGGTTGGCCTCATTTTAAGTTAATAGAAGAATTACCCGTTTTAAAGCCAGGAGAGCAGACTATTTTAATGAAAGAGGCCATCGTGGATTACTTCTTAGAAAAAGACTTGATTCAATAGGATATTTCTTATTTTTATGCCCATGATTGATAAGGTAGAAGCCCATTTAAAAGAGGTCGAACAGTTTGTAGCGACCACCCCAGAAGCCATAGAAGCATTCCGTATAAAATATGCCGGTAAAAAAGGTATTTTAAACGAGTTGTTTGCTGCTTTTCGCGAAGTAAAAAACGAGGAAAAGAAAGCCTATGGGCAAGTATTAAATCAGTTAAAAACAGCCGTTTCAGAAAAAGTAGATTTCTTGAAATCTGCTAGTGAAGGGGGAGATAATGCGACCAGTGGCCTTGACCTTAGTCGCCCTGGATATCCTGTCAATATTGGGAATCAACACCCGTTAACTTTGGTGAAAAATCGCATTATTGAGATTTTCAATCAAATAGGGTATAATATTTCCGAAGGGCCAGAAATTGAAGATGACTGGCATAACTTCACCGCTTTAAATTTACCCGAATATCACCCTGCAAGAGATATGCAGGATACCTTTTTTATTCAAACTGATCCTGATATTTTGTTGCGTACCCATACCTCTTCTGTACAAGTGCGTTATATGGAAAATAACACCCCCCCCATTCGAACGATTTCACCAGGGAGGGTGTTTAGGAATGAAGCCATTTCTGCAAGAGCACACTGCATTTTTCATCAAGTAGAAGGGCTATATATTGATAAAGATGTTTCTTTTGCTGATCTAAAACAGACGCTTTTATACTTTACTAAAGCGCTTTTTGGGAAGTCAAAAATTCGTTTGCGTCCTTCTTATTTTCCCTTTACAGAGCCTAGTGCCGAAGTAGATATTTACTGGGGATTAGAAACAGAGGTGGATTACCGTATCACCAAAGGAACCGGCTGGCTAGAAATTATGGGATGTGGAATGGTTGACCCTAATGTTTTAAAGAACTGTGGCATTGATTCAGAAGAATATTCTGGTTTTGCCTTTGGAATGGGGATAGAGCGCATTGCAATGTTGTTGTATCAAGTGGGCGATATTCGCATGTTTTTTGAAAACGATATGCGTTTTCTAGAGCAATTTAATTCAACCCTCTAATTGAGTTTCTTACTTAATTTTGCAAAGATATTCTCTGGAGATTGTCCTTCGTATAAAACAGCATAAACAGCATCAATTATTGGTGTACGGGTTTTAAAATTGATGCCCAATAACTTTGCCGATTTTGCGGCATAATATCCTTCGGCAATCATGCTCATTTCTGCCTGTGCAGCAGTAACGGTATAGCCTTTTCCGATAAAATTCCCAAAGGTTCTATTACGGCTAAAAACAGAATAGCCAGTGACCAATAAATCCCCTAGATAAGCAGAATTATTGATGTTTCGCTTGAGTTTGTGGACGTTCCTTATATAGCGTTTCATCTCTCTTATGGCATTGCTCATCAAGACACTTTGAAAATTATCACCATAGTTTAAACCATGTGCAATCCCTGCGGCAATCGCATAAATGTTTTTAAGCATTGCGGCATATTCTGTCCCAAAAATATCATTGGAAATTTTAGTGCGAACATAGCTTGTTTTGAGCAGGGAAGCGATAAAGGCAGCGCTGTTTTGATCTTGACACGCAATGGTCAAATAGGAGAGTTTTTCCATGCCTACTTCTTCTGCATGGCTAGGCCCAGCGATGACTGCTATTCGATCATATGGCACTTGCCAACTTTCGTTTAAATAGTGTCCCACAATCTGTAAGCTTTCTGGGACAACTCCTTTTACAGCAGAGACAATGATTTTGTCTTTAATATGACCCCTTATTTCTGTGAGAGTATCTGCTAAAAATGCGGCAGGAATACACAAGATTAAAACATCAACTTTCTCGACAATCTCATTGATGTCGGTGCTAATGGAAAGTCTTTTTTTTCGTAAAGTTATTCCCTGTAAATAATGGGGGTTATTTCCGTTTTTTTCAAGATTTTCTTTAGCCAATTTGCTGCGCATGTACCAGTGTACATTTCGCTTATTTTCTGTCAATAATTTGACAATTGCTGTGGCCCAGCTACCGCCACCTAAAACCCCTACTTTTTTAGTGGTTTTTAGATAGCCATTGCGGATTGCCGTTTGGGGTTGTGCAATCATTTTATGGGTTTAATTATAACCATGTATCCCAAGGGATTCTTGAGAGAAGTAAAAGTAATCCAAGGGTGTAAAAAATACCAATACGAGAAAACTTTTTGCCTTCTTCTGTTTGACGTTTGTGCATTGACCACCCCATGGTGATCAAGATAATGGCGATAATATTGGTAAAAGGGTGCTCGACAAGATATAAACGCGTTTGAGCATCTTTCATGACACCACCCATGCCTAAAGCACTCCATTGTGCAAACAAGGGGGAGACAAAATATAAGACTAAACCAATTAATAATTGGATATGCGAAAAGATCAATCCAAAAAGAGAAATACGCAGGTCTCTTTGACCAAAGTCTTTTTTGGTACTCATTCCAATTAAGGCATTAATAGAGCCGATAATTAAAATAGCTAATGCAAGATAAGCCCAATAAGAATGAACTGTTTTAAGCGCTGAATACATGTTTTTAATTTTTAGTGAAGATACAATAATCTTCGATTATAGATCAAAATTTATTCCCTGTGCTAAGGGTAATTCGTTAGAGAAATTAATGGTATTGGTTTGCCGTCTCATATAAACTTTCCATGCATCAGATCCACTTTCACGTCCCCCGCCGGTTTCCTTTTCACCACCAAATGCACCACCAATTTCAGCACCAGAGGTGCCTATGTTTACATTAGCTATCCCACAATCGCTTCCCCAATGGGATAAAAAGGCTTCTGACTCTTGAATATTTTGTGTAATAATAGCCGAAGAAAGGCCTTGCTTAACATCGTTTTGAATGGCGATGGCGTTTTCAATTTCCCCGCTATATTTGATTAAATACATTAATGGAGCAAAAGTTTCTGTTTGAACGATTTGTGCATCGGGGGAAATTTCTGCAATAGAAGGGGAAACATAGCAGCCACTCTTGTAGGGGTTTCCTTCCAGTTTTTCTCCTTTAATCACCCATTGACCATTTTCTTTTTCTACTGCTTCTTGGGCATTGAGATATTGACGAACCGCTTGTTGATCAATTAGTGGCCCCATATGATTGTTGGCCTCTAGAGGGTTCCCTATTTTTAATTGACTATAAGCTTGTTTTAGTCCATTTTTAATTTGGTCATAAATGTCCTCATGGACAATAAGTCGTCTGGTTGAGGTACAGCGTTGACCAGCTGTTCCTACCGCTCCAAAAACAGTTCCTATAATGGTGGTTTTTATATTAGCAGACGGGGTTACAATAATGGCGTTATTTCCCCCCAGTTCTAGTAGAGATTTTCCTAAACGGGCAGCGACAGTTTGTGCAACAGATCGCCCCATAGCGGTTGATCCAGTAGCAGATAATAAAGGGATGCGTTGATCTGCAGCCATCCATTTTCCTACTTCGGCATCGCCGATAATCAAATTACTTATTCCACTGGGAAGGCCATTTTTTGCAAAAATATCTGCGGTAATTTTTTGGCATGCAATCGCGCAAAAAGGGGTTTTTTCGCTGGGTTTCCACAGGGTCACATTTCCACAAATCCACGCAAGAGCTGTGTTCCAACTCCAAACCGCTACAGGAAAGTTAAAGGCAGAAATAATCCCTATGACTCCTAAAGGGTGGTACTGTTCATACATGCGATGAAGTGGTCTTTCTGAATGCATGGTGAAGCCATGTAGCTGGCGTGAAAGTCCTACTGCAAAATCACAGATATCAATCATTTCTTGGACCTCTCCTAAACCTTCTTGAAGGGATTTACCCATTTCATAAGAAACCAGTTCTCCTAGAGCTTCTTTTTTCTCTCGTAATGCGTCTCCTAGTTGTCGTACCATTTCCCCGCGTTTTGGCGCAGGGATTTTTCTAAACGCCTGAAAAGCCATTTCGGCTTGATCAACAATTTGTTCATACTCTTCTACCGTAATGGTTGAAACTGTTCCAATGTTTTTTCCATCTACTGGCGAAACAGAAGTGATTGTGGCACCTTTACCCGACCAGTTCTCTCCTGTTGACCCACCTTGTGAAGAGGGCGATAGGTCTAATTTTTTAAAGATAGCTTCTATCATGATTTTACGTTTTTTTAAATGTACGTTGAAACCGGATTATCCCCAAAGAATGCGAACTTCATTTTTGCAATCTATATTTTTATACCTTAGTATTCAAATTATATCTAATGTTCAAGTCAAGTATTCTGTCTTTCTTTCTATTAATGGTTCAAATTTCTTTTAGCCAACAACAATCCAATGAAAACTTTGGTATTGTTATCCACGGTGGAGCAGGGACTATTTTAAAACAAAATATGACACCAGAAATGGATCAAGCCTATCGTGCTAAACTTGCCCAAGCGATAGCCGTGGGTCATGCTATTCTAAAAGAAGGAGGTTCAAGTCAAGAAGCGGTCGAAAAAACCATTCGTGTCATGGAAAATTCTCCTTTATTTAATGCAGGTAAAGGTGCTGTTTTAACAGCGAATGGAAGGGCTTCTTTAGATGCGTCTTTTATGGATGGAAATACCCTAAACGCGGGAGCAATCTCTGGGGTCAGTCATATTAAAAATCCAATTAGTGCTGCCATTGCTGTAATGGAAAAATCTCCTCATGTGATGCTATCTGGTCAAGGAGCAGATCAATTTGCAAAGCAATTGGGTATGGAAACAGTCCCCAATAGTTATTTCATAACAGAGAGAAGGAAGAAAGCCCTACAACGGGTTCAAGAAAGAGCGCAAAAGAAAGTCTCTTTTTATGATCCATTTGTAAAAGATAGCAAGTTTGGAACAGTTGGTTGTGTTGCTTTAGACAAAGCAGGAAATTTAGCCGCAGGCACCTCTACGGGTGGTATGACCAATAAAAAATGGGATCGTATAGGCGACGCGCCTATTATTGGTGCTGGAACCTATGCAAACAACGCCAGTTGTGGAGTTTCTGCAACCGGTTGGGGTGAGTTTTTTATACGTTCTGTTGTTGCTCATGACATTGCTGCACTAGTTGAATATAAAGGTCTTGATATAGTGACCGCATCAAAACAAGTGCTCAAAAAAGTAGAAAATCTAGGCGGTGATGGGGGAGTTATTGTAATGGATACCAATGGGAATGTAGCCTTAGAATTTAATACTGCAGGAATGTATCGTGCCCATATGAATGCTCAAGGACAATTAGAGGTAAAGATTTATAAGCAAGAGTAAATTCGTCTCTTCTTATTAGACGATTGTTTTTTTTAATTTTAAAAGAGGATTTTATTGAGCTTTATCAAATGAGTCAATAAATGAAAGCTCTTGTAGAACACCCTCCGGAGTTTTCAAGCATGGACAGTGCAAGGGAAAATATAGCTTACTATAAGCTGCTGGAAATTGTTAGCATTTTTGACTTATGGAGAAATGATAAATTTTATCAAAAAGTAAAGCACCATAGTACAGAAAAGCGTTACAATTCCTTTGAAATAAAATAGGTGAAATCAAGTTAAATTTCTCAAAATAAACATATTTAAAGAGGTAATTATTTCTTTGTTTTATTTAGTTATTTGCAAGCCTAATGTAATTTAAACGAGTATTTATGAGGGATGATTATTATAAAGAATTTAGTCTAGTAATCAACTCCGTTGGTCGAAAGTTAAAAACTTTAAGAATAAATGCTGGTTATAAAAGTTACGAGGTGTTTGCATGGGATAATAACATGAGTAGGATACAGTATTGGAAGATGGAAAAAGGAATAAATTGTACCCTTAAAAGTTTATATAAAGTTCTTAAAATCCACAACCTAACCTACAAAGAATTCTTCGACTCCTTAGAAGAAGACAGATAACTGTTATAGTAGCGTTTATTTCCTGTCACCTCTTTTCCAACCCAATGGGGTAAATCAATGGATTTTTTTTCATTCTTTAGTTCAACTTCAGCAATGATTAACCCCTTGTGATTGCCTTTAAATATATCCACCTCAAATGAAAGTTTTCCTTGTGGTACAATAAATCTGGTTTTTTCGATAATTGTGGGGAGACAAAGTCTTATTAATGTTTTTCCTTCTTCTAAAGTAATTTCTTTTTCCCACTCAAAGCGACTCATCCCGCTGGCATTAGAAATCCCTTTTATGGTTAAAAAAGCCTGCTTGTCTTTAATGCGAATACGAACGGTTCTATGGGGGTCTTTAGACAGGTACCCCTGTTTAATAAAAACTTTAGAGGTAGCTAAACTTTTAAAGTCATTTGATTTGACCAGAAATTTACGTTCAATTTCAATCATAAAGAAGTTTTTTCTAATAGTCGAAGATATGTATTTTTAAGCGATGGATGCACAACAAAAATGGCGAAAAATAATTCATGTGGACATGGATGCTTTTTATGCCTCTGTAGAGCAGTTCGATAACCCAAGCTTAAGGGGAAAGGCCATAGCTGTTGGAGGAGGAGAAAATAGAGGTGTGGTTGCAGCTGCAAGTTATGAAGCCCGTAAATATGGAGTGAGAAGTGCCATGAGTGGTATAATTGCAAGGCGAAATTGTCCCGAATTGATTTTTGTTAAACCTCGATTCGATCGATACAAAGAAGTTTCTGCGCAAATCAATGAGATTTTTCACACTTATACAGATTTAGTTGAGCCCTTATCTCTAGATGAAGCTTATCTTGATGTCACCCAAAACAAGAAAAAATTATATTCTGCCACAAAAATGGCAGAAGAGATTAGGGCAAAAATATATGAGAAAACTGGCCTAACGGCTTCTGCAGGGATTTCAATTAATAAGTTAGTAGCAAAAATCGCCAGTGATTACAATAAACCTAATGGACAAAAAACAGTTCCTCCAGAAGAGGTTATTCCATTTTTAGAAGCTTTAGATATTCGTAAATACCACGGAATAGGAAAGGTAACTTCAAAGAAAATGTATGCTCTGGGAATTTTTACAGGAAAAGAACTTAAAGTCCAAAGCCAGGAATTTTTAACAAACCATTTTGGTAAAGCGGGTCTTTATTATTTCAATGCAGTCAGAGGGATTCACACAAGTGAAGTTAAGCCCTCGCGAGTACCCAAATCTATGGGGGCTGAACGTACCTTTAGTGAGAACTTGACTAGTGAATTATTTTTAGAAGAAAAAATAAAGGCAGTCGCAAAAGAATTAGATAAAAGAATCAAACGCCATAAAGCCTCTGGAAAAACCATTACACTAAAAATAAAGTACAGTGATTTCGTACTTCAAACCCGAAGTAAAACCTTGCCTTTTTTTATTGCAGATAAAAGCATGATTATAGAATATGCTAAGCAACTTCTCTATCAAGAAAAGTTGCAGAACTCTGTCAGATTAATCGGTATAACGATTTCAAATTTGAACAATCAAGAGACTTCCCACAAAAAAGAGGAAACGAAAAATGCGTTAGATGTGCAGTTAGAACTCCCGTTTTAGATTTGTGAGACCCTTAGTGTATTCACCATACCTTTTTCTATAATAGGCATTGCAGCTAAGTTAATCAACATATCCCCTTTTTCTAACCAACCATTTTCTTTTGCAATGGTATTGACCTGTTCCACGGTTTTATCGGTGCTTTCAAACTTATCATAATAAAATGCTTTTACTCCCCATAGAAGGTTGAGTTGGGATAGGATAGTTTTATTTGAAGTAAAGACTAAAACATGTGCTTTTGGACGCCAAGCAGAGATTTGGAAGGCTGTGTAACCACTATTGGTTAAAGTACAAATTGCTGCAGCATCAATTTCATTTGCCATTAAAGCAGCGTGATAACAGATTGATTTTGTGATAAATCGTTTTGTGCGGATAGAGGGAGGGGTCTGTGGGACTTGAATTAAAGAGGAGTTTTCAACACTTTTCAAGATAGAAGTCATCATTTCAATCACTTGAACAGGATGTTTTCCTATAGAGGTTTCTCCAGATAACATTACTGCATCTGCTCCGTCCATTACAGAATTCGCCACATCGTTCACCTCTGCTCTTGTTGGGCTAAGGCTATCAATCATAGTTTCCATCATTTGGGTAGCAATAATTACTGGGATTCTGGCTTTTTTCGCCTTATTCACCAATTGCTTTTGAATTAGCGGTACTTCTGCCGCGGGCACCTCAACTCCCAGGTCACCACGGGCAACCATTAAACCATCAGAATAGGCGATAATTTTATCAATGTTTTCTAATGCTTCTGGTTTTTCTATTTTAGAAATAATTGGAATTTTGTGCTTACTGTACTTTTCAATCAATTTTTGTAAACCGATTAAGTCGTTGCTGCTGCGCACAAAAGAAAGAGCAATCCAATCTACCTGCTGATTAATAGCAAAAATGGCATCTTCCATATCTTTTTCAGTCAAGGCTGGCAGTGATATTTTTGTATTAGGAAGGTTTACTCCTTTTTTTGATTTAAATGGTCCTCCTTGTATTACTTTAGCGGTGACTTTTTCTTTTTTATCTGTTGAGATTACTTCAAAAATAAGTTTTCCATCGTCTAAAAGTATTTTCTCTCCAACAGTCACATCTTTTGGAAACCTTTTATAAGTCATATAAGCTTTCTTACTATTTCCTACAAAAGGTTCTGTGGTAATAAATTCAATTGTATCTCCTGGTTCAACTATGGCTCCATCTTCAATAACTCCTACCCTTAATTTTGGTCCTTGAAGGTCTGCTAAAATAGAGGTGTATGTTTTGTGTTTTTCGCTTAAAGAGCGAATGGTTTTGATGCGTTTTACTACATCGTCATAAACCGCGTGAGAAAAATTGATGCGAAAAACATTTACTCCTGCTAGCATCATTTTCTCAATCACTTCTTCGTTAGAAGTTGCAGGTCCTAAAGTGGCAACGATTTTTGTTTTCTTTACTTTTGGCATTAGTCAAAAATTAAATTTGGATTCTCTTTTATTTTGGTTTCAGTGATGGGGTAAATCATTTGAATTTCATTTAGGTTTTGCAATTGGGCTATTTGTGCAGACGTAAGATTTTCTTTTGGTACTTTTAAAAAGTAATCCACCTTTGATAGGCTAGGGATTAAGTTAATTTGCTCATCTATTAATGAATCGAATAATTGATTTTCTTCGCTTGTTTTTGAAACTGAGGTAAAGTGATTAGCAATCAATTCCCACTGTATATCTGCTGTACTTATCTCATTTATAAATCGACTAAAAAAAGGTATTTTAGTTCGTGGTTTAATTCTCTCTGTCACATTTATAAATCTAGTCCCCAAAGTCTTATTCAATTGAAAAGCTAAAAAAAAGTCTTCCAAAGGGCTATGAATAGCAAAAAGATCATAGTCATTATAATCTTCAAATTCAGTGGTTAAAACAATTTTTTTTTGGCGCATATTTTTCTTAATAAAAGCGCTGTTTACTTCACTGTAAATTTACAATAAATAGTGGACAAATGCCGTCTTAACTTAAATTTGATCTTTGATTTTCATTATCTTATAGGCTCTTTTAGCCACTTTTTCTTCTGCCTTTTTCTTAGAGACCTCTCTTGCTTTGAATAAGAGTTTATCATTGACCATTAGCTTGCAGTAGTAATTGATGGTGGAATCTAGGCTATTTTCTTTCTCTGTAAGAAATTGAATATTGTGTTTTTCTTTCTGCCCCCATTCAATTAAAACACTTTTGTAAGAAATAATTTCTTTTTTTAAATCATTTAAAGAAATATAGGGGTTTAAAATAACTTTAAAAACAATTTTTTTACATTGCTCATAGCCTTTATCAACAAAGACGGCTCCTATTAAGGCTTCGAGTATATTCCCGTAAATATCATCTCCAAAATTTTCTTTGTTCCCAGCACAGAATAGATGATTTAGTAAGTTTAGATCTTTCCCAATATAGTTAAGTTTTTCACGGCTAACAATCTTAGACTTCATCTTAGTGAGTTCCCCTTCGTTATCTTGATCAAGTTCGTTGAATAGGAAATGCGCGACAACAGTATCAATTACAGTATCACCTAAAAATTCAAGTCGTTCAAAATTAATAAAGCCACCATCTTTATTTTTACGATTGACAGAGCGATGTGTAAAAGCTATTTGGTATAGGTGCTTATTTTTAGGCACATAGCCCAGAATATCTTTAAGAGCATGATTTAGAGAGGAGTTCTCTTTTTCTTTTGACCAAATTTTAGGAAAAAATTGCACAGAGTAATTTAATCAATTTCTTTAAAAAGGACACAAGCGTTATGGCCTCCAAATCCAAAAGTGTTGGAAAGCGCCACTTTAACTTCTCTTTTTTGGGCTTCGCCAAAGGTAAAGTTCAGCTTAGAATCAATATTTTCATCTGGAGTTTGATGGTTGATCGTTGGGGGAACAATATTTTCTTTAATAGCTAAGATAGAAGCAATAGCTTCAACTGCACCGGCTGCACCCAGGAGGTGACCAGTCATTGATTTTGTTGAATTGATATTAATATTGTAAGCATGATCACCAAAAACTTCTTGAATTGCTTTTGATTCTGCAATATCTCCAAGGGGTGTAGAGGTTCCATGCATGTTAATAGCATCTACATCTGTAGGTTGAAGATTGGCATTTCGCAGGCAATTAATCATAACATTTTTAGCGCCTAAGCCCTCAGGATGTGGAGCAGTCATGTGATGTGCGTCTGCCGATAGCCCCCCTCCAGCTAATTCGCAATAAATTTTAGCGCCTCTTGCTTTTGCATGTTCATATTCTTCTAGTATAATTGCTCCAGCACCTTCGCCTAGAACAAATCCATCACGGTCTTTATCAAAAGGGCGAGAGGCTGTTTTGGGGTCATTATTTCGGGTGGAAAGGGCATGCATTGCATTAAATCCACCAATACCGGCCTGGGTTACACCAGCTTCGGACCCTCCTGAAACAATAACATCTGCATGGTCTAAACGGATGTAATTTAATGCGTCTATCAATGCGTTTGAAGAGGAAGCACAGGCAGAAACGGTCGCAAAATTAGGCCCTCTAAATCCGTGTTTGATTGAGATCATTCCTGGAGCGATATCTGCAATTAATTTTGGAATAAAGAAAGGATTAAAGCGGGGTTTAAGTCCGTTATCGACAAAGTTGAGCATCTCTTTTTGAAAAGTTTCTAGGCCGCCAATACCAGCACCCCATATAACACCAACGCGATCTTGATCTATATTTTCTAAAGTAATTCCAGCGTCTCGAATTGCCTCGTCAGAAGAAACCATAGCATATTGGGTAAAGCGATCTTGTTTTCTGGCTTCTTTGCGGTCAAAGTGATCTAAGGCATTAAAACCTTTTAACTCACAAGCAAACTGAGTTTTAAAGTCTGTTGCATCAAAATAAGTGATAGGGGCAGCTCCACTATTTCCAGAAATAAGTCCCTGCCAATAGGCAGGGACTGAATTTCCAATAGGAGTTAATGCACCCAATCCGGTAACTACTACACGTCTTGGACTCATCTTACCAAATTTTAATTGGCTTGTTCTATGTATTGAATAGCTTGACCTACAGTCGCGATGTTCTCTGCTTGGTCATCTGGGATTTGGATATCGAATTCTTTCTCGAACTCCATAATTAATTCGACGGTATCTAGAGAATCAGCCCCTAGATCGTTGGTAAAGCTTGCTTCTGTTACAACTTCGTTTTCGTCAACGCCTAATTTATCTACAATTATAGCTTTAACTCTTGATGCAATGTCAGACATATTACAAATGGTTTTAGTTTTGTTTGACAGCAAAAATATAAAAACTTTATAGCATAGAATGTTTTAAAGAAGTTAAAATGCTTTTTTATTATTTATTTTACATCGTTTAATCCTTTTCAAATCCTTGTTATTTATAGGATTTAACTTTAATTTTGACTTTTATAGATATGGTTAAAAAAGTCATCATTTTAGCCTCAGGTGGGGGTACAAATGCACAAAATATAATTCAATATTTTAAGGAACACGATAAGATAAATGTTCATAGTGTTTTGTGTAACAGGAAAGAAGCTGAAGTGTATGAGAGAGTGAATGCTTTGGGAATACACTGTCAATGGTTTGACGCTAGCAACGACCTTGTGCTTGTTAAGTATATGAAAGAGTTTCAACCAGATTTAATTGTTTTAGCTGGCTATCTAAAAAAAATCCCCAATGTTTTAGTTCAACATTATCCAAAAAAAATAATTAATATTCACCCAGCATTATTACCTAAATATGGTGGTAAAGGGATGTACGGGATGCATGTTCACAAGGCTGTAAAGGCAGCTGGGGAAACGCAAAGTGGAATAACCATCCACTATGTTAATGAACATTATGATGACGGGGGTGTGATTTTGCAAAAAGCAGTTTCCCTAGACCCGCAAGACAATCCCAGCGAAATTGGGGCTAAAGTGCAGCAACTCGAATATGCTCACTTTCCAAAAGTAATAGAGCAACTCCTAAGCTAAATGCCAGAAATACATATTTATACTGATGGTTCTGCCCTGGGAAACCCAGGTCCAGGAGGCTATGGTATCATTATAGAGTGGGTTGGGAAAGAATACATGAAAGAATTTTCCAGAGGATTTAAATACACCACCAATAACCGCATGGAATTACTTGCTATTATCGAAGCTTTAGAGATGTTAAAACTTAGCCCTATGGATGTTTTGGTCTTTTCAGATTCAAAGTATGTTATCGAGGCCATAGAAAAGAAATGGATCTTTAGTTGGCAAAAGAAAAATTTTAAAGGAAAGAAAAACCCAGATTTATGGAAGCGATTTTTGGAAATAAATGCCCAGCATAAGGTTCGTTTTCAATGGATAAAGGGACACAACAATCATCCACAAAATGAACGCTGTGACTATTTGGCTGTTCAGGCAGCAAAGAATATGGCGACAGAACATGATCATTATTATGAACAGTCTGTGCAAAAAAAGTAAAAAGCAATTGCAAATTGTTTTCTAAGGTGATGAAAGAAGTTTATTTTTGTATATGAGTAAAAAACTACTTGTTGTAGGTACCATGGCCTATGACGCTATAGAAACCCCTTACCATAAAGTAAATCGCATTTTAGGGGGTGCGGCAACATATATCGCCTTAGCATCATCAAAGTTTTCTATCCGCTGCGGTTTAGTTTCTGTGATAGGAGAGGATTTTGCTCCTTCTGATATGGAGAAATTAACTTCTCTAGGGATAAATGCAGAGGGTGTAGAGAGAGTCAAAGGTGGAAAAACTTTTTCCTGGAGTGGTCGTTATCACGACGATATGAATACCAGAACGACAATAGATACTCAATTAAACGTTTTAGAAAAATTTTCTCCACAGATTCCAGCAGAATTTAAAGACAGTGAAGTTGTTGTAATAGGGAATTTGCACCCAGGGGTGCAAAAAATGGGCCTAGATCAATTGACTAATCCAAATAATTTCACCCTCCTTGATTCTATGAATTTTTGGATGGAACACTATAGAGAAACCTTAGACGAAGTGATCGCTAGAGTGAATTTAATCTCCATTAATGATGAAGAAGCAAGAATTTTAACGGGAGAATTTTCCCTTAATAAAGCAGCTAAGAAAATACATGAGATGGGACCGCGTTACGTAATTATTAAAAAAGGAGAGCATGGTGCACAGCTTTATGGTGACGGAAAAGTGTTTATTTCTCCTGCTTACCCTATCGATCAAGTAGTTGATCCTACAGGAGCTGGAGATAGCTTTGCTGGAGGTCTCGCAGGTTTTTTGGCGCAAGCCAAAGACATTAACTTTGACATTCTTAAACAAGCCCTAGTAGTAGGATCTGTTTTTGCTTCTTTTACTGTTGAAGCATTTGGGGTCAAAGCCATTGAAGAAGTAAAAGTAGAAACTTTAAACAAGAGAATTCATCGTTTTAGAGAACTAACCAGTTTTGAATGGACTGATAATACCTTTGTTTATGAGTGATGCCATTAAACACGAATGTGGAATCGCCCTTATTCGCTTAAAGAAACCGCTTTCTTATTATAAAGAGAAATATGGCACGGCTCTCTATGGTATTAATAAAATGTATTTAATGATGGAAAAGCAGCACAACCGCGGTCAAGATGGCGCAGGTTTTGCGAGTATTAAATACAATATGGCTCCTGGGGAAAGATACATTAGCAGGGTTCGATCTAGTGCACAACAACCCATTCAAGATGTTTTTAATCAAATTAGCTCTCGTATTCAAGAAAAAATTGAACAGTATCCAGAACTCAACGATGATACAGAATTATTAAAGCGCAGTGTTCCTTATGTTGGAGAACTAATGCTCGGCCATGTGCGTTATGGAACCTTTGGAAAAAATGGTATTGAAAGTGTCCATCCATTTTTAAGACAAAATAACTGGATGCACCGAAATCTTATTGTCGCAGGGAATTTCAATATGACCAATGTTAATGAGTTATTTCAAAACCTAGTTGATTTAGGACAGCATCCTAAAGAGAAGGCCGATACCATCACTGTGATGGAAAAAATTGGTCATTTTTTAGATGACGCAGTGGCTAAAATCTATAAGAAGCTTAAAAAAGAAGGCTTTAATAAGTTTGAAGCTTCTCCTCAAATTGCAGAGCGTTTAAATATTGCAAAAATATTAAAGAAGGCTGCAAAGAACTGGGACGGAGGTTATGCCATGGCGGGTATGATAGGTCATGGTGATGCTTTTGTTTTAAGGGATCCTGCTGGAATTCGTCCAGCCTATTATTGTGAAAATGATGAAATAGTTGTTGTTGCCTCTGAACGGCCTGTGATACAAACTGTTTTTAATGTTCCACTAGATAATATTAAAGAACTTACTCCAGGAAATGCCATTGTTATTAAAAAATCAGGGAAAGTTTCAATTGACCCTGTTTTAAAGTCGCTTGAGAAAAAAGCCTGCTCTTTTGAAAGAATCTATTTTTCTAGAGGAAGTGATGCTGCCATCTATAAAGAGCGTAAAAGTTTAGGAGAGCGTCTTTTTCCACAGGTACTAAAGAGCATTTCTCACGACCTTAAAAACACAGTTTTCTCTTATATCCCAAACACAGCAGAAACTTCTTTTTATGGATTAGTTAATGCTGCACAAAAGCATCTACAAGTACAAATCAGTCAAGAGCTTGAACGTGATGTATTTGATAAAGCAAAGCTAAAAGAACTACTCAATTTAAGTCCAAGGATTGAAAAAATTGCGATTAAAGATGCCAAACTAAGAACATTTATTACAGCAGATAATAGTCGAGATGATTTAGTCGCCCATGTATACGACATTACCTATGGGGTTGTAAAACCTTCCGACAATCTAGTGATTGTTGATGATAGTATTGTAAGGGGGACCACTTTGAAACAAAGTATTTTGACAATGCTTAATCGTTTATCTCCAAAAAAAATCGTTGTAGTGTCTAGTGCTCCACAAATACGCTATCCAGATTGTTATGGAATTGATATGGCTAAGCTAGAAGATTTTGTCGCTTTTCAAGCCGCACTTGATTTACATAAAGATAAAGGCACCCTTGATACAACGCTCAAAGAAATTTATATTAACTGCACTTCAAGTGTAGAGAATAATGACACTGAGGTTATCAATCACGTCAAGGCTTTATATGCTCCTTTTAGTCAAGAAGAAATTTCTGCTAAAATCGCTGTACTTCTAACGCATAAATCTATTTCATGTGAAGTGAAAATCATTTATCAAACCTTAGAGGGGCTACATCAATCTTGTCCAGAAAATAAAGGCGATTGGTATTTTACTGGCGATTATCCGACTCCAGGTGGTAATCGTGTTGTAAATAAAGCCTTTATGAACTTTTATGAGGGAAAATCGGAAAGAGCTTATTAACACTTAATCGGTTAAAAATGCAGTTAATCGATTTTTTTAGTCTAGCTGAACCAGAAATTGCACTTTTACATCACCAGAACATAAGTAGGTTAAGTTCATGGTAAGATTTGGGGCAAAAAAGGAGGAATTTATTCCTCCTTTTTTATTTTACTTCAGTTTGAAGCAAAAAAAAGAGGGCAATAAGCCCTCTCTTATTTTTATCAAAAGCTAGTTATGCATGCTTTGCATATAATACACTTACCGCTTCCCAATTCACTACATTAAAAAATGCAGCAATATAATCTGGACGTCTGTTTTGATAGTTTAAGTAATAAGCATGTTCCCATACATCTAAACCTAAAATAGGTGTTCCTTCACATCCAATCCCTGGCATAAGGGGATTATCTTGGTTAGCAGAAGAACACACCTCTAATTTTCCTCCTTTTTGAACACATAACCATGCCCAACCAGAACCAAAACGCGTTGCAGCTGCTTTACTAAAGGCGTCTTTAAATGCCTCAAATGAACCAAAAGCCCCGTAAATAGCAGTGGCTAATTCTCCTGTTGGAGCTCCGCCTGCATTAGGGCCCATTGTTGACCAAAAAAGAGCGTGATTATAAAATCCGCCACCATTATTGCGAACAGCGCCATTGTTCATGTCAAGTCCTGTTAAAATGTCTTCAATAGATTTTCCTTCTAAATCTGTTCCTGCAATTGCATTGTTTAGATTGTTTGTGTATCCATTGTGGTGTTTGCTGTGATGGATTTCCATTGTACGCGCATCGATATGCGGTTCAAGAGCATCATAAGCATAGGGAAGTTGTGGTAATTCAAAAGCCATATCTTTTTTTTTAAAACATTAATAGTACAAATCTAAAGATTAATTACATTTATTGCATCATCATGATACAGGACATTCCAGCACCTTTTCAGATTTTTAATGCCTCTGCAGGGTCAGGGAAAACTTTTTTATTGGTTCAAAAATACTTGACAAAGCTATTGAGCGGTCGCACAGACGAATACTTTAATCGCATGTTAGCCTTGACCTTTACCAATAAGGCGGTGTTTGAAATGAAGTATAGAATACTGTTGCAATTACATCAATTAGCCCTTCAAAACAACACAGATCAAGTTGACCCCATGAGGAAGGTCTTATTAGCAACCCTTGCGATTACTCCCCAGGAATTACAACATAGGGCAAAAAGAAGCTTGCAAACCATTCTTCACGATTATGCTGCATTTGATGTGATCACACTAGATAGCTTTACCCATAGAGTGATTAGAGCTTTTGCAAAAGATTTGGGGCTGTCTTATAATTTTGATGTTACCCTAGAGGTAGAAGATTTTTTAGAAGAAATTGTCGATCGGGTATTGGATCGTGTAGGGGAAGCGTCAAATCTTACCCTCATATTAGAACAGTTCACTTTTGAAAAGATGGACGACGAGGGCACTTCAAGCTGGGAGCTTAAACAGAATCTCATGGATGCAGCAAAACTGCTACTCAATGAAAATGATAGAACACAGATTCAGCGCATTGCGCTTTTAAGTCCTTCGGAAAGAAAAAAGCAACAAGCATTTTTACAGCACAAACACAACAACCTTGTTGTTGAATTAACAGAGATTGGAAAGACGGCACTTAACTTATTTAAGGAACACGGATTAGAAGCATCTCATTTTAGTAGGAAAACCCTGTATAATCGCTTTTTAAAATTATCCAAAGGAGATTTTATGGGATTTGATGAGGGGCAACTATATCAAAACATTAAGGAAGGAAAACCGCTTTACCCCATGAAAGTCGATGCAGAAGTCAAACAATGCATAGATCGTTTAAGTGGTCAAATCATTGGGTATTTTAAAAAGGGATTAAACTTGTTTTTTCAGTGGCAATTAATCAAGGATATTAAAAAACAATGGATTCCGTTGAACCTTTTGACCTCTTTATCTCGAGAGCTAGAAGCTTATCAAAGCGAGACCAATAAAGTCCTACTATCTACCTTTAACGAGCGAATAGCAAAAGAAATTTTATTTCAGCCCACTCCTTATATCTATGAGCGATTAGGAGAAAATTATCGCCATTATTTTTTAGATGAATTTCAAGACACCTCTTCTTTACAATGGGCTAATTTAATCCCGCTTGTTGAAACAGCCCTTGTAAGTTTAAATGAAGATAATCGCAGCGGAAGCCTAATGCTAGTTGGAGATCCTAAACAATCAATATATCGCTGGCGAGGAGGAGATGTAAATCAGTTTATTGATTTGATTGAAAAAGAGCCTCCTTTTCAAATTCAAAAAAAAGTAAACCATTTATCAACCAATTACAGAAGTGCAAAGAGCATTGTTAGGTTTAATAATCATCTTTATCAATGCATTACGGAGTATTTAGAATATCCTGAAAATAGGACCTTATTTGGTGAACATGCACAGCAAAAAGCTTTTTCAAACTTGGAAGGCTATGTAAAATTGACTTTTTTTCCAAACCAAAAAACATTTAAAGAAAACCCCTATACAAAACGCATTGTGTCAGAAATCGAACAATGTAAGCAACAAGGGTATTCCTTCTCAGATATGGTGGTGCTAGTTCGAAAAAAGAAACAAGCAGATCTTATTGCTAAAGGCTTGTTTACTTCAAGAATCCCCACAATCACCAGTAACTCATTGCGATTAGAAGAAAATTCTCAAGTAAGATTCCTTGCGTCACTAATTCAGTTGTATTTTAAACCTAATGATCTAGCAATTAAAAAAGATCACTTGGTGTTTTTGTATCCTGCTAAAGCAAGAAAAGAAGACTTGCATCAATTTCTTTTGAAGAATATCCCACGTAATATCGAGCAAGTTTGGAAAGAAGAGGGAATCAGCTTTAATTTTAAATTCTTTGATCATCGGGCAGTAATGATAGTCTTAGAAAAAGCATGTTTTTTATTTCCAGGAATAGAAATGGCCAATCCCTATGTAAAGGCTTTTTTAGATTTGGCCTTTGATTATAGTCAAAATGAAAAAGCCGATCCACTTTCATTTTTTCAATTTTGGGAAAAGAAAAAAGAATCCGAAAGCCTTACTATTCCAGATGATAGTTTGGGAGTGAGAATCTTAACTATTCATCAAGCAAAAGGACTAGAATTCCCGATTGTCTTTTTCCCCTATGCAGACAGTCTAATCCATTCAAATCATCAAGAAAACGTTTGGATGTTACCCCAATCTTTTTTTGGAAATCAGCTTTCTTTAGCCTGGGTGAGGTATTCTAAAAGATTATTGAATTATGGGGAATATGGAGAGAGAGCTTATCACAAGAAAAAGCAAGAAGAAGAAATGGATGCCTGGAATGTTTTTTATGTCGCCACAACTAGAGCAAGTGAACAACTTTACCTTTATGTGAACGAACAAAACAAAGAAAAAAAGAGTTATGTGGCTGTTTTGAAGAATCTACTACCCCATGTTGAAATTCAGAAAGAAAACGAGTTGATCTATGAATGGGGAAGCTTATCTAAAAAACCCTCAGAAGGAGAAATTTCTTTAAAAAATCAAGATAATTCACTGCGAAGATTAAGCCTTTATCCATATGAACAAAAACTTGTTCTACAAATGGCTCGAAGTGAGGAACGTGAGAGCGCTCGTTTGTTAGGAGTGCTAATTCATGACTTACTTAAGAAGATAAACTATCAAGAGGAATTAGAAAGTGTTTTGGCAGAGGCTTATATACAAGGAGAAATTAGCCAAGAGGAACAAATAAACCTTAGGGTTTTGTTTAATGAATTAATGCAGACAGAAGACTTAGCTCGTTTTTATTCAAGGGATTATAAGGTACTCAATGAAAAAGCTATTCTTATCCCAAAACAAGGGGTTCTTCGACCAGATCGAGTAGGTTTGGGAGAACAAGGCGCATATGTGATTGATTATAAAACTGGAAAAGAAAAATCAGAACACATCCATCAGGTAAAACTTTATGCAGAATGGATTGAAAAAATTATCCAGAAAAAAGTAAAGATGTTTTTGGTTTATTTGGATCTTGAAGCTGAAAAACCTATCAAAATCCATCAACTCTCCTAACTAAGGATTAAGCTCATAAAAACTTTGAAACTTCAATAAAATCGGTTATTTTAGCTTTATAGTAGCGTTAAATGAAAATTATAAGTAGATGTTTAATCATTGCTCTTGCAATGATTTTTTCAAATATTGTATTTGCACAGGATGAAGATAATCCATGGGTTGTGACTATTGCAACAAACGCAATCGATACCTATCCAACTGGAAAAACAGGAAATAACACCATTGGAAATACTGGAAAACTTTTTCAGAATTTTTATTCTACTGAGAACTGGAATTCTATTCCAGCAATTACAACCTTAGGTCTTAGTCGAAATATAACAGAAAGATTTTCATTGGCTAGTCGTATAAGCTTTAATAGGCTATCAAATTTTGGCGGTGAGCAAGTCCCAAATTTTATCTATAAATCTTTCGATCTTACTTTTAAAAACTCACTTGTTGAGAAAAGTTCAACATGGGAACCATATACCGAAGTAGGTGGAGGTTATATTTATTTTGATGATGAAGGTTCTTTCCAATTTATCCTTGGTGCAGGTCTTGCTTATTGGGCAAATGATAACATTGGATTTTCTTATCAAATAAATTACAAAGAAGCTTTTGAAACGGGAGCTGTAGCTCATTTTCAACATCAATTAGGAATAAACCTTAAATTTGGTGGTGTTGATACAGATGGTGACGGAGTATACGATAAATATGATGCTTGTCCAGAAGTAGCAGGTCTAGAAGAATTTCAAGGATGC
Source organism: Flavobacteriaceae bacterium (assembly GCA_049598335.1). Lineage (GTDB taxonomy): Bacteria > Bacteroidota > Bacteroidia > Flavobacteriales > Flavobacteriaceae > Arcticimaribacter. The sequence goes on from JBMYNN010000006.1 coordinate 33,604, forward strand.
CCTGATTCTGATGGAGATGGGATTAGAGATAGCGAAGATGCTTGTCCAAAAAGAGCAGGTTCTAAAGAAATGAATGGATGTCCAGACTCAGATGGAGATGGTTTATCTGATATCGAAGACGCTTGTCCAAACCGTCCTGGAACGATTGAAATGGGAGGCTGCCCAGATACAGATTCAGATGGTATCAACGATAAAGATGATGCTTGTCCTGAAGTAGCTGGCCCAGCAGAAAACAATGGTTGTCCCTGGCCAGACGCCGATGGTGATGGGGTTGCAGATAAAGACGACGCTTGCCCAGAACTTGCAGGTGTAGCAGAAAACAATGGATGCCCAGAGTTACCTCAAGATGTAATTTCAACACTTAACGAAGAAGGTTCTATGATTCGCTTCAAAGCAGAATCTGCTGAAATAGTAGGAGATGACTCTGCAGCAGTTATTGCAAAAATTAAATCGATATTAGAAAGCTACCCAACCTACAACTTTATTGTTGAAGGTCATGCTTCAAGTGATGGAAGTAAAGGATATAACCAAAAACTTTCTCAAGAGCGTGCAGACGCAGTTCAAGCTGCATTAATTGCTGCTGGTGCTGATGCTTCACGTGTTTCTACCGCTGCATTTGGAGAAGAAAGACCTATTGGGGATAACAATACTGCTAAAGGAAGAAAAATTAACCGACGCGTTCAATTCGCTTTGGGGAAATAGAACCCTTTATAATTAAGCTTCTATAATGCCTTGGGAAACTAAGGCATTTTTATTACCTATAATTCTATAAGAGTTCTTACTTTTTCTTATTTTAATCTACCAATTCAATTCTGGTGACGCCCTTTTTAAAACAAATTATTCAATCCCTTTTAAGCAAACACAACAATTTGCAAGAAATGGTCATTATATTACCCAGTAAAAGAGCAGGAGTATTTTTACAACATTATCTAATTGAAGCGCTCGAAAAACCCCAATTTGCACCCGAAATCTTTAGTATTGAATCCTTTATTGAGCAATTGTCATCTTTAAAAAGAGCAAATCAAAACCATTTGCTATTTAGCCTTTATTATGCCTATAGAAAAAATATTCCAAAAAAATATCAAGATAATTTTACCAACTTTATGCAATGGGGACCACGATTGCTAAAAGACTTTAATGATATTGATTCTTATCTTGTTAATGCAAGAGAAAGTTTAGAAAATTTAGGGGAATTTTATCAATTAGAGGATCTTTATTTAACCGAGAATCAACAGTCTTTCCCAGCTGTTTTTTGGCAGCAACTTTACCCTATATTTCAAGACTTTAAATCCCTTTTATTAGACCAACAATGGGCTACATTAGGAATGCTTTATCAAGACGCTTTAGACGCATTGGAGATCTATTTGGAGCATACAGCTAAAGTGCATTATTTTATTGGATTCAATGCTTTAAATCAAGCAGAGCAGAATTTAATGCAAGAGTTTTTAGCTAAAAATAAAGGAGAAATTATATGGGATTTGGACAAGACCTTTTACGAGGATAAAATACATTCAGCAGGGCGCTTTATCCGATCCTATCATCAAAAATGGAAATACTACCGGCAAAACCCCCAAAGCTTAAATGAGAGCTCTTTTTTGAAAGAGAAGAATATTCAGGCAATTGGTTTTGCAGGAAATATTGATCAGGCACAATATATTCATGAATTTCTTCAACAAAATAAAGATGCGATAGGAACTACCGCTGTTGTGTTGGGGAATGAAAATCTTTTGCTGCCGGTTTTGTCTGTACTACCTTCTGATTTACCCCAATGGAATGTCACCATGGGCTATGCGATACATCAATTGCCCATTAGTGGTTTTTTTCAAACATTGATTGATCTTCACGCTACCGCCACGCTAGAGGGAATAGAAAGAAAAACCACTTTGAAATTATTGTCATTTCCACCATTGTTGACACAATTAAACACACTGTCAATCAAGCTGAGAAAATGCATTGATGCTTTAAAAGAAAACTTTAATCCATGGGTTGCTAAAGACGAAATATCCCCTTTATTAGAAAGTGATTATGGCAGACTGATTTTTGCTTCTGTAGAGGGTAGTGTTACGGCCTTAATAGATCAATTAATTACACTAGTTCAATTATTTGAAGTGGACTTTAATCAACAAAAAGAGTACTTTAATATTGCCGTAATGGCTGTGTTAAAAAAAGTTTTTTTACAGCTTAAATGCCAGGTTGAAGCAGCATTATTTCCTATTGAAGTTAACGCTTTTTCTTTCTTATTTCGAGAAAGCCTTTCCCTAGAAACCATTGATTTTAGTGGTGATCCTGTTCAAGGAGTTCAAATTATGGGGATGTTAGAAACAAGGGCGTTAGATTTTGACCACCTCTTAATTACTAATGTCAATGAAGGGGTCTTACCTGTGGGTAAAAACGATCAAAGCTTTTTCCCTTTCGCTATTAAAAAGCAATTTGGTTTGCCTACTTTTTTAGAGAACGATGCCATCTATACTTATCACTTTTATCGTTTGTTGCAAAGAGCTAAAAACATTCATTTATTATATAATTCAAAAAGTGAAGGGCTAAGTGCAGGAGAAAAAAGTAGGTTTATTCGTCAGTTAGAATTTAATAATTTTCCACAACATCGGTTTAGTGATCGAAAATACAATTCAATGATTCCTCCACCTTCATTAAATGAGACTGTGATTAAAAAAACACCTTTTATGATTCAACAGCTAAAACAACTGGCCTTAAAAGGATTTTCACCAACTTCATTGGGGAATTATCTCTATGATCCAATTGGATTCTACAACCGTTATTTACTAAAGATTAAAGAAGAAACTAGCCCCACAAAAATACTTTCTGATTTACAAAAAGGAACTTTAGTTCATGATTGTCTAGAAACTTTGTATACACCCCATATTGGACAGCCCATGCAATTAGTTTACTATGACAAAATGCTTATTGAGTTGCCTGCTATGATGATTCTCCAATATCAAAAGGCTTATCCCAAAATGCCTGTTCCTAGAGGAGAAAATTATTTAATCTTAAAAGCTTATGAAAGAAGTATCAAGCAATTTTTAGCCCAGGAAAAAGCACTTGTAAAACAAGGTAATGAATTGATTATTCATGCCTTAGAATTACCTTTTAGCACTCCCTTAGGGTCAGATATTTTTCCCTATAAAGTAAACATAAGTGGGAAAATAGATCGGGTGGATCAATTTAATGGAGTGACTAGATTAATCGATTATAAAACTGGAAATGTTGAACCCAGTAAATTAACTTGGGCAAATTGGGAGGGTTTTGTTGGTGAATACAAAAAACTACCTTTGTTTCAACTACTGCTTTATGCATGGGCATATACAACTACTCCAGAAGTTGAGGTAGGGATAATTTCCCTTAAAAAGCCCAAGGCTTATGTCCTCCCTTTAAACCGTAAAGATCTTCCAAAAGGGGCGAATACCGCTTTAGTTGATCAAGACTTTAAAAAGCTAATTGAAGAATATTTAGTAAGCCTTGTAGGGGAAATCTTTGATGAGAAAAAGTCTTTTGTATCTTTGGAGAAAGAAGAGGTATAATATTCCTTGTGCGAACTATATAATTTATGGCTGAAAATAGGAAAAACCGTAATGAACTCAACTGGTTTATTCGAATCTTTACCGTTGGAGATCGTTTTTCTTTACGCGATTTTTACGATCGTCTAAAAAAAGGTTTTGTCGAGTTTTTAATCGTATTTTTTGGGGTTTTAGTGTCATTTTCTGTTGAGAAACAAGGAGGTGAATTTGATGATCGCGAAAACAACATAGACAACTTGATAGGACTTCGGAATGAGCTTATTGAAATGCAGGATTACACCCAAGAATATATTGAAACAAATGAATGGGTAACAGCATTATACCAAGAACAATATAGAAGATGGGAACAGGATAATGACAGTATATTTATATTTTATGAAGAAGATCAAGAATTTTATTATGCCCCAATGGCCTATTATACCAATCGTGATCCATTTAATCCTCCCAGGGTAGTTTATGACGCCATAAAATTAGACGGAACTTTCCGTTTTTTAGGATCAAAGATTGGACGCTTAGTCAATGACAATTATGATGGTACATTTCTTAAGTACTTAATGATCAATACTGATAAAGAAGAGAAGACCTACATAGAGGAATTCACCTATCGTCTCGCCCATCAATGGGTTTTTGATTTGGAAAAAATTGATGTAGAGGACAACAATTTTTGGATTAAGAACAGACGTTATATCCAAAAAGATCACTTCATAAAATACAACTTATTTAAACGCCTTGAATTGTGGATACAAATCAACGAGCAATTAAATACTTATAACGATCTGTTGACTAAAAATATTAGTATAATAGATTCAGTCATTCAAGAAAAAGAAAATCAATGGACACTTATTTGGTGGTGGGGGGACAAACCAGATTGGCTACAATCTTCCCCGAAATTAGAGAAGGAGGAACCCCAGGCCCAGGAACCGTTAACTGACCAGTAAAGTATAGGTTTTCTACTTTTTTACTTTTCAATTTAGGCCTTAAAAAAGCAGTTTGTAATAGGGTGTTGGCCATTCCATAGGCATTTCCTTTATAAGAGTTGTATTGCTCTACAAAATCATTAACACAAAAAGATTCAGTAAAAAGAATACTATCTCTAATAGATTGATCTGTAAGGGTTTCTATACGATCAATAACGATATCGAAGTACTTTTGACGTAATTCTTCTGTGTCCTCTAGTCCTGGTGCAATAGGAATTAATAAAAAGCAAGCTTCTTTTCCTTTTGGAGCCATAGAGGCATCTGTTATAGAAGGAAAGTTGGCATAGAATAAAGGCGCTTTGGGCCATTTTGGTTGATCGTATATATCTGCGGCATGGGCATCAAAATCTACATCAAAGAACAAGGTGTGATGAGAAACGTTCTTTACCTTTTTGTCCATTCCTACAAAGAAGAGTAAAGAGGATGGGGCAAATGTTTTTTTGTCCCAATAGGCTTCGCTATAGACCCGGTATTGAGGCTTTAATAATGTTTCTGAATGATGATAGTCGGCTCCACTAATAACAATATCTGCGTTGAATTTTTTACCATTAGAGATGATCCCTACAGCTTTTTTATTTTCGACAAGGATTTCTTCTACTGTCTCATTGAGATGAATAGCTACCCCGAGCTCTTTCGCCAGTTTAACCATACCCTCTACCACACTGTACATCCCTTTATCTGGGTGCCAGGTACCAAGGCCAAAATCAGCAAAATTCATAAAATTATAAAAGGCGGGTGTTTGACTGGGTTTTGCCCCTAAAAATAAAACAGGAAACTGTAGAATTTGCGCTAAACGCGGATTGGTAAATTCTTTCATCACCTCTTTCTTGATTGTACTTAAAAAGTAACCTACTTTTTTTATCGTAGCGGGAGTGACGAGTTCAAGCGGTGAAACTCCTGGTCGATAAACTAAGTCTTTAATGGCAATATCATAATTGTCTGCTGCTTTTTTTATAAAGCGTTTGAGTGGGACAGAACTCCCTGCTTCTTCTTCTTCAAAAGCGGCATATATCTTTTCAAGGCTATCGCCAATTTTAATCGATTCTTGATTATCAAAATAGACCTCATATCCAGGATCTAATTTTTCTAGCGTATAATAATCTGCTACTTTTTTCCCAAAGTCTCCAAAATAGCTATCAAAAACATCTGGCATCCAATACCAAGAAGGACCAATGTCAAAGGTGAAACCATCGCGTTTAAATTGACGCGCACGCCCACCAGGCATTTCATTTTTTTCAAAGATTTCGACTTGATGTCCTTCTTGTGCAAGATAAGACGCCACAGAAAGGGAGGAGAATCCAGACCCTACAACAATTATTTTTTTCATAGCCTTGTAAAGATAAGCGATAATTCTATATCGCTTTAGCGTTTCTTTACATTTTGCGCTTGATTCGCTCCTTGTATATTTCTTCTACAAAGGCTGCACTTATCACCCCAGTGGGAATCGCGACTACTCCAATTCCAACCAGTGAGATTAAAGAGGCGAAAATCTTTCCTCCAACAGTAACCGGATATACATCTCCATAACCCACCGTTGCAAGTGAAACAGTGGCCCACCAGACAGATTCTGTAATGCTAGAAAATTTATCGGGTTGTGCTTCATTCTCTAAATAGTAGATGGCAGAAGCAGAAAATAAAATGGTAATCACAGACAGAAATAGTGTGAAAGTTAGTTCGCTTTTAACTGATATTAACGCTCTTGTAAATACTTTGAGGGACTTACTCTTCCTCCCTACTTTAAAAATACGAGTCAATCTAAATAAGCGAAGTATTCTAAAGAACCTTCCGTCTATTTTAATTATTTGATTTAAATAGAATGGTAAAATAGAGATTAGATCGATTAAGCCATAAAAGCTAAAAATATAAGCAAAGGCTCCTTTTGTTCCTTCCTTATAGCTTGCATAAACAATGCGATAAATATATTCTGCACTAAATATAACAATTGAAAGTAATTCGAAAATATTAAAAGAAACACCATAAGCCATTCTAATATTTTCGTGAGATTCTAAAATCATTGCACCTACATTTAAGAAAATGAGGATGTAAATGGATTTGTCTATGAGGGAATGAATTTTCTTGAGTTTCATAACTTATTTTTTAAGCATATCTCGCCCAATAAAAAAACAGACTAAAAAAGTAGTGATGATAACAATATTTGCAACAAAAGTAGTTGTCATAAGAAATAATTTAGTGTTAAATCAAAAATAAGAAAACTAAATTAATCTATGCATTCAAAGGTGACACCTTATAAATAGTTTTTTTGGATGAAATTCATTGAAAAATAGAAATTGTTTAACGAAATAAAAAAAAAGATTGACTAAAGTTTGTTTTGTATAAGAAAAATCAATTATATTTAAACAGTTTAATTCAATTTGGTTTCAACGCCTCTGCTATTTTACTTCCAAAGTCAAATTCTAAAATCCTATTAGCAGAGGCGTTTTTTTAAAAAATCAGTTAAATTTGAATTAAAACGAAATCATCAAATCTCAAGTTACCCAACTTTATTTATTTTCCTTTACCAAAAACAAGTTTTGGGCTTTTAAGCAAATGGGGGTTGGTTTTCCTTTTTTGCAGAATGTCCCCGGTTTAAGCTTTTTTAAATTATTGGGTACAGGGGCTGGACAAGGATTTAGTTTAACACCAGATTTTTCCACCTATGCCCTCTTAACGGTTTGGGAAGATCAAGATTCAGCCGATCATTTTTATCAAAATAATGTATTGATTAAATCTTATCAAGAAAAAGCGAGTGATATTAGAAGATTGAGTTTAACCAATACTGCAAGTCATGGATTGTGGAGTGGATTAAATCCATTTGTCTCCACAAAAAACCAGCACCTAAAAACGAGTCCAGTTGCCATAATAACTCGGGCTACACTTAGACCACAACGCTTATTGTCTTTTTGGCGTGCTGTACCAAAAGCAAGTAAGGCGATTGAAACCGCACAAGGAGTGCGTTATTATAAAGGGATAGGAGAATGGCCTTTTATTCAACAAGCTACCATAAGCATATGGAATTCAATGGAAGAGGTAATGCAGTTTGCCTATAAAGATAACGCGCACAAACAAATCGTCAAACAAACAAAGAAAGAACGCTGGTATAAAGAAGACCTTTTTGCCCGTTTTTTAGTAATTAACGACGAACAATTACTAAGATGAATAAAAAAGTAGTCATTATAGGCGCCGGGATTGCAGGGATTGCCACAGCAATTCGATTAACCGCAAAAGGATATAAGGTAGAGGTTTTCGAAGCGAATGATTATCCTGGGGGTAAACTCAGCGCTTTTTCATTAGAACAATATCGTTTTGATGCAGGCCCTTCTTTATTTACCATGCCTCACTATGTAGATGAACTATTTGAGTTATGTGGTGAAAATCCCAGAACACACTTTAATTATCAAAAAAAAGAGATTGCTTGTCAATATTTTTGGGAAGATGGCACCCGTTTGACTGCGTTTAGTGATACAGCGCAATACCTAAAAGAAGTGGAAAAAAAGTTAGGGGTCCCTCCAGAGGTTTTAAAGGCTTATTTGACAAAAGCCAAAAAAAAATACGATTTAACAGCCGCATTATTTCTCGAAAAATCACTTCATAGATGGAAAACCTTATTCTCCGTTAAAACCCTAAAAGCATTACGTCACCTTACTTTATTTCAAATAAATAAAAGCTTAGATCAAGTTAATACAGCAGCGTTAAAAGAACCACATTTAATACAATTATACAATCGCTTCGCGACTTATAATGGTTCTTCTCCTTACCAGACTCCGGGGATTATGTCTCTTATTCAACACCTGGAATCTCACTATGGTACTTTTATTCCAGAAGGGGGGATGGTGAGTATTAGTAATTCTCTATTCGATTTAGCCCAAAGACAGGGAGTAAAATTTCACTTTAAGCAAAAAGTAGAGAATATCATTGAAGAAAAAGACCGTGTTAAAGGAGTTTTAGTAAAGGGACAAAAACACCTTGCAGATTATGTTGTCTCAAATATGGATATTTACCCTACCTACAGAAAACTTTTACCTCAAGCTAAAGCCCCAGAAAAAACCTTGAGGCAAGAGAGGTCTAGTTCTGCTGTGATTTTCTATTGGGGTGTTAAAAAATCCTTTCCAGCATTAGACCTGCATAATATTCTCTTTTCAGAAGATTATCCAGGAGAGTTTGAGGCTATTTTTGGTGCAAAACAGTTATTCAAAGATCCAACTATTTATATCAATATTACCGCTAAAAATGTCCCTAGTGATGCTCCTTCAGGGCATGAAAACTGGTTCGTTATGGTCAATACCCCAGTAGGGACAAGTATTGATTGGGAGAAAGAAATTCCAACATTAAGAAAGCATGTTTTAACTAAAATCGAACGTGTTTTAGGAGAAAAAATAACTCCTTTTATTGCAGCAGAAGAGGTCTTAAACCCACCTCTAATTGAACAAAAAACACAATCGTATTTAGGAGCACTATATGGAGCTTCAAGCAACAATCAAATGGCAGCCTTTTTACGTCATCCTAATTTTTCGGGGCAATTTAAAAACCTTTACTTTTGTGGAGGAAGTGTTCACCCTGGCGGCGGTATCCCTTTGTGTTTATTGTCTGCTAAAATAGTGAGCGATGAATTTTCAAGGCTTGATGATTAAAAAAACACCTCTATTGTTTCTTAATATTGCCATAGGGATTATATGGTTGTTCCATTTATGTGGTATTGTGGGAATTCTTTATGGAGACTCTCAATGGTTTGTTGGGGCTACGCCCCTTAATCTCACATTGTGCTTTGTATTGTTGATGTTGACAAGTAGTCATGCGCCCAAAGTATACCTTGTTGCCTTGATTGCTTTTATTGTAGGTATGGTGGCAGAAGCGTTAGGAGTGAATTATGGTTTGATCTTTGGACATTATCAATACGGTGAAGCACTTGGATGGAAAATAGCAGGAGTTCCTTTTTTAATAGGAATTAATTGGGCCATCCTTGTCATTTGTTGTGGTGCCATTGCTGCAGACTTAGCTGGTAACTTTTTTACCAAAGTTTTACTAGGAGTTGGGTTGATGTTATTGCTTGATTTTGTAATCGAACCCATTGCCCCTATTCTGGATTTTTGGGAATTTACCGAAGGAGTCGCTCCAGCCCAAAATTACATAGGTTGGTTTGCCGTGGCATTACCGCTTCACTTTCTCTATCAAAGTTTAAAGATCGAGCTCAAAGGTAACTTTACCCATCATTTATTTCTTTTACAAGTCATTTTCTTTACCATTCTTCTTTTACAAATTAACACTCTTCAAAATGCGCTTTAAATTTCTTTCTCTTCTTATAATGGTGCTATTCTATGCTTGTGGAAATACTCCAGAAGAAAAAAAAGTAGCAGAGGTAATCGAACAAAAGCCCCTCCAGCTAAAGCAAGAGAACATTGTGCTGTATCAACTCAAGCAGGATTCCCTAATAGATTCTTTACTATTGCCCATTAAAGAGTTTACTGCCTTTACTAAATCCATGGAAGATTTGACCAAATTAAAGCCAGAGGGAATTGCTCCTTTTCTCCTAGGTACCATCATCAAATGTAATGCACTTTTAGGGTACAAAATCCCCAGCCCTTTTGACACACCAGAAATTAAAAGCAGATTAAAAGTTGTTAAAACAGAATTACTCAAAGCACGCTATTACAGCATTGAAGAACGCCAAAAAGAATTAGACGAAAGTTATGAAGCCCTTTTTGTCGCCTATACCGCTTATTTAAAAAGAATAGAAGATTTTTCTCTTGATTTGCTAGAAGAGCAACAATCAAAAGATGTTATAGACCTAAGTCGGTAAGGTCTAATCCAATCATTTCTTTAGTTGCAATCTCTTTACTGTAAGCTTTATTATTTTCGATACAGGCAGTAATCTTAAGTAATTGTTTGTAGTAAATCACTTGGTTTTTTTCATTTTGATCTGCTGCAATCAAGGCATCTAAATTTTCAAGAAAAAGAAAGTCTTGCGTAAGACATTTATTAAACGGATTGTGCTTTTCCCTTTTGATCGAGGTGGACATTAATTGACGTATATCAGGTCGTTTTAACAACACCTCTTCTACTTCAATCCTATAATCAGAAAGGATAGTACTAAAGTCATTGAACATATTGTTTCGGTAAAGTGCTTGCTGATTAAAAAAGCGTTTATAAGCAGGTAGATTTTGTTTATCTGCAGCATTGAGATACATTAATTTATCCTGTCTACTCTGGTTGAGTAGGCGTTCTAAAAGGATGATAATGTCTTTTTCTTTTGTCAAAACGTTTGTTCTTAATGCATTACCAAAATACAATACAAAAGAATTGATTTTACGACATGATCTAATTTAATGTCAACAAGTTTTCCACTATAAAATGCATCCCCAGGTTTTTTTCGGCTTTTTGAGAAGAAATAGTGCGTATAATTCCTTGCTGTTGATTGAAGGGCGGCAGTTGAATAGCGGCTTTTTTAGCTATTTCAGTGTAGTAATTTACTCGACTTGGGTGATAGGGCGACACGCCATTATAAATACTTCCGCTTTGAAAGTAATGGATACATCGTTTAATCAATTCAATACAATCTTCCAGATGGATTAAATTTATTTTTCCCTCTGGATTGTCTATTTGCGCTCTTTTAGCAAGGGTGAAAATAGGATGTCTATTTGGGCCAACTAGCCCGCCAAAACGTATAATAGTTGTATTAAAAGCAGCGCTATTTTGTAAAATCTTTTCGCATTGTACCAGTTGTTTTCCGCTAGTGCTAACGGCAGCGGTAGGGGTTGATTCTACAATTGTGCCTTCTGTTTCGCCATATACTGCGGTACTACTAATAAAAATAACTTTTTGAACACCTTGAGTGACAATTTCCTTTTGTACGTTTTGAATGACTAGATCATAGCGTCGTGACGGGTTAGCTCTTACTCCAGGTGGAAGGGCGATGATTAAACAATTTATTTGAGACAAAAAAGTCGCTAAACCATCACACCGATCTTCTTCACAATGCACGATAAAAGCCTCTGCTCCAGTCTGTGTGATCTTCTCTAGTTTTGAAGTTTGTGTGCTTGAGCCTCGAACAATATATCCATTTTCTACTAGCTGTTTTGCTAGCGGAAGACCCAGCCAGCCACAGCCTAAAATGCCAATTGTTTTTTTGTTTTCCACGCTCATCTTTCTGCCTTAAAGATACTTAAGCCAAAGCCAGTAAACCAGACTTATTTAATTTTTTGTAACTTAATAAATCCAAAACAATTGAATTATGGCAGTTAAAAGTTTTCAAGGCCCACGCGCCACCGCAAAAAAAGAAAGATCCAGCAGTTTGTTGGTAAGAGATATTATGACGAAAAATATTATTTGTTTTACCGTTGATCAAAGCATTCACGATGTAATGAAAGCCTTTATTAAGCACAAAATTTCTGGAGGACCTGTCATTGACGAGAATATGGCTTTAATTGGCATAATCTCAGAGGGAGATTGTATGAAAGAAATTTCTGACAGCCGTTATTTTAATATGCCTATTTTAGATAAATCTGTAGGTCATTTCATGACCAAAGAAGTTGAAACCCTCCCTGCAACTATGAGTCTCTTTGATGCAGCATCTAAATTTTATAAGTCGGGGAGAAGGCGTTTCCCAGTGATAGAAAATGGTAATCTAGTTGGGCAGGTAAGTCGAAAAGATATTGTTATAGCAGCTGCTAATTTAAGAGGGGCGACCTGGCATCAGTTGTAAAGCTCTTGCGCAATCCTAAAGGTGTTTGCATGCGCGTCTAATATTATTTTAATGTCTTTTGAATACCCTCCACCCATGCTACATTGTACCGGGATTTCTCTTTCTTTTAATGTCGCTAATATATAAGCGTCTCTGGCTTTACAGCCCGATACACTCATTCCTAAACGCCCTAGTTTATCGGTTGCAACGATATCCACTCCACAAAGGTAAAAGATAAAATCGGGTTGAACTTGATCAAGTAATTGAGGTAAAGTGCTTTTGAGTAGTTGAAGGTAGGCTTGGTCTTCCATCCCATCTACTAGCGAAAGGTCTAGATCACTAACTTCTTTTTGAAAAGGGTAGTTTTTTGCCCCGTGCATAGAAAAAGTGAATACCGCAGGATTGTCTTTGAAAATTTCTGCAGTGCCATTGCCTTGATGTACATCAAGATCCACAATTAAGATTTTTTTAGCCAGCTGGCGATCCAATAAATACTGTGCCGCAATCGCTTGGTCGTTCAGTAGGCAAAAGGCTTCTCCGCGATTGGAAAAAGCATGGTGGGTTCCTCCGGCGATATTCATAGCGATTCCAGTGTTTAAGGCACGTTTTGCCCCTTCTACCGTTCCTCCAGCAATAATGATTTCACGATCGATCAATTGTTGGCTTAGCGGAAACCCAATTTTTCTTATCTCCTTTTTGTCTAACGCTAATTTCAGTAAGCGTTGCAGATAGTCGGCACAATGCACTTGTTCAATGCTGTGATAGTCAATCGCAGTTGGTTCAAAAAAGTCTGCCTGAGTACAGGTTCCTTCGTGCAATAACTGTTTAGGAAGAAGGTCATATTTTTCCATAGGGAAGCGATGGCCTTCTGGTAAAGGGAGTTGATAGATGGGATGGTAGGCGATGGAAAGCATTAAGCGATTGGGTAACCGTTTTGGGCACCTTTATCTGGGCTAACCATTACAATATTTCCATGGGCATCTTCGCTCATTAAAAGCATTCCTTGACTTTCTACACCGCGAATTTTTCTGGGAGCAAGATTGGTCAATACGGTGACTTTTTTCCCTACCACTTCTTCTGGACTAAAGCTTTCTGCAATACCAGAAACGATGGTGCGAACTTCTTCCCCTATATCAACTTGAAGTTGTAAAAGTTTTTTGGTCTTTTTGACTTTTTCTGCTGCAGTAATCGTCCCTACTCGTAGATCAAGTTTAGTAAAATCCTCAAAATTGATGAGTTCTTTTTGTGGCGGAAGACTCTGGGACTCCTTTTCATTAGCCACTTTAGTCTGCTCTAATTTTGCGAGTTGTGCTTCAATGGTTGCATCTTCAATCTTTTCAAACAGCAATTGTTGTTTTCCAATAGTGTGCCCAACGGGGATTAAAGTGCTTTCTTCTGCGATAGCTTTCCACGAAAGCGGATGGTCAATATTAAGAATCGTTCTTAATTTTTCCGCGCTATGCGGTAAAAAAGGTTCGCTTATAGAAGAGAGGGCTGCTGCAATTTGCAGGGCAATATGCATGACGGTAGGAACGCGTTCTGGAGCGTCTTTGATGCGTTTCCACGGCTCCTCATCGGCTAGGTATTTGTTTCCTAATCTAGCCAGGTTTAATAGTTCTTGGCTTGCTTCGCGGAAGCGGTATTTTTCAATAGGATCTCCCACACGTTTGGGGAATAGTTTTAAATCTTCGAGCACGGCTTGATCTTGAGCTAAAATTTCTCCACAGCCAGGAACATCGCCTTGAAAGTATTTATGGGTAAGTACAACAGCACGGTTGATAAAGTTACCAAAGATGGCAACTAATTCACTATTGTTGCGGGTTTGGAAATCCTTCCAAGTAAAGTCATTGTCTTTAGTCTCTGGCGCATTGGCCGTCAAGACATAGCGCAGCACATCTTCTTGTCCTGGGAACTCTTCTAGGTATTGGTGTAACCAAACCGCCCAATTTTTGGAGGTCGAAATTTTATTTCCTTCTAGATTGAGGAACTCGTTTGCCGGAACATTTTCGGGTAAAATATATTCTTTCCCCGCTTTTAAAATCGCAGGAAAAATGATACAATGAAAGACAATATTGTCTTTCCCAATAAAGTGGACAAGTTCTGTCTCTTTATCTTTCCAATAAGGCTCCCAGTCTTTTCCTTCTCTAGCGGCCCATTCTTTGGTCGAAGAAATATACCCAATAGGAGCATCAAACCAAACATACAATACTTTTCCTTCTGCACCTTCTAGAGGTACTGGAATACCCCAATCTAGATCACGGGTCACGGCACGGGGTTTTAGCCCGTCATCCACCCAAGATTTTACTTGGCCATAAACGTTGGGTTTCCAGTCGTTTTTATGTCCTTCTAAAATCCATTCTTTGATAAAACCTTCATATTGATCTAAGGGCAAGAACCAGTGTTTGGTAGCTTTTAAGGTTGGAACACTTCCAGAGAGGGTTGATTTGGGTTGGATTAAATCGGTTGCGTTTAATGAACTTCCACAGTTTTCGCATTGATCGCCATAGGCTTCTGGATGATCACATTTTGGGCAAGTGCCCGTAACAAATCGATCGGCGAGGTATTGATTTGCTTCCTCATCATATAATTGTTCGGTGGTTTGTTCGATAAATTTTCCCTCTTGGTACATTTGTTGAAAGTAATCTCCCGCAGTTTCGTGGTGGATGGCAGAAGAGGTACGCGAATAATTATCAAATGAAATCCCCAATTGCTGAAAGGAAGTTTTGATCATTTTATCATACTTATCTATGATATCTTTTGGCGACACGCCTTCTTTCTTTGCTCTAATAGAGATGGCTACTCCATGCTCATCACTGCCGCAAATAAAAGCGACATCTTTATTTTGCGCACGCAAATAACGCACATAAATATCTGCTGGGACATAGACACCCGCTAAATGACCAATGTGGATGGGACCGTTTGTATAAGGAAGAGCCGCAGTAACTGTATATCTTTTCGCCTTGAGCGCCATGGAGTAATTTTTAGGCAAAAATAGGATTTTTTCTGCCCTAATTCGGTTAATTTTAGTCTGTTCTCTCAAATCTATTCTTATGTCCAATTCTTACAACTTTGGCCAGGAAGCCGAAAAGCGCGCTGCTGACTATTACTGCAGCCTTGGCTTTCATATACTTCAAAAGAATTATCGCTACCGCAAAGCGGAAGTTGACCTAATTGTTCAAAAAGAAGATCTCTTAGTCGCAGTAGAGGTAAAAGCACGCAGTTCAACCTATTTTGGCGATCCTCAAAGTTTTGTATCTAAAAAAAAGATTCAACTTTTAGTGATGGCCATAGACGCTTTTATTCAACAAAGTGATTTAGCGGTTGAAGTTCGTTTTGATATAATAAGTTATACCCTTGAAAGAGGCGAATGGCGTTTAGAACATCTTCCCGATGCATTTTATCCCTTTTAAATAAATGTTTAATTTGTAACATTTAGTGTAAATAACTATTTTTGCACAAAATATATCACATGAAGACCATCGCTTCCGTTGTTGAACAGTATATTAAGACTAAACCTTATTTGTCTACTGCCATGACCCAAGGTATTATTAACTTGACTTCTCTTGCAAGACAAATTCAACCTGAGATTGAAGAGACTCTGCAAAAGCCCGCCCGAAGTGGAGCGATTGTAATGGCATTAAAAAGAATTTCAGATAATTTAGAGTTCTTATCAACGCATAAAATTGTCAAAGTCTTGAAAGGGATAGGAGACATTACGGTGCGCTCAAACTTAGTTGACTTTAGTTTTAAAATCTCAGAAACCCTATTAAATGCACAAGCACAATTTTTAAATGAAGTCAATGATAACCCCAATATTTTTTACACCTCTTCTCGTGGGGTGACAGAGAGTAATATTATTGTGAGTAGTAATGCGGCGGCTCAATTGGAAAATTATTTTCAGTCAGAACACTTGATAGAAAAGACAGAAGACTTGTCATCTATATCGATTAAATTACCCACAGAAAATGTTACCATTCCAGGGATTTATTACTTTATTTTTCAGCGATTGTCTTGGGAAGGAGTAAATATCTATGAGGTGATTTCTACCTCAAACGAGTTTACCATTATAGTAGGAGAAGATCAAGTCAATATTGCCTTTAAGGCCATTAAAGAATTAAAAGACTTATAGCTTTGGAAGCTGTTCTAGGGCGGCAGAAACGCTGTCAATTCCTTTCATCCCTAGTCGAAGACGTATACCTAGACGGGTTTCTTTTTCTTTGAGTTCTACTTTTCCAGCACTTAGTTGTACCCACTGCAATACAGTATTAAAGGTTTCGCTTTGGTAGTATTCACTTTCTTGGTCGGAGATAAAGTAGCCCGAGAGTTGTCCTTTTTTTAAGATTAAACGCTCCAAGCCTAGATTTAGGGCTTTCCATTTTAAGCGAACACTGTTGAGTAAATCTTCGGCTTGACTAGGAATAGGCCCAAAACGGTCTTCTAGGTCTTTTTGGAATTGAAGTAATTCCTCTTCCTTATTCAGTTCACTAATTCGGTTATACAATGACAAGCGTTCACTAACAGAATTGACATAATCGTCGGGTAAAAGAATGGCTAGATCAGTATCGATTTGGACTTCCTTGACAAAGGACTTTGGTCCTTCCTCTTCTGCTGCTGTATAAAGATTTTTAAATTCTTTTTCTTTGAGTTCATCCACGGCTTCTTTTAGGATTTTTTGGTAGGTTTCAAAACCAATATCGTTGATGAACCCACTTTGTTCTCCACCTAATAAATCTCCGGCTCCACGAATTTCTAAATCCTTCATGGCGATTTTAATCCCAGAGCCCAATTCAGCATATTGTTCTATGGCTTGGATACGTTTTTGTGCATCGCTCGACATCGCACTAAGGGGCGGAGTGATAAAGTAACAGAAGGCTTTTTTGTTGCTTCGTCCTACACGACCGCGCATTTGGTGTAAATCACTTAATCCAAAGTTCTGAGCATTATTGATAAAAATGGTATTAGCATTGGGGACATCCAACCCATTTTCAATGATGGTCGTCGCGATCAAGATATCGTATTTCCCATCCATAAACTCGAGCAGGTTTTTCTCCAGTTTCTTCCCGTCCATTTGCCCATGACCGATACGAATCCGTGCATCTGGTACTAGGCGTTGAAGCATGCCGGCTACTTCTTGAATATTTTCGACTCGGTTGTGAATAAAATATACTTGTCCACCACGTTGCATTTCATAAAGCACCCCGTCGCGAATCATTGCTTCATTAAAGCGAATTACTTCACTTTCGATAGGATAACGATTAGGGGGAGCAGTGGCGATAACTGATAAATCTCTGGCCGCCATCAAACTAAATTGTAAAGTTCTTGGGATGGGTGTTGCGGTTAAGGTCAACACATCCACATTGGTCTTTAAAGCCCTTAATTTTTCTTTGACCGAAACCCCAAACTTTTGCTCCTCGTCCACAATTAAGAGTCCCAAATTTTTGAATTCGACCCCTTTGCCAACTATTTGGTGAGTTCCAATTAGAATATCAATTTTGCCAGAGGCTAAATCTTCAAGGATCGTTCTCTTCTCTTTGGTGGTTCTAAAACGGTTGAGGTAGTCCACCCGAACAGGAAAATCTTCTAATCGCTTAGCAAAGTTTTTAAAATGTTGGAAAGCTAAAATGGTCGTAGGGACTAAAACGGCTACTTGTCGCCCATTGTCAACGGCTTTAAAGGCAGCACGAATGGCCACTTCTGTTTTTCCAAAACCGACATCCCCGCAGATCAATCTGTCCATGGGGCGTTCACTTTCCATATCTTCTTTTACGGCCGCCGTGGCAGAACTTTGATCTGGCGTGTCTTCAAAGATAAAAGACGCCTCTAGTTCAAGTTGTAAATAGCTGTCTGGAGCGCAAGCCGTCCCTATCTTTTGACGGCGTTTTGCATAGAGTTCAATTAGGTTAAAGGCAATTTCTTTAACCCGTTTTTTCGTCTTTTGTTTTAAGACCTTCCAAGCTGAAGACCCCAGTTTATAGACCTTAGGAACCTTACCGTCTTTCCCATTAAACTTAGAAATTTTATGCAAGGAATGAATGCTTAGATAGAGAATATCACGATCGGCATAAACCAGTTTGATGGCTTCTTGCATATTGCCTTCCACATCAATTTTTTGTAAGCCCCCAAAGGTGCCTATCCCATGATCAATATGGGTGACATAATCTCCTACTTCTAGGTGAGTGAGTTCTTTTAAAGTAAGGGCTTGTTTTTTTGTATAGCCTGACTTGAGTTGGTATTTGTGGTAACGTTCAAAGATTTGATGGTCCGTAAAAATGGCCATTTTAGCCTCGATATCTTCAAAACCTTCAAAAAGAGGTTGAACAACGGTTTTATAATGTACCGTTTGGTCCATTTCTTCGAAGATGGAATTGAGACGCTGTGCTTGTTCTGCAGAAGCACAGCAGAGATAATTTTGATAGCCTTTTTCATGGTTTTCGTTGAGGTAGGTAATCAAGCGATCAAACTTTCGGTTAAAGGCAGGTTGCGGACTTTGTTTGACAAAAACCTGCTCTTTAGTTTTCTTTTCTACCGAAGGCAAGACGGTTACCCAAGAAAGGCTGTCCACGCTTTTAAGTAAATCGTCTTTAGATAAAAAGAGGATGGCTGGCGGCAGGTGCTGGGTTTCTCCAGATAGTGCCGCAAAGCTTTTTTCGGCTTCGCCAAAAAAATGGTCTAAACGGCTGGCTAAACCGTCCATATTTTGAACAATTAATACTCCTGAAGGAGCGATTAAGTCAATCAAGCTTTTACGTGTGGCGCGTTTAAAGCCCTCGCTAGTGTTGGGTAATAATTTGATTTTGTCCAAAGAGGAAATCGACAGCTGCGTCGCCACATCAAAGCTGCGTAAACTTTCTACTTCTTCGTCAAAAAACTCGATGCGATAAGGGTGTTGATTCGCAAAAGAAAAGACATCGATAATCCCCCCCCGAACAGAAAACTCTCCCGGTTGTGAAACAAAATCTACCCGATCAAAGTTGTAGTCAAACAAGACCTCATTGACAAAGTCGAGGGAAAGTCGACTCCCCTTAATGACCTCAAGGGTGTTTTTACGGAGGGTGGCTTGAGAGACAACTTTTTCAAACAAGGCCTGTGGGTAAGTCACAATAATACGGGGCTTTTTTGAATTGCTCAGTTTGTTCAATACATCTGAGCGCAGAAGCACATTCGCATTATCTGTCGTTTCGGTTTGATAAGGCTTGCGATAACTAGAGGGGAAGAACAAGACGCTTTCTTGTCCTAATAATTGCTCTAAATCGTTGAGGTGATAGGCGGCTTTTTCGCGGTCTTCACAAACCAGTAAGATGGTTTTTTGATGGCGGTCAAAAGCATTAGCTAAACGAAAATTAAGCCCTGAACCCACGACTCCTTTTAAATTAAGGGATAGACCCTCTTGCAAAAAGGCTTGTTCAAAGCTTTTTTGGGAAGAAGAATCAGTAAAGGCGCTAAAAAATGGTTCTATCGCTTTTTTTGGCAAAGATAAAGGCTTGTGGCTTACATTCGTTCGATTTCCAAAACTTCTTTCCCAGTAGTGATATAAACTCGATCCCCCACTTTAGGAGATAAAATATGTAAACCTGTAAAAACCCCAAAGGCGGGGAGAATGATATGTTGAGGAGACTGAAAAAAACAAGGCATTTTCATTTGTTGTAAGCCGCTCCCTTTGAGCTTAACGCCAGGGTGGACATGTCCACAAAAGACTAAGTGCGTTTCTTTTACTGTTGGAAAATGGGAAAAGTAGAATCCCTCTTCCATAAGGTGATCGACTACTTGCAGTCCAATTTGCTCAAACTGGGCAGCAGGGATAACATCGTGATTACCTTCGACTAGAATCATTGAAGCTTTTTGTTGTTTGACCCACGCCACAAATAAGAGCCATTCGTTGTTTTGAAAGCTGTGGAAAAGATCCCCTAAAAACAAAAAACGCTCTATGGTAAATTCTGCTAAAAGTGCTGTGATTTTTTGGTAAAAAACACCTTCTGCTTTCCGTGGAACGGCAATCCCATTTTTGCGAAAGTGAGCGACTTTTCCCAAATGAGCATCCGCCAGTAAAAGAGTTTTTTTTTCTTCCCAAAAAATTGCGCCACTGGGGTGCAACACAAAATGGTTTTCGTTGAGTTTGATCTGCTTCATTGTCCTGCTTTTTCTAATTGAAGATACATTTTCTTGATGCGATCTTCTACGCTTTCAGAAGAGAGTTTAGAACGGATTCTATCAGTGATTAACGGGAACGAAAAGGGGGTGGGCTGGCTGCAGTCTCGCCAAATGATTTCTTGGCCAGCGATGTTTTCAAACACTTGGGTCATGCGTCCGTGTTCCATACCGTGGTCAAAGGTTTCTTCTAGGGCTTGTTGGTACAATAAATTATCAGGTTCATAATCTTTAAAGACATCATAGAACAATTGCGAGCCACTTTGAAGGTGTTTAGCTTTGATGGGTTTATTGGGAAAGCCTTGAAAGACTAAGCCCGAGATCACCGCAATATCCCTGAAACGGCGTCTAGCCATTTCTGATACGTTGATACTTTTTTCTAAATCTTCGTGTAAATGATCCAGGGTCAAAAGAGAATTGTCTAAAAAATCCTCTTTAGCAAAAGGCTGATCTGACAATAATTCAAAGCCATAATCATTAAAAGACATACTAAAGGTGATGGGCGATAAGAGACTTACACGATAAGCCATTAAGCTGGCCATGGCTTCGTGGATGGCATAGCCTTCGAAAGGATAAAAGACAGTGTGGTAACCCTCTCTGGTTTGAAAACGTTCAATTAAAAATTGATTGGGCTGTGGAATAATCGATTCCCGCTGCTGTTGATAGAATACCGGTGCCAAGGCTTTAAATTCTGGTGTTTCGAGATTGCGTTCTTCATACAAAGCTTGTTTCAATAAATCACTTAAGTGAGCACTAAAGCTCATGCGTCCCCCCATCCATGCAGGGATACGGCTTTTTTTAGATTTGGACTTACGCACAATAACTTCCATATTGTGCATTCGGAGCAGTTCCAGATTACGTCCAGAAAAGGTAAAAACATCCCCTGGCTTGAGTTTGGCAACAAACCATTCTTCTATAGATCCCAAATATCCGCCTTTTTGGTAACGAATCTTTAAAGTTGTATCACTCACAATGGTACCCATAGACAGGCGGTGACGCATCGCGATGCCTTTGTTGAGCACTTTTAAGCTGCCGTCTTCAAACACATTGACTTTTTTGTATTCGTCATAGTGTTCCAGGCTTTGGCTCCCTTTGACTAAGAAGTTGAGAAGCCACTGCCAGCGTTCTTCGTCTAGGGTTTGAAAGCAGAAGGTGTTTTGAATAACGGGGAAAAGTTCCTTTGGCTGAAAGCCTTTTCCAACGGCAAGAGTCATTAAAAATTGCAGTAGAACATCATAAGAATTGAGAAAGGGGATGCGGTCTTCGATTTGCTGTTGTTCGATTCCTCTTTGCAGCGCAACTGATTCGATCAACTCCATAGCATGGGTGGGAAGGAAGTGAATGGTGCTGCCAGCTTTGGGTCGGTGGCCGCTTCTTCCCGCACGTTGGATAAAACGTCCTACCCCTTTTGGGCTACCAATTTGCACACAGTTTTCTACTGGAGAAAAATCCACTCCTAGATCTAAACTGGAAGTACAGACCACCACTTTGAGTTCTTCCTTTCTGAGGGCTTCCTCTACCCACAAGCGAATTTTCTTATCGATGCTCCCATGGTGCATGGCGATGCTCCCAGCTAAATTTGGATCGGCTTCTAAAAGGCGATGAAACCAAATTTCACATTGTGCACGTGTATTGGTAAAAATGAGGGTAGTCTTATTCTTTTGCACCAATTTTAAAACCTGCGGCAAAAGGTGGATCCCTAAATGTCCCCGCCAAGGGAAGCTTTCCATGTTTTTTGGGAGAATGGACTTGACCTTGATTTTCTTCTTGATTTGGGCATTGACTGTTACATAATTCTCGATGGGACCCAACAAGATTTCTCTTGCTAAATCTTTGTTCCCCAGTGTAGCAGAAATCCCCCAGACTATAAGTTTAGGGAGAAAAGAGCGCAAATAGGCAATGGCTAATTCTACTTGAACCCCCCTTTTTGTTCCTAAGAGTTCATGCCATTCGTCCACCACTATTACCTTGAGATGTTGAAAGCTTTCAGGATGATCTTTCGTACTTAATTGTACATGTAAACTTTCTGGGGTGGTGACTAGACCAAAAGAGGGTTTGCGTTTCTGTTTGGCACGTTCACTTTGGGAAGTATCTCCTGTACGCAGCGCAATGTTGAGCTCGGGATGGAGCTCGCTAGTCATGCGCTGGGTGGCCTGTTGAATCTCCACCGCCAAAGCACGTAAAGGCGTAATCCATAAGGCTTGAACCCCTACAGCATGCTTTTTTGTTTTAAGCGCCTCATGTAGAATACCACCCCACAGCGCATACGTTTTTCCGCTTCCAGTGGGGGCATGAAGCATGCCATTTTTTCCTTCCTCATAAGCTTTCCAACATTCCTTTTGAAAGGCTTGGGGCTTCCACCCTTGAGCCTTAAACCACTGTCTTACCGTTGTCATGGGAGCAATTGTTTTAAATCCTCAAGACGGTTAGCATCTGCTATTTTTTTGTCATGCCGCCAACGTAAAATACGGGGGAAGCGCACGGCAATGCCACTTTTATGTCGGGGTGAAGGGGCAATCCCTTCAAAAGCAATTTCAAAAACCAATTCTGCCTTGACTTGGCGTACGGGTCCAAATCGTTCCAAGGTATTTTGTTTGACAAACTGATCCACTTTTTTTATCTCAGCATCGGTTAAACCCGAATAGGCTTTGGCAAAGGTGACTAAGTTTTCCCCTTCCCAAAGGGCAAAGGTGTAATCGGTATAGAGGTTGGTACGCCTTCCGTGGCCTCGCATGGCATAGGTCAATACTGCATCGATCGTTTTGGGATCCGATTTCCATTTCCGCCAGTTTCCTTTTTTACGTCCTACCTCATAAGGAGAGTTCTTATGTTTAAGCATCAATCCCTCACTGCGTTTTTTGGTGGCTTTTTGACGTTCCACAGCAACTTTTTCCCAGCTTGAAAATTGGAATACTTCTGATATGCGCAACGGAACAGAAGTTCCTTTTACTTGATGATACAGTCCTGCCAAAAGGTGTTGGCGTTTTGATAGAGGGAGTTCTCGAATATCTTTTCCCTGCCATTCTAAAATGTCATAAAGCATAATCACAATGGGGATATCGTTTTGTAATTTTTGGGAAACCGTTTTTCTTCCAATGCGCTTTTGAAGTGCGTTAAAATCTCCAATAACTCCATTTTTGAATGGGAGCAATTCACCGTCCACTACGGTTCCATCGGGTAGAATATCAACAAGCCTATCCAGTTCTGGAAATTTATCAGTAATGAGTTCTTCGCCGCGACTCCATAAAAAGTGTTTCCCCTTGCGAACAATCAATTGGGCGCGCATGCCGTCCCATTTGTGTTCGATATGCCAGTTTTCGACCGCTTCTTTTTCTTGAAAACCGTCTTCTAAGGCATAAGCCAAAAAGAAGGGGTAGGGCTGGGAGATTTGATCTTCCGGATTGGGGTTTAAGATGAGTTCCTCAAAGGTGGTGGTCTGTGGGGACCATTGTCCCATCAATCGGTGCGCAAGTACATTTTCGTCAACATCGACGGCTTTTGATAAGGCACGTGTCATTAATTTTTGGCTCACGCCAATGCGAAATCCCCCGGTGAGGATTTTGTTAAAGACAAAGCGTTCAAAATTGTTAAGGCTTTGCCAGCGGTTGAGGATGTAGGCTTTTTTCTCTTTCTCCTCTTTGGGTTTTAAGGCGATGATTTCTTCGATGCACTGCGAGAGGGAAGGGGGTGTTCCTTTGGCTTCCTGTTGTACTAAAAGGGCGATGGTTTCGGCTAGGTCTCCCACGATATGATAGGATTCTTCAAAAAGCCATTCGGGTAATTGGGCGAGTTCTGCCGCCCATTGTCGCATCAAGGTAGTGGTAACTGGCCGCGAGGGTCTGCGGTGGGATAAAAGGGCCACGGCCCAAAGGGCGTCTTCCTTTGGCGCAGCTAAGAAATACTGTGTTAAAGCAGCAACCTTTTGATTGGTTTTATTGGTGCTGTCCAGTTGTTCGATTAAAGCGGCAAAACGTCTCATTCGGTAGCGGTAGTTTCAAGGGTTTCGGCTTCGTATTGGGTTTTTTCAGTACGGGCATTCCAGCCTTGTTCCCGCAGGTATTGCGCAAAGAGATCAGTATAACCGTGGGTGGTGATCACGTTTTCGCAGCCAGTGGCTTTAATGGCGGATAAAAGTCCTTGCCAGTCGGCGTGATCAGACAAGACAAAGGCGCGATCGACGGCACGTCTTCTTCTCGCTCCGCGAAAGGCCATCCAGCCCGAGGCATAACCCGTGGAAAGTCGGCCCAATTTCTTAACCCAGGCACTTCCTAAAACGGCAGGGGGTGCGAGTACTAAATTCCCTTCTACCTCTTTTTTGGTGGTCTCACGGGTGATGAGTTCGGTCTCGGGGAAATCGATGAATTGACGAAGCACCTCTGTCATCTGTTCTGTCGCGCCATGGGTATATATTTTCCCGATGCTGGGGTCGAGGTGTTTTAATAAACGCTGAACCTTTCCTAAAGAATACCCCATCAATAAACTGCTGGTTTTTTCGGCTTGATTTTGCGCCCACCACTGGTTGATACTATCGTGGACTTTTATAGGGTCTTCCCATTGAAAGACGGGTAAACCAAAGGTGCATTCGCTAATAAAAGTGTGGCATTGCACGGCTTCAAAGGGAGTAGAAATTCCATCCATTTGGGTTTTGTAATCTCCCGTAAATACCCAAACTTCTCCTTTGTATTCCACACGAATTTGTGCGGAACCGGGCACATGTCCGGCCGGATGAAAAGAGAATTGAACCCCATTGATGCTAAAGGTTTCGCCATACTTTTTTCCAGTCACAGAGATTTTCCCCAAACGATGCTGTATGATAGGTACATTGATTTCGTGGGTGATGTAGTGTTTGCTTCCCCAGCGCGCATGATCAGAATGGCCATGCGAAATAATCGCCTTATCTACCCCCCGCCAGGGGTCGAGAAAGACGTCAGCTTGTTTACAGTAAATCCCTTTTGAGGTGAATTCCAGTAATGGCATGCCTAATTTTTCTTTTTCAAGGGGAAGGTACGAAAAGCATTTCTAAGCTTTAGATTTAGCTATGATAATTCAATTTATTAAAACCCAATCTTCGGATTGGTTTTTTCGTGTCATTGCGAGGCATAAGCCTTTCATGCTGAATTTATTTCAGCATCTCGAGGAATCTTTTTCCACAGGCTGTAGCATCTGAAACAAGTTCAGATTGACAAAGGGTCTTTTTCCCACAAGCCTTTCATGCTGAATTTATTTCAGCATCTGAACGCCCTCTACTCAGTATAGCAAGAAAATATTATTTGGTTGATAACTGCCAATAACTCCTTTCTTCTACCCTCAAATTATTTGTTATTTTCGTTTTGATGTATTTAATCTTCGACACAGAAACAACGGGCTTGCCCAAACGCTGGGATGCACCTTTAACCGACAGTGAGAACTGGCCACGCTGTATTCAGATTGCCTGGCAAATTCACGATGCCAAGGGCGAAGTGATTTCCCATGAAGATTATCTTATACAGCCAGATGGTTTTACTATCCCTTTTGATTCGGAACAGGTACACGGAATTTCAACTGCCTTAGCAGAAGATCAAGGAATTCCGCAAGAAGAGGTGTTAGAGAAATTTCGTACTGCGCTTGACCAAGTGGAGTATGTGGTGGGACACAATGTGTCTTTTGACCGCAACATTATGGGGGCAGAATACCTGCGTTCGGGTCGAGAAGATGTTTTGGAAGGCAAGGCCATAGTCGATACCTGTACTGAAGAAACCGCCACTCTATGTCAGTTGCCTGGAGGTAGAGGAGGGAAATTTAAATTACCGACTTTAAGTGAACTTTATCATTTCTTATTTCAAGAAAGTTTTAAAGAAGCCCATAATGCTACCGCAGATGTTGAGGCAACATCTCGCGCTTTCCTAGAATTATTGCGTCAAGATCAATTGCACCCCGATGCGTTTGATAACCAACAAACACAGACGGTCGATTTAAGAGAACGCAGCCGCCCTTTTAGGTTAATAGGTTTAACCCATAAAAACCTTAAGCAAGCTTCTGCAGCGCTTAAAAAGGAGGCTTCGCCAAAGGGTCCTGCGCCAGCTGCTAGAGTAAGCGGTGCTCTCGCCGATGCACCTTTTGTGCATTTACACAATCACTCTCAATTTTCTGTCTTGCAAGCGACTTCGCGCATTAACCAATTGGTCGAAGCTGCTGCTGCCGACAATATGCCCGCCATCGCCTTGACTGACCACGGAAACTTGATGGGCGCTTTTCATTTTATCAAAGCGATAAATGGACATAATGCCAAGGTAGAGGATGACCAAAAAATTAAGCCGATTATTGGCTGTGAATTTTATGTGTGCGATGACCACAAAGATAAAACCCGGAGGGATGATGGGTATCAAATTGTTTTTTTGGCGAAAAATAAGGCAGGCTATCACAATCTTGCCAAACTGACTTCTGCAGCTTATGTGGATGGGTTTTATTATGTTCCCCGAATTGATCGGCAATTGGTGGAACAATACAAAGATCACCTAATCGTACTGAGTGGAAACATGTATGGAGAAGTACCGGCGAAGATTTTAAATGCAGGAGACCGGCAAGCCGAAGAGGCTTTGCAGTGGTGGCATAGTCAATTTGGAGAAGACTTTTATATCGAATTAATGCGTCACGGGGAAGAAGGAGAAGATCGCGCTAACGAGGTGTTGATCGAATTTTCCCGCAAGTATGACATTCCGCTTATTGCAACGAATAACACCTATTATACTAAAAAAGAGGAGGCTAACGCGCATGACATTTTACTCTGCCTAAAAGAAGGAGAGAAGCAAGCAACTCCCATTGGTCGAGGGCGAGGCTTCCGCTATGGCTTCCCCAACCAAGAATATTATTTTAAGGATAGCCAGGAGATGAAAAAGATGTTTCAAGATGTGCCAGAGGCCATTTTGAATATACAAGCTTTGGTCGATAAAATCGAAGCTTTTGAACTGGCAAGAGATGTCTTATTACCCCAGTTTGATATCCCCAGAGACTATCAAGTAGCCGACGATCCTGACGGAAAAAAGGGAGAAAACAATTATTTGCGCTATTTGACCTATGAAGGTGCCAAACTGCGCTATAGTGAATTAACTGAAGAAATCACCCAGCGGATTGACTTTGAGTTAGACGTTATTGCCAATACCGGTTATCCAGGTTACTTTTTGATTGTACAAGACTTTATTGCAGCAGCCAGAGAAATGGATGTTTCGGTAGGGCCAGGGCGGGGATCTGCAGCAGGATCTGTGGTGGCCTATTGCTTAAAGATCACCAACATTGATCCTATTGAATACGACTTGCTTTTTGAGCGTTTCTTAAATCCAGATCGGGTGAGTATGCCCGATATTGATATTGACTTTGACGATGAAGGTCGCAGCCGAGTGATGGAATATGTGATTGAAAAATATGGTTCTAATCAGGTAGCACAAATTATCACCTATGGAACCATGGCGGCAAAATCATCGATTCGAGATACCGCAAGGGTACTGGATTTACCTTTGGGAGAAGCCGATCGAATTGCCAAACTTTTACCCAATATGAAGCTGGGGAAAATCTTTGGAGCAACAGATGCCGAGTTAAAAGAAAAACTGCGTTCAGAAGAGATTTTGCGTGTCAATGAAATCAAAAACTTGGCCGAAGAAGATTCTATCTCTGGGCAAACCATACAGCAGGCGAGAGTCTTAGAGGGTTCTTTGCGCAATACGGGGATTCACGCCTGTGGGGTGATTATTACTCCAGATGATATTACACAATTAGTTCCTGTGGCTACCGCCAAAGATTCTGATTTATATGTGACCCAATATGACAACTCGGTGGTAGAAGATGCCGGTTTACTCAAGATGGATTTCTTGGGATTAAAAACCCTGACCTTGATCAAAGACACGGTTAAACTGGTCAAGTACAAGCACAATATTGATTTGGATCCGGACCAATTTCCTTTAGACGATCCAAAAACCTATGCGCTTTTTCAAAAAGGGGAGACGGTGGGAATTTTTCAGTACGAATCTGCTGGGATGCAGAAATACCTCAAGGATTTAAAGCCCACAGTTTTTGCCGATTTAATCGCGATGAATGCTTTGTATCGACCTGGACCGCTAGAATACATCCCTAGTTTTGTCGATCGAAAAAACGGTAACGAAGAGATTGCTTATGATCTCCCAGTGATGCAAGAATATTTGGAAGAGACTTATGGAATTACCGTTTATCAGGAGCAAGTGATGCTCTTGTCTCAAAAATTGGCTGGATTTTCTAAAGGTGATGCGGATGTACTGCGAAAGGCAATGGGGAAAAAGATTTTCGCTTTACTGCAAAAATTAAAACCTCAATTTTTAGAAGGAGGGAAAGCAAATGGGCATCCCGAGGAAATTTTAGAAAAAATCTGGAAAGACTGGGAGGCTTTTGCCGCTTATGCCTTTAATAAATCTCATTCAACTTGTTATGCATGGATAGGCTATCAAACGGCCTATCTAAAAGCACATTATCCTGCAGAATACATGGCCGCGGTTTTGTCAAATAATATGAATGACATCAAGCAGGTGACTTTCTTTATGGAAGAATGTCGCCGAATGGGACTTAAAGTATTGGGACCAGATGTGAATGAATCTTTTTATAAGTTTACCGTAAACGATGATCAGGCTATTCGCTTTGGGATGGGTGCTGTAAAAGGTGTTGGACGTGGGGCAGTAGAAACCATTATTGAGCACCGAAAGGAGGGGAAATACAGTTCGATTTTTGATTTGACCCAGCGCATCGACTTACGCGCAGCGAATAAAAAAGCTTTAGAAAACTTGACCCTAGCTGGGGGGATGGATTCCTTTGGGAATACCCATCGTGCACAATACTTTAACCCAGATGGAGATGGGGTGACTTTCTTAGAAAAAGCCATTCGTTATGGGGCGAAACACCAAGAGAGTTTAAACTCTTCTCAGACCAATTTATTTGGTGAAGATAGTGCTCTGCAAGTAGAAGAAATTAGAATCCCACCCTGTAATAGTTGGGGGACTTTAGAGCGTCTCAAGCAAGAAAAAGAGGTGGTGGGGATTTATCTTTCTGCACATCCTTTAGACGATTTTAAGCGGGAGATGAAACATTTCTCTTCGGCACCTTTGACAGTATTAAATGATCTTGATCCATTAGTGAATCGTGAATTGAGTTTTGCTGGAATTGTCAATGGAGTTGATCATAAAATTTCTAAAAACGGAAGGGGCTGGGCTACCTTTCAATTAGAAGATTTTGACGACCAATATGAGTTTAAAATTTTTGGAGAAGAGTATTTAAAATATCGTCATTTTTTAATGCCAAACGGATTTATTCGCGCTAAGGTAAAAATCGTGGAAGGCTGGCCTAACCGCGAAACAGGAAAAGTAGGTGCTCCTCGAATACAGTTTTTGACTTTTGAAATGTTACACGATACCTTAGCCAATAATGTTAAACGGCTAACCTTGCAATTAGATTTGCAAGAACTTAATTCTGAAAAGATACAGCAGATAAGTGAAATTATTCAATCTCATAAGGGCGATAAAGTTTTAATGGTAGATGTGTTTCACAATGCCGAAAAAATCAAATTGACCCTGCCCAGTAGAAAACAAAAAGTGGAGGTGTCGAATGAACTCCTAGCTCATTTAGAAGATGAATCAATTTTATACAAACTCAATTAAAGATTAGCTTCCTTGATGTTTGTATAAAAGAAAGCGATTTAAGATTCAATAAAACGTTGTGAAATTAAATATCTTTACTGAAAATTAAAATTATGGCAATAGAAATAACCGATGCTTCTTTCGAAGAAGTAGTATTAAAATCAGATAAACCAGTAATGGTTGACTTTTGGGCCGCTTGGTGTGGACCTTGCCGAATGGTAGGCCCTATCATCGATGAGATTAGCTCTGACTTCGAAGGTAAAGCCGTTGTTGGAAAATTGGATGTAGATGCCAATCAAGAATTTGCAGCTAAATATGGGGTGCGTAATATCCCTACTGTTTTGATCTTTAAAGGTGGAGAAGTGGTAGGTCGTCAAGTAGGTGTTGCCCCTAAAACTACTTATGCGCAAGCATTAGATAACCTTTTATAAGTCTTACTTTACAAAATTAGTAAGCCCTTCTTAATGGAAGGGCTTTTTAATTTTATACGTAAACTAATTCTTAGAATCTGTATTTTAAAGAAAAGTTATCACTACTGCCTAATTGATCATGTTGTTAAACTTCACTTGAGTAAAAAAAATAAACTACAAGAAATTGTTCCATTGTTCTGGTTTGTCAAGTCTTTTTTCACTATTATTTTAATTTGAAAATGTGCCTAAGCTTGAAAGTTTAAAAAGTCAAATTATTTACTATTTTCTTGTTGTATTTATTTGGGGAAACCAAAATCGAGTGTATATTTGCACCCGTTCTAGGTCTGGTAGTTCAGCTGGTTAGAATACCTGCCTGTCACGCAGGGGGTCGCGGGTTCGAGTCCCGTCCAGACCGCCCATCATAAACCCTTGATTTTCAAGGGTTTATGTTTTTATAAAATCCACTATTTTTTTATCGGTTCGAATCCTTCCTTTTTGAATTATTTTATGAAGATAATTTGGGTTTTTAACTTTTGTTCGAGCGAACAAATTTTTTAAAATAATTTATAGTTTGTAATTTCACAATCCAATAAATCTTTTCCATAATGAAGAAACAATATAATTTAACCTACTTAAAGTTTTTATTCCTATCGTTTATTTTTTTTGGTTGTCAAAGTAATTCTGATAAACCAATTAATTAAATAACTATTAAATTAAAATATGATGAATTTTGGAATCTACAATCAAGTCATTGTTGAATGGGGAATCTTTATAGCTTTTATACTTATCCCAATTATTATTTACAGAAACAAAGTAAATTGGAAATGGGTTGGAATTGCTGTTGGATTATTTTTAATTCATAAAATTATTCTTTTCTTAGGAATTAAAGTGTTACCGGACATTATCCCAGGAAGATACAATTGGGAGGGTAAAATAGTCTCAATTATTTTTCTACTTTTTGTTGCTTATTTATTATTTCCTAAAAAATTTGATGAATGGGGATTACGTTTATCTCAGAATGGCGATGCTAAAAAAGCAGGAATATCAGTAGCTATTTTCACAGCAATTATCGGAACTTTTATGGCCTTGTTTTATTTTAGTGGCACAAGACAAGGTATAGCAAGTGACTGGCTTTATCAATTGACTATGCCTGCTATAGAAGAAGAATTTTTTGATCGTGGTATCATGCTTTTGATACTTGATAAAGCTTTTCTATTGAAATGGAAATTTACAAAAGTAAATTGGAGTTGGGGTGCAATTATATTGATTTTGATGTTTTATTTATCACATGCTATTTCTGTTGATGCTAACTGGAATATGGTTATAGTTTGGGGAGATATAATGCCTTTTATTTATGGGTTGTTATGGATGTATATTCGTCTTGCTACTGGTAGCTTATTACTTCCAATACTACTTCATGGATATATAAATACAATAGGTTATTTAATTTAAAAACATATGTTAATTTTAGAACACATAGTGTTCAGAGGTTGATTTTAATGGTTTGACTAACAGGTAGTTACGATTGGGTTCGAGTCCCGTCCAGACCGCGAAATAGTTTAAAAGCTTTCGGGAAACTGAGGGCTTTTTTTATGCCTTTTTACTTGATAAAGGTGCCTTCGTTAGGTAAATTAAAATAACGAAGGAAGGTTAAATTTCATTATTTAGATTGTGATACAAGCAAGCATTATAAAGGACAAGATTGCGCATTTTGTGTAGAAAGTGTACTTTTATGCAATGTTTGCCAATAGTTACTTGTGGCCTAAAGTAAAACTATAGTTATGAGAATTTCCAATTTATTGACATTATTGAGTTTGATCGTATTTTCATCTCAAGTTATGGCGCAACAATCCATTGTTGATTTTGAACATTTCATTGAACAGCATCAGGGCTTAGACAATGCTTCGGGAGAGCTCGTTCCAATTCGGATTTCTGAAATTGAGAAGAAAATCCATTTTTATATTGAAGAAACCTTCCCCGATTTAGTCGAAAAAATCGACAATATACTTTGGGATTCCTATGAAACCTTTACAACAAATTCTTATAAATATCATAACCACAAGTTTGTAGTTGTTCTTAAGTTAAAAGGGGAAGAAGAACCAAAATTCTATGAGGTAATTTATGATTTTAATTTAAAAACAGTCAAAAGCGAATTTGAATGGAATGAAGAAAAGCAGGATTTTATTTTTGATCCTGCCCTAGAGGAAAGAGAAAGAGGGAAACCAGATTTAGTTGCATTAGAAATTGCTAATCCATCAAATCCTCCAGGCTTAAACAAATTTATTGAAACTCATGAGGGGTTTATCCGTTTGAGGCAAGAAAAAAATAGAGGAGAAAACAACTTTGCGCCAATAGACGTCAAGTTAGTTAATCAAAAGGTCAATCAGTATGTTGCGGCGACTTATCCTAATGTTCAATATACTAGAAATATCGTTTGGAAGTCCTATGCTACACTCATTAGTCCTTATAGTAGCCACCATTTTCATGTTTTTTTAGCACAGGTAAAAGTAAGTGGGGTTAAAACTGTTAAATATCTAGAAGTATTCTTTAATCCTGAAACAAACACCATCAAAGGTGATTTTCAATGGGATGAAGAAAAAGAAAAGTTTGCACGCCCCATGGCAGAGATATAATTCTTCGGGTATTTAATTGAGTAGTTCTACACGATCTTCTTGGAGCAGAATTACCTTTCTTTTGTATAGAAACCCAATCGCTTTTTTAAAGGCCTTTTTGCTCATATTGAGCTGTGATTTAATGTCTTCAGGACTGCTTTTGTCTGTAAGCCTTAACACCTTATCTTTTTTAAGAATAGAGAGAATCTTATCACAGTCTGCATCAATAGCGTTAAGAAAACCTTGAGGTCTAAGGCTTACGTCTATTTTATCGTCTTCCCGAATAAGTTTAATATACCCTCTAACTTGATCTCCTTTTTGCAGCGGTTGGAAAACATCACTTTTAAATAGTAAGCCTTCAACGTCATTGTCAATTAAGACAACATATCCTAGCTGTGTTGCACGGATAATAAATAACTCTACTTGATCTCCTTCGGTATAATTCATCTGAATAAACTTCTGTATAAAGGTATATTAAATCGATTTAAAACAATTTTAATCCTATGTCTGTTAGGTTAGAATAGATATGTATTTTTACCAAAAAAAATGGAACAGAGAACGATTGATGTAAATAAGTTAAAGACTGTAGCGAGTTGCTTTGCTACTGGTGTGACTGTAATCGGGGTAAATAATCCAGCTGGAGAAGTCCACGGAATGACCGCAAGTTCTTTTTTATCGGTTTCTTTAGATCCTCCACTGGTTTTATTTTCATTAATGAATCAAAATCAAATGGCGAGTTACCTTAAAGAAGGAAACCCTTTAGGAATCAGTATTCTAACCCAAGAAATGGAAGGGGTTAGTAATCATTTTGCAAATATTGTCCACTTAAATCCTGCACCTAAATTTATTATGAAGGGAAACGCCCCTGTAATTGAAAATGCTCATGCATGGTATGCAACAAAAGTAAAACAACTCATCCCAGCAGGGGATCACATCTTAGTTCTTTGTAGGGTGATTGATTTAGCTGCTTCACCAGAGAAAAATCCTTTAATTTACTACCAAGGTTACCAGAAAATAGCCTATTAATAAATAAGATTTTAGTGTTTTTAATTATCTTCAAAGTCTAAATCTAACCTATGAAGTACGATGACTTTGTTGAATTTAAAGCTGCAGAAGGAAAAACATTTGAGCCCACCCCATGGCTAAAGGTAACCCAACAAATGATTGATTATTTTGCCTTAGCTACCTATGATGATCAATGGATTCATACTGATCAAGAACGTGCTGCAAAAGAATCTCCCTATAAAAAAACCATTGCGCATGGATTTTTGTCTTTGGGTTTGATTACAAAATTTTTATCAGATGCTATTCAGGTAAGTTCCCTAAAAATGGGATTTAACTATGGGTTAGACGCCGTTCGTTTTCCGCATCCTGTGGTAGAGGGTGCTTTGTTAAGAGGAATTGTCACATTATCCAGGGTAGAAGATCAAAAGTTTGGGGGGTTAAAAATCCTTTGGAACATTAAAGTAGAAATAAAAGGCACTAAAAAACCCGCTTGTATTGCAAGCATGACAACATTAGCTTATGAGTAATTCTGCACTATGGGAAAAAGAAGAAATAATTAGGGAAATAACACTCCAGCACAATAATTTTAAACAAACAATTTCTGCTTTAGATCAAAAGACATTTGATTTCTCTTGGCAAGAAAAATGGACTCCAGGGCAACAGTTAGTTCATATTAAGAAGTCTGTAGCTCCCGTAGTTTTAGCCTTTAGATTACCGCGTTTTTTACTCAAATATCAATTTGGGCTAACTAATCGCCCCTCAAGATCTTATGAGGCCTTAGTCGCTCGATATTTGAAAGCCTTGGATGGCGCGACCGCCGCCGCACCAAAACAATTTCAACCTCCTGCAGTTCCTTTTGAAACAAGGCAAAAGCAATTTAAAGCCTATGAAAGCGTCGTTCAAAAATTGATCAAGGCCGCTCAGAAATGTTCTGATCAAGACTTAGATTATTATGTAATTCCGCATCCGCTTATTGGGAAACTAACTTTAATAGAGATGCTCTTTTTTTGTATCTATCACGTGCAACACCATCATGCCATCACCCAAGAGATAATTCGCAATAGCCCCACTAATTGAATAAATTAAGTTATATTTGTAACGAAAAAATTAGCCGTAAGGCAAAAAAATGTTGTGTTGCTTGCACTTAAAAGTGCAAGAGGTTTGTAGAAAACCAGTGAAGAGCTTTCCAGTAATTTGGAGGGCTTTTTTTATCCCTTATTGTTGCTTATTATAATTTTCTTCTGTTTTTTCTTCTTTTACAGTAGTGCCTTCTTTTGAACTAATTTCGACCCGTGTTTTTACTTTTCTTTGACCAACAGTTGGTGGGATTTTGTCAATCAAGCGATCGACTTGATTTTCAGAAATATTTTCTGGGAGATCAACATGAACTTTGATTTCTGCAGGGAATCGAACAACAACACAGCTGCTAAGCAAACCAGCAGCTAATAGGGTTAAAATAAAAGATTTCATAAGAAAGGATTTAAGATTTACTATATAAGAGGGTAATGATCTTTTTTTGTTACAAAAAAAGCCCTTCAATTTAAATTGAAGGGCTGTCACAAAGGTGGTTTATCCTTGTTATTCTCCTATAATGTAGGGAGCTCCTGCTTGTTTAAGTCTTTTGTTTAAGTCTGGAAGTACTGTTTTCGAAATTCGTTCAATTTCTGGGCGAAGTTCTTCTAGCATTTCTTTTGCGATAGCTAAGCTTTTTCGATGCAAGGGGGTAGGGCCATAGGTAGTGCTTAGCCCTCTATAAGCTGCTCTCATATGGTTTTGAATTGTAGGAGGATTTCGTTCTCCTATTTCTTCTCTTGCTGGGCTTCCTTCTGCTTTTCGCATTAGCGCAGTCATGTCTTTTTCTACTCTAAATAGGTCATTGGCGAAGCTAGCTAGTGCAACAGGAGTTTTACTTACTGCCTTTTTTAAGCCTTTTAAGGTTGTTTCTGCTTGATTATATTGATCCATTAGGCGTTGCAGGTTATTTTGTACTAGGGTCAATTCTTTGCGATAGTTGTCAAGAGTGGTATAATCTACGCCTTTTAAGACCCCTTCACGTATAGGTTGAACATCGACCACTACTGCTTCTCCAATGGCTGTGACTACCCCATCTTTTTCTAAAGAGAGTTGAGCACTGTATTGTCCTGGAGTAACCATGGGTCCACCAGAATTCCAGTTGTTTCCACTTTTGCGATTAGGGTTTATAGCTTGCGTACTAGCATGACGAAGATCCCAAGCGATGCGGTGGGTTCCTTTTTTTGCCTTCTCTTGAAGGTGACGGATGATATTACCTTGAGCATCTTTAATGGTGATCCATATTTTAGCAGGAGATTCGCTATTTTCTTGGTCTAAAGCAGGATAACCTGGGAAAGGTATATTGGCTTTCTTTTTATTTAAGGTCTTTTCTCGTTTTATGCGTTCCTTTTTAAGGCTGCTAAAATCATCGGCGAGATAATAGGTAAAGACTGCTCCAAAATCAGGATTTTTTGCGATATAGAAGTCGGCTCCTGTATTTCCTAGATTGCTCCTTGGGACATACCATTTTGCTGTACGCGGTTGGAAAAGCGTGCCTTTGGCCTGTAATACTTCAGGGGTCATCTCACGCAAAGCGCTATAATCATCTAGCACGTAAAAACCACGACCAAACGATGCGGCGACAAGGTCATTTTCTCTTTTTTGAATGACTAAGTCACGGAAAGACATATTGGGTGTTCCGGGTAATTTCTGCCAGTTTACTCCACCATCTAAAGAGGTATAAACCCCAAACTCTGTCGCTAAAAAGAATAGATTTTTATTGACATGGTCTTGAACAATTCTCCATAATAGTGTTCTTTTAGGGAGATTTTTAGACATAGAAGTCCATGTTTGACCACGGTCAGTGCTTTTATATAGATAGGGATTAAAGTCCCCTTCTTTGTGATTGTCTAAGACTGCATAGACGGTATTTTCATCATGTAGATCTGCTTTAATGTCATTGACAAAGCTACGGGCCGGTAAGCCCATTTTTGTCACAGGAATTTTAGTCCACGATGAACCATCATTTGCACTTACTTGAACAAAACCATCGTCTGTTCCTGCATAGAGTAAGCCCTTTACTAAAGGCGATTCACTCAAGGAAGTAATGGTATTGTAATTGGACATGGCACCTACATCCCAAGGATTGTCCCAAGATTGCTGGCGTCCCATAATGGGGAGTGATAAGCGTTCTTCATTTCTAGTTAAGTCACCAGAGATAGGCGTCCATTCATCTCCACGGTTAGTTGATTTCCATACGCGATAAGAGGCAAAGTAGAGTGTTGCTGGATCATGTGGTGAAACTAAAATAGGGGCGTCCCAGTTAAAGCGTTCGTGGGGTTCGCCCTTTCCTGCTTGGGGTTGCACCATGACTTGCTCTCCTGTACTTAAATCTACTCGGTGCAGACCTCCTTGTTGCGTTTCGGCATAAATAATGTCGTTGTACTCTGGATCAGTCGCAGATTGGTGTCCGTCAGCAAAAAGAGTTTTATACCAGTGCTTATTGCTAATTCCTTCTCTTTCGTCTGTAGCAGATGGTCCACCAGAGGAACCGTTATCCTGGGTCCCCCCAAAGATGTGGTAGAAGGGTTTTGCATCGTTCACCGCTACTTTGTAATACTGCGTTAAAGGCAAATTTTTATGATAACGCCAGTTTTCGGCGAGATCAAAGGTTTCATATATTCCAGCATCTGTACCCAGCATGATATAATTAGGATCATCTTTTTTAAATACAATGGCATGATTATCAGAGTGTTTCTTTTCTTCTTTTAATTGGACAAAAGTTTTTCCGCCGTCTTCAGAGGTTAAAACCCTAACATTCATCAAATAGAGTCGATCAAATTTATGTGGACTCGCATAGAGTTCTTGATAATAGTGCGGTCCTGTTGCTCCAGAAACTGCATCAGACATTTTTTTCCAAGAGGCACCTTGATCTGCAGAGCGATAAACCCCCCCTTTGGTTCGGTCTAATTCTATGGCGGCATAAACCACATCAGGTTGTTGGGGCGAAATGGCTAGGCCTATTTTCCCCATATTTGATTTAGGGAGACCATTCGTAAGTTCTTCCCAAGTCTCACCTCCATCTGTTGATTTATGAATCCCAGATCCTGGACCGCCTCCCATTAAGGCAGCAACTGTTCTATGTCTATCCCAAGTGGCAGCATAAAGAATTTCAGGATTGCGGGGATCGATCATAAGATCTGTCGCTCCTGTCCATTCACTATTCCCCAAAACGCGTTTCCAGGTTTTCCCACCATTATTCGTTTTATAAACACCACGTTCACCACCTTTGTTCCATAGTGGACCTTGTACAGCGACCCATACTACATTAGAATTATCTGGGTGTACAATGATTTTTGAAATATGCTCAGATTGCTTTAAGCCCATGTTTTCCCAGCTTTTACCGCCGTCTTTTGAACGGTAAATTCCGTCGCCATAAGCGACATGACGTCCCCCCACATTTTCTCCAGATCCTACCCATACAGTAGCAGGATTTTGCGGGTCAAGGGTAATACAGCCTGTGGAATAAGAGGCTTGATCATCAAATAAAGGCGTCCAGGTTGTCCCCGCATTTTCAGTTTTCCATACACCTCCAGAACCTACAGCGACATACCAAATATTATCGTTGTCTGGATGGAAGACAATATCGGCGATTCGGCCTGATAAAAAGGCCGGCCCTACATTTCGAAACTCAAATGCTTCTAAGGGAAGTGATGCTTTTTTTGAGGTTTCCTCTTTTTTCTTTTTCCGCTGCGCGGAAGCATCAAAGGGGCTTGATAATAAGGTTATTCCTAGCAATAGTAGTAAAATTCGTTTCATATTTCAATTGTTTTCATTTCCACTAAATGTATTAAAATAATTGTTAACTTGGCTCATATTGGTTAATATGCAAATAATTGAGAACAGTACTTATTATGATGTTGTAATTGTAGGATCTGGAGCAGGAGGAGGTATGGCGACAAAGATTTTAGCCGATGCTGGTCTCAAAGTAGCAGTAGTAGAAGCAAGCATGGATCGCAAAATGTATCGACCAAGAAAAAAGAAATGAGACAGCAGTTTGGGATGATGAAGGGAATTTATTGACCTAATTTTTTTTATCTTCAAAAACTTTAAAAAATATGCTATGAGTAACCCCACTATTTTTAGAAAACCACAAGGACCTATTGTGGTGAGAGGAGAAATCAATTTGACAGATCCAGAAGGTAACTCTATCAATCACGGCCCACGATTTTCCCTTTGTGGTTGTGGTTTATCGAAGAATATGCCTTTTTGTGACGGGGCGCATAAAGAGAGGTAAAGATGCAATCTGTCTTAAAACTCCCTTTTCAATTTCAGGATAACAACCACTAAATGCTTGTTAGATATATTATTTTTTCATTACGTTATGTTAATACTTAAAAGCATTTTTTTTCATACATTTAGGTTCTAATCATAAATTAATTCACAATGAAAAATTTAATTATTTTACTAGCTTTTATCATGTCAAGTACTATCAGTGCACAATACTGTGCTTTTTATGATTTTGAAGCTGAAGAACCTGAAATGGTTGTTAGCACATTAAAAGCTATGATGGACTCTGACTGGGGAAAGAACATTCAAGGGACTAAGTCTTTATTTCAGTATTCGTTTAATGGCACAAATGGAGCTACACATTCTGTACAGTTTTGTTTTCAAGATGAAGCTGGTCTTGAACAGTTTATGATGTCATTTGCTGGATCTCCTATAACTCAATTATTGGGAGAAAAATTGGGTAAATATATAAACCCAGTTTCTCAGTCGCTCAACACTCCAGCTTGGTATCAAAATGATTGGTCAAATGATCAGGTTTTTATGATTTGGCAAATGAATGTTACAGATGCTGCTAAGTATGCGAGCGCGTTTGTTCCTTTTGCTAAAAAAATGATGAAAAAAATGGGGGTTAAAAATTCATTCGGTTTAGGATATCCAATCTTGGGGAAAAACACTGATTTCACTCATTTTGTTTGGTCTGGGGCTCCAGATGTGAAAACCGCATTAGCCAGAACAAAAACGATGTATGCAGATGCAGACTTTGCTAAGTATAGCGCGGCTGTAAATGATATTAGATCAGTTGTAAATACTGTCTTAATGGTCAGAGTGATGGATTTTTAATTGTCATTCAATCAACAAAAAAACCTCACTATTTTGTGAGGTTTTTTTATATATTAATGTTCTATATTTAATAAGTAATAACGATTTAAATGAAAAAAATAATTTTATAATCTACAGTTTTAATTTTTGTCCTGATCAAAAAAAAGTTAAAAATTCAAAAATTGAGATTTATGACCAATCAATCGAATCAATTATAGACATTTATTATGAATAGAATATTTCTCCTTTCAATCTTAATTGTTATCTCTTGTTCTAAAGAAAGTCCAGTTGTATCAGATCCTGTAATAAGTTTCACTTTAACTGTTAACACAGGAAACGGAGGATCTGTAAGTTCTAATGGTGGTTCTTACAATGAAGGTCAATCTGTTTCAATTACCGCAACTCCTGATTCAGAATATGTTTTCGTTAACTGGTCAAATGGATCAACAGAAAATCCAATATCAATTACAGTCAATTCAAATCAAACCATTACTGCAAATTTTGAAAAAAGAAAATATCCACTCAGTATTTCAATAACAGGTTCTGGAACAGTTTCTGAAGAGATTATTTCATCTGGTAAGACTACAACTGAATATAATTCGGGAAGTGTAATTCGATTAACTGCAAATCCATCTGATGAATGGGTGTTTTCTGGATGGTCTGGTTCGGTTTCTAGTACTGATAATCCTATTGAACTCACAGTAAATGAGTCTAAATCAATTACTGCTACATTTCAAGTCCCTGATATTTTATTCACCAATAGATCCCCTTTGTATCCTAGTATTAATAATAGTATTGGAAATATTAAAACTAATTATTATCATCCAGGTAGAGTATTAACACCAGATATCATTGAGAATTTTATCGATTTAAGAGAAAATTGTGATTGTACAGGATGTTCCTGTGATACCAATTTTAATTTATACAATAACCATTCTCGTTTTATTGACTTTAATAATGACGGTAAGATTGACCTTTTCGGTTGGTTAATGAATAATTCACGAGGTTATGGTGTAGGTTATGGTAAATATGTTGTAGTTAATGATGTATTAAACAATCCAACTTCTACTTATTATGACTCAAATATTTGGTTTGGTGGCAGAATGGAAGTCAATGATTTTAATGGAGATGGAGTAGACGATATTTTAGTATATAATCAAAACGATCACGGTGACAATCAGGGAGGACATTTTACAGAGAGGACTCCTTTAGAAATTATTTATTTTAATGTAGATGGAACATTTAGAATTACTCAAGTTGGTGATTCTACAGGTACTCATGAACTTGCTACTTTCGATATTGATTCTGACGGGGATGTTGACATTGTTAATTTTGAGTACTATATGGGTCCTGATGGCACAGAAAATAACACTTCCGTTCAAGTGCCTTTGTTTTATATAAATGACGGTAATGGAAATTTTGAAATTGTAAAAACTAATTTTTTAGAGCATGAATATTATTTAAATACAGTGCAAATAGATTTTAATTTTATATCCGTTGACGCTTTTGACCTCGATAACGATGGATATATCGATATGATTGTTGGAAATACAACAGAAAAAGTAGATGAGTATTGTATTT
The DNA here is from genome assembly GCA_049598335.1 of Flavobacteriaceae bacterium. Taxonomy (GTDB): domain Bacteria; phylum Bacteroidota; class Bacteroidia; order Flavobacteriales; family Flavobacteriaceae; genus Arcticimaribacter. Next base: position 75,291 of record JBMYNN010000006.1, read on the forward strand.
ATGATAATCCTAATGACCCTTTTGAACAAAACTGTTATAGTTTAGATTCGACAGAAGGGATTAGGATCTTTTGGGGGAACGCAAATAGTACCTTTTCTGAAAATGACATGACTGTTTTTGATAGATCTTATTTTTCTAATGGGTCTGAAAAAGGTCCCTTAGGATTTAATTTTATTGATGTAAATAATGACGGCAATTATGAAGTTATAAGCACAGGTTTCCATGACAATTTTGGTGATTATGGACCATATTCAGGTGGATTTATAGATATATACAGTAATGACGGAAATAGAGGATTTTCTAGAATAACAGAAAATAAAATGGACAATTATGAATGGTTTTATGGAAACAAAAGGTATGTCCAAACAGGTGATATTCCTTTATTTTATGACATCGGAGTTGTTGATGTGGATAATGACGGTGATTTCGATCTTATACCACATACAATAAATACTGGAAGTGTTGATCTACTCGATAGTAATAACGGAGTAGATACATTTAAATACCAAACTAATATTGGGGAAAAATTCTTTTGGAGAAATGATGGAGGATTCTTCACTCTTATAGATGATAGAATAAATTATCAAAACTAATACCTCTTCAAATCATACCCCACAAAACTCCTACCTAACTTATCACAAACTCTTCCAGTAGTTCCACTTCCCATAAAAGGGTCTAATATTAATTCAAGATATTTAGAAGTTTGAAGAATGGGTAGAGTGATTATTTCTTCAGGGAAAGGAGCAGGGTGTTCTCCTTCAAATCAGCCCGAAAGTATTTTGCCACTTACATGCGTGGTTTATTTACTAAAGAAGAGTATGAGCGACAAACTGGTCACTCTTCCAAAATGGCAGATGAATCTTACACTGATGAGGAAGCTTACGCTATACAATTATCTGAATCAATAGAGGAAAAACTCATTGAGAATATTCAGAAATATATCTCTAAGGATGATTTGCAGAACGAAAAAGCACTAGACAAATACATCGATCAAATTTTAGAAGAAAAAGCAGCAAAGAAGAAATGAAAAAAACAATACATGATTTAACCCCACAGGAACTATTCACTTGGATTGAGCTAAAGGATGCAGATATACAGTATGACCTTTTTGATCCTCATAAGCAGGTTCCTCAATCTACAATCAATTAAAATTTCAATATAGCTTTCAACTTGGATTGATGATAATATTAATTATCTAAAAAAGCAGAGGGATAAAAAAATGCAAGTTCTAGACAAGTTTAAAATAAAAATCCCCGAAAACAATATGTTATCAGGGATTTTTGTGGTACCTCCAGGAATCTGACCACTTCACAATATATTGATAATCAAATGTTTA
>JBMYNN010000007.1:0-73364 GCA_049598335.1 Flavobacteriaceae bacterium
ACCAAAGGTTTTCAAAGTGAACGCAGGGTGCGTTTCTTTTTAGCCGATAGTGATCGATTGATCGCACAATGTAGCACCCAGTGGTGCTACCTTGATCCTACAACGCAAAAACTCCTGCGTATTCCAGAAGAGGTGCATGCGATTTTTGGGTAAATATTTTTCTTAAAATTGATAAAAGGAAGAGTTTGGGTGAAAACTCAACCATGCGCGAATAAACTGCTTGTAGTATTGAATACTGGTTAACTCCTCTCCTTTTAATGCACCATCAACACATTGCCCGAACAGATTCCACGTTGATTTAGTCTTTGTATCGGTTAAGGTATCCCCACTAATTTCAAAATCTAAGACCTCTCCTTTTAACGTTCTAAGATAAGTATAAGATGAAGAGCCATCTTCTGAGCTAAGTACTAACAAAGCATTATTCCCTAATTGATCTTGTACCAATCGGTTCTTTTGAAGTTGGTTCCAATCATAAGCAATTTCCTGTCCCTCTAATTCAATCCCAATAATTAAGGGGGGGGCTCTTTTCAAGGTGCCAATTATATACTTCCCTATTTTGAATTAAAGTATCAACTAGGTAATTTATTGAAGAAAAAAGAGGAATAAAAAAAGCGCAAGAAACATCTTGCGCTTTTTGTCGTATAAAATTATAATTTAATAGGTAAACAACGGGCGTTCTTGCATCAAGCTGTGTACTTCTTTGGCTACAGCGGCTAAAACACTTTCGTCTTCATGGGCAGTAAGGACAAGGTCGATAAGCCCTACGATGGTTTCCATGTCAGCTTCCTTGAGTCCACGGGTAGTGATCGCAGCCGTCCCTACGCGTATTCCAGAGGTGACAAATGGCGATTTATCGTCAAAAGGCACCATATTTTTATTGGCGGTGATTTCAGCTTTTACCAGCGCTAATTCAGCGTCTTTCCCGGTGATGTTTTTATTGCGCAGGTCGATCAACATCAGGTGGTTGTCAGTTCCGCCAGAAATCAAGTGGTAGTCGCGTGCAACAAAAGCTTTGGCCATGGCCTGTGCGTTCTTTTGCACTTGTTGCATATAGGTTTTATAAGAAGGCGCTAAGCATTCGCCAAAGGCAACGGCTTTCGCGGCAATAACGTGTTCTAAAGGTCCTCCTTGGTTCCCTGGGAAAACGGCCATGTCTAATAAATGAGACATTTTACGAACCGTTCCGTTTTTTAAGGTGATCCCAAAAGGATTATCAAAGTCTTCGCCCATCAAGATCAATCCTCCGCGCGGTCCGCGTAAGGTTTTGTGGGTCGTTGTGGTCACCACATGGCAATGCGGGATGGGATTACTCAATAAACCTGTGGCGATTAAACCGGAAGGATGAGAAATATCGGCCAGTAAAAAGGCACCTACTTCGTCAGCGATTTCACGGAATTTCGCAAAGTCAATATCTCGGGAATAAGCCGAAGCCCCTGCAATGATCATTTGCGGTTGTACTTCTTGGGCAATAGCGCGAATATTGTCATAGTCTAAACGACCGCTTTCTTCTTGCACCCCATAAAAATGGGCTTCATATAAACGCCCAGAGAAGTTAACTGGTGAGCCGTGTGTCAAGTGCCCTCCATGCGATAAATCAAAACCTAGAATCTTATCTCCAGGCTTGATAAAAGCGTGAAAAACAGCGGTATTAGCCTGTGAACCTGAGTGAGGTTGCACGTTAGCATAGGCTGCGCCAAACAATTCTTTGGCACGATCGATTGCCAGTTGTTCTACCTTATCCACTACCTCACAGCCTCCATAATAACGCTTCCCGGGGTAACCCTCGGCGTATTTGTTAGTCAGGACAGAGCCCGTGGCTTCCATCACAGCGGGAGAAGTAAAATTTTCAGAGGCAATCAACTCAATTCCATTACGTTGGCGGTTTTCTTCCTCTTGAATCAAATCAAAAATAGCGGTATCTTTCTGCATGGTCATAATTTAAACCACAAAAGTAGTCAAATCCATAGGATTCACCATGCAAATCAACAGTAAGAAAAAGGATTTATTAAGAGGAAATTAACAACAGCCTGAACCCGGGGCACAGTTGCCTTGGGTTTCTGCTGCTGGGTGTTCTTCTGGAATACCACAGTTGTCTTTTGCGATACAGTCAGTCGCTTTAGAAAGCAAGATAAAATTCGAACCATCAAAATCAAGGCTGTATTTCCCAATGGTTTCCCCCTGATACTCGACTTCGATTTCTTGATCGCTTATTCCTATTTTTTGTTGGGATAAGCGAATGATATCAATCACCTTTTGCGGTTGAAGGCGGTGATACACATCATCTGAACTCCACAATTGGAAATTCACTTTAGATTCTTTGCGTTCTGTTCCACCGCAGTCAATAAAGTGTTTGTGGACCATCCCCACCTCGGTAATGTGAAAATGAGGAGGAACAAAATTCCCGTCTGGGGTTTGAAAACGGAATTCCTCTACTTGATTTAAGGCAAATAAAAATTGGGAGAGTAACATCTTTCGGAACTTTTGGTCAAAAATACAAATCAATTCCATAAAACAATGTCAATATGACGTTAAATTTTGATTAAAAACTGACGAAAAGTCAGATGCAAAACACTGGAATACAATTTGTTGAAGTGAATAAATAAAAAACAATGCTCGAAAATCAATTTACCCAAAGTAGCCTAAACGTTGTGCAGCAGGCACAATTGTATGCCCAGCAAAAACAGCATGCAGAAGTCAACACGCTTCACCTCTTATGGAGTTTATTAAAACACGACTTACAATTAACCCCTTATCTTTTAAAGCAACATAGTATTGACTCGCTACTTCTCTTGCAAATAGTTGAGAATAGTCTTGCACAACAAGCCAAAGTAAGTGGTGGGAGTCCCCAATTTTCTCCTAGCACTGTTACACTTTTTCAAGACGCTTATGCCTTTGCCCAAGAACGTGGGGACCATTATATTGCTACCCCTCACCTGCTCTATGCGCTAACCAAAGTTAAAAGTCCGGCTTCTCAAATTCTCCATGATGCCGGCCTCGAGTCCAACCCATTAAAAAAAACCATTAATCATATGCAAAACGGCGAAAAAATCACCTCCCAAAACGCTGAACAACAGTTTCAAGCCCTAGAACGATATGCTAAAAACCTGAATGCGTTAGCCAAAGAAAACAAACTCGATCCTGTCATTGGGCGAGACGATGAAATTCGACGCCTACTGCAAATCCTAAGCAGGAGAACAAAAAACAACCCCATCTTAGTGGGGGAGCCCGGAACAGGAAAAACTGCCATCGCCGAAGGGCTTGCTCATCGTATCATAGAAAGTGACGTTCCCGAAAACCTAAAAGACAAACAGCTTTATGCCCTTGATATGGGCGCACTTATCGCTGGAGCAAAATTCAAAGGGGAGTTTGAAGAACGCTTAAAAGCGGTTATAAAAGAGGTAACTAACGCTGCTGGAAGCATCCTCCTTTTTATCGATGAAATTCACACTTTAGTAGGTGCAGGAGGCGGTCAAGGCGCTATGGATGCTGCTAATATCCTTAAACCCGCTTTAGCCAGAGGAGCATTACGCGCTATTGGTGCTACCACCCTAGACGAATATCAAAAATACTTTGAACAAGACAAAGCCCTGGAACGCCGTTTTCAAAAAGTAATGGTGGATGAACCCGATATTGATAGCGCTATTTCTATTCTACGTGGCTTAAAAGAACGCTATGAAACCCACCATAAGGTTCAAATTCAAGATGAAGCCATTGTAGGCGCAGTCACCCTTTCAAATAGATATATCACAAACCGTTTCCTACCAGATAAGGCCATCGACTTAATCGATGAAGCGGCGGCAAAATTGCGGATGGAAATCAATTCTAAACCCGAAGAACTCGACGCGCTAGAACGTAAAATACGTCAGTTAGAAATTGAATTGGTTGCCTTAAAAAAGGAAAAAGCCACGGCAAAATCCAAAGAAATCCAAAAAGAATTGGCTCAAATTAAAGAAGAACGCGATCAACTCTTTACACAATGGAAACAAGAAAAAGAACAGGTCGAGCAAATACAGCAGCACAAAGAAACCATTGAACAATTGAAAATGGAAGCCGATCGTGCAGAGCGGGAAGGCGATTATGCCACAGTAGCCGAGCTGCGCTATGGTAAAATAACGCAAGAACAAGAAGCTCTTGAACTGCTACAACAACAACTAGAGCAAAAAAAGTCGGATAATCCCTTAATCAAAGAAGAGGTGGGCTATGAAGACATTGCAGAAGTCATCGAAAAATGGACGGGAATTCCAGCCAGTAAACTAGTAGGTGGAGAACGTGAAAAGTTACTTAAGCTCGAAAATGTCCTACATCAACGTCTAATTGGACAAGAAAAAGCCGTCAACGCTGTGGCCGATGCAATTCGGCGAAGCCGGGCGGGCTTACAAGACCCCAACAAACCCCTGGGAACTTTTCTTTTTCTTGGGATGACGGGGGTAGGAAAAACAGAATTGGCCAAAGCCCTCGCAGCCGAACTCTTTAATGATGATAACGCTTTTACCCGAATCGACATGAGTGAATATCAAGAAGCCCACGCGGTGAGTCGATTGGTGGGAGCGCCTCCTGGCTATGTAGGCTATGAAGAAGGTGGACAGTTGACAGAAGCTGTTCGGCGAAAACCCTATTCAGTGATTCTTTTAGACGAAATTGAAAAAGCCCATCCCGATATTTTTAACACCCTACTCCAAGTATTGGACGAAGGTCGCCTAACCGACAATAAAGGTCGCCTTGCCGATTTTAAAAACAGTATTTTGATTATGACCAGTAATTTAGGGAGTGAAGCTATTCAACAGGCCTTTGAGGAAAACCCCCAATTTAGCACCGCAGAAGCAGTCGCTAAAGAAGCGGTGATGCAACGATTAAAGGCTAGCGTTCGCCCAGAGTTCCTCAATCGTATTGATGATGTCCTTCTTTTTTCTCCGCTTACACAGAAAGAAATAGGAAAAATTGTCCACTTGCAAATCAATCGCTTGGCCAAACGCTTTGAAGCTCAAGGCTATTCCCTTATAATACGTCAAGAGGCAATAGAATTACTGGCACAATGGAGCTTTGATCCCCTTTATGGTGGGCGTCCTGTCAAGCGTATTCTACAAGAAAAAATCTTAAACCCATTGAGCAAACTCCTGCTGGCCAAAGTTCACGAAAATCATTCAAGCATTATTGTTAGTCTAGACAAGGAGAATCAATTGCACTTTCAGTTGGAAGAAACACCGCCCAACAAACTAAAATAAAGTAACTTTATGCGCTGTGCAAAAAAAGATCAACATACAAAATAAACGCGCCCGCTTTGAATATGAACTCATCGAGCAATATACTGCTGGGATTGTTTTAACCGGAACAGAGATAAAGTCTATTCGTTTAGGGAAAGCGACTATTACAGACAGTTTTTGTGAATTTAACGACCGTGGAGAATTGTTTGTGATCAATATGGACATACAGGAATACGGCTGGGGTAACCACTACAACCACCGCCCTAAAGCAGAACGGAAATTACTACTGAATAAACGGGAACTGCGTAAACTAGAGAAAGAAGTTAAGAATGTAGGATTAACCATCGTTCCGCTGCGTGTATTTATGACAGATAAAGGCTATGCCAAATTAGTCATCGCTTTAGCCAAAGGGAAAAAACTCTACGACAAACGAGAAACAATCAAGGATCGCGAAAATAAACGCAACCTTGATCGTGTTAAAAAAGATTATAAGAAATAGTTAATTCTTGTCCTTCAGCATGGGGACAAAACGAAACTCTCCAAAAGTCTCTTTATCAAAATGCTTCTCCGCAGTACGGGTATAACGGTGCATGATTTGCGAGTCTTCTCCAATGGGAATAACCAGTCGCCCTCCTATTTTTAACTGAGACAATAAGGCCTTAGGCAAAAAAGGTGCTCCAGCGGTAACGACAATCGCATCGAAAGGCCCATTTTCTGGAAGACCTAAATAACCGTCGCCTAACAGGACTTGCTTTGGGCGAAGCCCTATTTGACCAAATAAACGCTGGGTTTTTTTAAATAACTCTCGTTGTCGTTCAATAGTGTAAATCTCTACTTGCATCGCCTTCAAAATGGCCGTTTGATAACCCGATCCAGTTCCAATTTCCAAGACTTTATCCCCTGGGCTTACATCGATTAATTCTGACTGAAAAGCCACCGTATAAGGATGGGAAATAGTTTGTTCTGCCGCGATAGGATAAGCCTTGTTTTTATAGGCATGCGAAACAAGACCAGGATCCATAAACCAATGACGGGGTACCTTTTCTAAAGCGCTAATAACTTGTGGATGGGTAATACCTTTCTCCTTAAGCAATGCAACAAGTTGCATGCGCTGACCTTGGTGTTTAGGAGAATCAATGGGTAATTGCATGGGGTCAAAAATACACTTTAATCCTACGAGAAAAAGTATTCTTTTTAAAAAATTCTAACGAAAAGTGTACCTTTAGAACATAAATTTACAGCATTGAAAAAGACTTTAACCGCTGGCGTATTAGGAGCTGGACATTTAGGAAAAATACATCTACGTTTACTCAATGAGTCTGAACGCTATACCCTGGTGGGTTTTTATGATCCCGATGTGGAAGCAAGTAAATCCTTAGCCAAAAGTGCTGGTTATACTTATTTTGAAAGTCAAGAAGCTTTAATAGCTGCCTGTGATGTGATCGATATCGTCACTCCTACCCTTTACCACCATGCGGTAGCCAAAGCCTGTATTGCAGCTGGGAAACATGTTTTTATCGAAAAACCCATTACCCACACCATTGCTGAAGCTGAAGAACTTGTTGCCCTAGCAGAAACCAAAGGCGTCAAAGGTCAAGTAGGTCATGTAGAGCGATTTAATCCTGCCTATAAAGCCGTGAAAGACAATCTGGGGTCTCCCATGTTTGTCGAATCTCATCGCTTAGCAGAGTTTAATCCTCGCGGAACAGATGTCTCGGTAGTTTTAGATTTAATGATCCACGATATCGATATCATATTAAGTGTGATTCATTCTCCTATAAAACACATCAGCGGATCTGGTGTTGCGGTGGTGAGTGAAACCCCAGATATTGCTAATGCCCGCATCGAATTTGAAAACGGCGCGGTGGCGAATCTTACCGCCAGTCGTATTTCCTTAAAGAATATGCGCAAATTGCGCTTTTTCCAAAAAGAAGCCTATATCTCGGTTGATTTCTTTACCAAACAAGTTGAAGTAGTCAAAATGAAAGAAGCAAATGAGCACACCGATGAGTATGCTTTAGTTTTGCAAAATGCCGAAGGAGTCAAAAAAGAAATCTATTTTGATCCGCCAGAGATCAAGCCATCCAACGCTATCTTAGAAGAATTGGAAACTTTTGCCGATGCCATACAAAACGACACTACCCCCATTGTTCCTTTGGCACATGCTACAGAAGCTTTAAGGGTCGCATATCAAATCATTGAATGCTTCTAATCCCCTAAAATATGGAGTATGCCCCAAATACATTCAATTACCCTTTATTGCCCTTCTTCTAACCAACTAGAACATTCGCAGGCAAAAAGTATTGAAGGTCCTAAAATCTTTGTGGATATCATTGCCCAGGCAAAAAATCACCAAGAAATTCATACGGGAATTAAGGATTTGATCAAAAACGAACACTACCAAAATCCTTCCAAAGGTCATTTTTGGTACAAAATTGAAAATGAACAAGGGAGTTTTGAAGGGGTGTTAACTGGTGTCTTAGCAGCCACAAATACTCAGGATATCACCACCCACGAAGCGGTGTTAGAGCAACGGGTACAATTGTTTTCAGACTATTTAAATGACGTTGGTTTTCAAGCCGAACCCGTTCTTTTAATGCATGAAAACAACGACGCTGCTGCGGCATTAGGAAAACAAATCAAAGCCCGAAAAGCTGATTTTCAATACCATTTAGATACAGAACTACACCAACTTTGGGCTTTGAATGAACAAGAAGCCCTAAGCCTATCCCACTTTTGTGAGCAAGAGCAGCAGTTGCATTTGGCCGATGGTCATCATCGTTATGCCAGCACTTTAAACACAGGGAGAATAAATGGAAACACTCCCCTACTATTTTCCTTTTTGGTGGCGAAAGATCAAGTGCAAAACTTAGCCTTCACTTGGGCTATTAAAGACCAGGTGTTAGCAGATCGACTCCTTCAAAATATTCAACCAGAAAGTGTTTGTCACAAGCCCAAAGCACAGCTGAGTATTCAGACAAAAGACAAATACATTCATTGTCAAAACCTGGGAGAGGCAACCGTGAGCCATTACATTGTAGAAAAGCTTTTGGGTATTTCTGCACAGCAAAAGATTGATTTAAAGTCATTCATCGATTATTATCCTCCAAGAGGATTAAGCCCAAAAAAGGCCAAAGCTTATCCTGCCCTTATTGATTATAAACCGCTTTCTTTAGATAAAATCATTGCATTGGCAAAAGCCCAAGAAATCCTTCCCCCTAAAAGCACCTATATCTTGCCCAAGCTTCCCACAGGTTTATGCTTTACTCCTTTGGCCAAAGGCCAAATAAAATAAAGTCATGCGATGGAGAATTCTGATGGTCGCCTTATCTTTGCATAATGAGCATTAAGGAAAATTTGCACCAAGTCTTATCGACTATTCCCCCAGAGGTTAGCTTAGTAGCGGTTTCTAAAACAAAACCAGAAGAAGATTTACAAGCGGCTTATGAAGCGGGACAACGCATTTTTGGTGAAAATAAAATCCAAGAAATGACCCGTAAATTCGAGGCTTTACCCAAAGACATCGAATGGCATATGATTGGCCATGTGCAAAGTAATAAGGTCAAGTATATGGCACCTTATGTGAGTTTGATTCACGGGGTAGATCGGGAGAAATTACTCAAAGAAATCAACAAGCAGGCGGCTAAAAATGAGCGAGTAATTGATTGTTTATTACAAATGCATATCGCCCAAGAGGAGACAAAATTTGGCTTAGACACCACTGAATTAGCTCAAATCATCGACAATGCACAAGCGGGTGCTTACCCTAATATTAGGTTAATGGGTTTAATGGGCATGGCGACCTTTACTTCAGATCAAAATCAAATTCGGGCCGAATTTGCTTGCCTAAAACAACATTTCGATAAAGCAGCAAGCCAACTTGAACACTGCAGTATCCTTTCTATGGGAATGAGTGGTGATTATCCCATCGCCATTGAAGAAGGGAGTACGATGATACGTGTGGGGAGTAAAATCTTTGGGGAACGAAACTACTAGCATGTACGCAATTGTCGATGTAGAAACCACCGGAGGAAAGTTCAATGAAGAAGGCATTACAGAAATTGCCATCTACCGTTTTGATGGAAGCACCATTGTCGATCAATTCTCTAGTCTAGTCAACCCTTTAAAAAAAATTCAGCCCTTTGTACAGCGCCTAACTGGTATCAACAGTAAAATGCTGGTCAATGCCCCTAAATTTTATGAGGTCGCAAAACGCATTGTAGAGATTACAGAAGATGCCGTCTTAGTCGCTCATAATGCAGAGTTTGACTACCGCATAATTCGAACAGAATTCAAACGTTTGGGCTTTGATTTTGAACGTCAATCCTTGTGTACAGTAGATTTAGCTCAAAAGCTACTCCCCGATGTTCCTTCCTATAAGTTAGGGAAACTGGTTCGGTCTTTAGGGATTCCCATCGCCGATGTCCACCGTGCTCACGGGGATGCTTTGGCAACGGTAGAGCTGTTTAAGGTATTACTGGAAAAAGACAGTGAAAAGGAAATTATTTCGGCCCATGTCAAAAACCTAAATAAAAAACAAGTTCCTAGTAAATACCTCAATATCATAGATGATTTACCCACAGAAACGGGGGTGTATTACATTCACAACAAAGAGGGAAAAATCATCTATATAGGGAAGAGTAAAAACATTAAAAAAAGGGTTTTAAACCACCTCACAAGCAAGGCCAGAAAGGCAGAAAAGATTCAAAAAGCCCTGCATTCTGTTTCTTATGAATTGTGCGGTAACGAATGTTTAGCCCTGTTAAAAGAACAGCACGAGATCAAGAAAAATAAGCCGCGATTAAATCACGCTCTAAAGTTTCGCCATTATGCGATGGGGATTCGTTTAGACCGCTCTACCCCCTACCATCAGTTAGTGATTGAACAGGTGCGTCAAGACAAAGACTATTTAGACGTCTTTAAAAATAAAAAAGAAGCCGAAGCCCGTTTGCACTTTTGGATAGAAGAATTTGAACTTTGTGCCCAACAAAGCTCTTTTGCAAGAGAACAAGTCGCTTGTTTTCGCCATGGCATAGGAAAATGCAAAGGCGCTTGTTTAGCCGAAGAAAAATGTGAGGCTTACAACAAACGGGTGCAAGCTATAGCAGATAGTTTGCTCTATCCCCACGAAAATATGCTGATTATCGACAAGGGGAAGAAAGTGAGTGAAAAGAGTTTTATCTACATTAAAGATGGTGTTTTTCAGGGGTATGGCTATTTTCAGCTTAATCATCAAATCAAAACCATCGATAAAATTGAAGCTCGTTTGCTACCCATCGAGAACAATCGCGATACCCAAGCGGTGATTCGCAGCTTTCTGCGAAAAGAGCGTTACCAAAAACTGATTAACTTAGCAGAAGGATAAATGTTATGAAAAAAAAACCTTCTTCGCTAAAACATCAATTACATGAGATCATTTATGAGGCCGATACCCCAGCCGGAAAGCTGTTTGATATTGTCTTGTTGTTCTTGATTCTCTTTAGTGTGGTCCTGGTGATCTTAGAAAGTGTCTCTTGGATTGGAGAAGATTATGCCGAACTACTCTACCAACTAGAATGGGGTATAACTGCCTTGTTTAGTTTAGAATACATCGCCCGCCTATTGGTCGTGAAAAAGCCTTGGCGTTATGTCAGCAGCTTCTTTGGTATCATTGACCTTTTATCCATAATGCCCATGTACATCTCGTTTTTCTTTGTGGGAACGACTTCTTTGGTAGCGCTACGTGCCCTGCGTTTACTGCGCGTATTTAGAATTTTAAAACTCTCCCGCTATATTGGAGAATCCAACTTTTTAATGGCAGCCCTTTGGGCAAGTCGAGCGAAGATTGGAGTTTTTCTCTTTGCGGTGATCATCTTGTGTGTCATATTTGGTACCATTATGTATTTAGTCGAAGGGGAAGTCAATGGATTTACTTCTATTCCAAGAAGTATATACTGGTGCATTGTTACCCTTACTACAGTGGGCTATGGAGACATTGCCCCCATGACCCCTCTAGGTCGATTTATTGCCTCTATCATTATGATTATGGGATATGGCATTATTGCTGTTCCCACTGGAATTGTGACCTCAGAAATGACACAACAACACCAAAACCCAGATACTAACACTCAGGCTTGCCCCAATTGTATAACCGAAACCCATTTGGACGATGCCGTTTACTGCCACAACTGTGGTCACAAACTCAATGAAGACTTCTAAACTACTTTATGTTGCTGGTCCTACTGCTAGTGGTAAAACCAACCTCGCCATTGCTTTGGCCCAACATTTTAATACGGAAATCCTATCTTGTGATTCTCGTCAATTCTATCAGGAAATGCGCATTGGCACAGCCGTGCCTAGTGAAGCAGAGCTCGCAGAAGTGCCACATCACTTTGTACAACACCTTTCGATAACAGCTAACTATTCTGTGGGCGACTTTCGCCGCGAAGCGCTAGAAAAGCTTAAAACCCTTTTTCAAAAGCACCAAACCATCATCATGGTGGGCGGCTCTGGTTTGTATGCAGATGCTGTGATGCAAGGGCTAGACGAATTCCCTGAAACCGACCCTGCGATTCGACCACAACTTACCGCCATCTATCAACAAGAAGGTATTCAAATCTTACAGGATCTCTTGCGGGAACACGATTTAAAACACTATCAAGTGGTGGATAGAAACAACCCTCATCGCTTGATTCGCGCCCTGGAAATTTCTTTGAGCAGCGGGAAACCCTATTCTTCCTTTTTGGAAAAAAAAACCACTCCTGATTTTTTCAACTCCCAAACCATCGTGATCGATTGGGAACGCGACGCCCTGTATGACCGTATTAACCGCCGAGTAGAGCTAATGGTGGAGCAAGGTTTAAAGGCTGAAGCCAAAGGGCTCTACGCCCAAAAAACCTTAAATGCCCTGCAAACTGTGGGCTATCGCGAATGGTTTGCACACTTTGACGGGAAATGGGGCGAGGCCACCGCCATCGAAGAAATTAAAAAAAACAGCCGCCGTTATGCTAAACGTCAAAGTACCTGGTTTAGACGCTATTCTGACGCTACAAGAGTGAAAGGCGAAGAAGATCCTAACGAAATTATCCGTACCTTATTCTAATGAATATCGATCTCTATATCATGGCCGGTATCTATGGTTTTGCTGGGATTACCCACTTTACCCATACTCGCTTTTTTGAGTATGCGGTGCCCAAAGTTTTAATTTATCGCCGCTTTATTGCCCTCTTTTCTGGGGTACTCGAAATTTTAATTGCCATAGGTTTAGTGTATGAACCTACACGCTCTATGACGGCTGTTTTCTTAATGGTGTTTCTGGTAGCCATCTATCCCGCTAATATTGTGCAGATTAATTATTACAGCAAGAAATACCAGCAGCCTGCCCTGCTCTTTTGGGCGATACGTTTACCCATGCAAATTGCATTGATCTATTGGACCTATTTGTATGTCTAGGTAAATTTGTATTTTGGAGGTCGAACTAAAATAACAAAAGCAGATGGCTGTTAAAAACCCTCCCGGCATTGAGAAAATGGTAAATTATCCACAATTCTCTACCCCAGAAGAAGAACGCTATTACCGCAAAAAGATGCTGGCAGCAGCCTATCGCATCTTTGGGAAACTAGGCTTTTCTGAAGGCGTAGCCGGACACATTACCTGCCGTGATCCAGAATATCCCGACTGCTTTTGGGTGAACCCCTTTGGCTTGTCCTTCAAACGCTTAAAAATGTCCGATTTGGTATTGGTGAATGAAATTGGAGAAATCGTCGCAGGTAAACCTGCAGCACTCAATAAAGCGGCTTTCGCCATTCATTCTGCCATTCACAAAGCGCGCCCAGATGTGGTCGCCGCAGCCCACTCACATACGATCTATGGGAAAACTTGGTCAACTATGGGAAGAACCTTAGACCCCTTAACCCAAGACGCCTGTATCTTTTATGAAGATCATGGGCTTTTTAACGATTATACCGGAGTAGTTGGCGAAAGTAGCGAAGGTGATCGCATTGCAGTAACTTTAGAAGACAAAAAAGCGGTGATTTTACAAAACCACGGTTTGTTAACAGTGGGCCATAGTATCGAAGAATGCGTGTTTTGGTTTACGACCATGGAAAGAAGCTGTCAGTCACAACTTTTAGCCGAAGCTACTGGCAAGGAATTAATCCATATCGATCCTAAGGTTGCCACTATGACCCGTGATTATGAAGTGGGTTTTCCGCTAGCAGGTTACTTTAGTGCGCAACCCCTCTTTCAAGATATTTTTGCAGAACAACCTGAGTTAGCCGATATCCTCGCTCCTGAGGTAAAACTGAGTTTATAATTGGTCCAATAAGTTTGCTTTGACATAGTCAGTGGTAGTTTTCTCCAGTAAACCAATTTTGTATTGAGGAGTGCTAGGCACACAATAAGAGGAAAACAAGACTAAAAAACAAAAAAGTGAAAATAATACAGGCAGAAGTTCTGATTTCATTTATTAAAAATCGATTGAATTCTTGAAGAAAGGGGTAAAAGTTAAAGCAGTATTAAATTAAAAATAAGTAATTCAAAACAACTTAGACATTAAAACGAAAATGCATCACATCGCCATCTTTTACGATATATTCTTTCCCTTCAATACGGATTTTTCCTGCCTCTTTTACTTTGGCTTCGGTTTTAAAGTTTTCATAGTCGTCAAAAGAGATAACTTCTGCACGAATAAAACCTTTTTCAAAATCGGTGTGGATCACACCTGCAGCTTGTGGCGCTGTTGCTCCCACAGGAAAAGTCCAGGCACGCACTTCTTTCTCTCCAGCGGTAAAATAAGTTTGCTGTTTCAGTAAGGCATAGGCTTTACGAATCAACTTTGCGGCACCCGGTTCAGTGAGTCCCAGGTCTTCTAAAAAGACTTGGCGCTCTTCAAAGGTGTCCAGTTCGTTAATGTCTGCTTCGATGGAAACAGCCAGGGTCAAGACTTCTGCATTTTCTGCAGTGGCAATGGCCTCTACCTTTTCTACCAGTGGATTTCCACCAGCGGCATCTCCTTCAGAAACATTACAAACATATAAGACCGGCTTGTCGGTAAGCAGTTGCAAACCGTGAATCACTTCTTCTCGGTCTTTTTTAGAAAAGTCGAGTTGGCGCACATTCTGGGCTTGCTCTAAACCTTCTTTAATACTATTGAGGATGGCTTGTAGCTTTTGGGCGTCTTTATCTCCAGTACGCGAAGCACGGTTGACTTTTTCTAAACGTTTTTCAACAGTCTCTAAGTCTTTTAGTTGTAACTCGATATCAATAATCTCTTTATCGCGAATAGGATCGACAGAACCTTCGACATGCACAATATTGTCGTTTTCAAAACAACGTAATACATGGATGATTGCATCGGTCTCACGGATATTAGCCAAGAATTGATTCCCTAGCCCTTCCCCTTTACTGGCACCTTTAACCAAACCAGCGATATCAACGATTTCTACCGTTGCAGGAATGGTTTTTTCTGGGTTAACCAGCTCTGCAAGAGTGGTAAGGCGTTGGTCTGGCACGTTGACCACGCCTAAATTTGGTTCTATGGTACAAAACGGGAAGTTAGCACTTTGGACTTTGGCATTAGACAAACAATTAAAAAGGGTGGATTTACCCACATTAGGTAGTCCTACAATTCCTGCTTTCATATAGTATTATTCTTCTGGATGCATAAAACGTTGTTTCCCTATCAAGACCTCTTCGGTTTCGACATGGTCTTCGTCTGGAACACAACAGTCCACGGGACAAACGGCAGCACATTGAGGCTCTTCGTGAAAGCCTTTACACTCTGTACATTTGTCTGGAACAATATAGTAATATTCGTCAGAAATGGGCTCTTGGGTCTCCTCTGCAACGACCGCTTTCCCGTTGGGTAAAACAAGCGCTCCTTTTAGAGAAGTCCCATCACTGTAACGCCAATCGTCTGCGCCTTCATAAATCGCCGTGTTTGGACACTCGGGTTCACATGCTCCGCAATTGATACATTCGTCTGTTATGATGATGGCCATAGCAATTTCTTTATTTACATTTGCGCAAAAATACTGCATAAATCATGCCTAGACAAATAAATGACGACCGTAGAACAACATATTGAAGGATTTAATAAACTAGGGGAATATTTGTGTAAAATTGAAATACAATCTAGCGAGTACACCCTCCTATTTGATTGCATTCAAAAAGCTCAACAGCATAATGGCTGGTTTACCCAAGAAAATTGTTTAAAAGCGCTGCGAGCTTGGGGAAAAGCCCTTCAAATTGAAGCATTACAAGAATGGACAAGACAATATAACTTCGGTGTGACTGCCCCAAAAAACATTGGGCTCATTCTCGCGGGTAATATCCCCTTAGTTGGTTTTCACGATGTCTTATGTGTCTTGCTTTGCGGGCATAATGCCATCATAAAACTCTCATCGACAGACCCGCTTTTGATTCCTTTTTTATATAAAAAATTAAAAGAAATCTCTCCTATTTTTGAAAATCGCCTGCATTTTACACAAGACCGTCTAGAAAGTTTTGATGCGGTCATTGCTACCGGAAGCAATAATGCGGCCCGTTATTTTGAATATTATTTTGCTAAAGTTCCTCATATTATTCGCAAAAACCGCAATGGGATTGCGGTGTTAAATGGAAATGAATCCAAAGAAGAGCTAGCGGGGTTAGCACAGGATATTGTTCATTACTTCGGTTTGGGTTGTAGAAGTATTTCAAAGATTTACCTTCCAGAGGGCTATGATCTCAACAATATCTTTGGTGCCTTATATCCCCATGCTGATTTAATGGATTCGGCAAAGTACGCCAACAATTACGACTATAATAAGGCCGTCTATTTGATGAGTAAGTTTGACTTTCTCGACAATGGCTTTATGTTGCTGCGCGAGCAAGACTCCTTTGGCTCCCCAGTCGCCTGCTTGCATTATAGCTATTATAAAAATCAAGCTGAACTTAAAAAAGAGCTACAGCAAAAGGCAGATGATATACAGTGTGTCAGCACCCATTTAGCGCTATCACAGGCTGTTCCTTTGGGGAAAGCCCAGCAGCCCGCACTATGGGAATATGCCGACGGAGTTGATCCTATCCTCTTTCTATTAGAATTGTAAGTAAATTGTTAAAAAAACAGCGGTAAAAAAACCTTATTCGCTTATGAAGTTTCTAGGGATATGATGATATTTGCACCTTAAAATCAAGCTATGAAAAAACACAACTTTAGCGCGGGTCCCTCTATTCTCACTGCTCCCGTAATGGAACAGGCTGCCGCAGCAGTACAAGAGCTAGACGGAATAGGTTTATCATTGATCGAAATTTCTCACAGAAGCAAAGAATTTGTGGCAATTATGGCTAAGGCTCAAGATTTAGCCCTTGAGTTAACAGGCTTAAAAGGTAAAGGTTACCAAGCTTTATTTTTACAAGGAGGGGCGAGTATGCAATTCTTGATGACTGCAGCGAACTTAATGCAATCTAAAGCTGGCTACATCAACACTGGTGCTTGGTCTGACAAAGCCATCAAAGAAGCTAAACGCTATGGAGAAGTACTAGAAATTGCTTCTTCTAAAGAGGCGAACTTTAACTATATCCCTAAAGGGCAAGATATCCCTACAGATTTAGACTATTTGCATATCACAACAAACAATACAATTTTTGGAACACAATTTCATGACATACCTCAAACAGATGTGCCGTTGATCGCAGACATGAGCTCTGATATTTTCTCACGTGAGTTTGATTATTCTGCCTTTGATTTATTTTATGCAGGGGCCCAAAAGAACATGGGTCCTGCAGGAACTACTTTAGTAATTGTTAAAGACAGCCTTGTGGAAAAGATGAACAAAGATGTTCCTGCTATGTTGTCTTATGCCACCCATGCAGATAAAGGAAGTATGTTTAATACACCGCCAGTATTTGCGGTTTACACTTCTATGTTAACCCTAGAGTGGTTAAAAGAACAAGGAGGCATAAGCGCCATACAAGAACACAATGAAACCAAGGCTAAATTGATTTATGATGAAATCGATCGCAACAGTGCCTTTGAAGGTTTTGCTGCAAAAGAGGACCGCAGTTTTATGAATGCGACCTTTAATTTGGCAGCAGGAGTTGACGGCACTGCATTTGACGAATTGTGGAATGCTGCCAACATCAGCGGACTAAAAGGTCACCGTTCTGTAGGTGGATACCGCGCCTCAATCTATAATGCCCTACCCCTAGAAAGCGTCCAGCAATTAGTGGACGTAATGCAACAATTTGAAAAAACACTATAATGAATATACTTGCTAACGACGGCATCTCTCAAAGTGGAGCTGACGCTTTAACTGCTAACGGATTTAATGTAATTACCACTAATGTTGCCCAAGAGCAATTGTTGTCTTACATCAACGATAACGCTATTGTTGCCTTATTGGTGCGCAGTGCAACAACAGCCAGAAAAGATTTAATTGACGCTTGTCCTAATCTAAAAATCATTGGTCGTGGTGGTGTTGGAATGGACAATATCGATGTAGACTATGCTCGCGAAAAAGGCTTAAACGTAATCAATACCCCTGCCGCTTCTTCGGCTTCTGTAGCTGAATTAGTTTTCGCTCACTTATACGGCGGAGTTCGTTTCTTACACGACAGCAATCGCAATATGCCCTTAGAAGGTGAAAGCAACTTTAAAGGCTTAAAGAAATCTTACGCCAAAGGTGTTGAATTACGCGGAAAAACACTAGGAATCATTGGTTTTGGTCGCATAGGACAAGAAGTAGCAAAAATCGGTTTAGGAATTGGAATGAATGTCATCGCTGCAGATAAGTTAATGGAAAGTGCATCAGTAAAGATTACATTATTCAATGGTCAAAGTATTGATGTTGACATTAAAACACAATCCATGGAAAGTGTTTTAGCAGAAGCAGATTTTGTAACTCTACATGTACCTGCACAAAAGGATTATGTGATCGGAGAAGCACAATTTGATCAAATGAAAAAGGGTGCTGCAATCGTAAATGCAGCACGGGGTGGAGTAATTGACGAAGTGGCTCTTTTGAAAGCATTAGACAGCGGGAAATTAGCTTTTGCTGGACTAGATACTTTTGAAGAAGAGCCTAAACCAGCCATCCAAGTATTGATGCACCCAAAAGTTTCTCTAACACCGCATATAGGCGCTGCCACAGCAGAGGCACAAGATCGTATTGGGGTAGAATTAGCCGAACAAATTAGCGCCATCTTAGCTTAATGGCTTATATCGAACGCTTAAAAAAGAAGTGGAATATCCAGTCCAATAGACAGTTATGGATTGTCTTCATTGTCTTCGGAATAACTGGATCTAGTTCTGTCAAAGTAGGTAGACCTTTCCTTGATTTTATTGGCTTACAGCCTGAAATATTTACAAATATACCCCTGGGTATGGTCTTTTATTGGTTCCTAAGGTTGGTTGTTATCTTTCCTATTTACCAAGTATTATTAGTCCTCTTCGGTGCTGTATTTTTTCAATTTTCCTTTTTCTGGGAATTTGAAAAGAAAATCTTACGCCGAATGGGATTCAAAAGATTCTTTTCAGAACCCTAAGATAATTTTGAAGTAATAAGCTTTAAAAACTCATTGCGGGTATCTGTATCGCTAAAACTCCCTCGGAAACCAGAAGTCGTTGTGGTAGAGTTTTGTTTCTGTACCCCTCGCATCATCATACACATATGCGACGCTTCGATCACCACGGCAACCCCTTCTGGTTGTAAGGTATTGTTGATGCAATCTAAAATTTGTTCTGTTAGACGCTCTTGAACTTGCAAACGTCGAGCAAAAACGTCGACAACTCTTGGGATTTTACTTAAACCAACAATGTGTCCGTTAGGAATATAGGCAATATGTGCTTTCCCAAAAAAGGGCAACATATGATGCTCGCACAGAGAATACAACTCAATGTCTTTAACGATCACCATTTCGTTGTAGTTTTCTTTAAACATAGCACTTTGCAAGATTTGCTGTGGATCCATTTCATAGCCTTCGGTTAAAAACTTCATGGCTTTAGAAGCGCGTTCTGGGGTTTTGACCAAACCTTCGCGGCTAGTGTCTTCTCCTAAAAGGTTTATCACTTCTGAAAAGTGACCTTTGATTTCTTCTGTAATGGGTAATGTGTCGATATTAAAATTGTCGTTCATCATAATTTAGTGGAGTAAATGGTTGAATTTTTCTTTAAGTTTAGCCACTTTAGGGCTAATTACATAGCTGCAATACATTTGTTCTGTATGCCGGTTATAATAGTTTTGATGTTCTTCTTCTGCGGTGTAAAAAGGATGTTCTGGCAATAATTCTGTCACAATAGGCAATTCGAAAGTACTGGCTTGCAATGATGTTATAACACTTTCTGCTGTAGCCTTTTGCATGTCATCTACATAAAAAATAGCCGAACGGTATTGAGTTCCCACATCATTTCCTTGACGGTTCAAGGTAGTGGGATCATGGGTAGCAAAAAATATATGTAATAAGTCTTTATAGCTAACAAGAGATTCGTCGTAAACAAGTCTAATTCCCTCGGCATGACCAGTACGTCCTGTACAAATTTCACGGTAAGCAGGATTTTTAATTGTCCCGCCCATGTAACCTGATAAGATTTGATCTACACCTTTAACTCGTTGGAAAACTGCTTCGGTACACCAAAAGCAGCCGCCAGCGAAATAAGCAAATTTTTCTTTTTTCATTTTGTTTAACGAATATATATAAAATATTAAACAAATATGAGTATTGTTGAAGAAATACATTAGAAAAGAAGTATAAAGTCATAAAAGATTGAACGAAAAAAAGATTTCAATCAAAAATTACATTCCTCAAAAAACTGTAATTTGCAGGTCTATGAAAGATATTATATCGGCTAAACAGTTAGGTAAGAACTATGGTGACTTAACCGTATTAAAGGGAATAGATTTAAGCATTAAAAAGGGAGAGGTCGTTGCAATCACTGGTCCCTCTGGAGCAGGTAAAACAACCCTTCTTCAAATATTAGGCACACTTACTCGTCCAGAAGTGAGTATGGAAACCTCTTTAGTAATTGAAAAGACCAAAGTTCTTGAACTAAACGATAGAGCATTAGCGCGTTTTCGTAATGAATCTTTGGGCTTTATTTTTCAATTTCACGAATTACTCGATGAATTTACGGCCTTAGAAAATGTCATGATGCCTGCCTTAATTCAAGGTAAGAGCAAGACTGCGATCAAAGCTAGAGCCATGGAGCTATTAGAACGTCTAGGAGTAGATCACCGTATGGATCACAAGCCCAACAGTCTTTCAGGAGGAGAACAACAGCGCATTGCCGTAGCAAGAGCCTTAATGAATGACCCCGCTATTATTTTTGCTGATGAACCCAGTGGAAACCTTGACTCGCAAAATGCCGCATCACTCCACCAATTATTCTTTGATTTGCGTAATGAACTCAAACAAACCTTTGTCATCGTTACCCACAATAAAACTTTGGCTAGTATGGCAGATCGCACCATTAACTTAGTAGATGGAGCAATCGTGACATGAGAAAAGCAGAAATCACGGCCTTTTTAGAAGAGAAAGTCCAACAATATGAATCTTTTGATTTTATTGAAGCGGACCCTATATTGATTCCACATCAATTTTCACAAAAAGAAGATATTGAGATTAGTGGTTTTTTAGCTGCCACAATTGCCTGGGGCAATCGGAAAAGTATTATTAACAATGCCCAAAAAATGATGGATTTAATGGATCAAGCTCCCTATGAATTTATCATAAACCACAAAGAAGACGAATTGAAACGATTTGAGGGTTTTGTTCATCGCACTTTTAATGCAGACGACCTGCGCTATTTCATCAAAGCATTGCGCCATATTTATCAAGAACATCAGGGTTTAGAACAACTCTTTAGCCAATATGCTGCTCCGCAAAGTTTACAAGCAGCGATTCATCATTTCAAGCAAGTATTTTTCTCTCTTCCGCATCAACAACGCACACAAAAGCATGTGTCAGATCCTTTAAAGGGTTCTGCCGCAAAACGACTCAATATGTATTTGCGTTGGATGGTTCGTTCAAATAAAAACGGCGTTGATTTTGGTTTGTGGAAATCTCTGCATCCACGTCAATTGTCTTGTCCCTTAGATCTGCATTCGGGGAATGTGGCCAGAAAATTGAAATTATTAAAACGCAAACAAAACGACGGAAAAGCCCTAGCAGAACTAGATATTGCCTTACGTAAAATGGATCCCGAAGATCCTGTTAAATTCGATTATGCACTCTTTGGGCTAGGTGTTTTTGAAAAATTTTAAGGCATTCGAAAATTCACGTTCAAAAAAGAAGAAGTTTTTGTATTTTTGTCCAACTAGGAAAGCGAAAGCGTTACATGAAAATTCTTCTCAAAAATGCCACCATTATAGATCCCAAAGGTGCTTTCCATTTAAAAGAAGTTGATGTTTTTATTCAAGATGGTATAATTAACTCCATAGGAACTCATCTTACTCATGAAGCAGACATTACCGTCAAAAAAGACAACCTTCATCTTTCAATGGGGTGGTTTGATTCTAGTGTATGTTTTGGTGAACCAGGATTAGAAGAACGAGAAACCTTAGCTAATGGATTACGCACAGCCGCCTTGAGTGGATTTACAGCCATTGCTTTAGAACCAGAAACACTGCCTACCATCGATAGTCAATCGGCGGTAGTTCAGCTCAAGAACTATCATTCTGAACATCCCACAGACATCCATCCCATCGCAGCATTTACAAAAGGGCAAGCAGGGAAGTTGATGACAGAATTATACGATTTACAAAATAATGGAGCAATTGCATTTGGAGACTTTTTAAGACCTGTAGAAAATCCAGAGTTAATCAAAACCGCTCTTCTTTATGCACAACGTTTTAATGCCCTTATCATTTCTAGTCCACAGGAGAAGAACATT
This sequence comes from Flavobacteriaceae bacterium, assembly GCA_049598335.1. GTDB lineage: Bacteria > Bacteroidota > Bacteroidia > Flavobacteriales > Flavobacteriaceae > Arcticimaribacter. Next base: position 22,051 of record JBMYNN010000007.1, read on the forward strand.
GGAGGTAATGGAGTAGCACACGAAGGAATATGCAGTACACAATTGGGTTTATCTGGCATTCCCAGTCTAAATGAAACCCTTCAAATTACAAGAGACTTACACATCTTGTCCTACACAGGCGGGAAATTACACATCCCCTTTATTTCTTCTGCAGAGGGAGTGGACCTTATTCGTTCTGCGAAGAAAAAAGGCCTTAAAGTTAGCTGTAGTGTTGCCCTTGCAAATCTTTGTTATACAGAAGAAGCGCTCTTTGGTTTTGACACCTACTTTAAAATTATCCCACCTTTGAGGACAGAAAGAGATAGAATTGCATTAAAAGAGGGGTTATTAGAGGGCACCATTGACATGGTTAGCAGTCATCACCAACCTTTGAATGAAGAATTGAAACAAGTTGAATTTGAACATGCCACTCCTGGAACTATTGGTCTAGAAGCTACCTTTAGCCTTTTAAACACCCTATTCCCTACCGAAAAAGCAATTCAATTCTTGACCAGAGGGAGAACAATATTTGGTCTAAAAACTACTAAAATTGAAGAAGGACAACCCGCTAACTTAAGCTTATTTACTCCAAACGGTGCGGGAAAATTCTCTGTTGAAGACTTACTCTCTTCCACGAAGAACTGTGCCTTTATTGGACACCACACTCAAGGGAAAGTTTATGGAAGTATCCTTGGAAATAAAATTGCATTAAAATAGTGTTGGAGATACATCAAGTATTAGATTATCGTGTTAGGCGACCATTAAAACAAGGCGATACAACCCCAGTACTTTTTCTTTTACATGGCTATGGAAGTCATGAAGAAGATCTTTTTTCTTTTGCAAATTATCTCCCAGAGGAATATTTGATCATTTCGTTACGTGCTCCCCTAAACTTAGGATTTGGAGGCTATGCCTGGTATTCTATCCACTTTAATGAAAATCAAGATAAATGGAGCGACGAGGCAGAAGCAAGAAAGGCACAAGAAATCCTGCTATACAATATCGATTATCACCTTGAGCAATTTAAGATGGAAGGACACAAAGTTTCTCTTTTAGGCTTTAGTCAAGGGTCTATTTTGAGTTGGGCCCTGGCATTATCCCATCCAGAGCGAATTGATAAAATCATTGCCTTGAGCGGTTATGTAAATGACGCTATTTTTGAATTTGCCAAAAAAGGCTTAGACCAACTGCGTATCTTTAGTAGTCATGGTATACAAGACCCTACTTTACCTATAGATTGGGCAAGAAAAGGCATTGCCCAAATAGAAAAAAAAGGACTTAAAATCGAATATAAAGAGTATCCCGCTGGACATGGAATAAATCAAGATAATTTCACTGATTTACTTAAATGGTTAAAGGCAAACTCTTAATTAGTATAAAATAATAGATGATCTAAAATGTTGAGCGTTATTTCTTTACCGTTTATCTTATATTCAATTAAAACTTCTCCCCAATCGGTTCCATCAGAAAAATCTGCGATCACCCATTTGTGATTTAATACCTTAATTTTATTGAATAAAAATTTTTTCCCATTACTACTGTAAATCACTAGAGGATTATCACCTTTAACAGCATTACTTTCATAAATTTTATCCTTTACACGCTGAATAATTTCCTCTGGGTCAGCATTGGGATAAAAAGCTTTCGCCTCATCATTTTGGTCAAGTGAAAAATATACGTCGTCAGCATATTTTGACTCTACGAATTCTAACGATCTTTCTAAAGTATCAATACGAGCGACTTTATCTGCAATAATTCCTGCTTGATGATTAACGACTTTAGAACTATTCACCAATTGAAATACAAGAATCAATGCGGTAAAAGAAAAGAGGTAAATAAAGATTTTAGTTTTCATATTGTAGTGGTGATTTCAAGGTTGTCATAGGCGAGAAAAACATTCTCAGGAAGACTTTTTTCAACTTCGGCATGAAACCCTAACAAATGACTAATATGGGTTAAATAAGCCCGATTAGGTTTTAATTCTTTGATCAAAGCTAAGGCCTCTTCTAAATTCAAATGCGACGGGTGTGGTTCAATTCGCAAGGCATTGACCACTAGAACATCTAAATTTTTTAATTTATTTTTTTCTTCTGGGGCAATGGTTTTAACATCGGTCAGATAAGCAAAATTATCGATACGATATCCCATTACCAGTATTTTATGATGCATTACTTCTACTGGGATCATCTTTTTATTTCCTAGACTAAAAACAGCTGTTTTATCAATCGAATTAACGTTGACAGAGGGTGCCCCAGGATATTTGTTTTTATCATTTAATATATAATCAAAACGTTGCTTTAAAGAAGTATGTACTCGAGAAGGCATGTACATATTTATATTTCCCTGACGGAAGAAAAAAGGACGTATATCGTCTAATCCTGCGGTGTGATCTGCATGCTCATGGGTGAAAATAATCCCATCCAATCGACGCACATTGTTCGACAACATCTGTTGTCTAAAGTCTGGTCCACAATCAATCACAAAAAAATACCCCTCCCATGCTAACGAAATCGATACGCGTAATCGCTTGTCTTTTGGGTCGTCACTTAAGCATACAGGATGCTGACTACCAATAATGGGAATACCCTGGGAAGTCCCAGTTCCTAAAAAAGTGATTTTAATCATGTTTTTCAAAGGTAAAACTTGTCGTTTAATTCTACAATCTTTGTAGATTTGGAAAACAAACTATTTGTCTATGTCTGTCCAACTTCCTGGTGAAATTGAATTAGAAAATCGCCCCTCGGTAGAAGCAAAAGCTTTACGAATTAATCTTAATCGTTTTATCTATGGAACCTTTGCAGAAATTGGAGCGGGACAAGAAGTTGCCCGACATTTTTTTCGTGCAGGAGGAGCTTCTGGAACAATTGCCAAGACTATTAGTGCTTATGACAAAAACTTTAGTGATAATATCTATGGGGAAGAAGACGACAAGCGCTATGTAACAGAAGCCCGATTAAATAAAATGCTTGAACACGAGATGCGGTTATTAGAAGACCGTATCCCACGAGAAGAAAATCCAAATAAAATGTTTTTTACCTATGCCAATACGGTAACAACCATTGATTTTGCAAAGAAATTTAAAGGTCACGGCTGGATGGGCATTCGTTTTCAAGTCAGCCCTGACGAAGAGTATAGTATGATCACCCTCCATGTGCGGTTTCACCAAACCGAAGCTCGTTTACAACAAGAAGTACTAGGCAATGTTGGAGTGAACCTTGTTTATGGTGCCTTTTATAAAAACAAGGAGCCTAAAAAATTATTGCGTTACCTCTATGATAATATTGATAAAGATGCCATTGAAATAGATACCATCAATTTTAATGGTCCTTTATTTGAAAACGTTGATAACCGCTTGATGAGCTTACAACTCGTTAAAAATGGGATGACGGATGCCGTGATGTTTAACCCAAATGGAAACAATATTCTCCCTGCCCGAGAATTATACAAGAAAAATATTTTGACACTTCGCGGAAGTTTTCGCCCTGTCACTAAAGTCAATATTGATATGTTTGAAAAGGCTCTTAACGCCTTTATTCAAGAGCCAAATGTTGATGAGAATAAAACTGTAGTTATTTTTGAAATCACTCTTTCCAATCTTTTAGCTGATGGAGAGATAGATGAAAAAGACTTTATGGACCGTGCAAAACTTCTTTGTTCATTAGGGCATATCGTGATGATTTCTAATTTTAAAGAATACTACAAGCTTGTTGATTATCTCTCTCAATACACTAAAAACCAATTAGGCTTGAGCATGGGAGTCAACAACTTTGTCGAAATTTTTGACGAACACTACTATGAAGATTTAGGAGGAGGAATTCTAGAGGCATTTGGGAAAATGTTCTACAACAACCTCAAGGTATATCTCTACCCTATGAAAAACGAAAAAGGTGATATCATTAACAGCACTAATCTTAAATTACATCCTAGGATGAAGGACTTCTACAAGTTCTTTAAATACAATGGAAAAGTGATTGATATTTTTGATTTTGAAGAATCCTATTTAGATATATTTTCTCGTAAAATCCTACATCAGATAAAAGATGGAGTATCAGAATGGGAAAAACACCTTCCCGAAGGTATTGCAGATTTGATTAGGAAAAATAAAATGTTTGGGATTAAAGAATAGTTTTAAATATCCTATCAAAATTTGTATTGAATCATAGGACAAATTAAATCCTTTCACTTTTCTAAAATCTGTGCAGCGTGTTCTTTTGTTTTTACTTTTTGTATCACCCGCTCTACAACTCCTGCTTCGTCAATAATAAAAGTCATACGATGAATCCCATCATATTCTCGGCCCATAAACTTTTTTAAACCCCAAACCCCGAAGGCGTTAATCACTTGTTTGTCTTCATCGGCTAAAAGTGGAAAAGGGAAATCATATTTTTCTGAGAAATTACGTTGCATCTTTTCACTATCTGCACTTACTCCTAACAAGGCATAACCAGCCTTTTGTAATTCTTTGTAGTGATCTCTAAGATCGCAAGCCTCGGCAGTACACCCCGGCGTATTAGCCTTTGGATAAAAAAATACAACTAATTTTTTTCCCTTATAATCACTCAACTCTTGGGTGTTTCCACGGTCATCAGAAACAGAAAAAAAAGGGACAGTATCCCCTACTTGAAGTGGTTTCATAACTTATTTTTTTTCTAAATTACAAAACAAACTGAAAAACAAATGACCAAAAAAGAAAAAGTTGATTTTACCCTTAAAACACTTGCAGAACTTTATCCAGAAATCCCTATCCCTCTAGACCATACAGACCCCTACACCCTTCTAATTGCAGTTTTACTTTCTGCTCAAAGCACCGATGTAAGGGTAAATAAAATCACTCCTCTTCTCTTTGCTAAAGCCCGAACACCAAAAGAGATGGTTCAACTTAGCGTTGAAGAAATTCGTGATATCATACGACCGGTGGGATTATCACCCATGAAATCAAAAGGAATTCACGGTTTATCAAAAATTTTACTAGAAAAACACCATGGGAAAGTACCGCAAACCTATCAAGAGTTAGAAGCACTCCCTGCGGTTGGTCATAAAACCGCAGCTGTGGTAATGGCACAAGCCTTTAAAATTCCCACTTTTCCTGTTGATACCCATATCCATCGATTGATGTATCGCTGGGGTTTTACCAGTGGGAGGAATGTTATTCAAACAGAGAAAGATGCTAAGCGTTTATTTCCAAAAGAGACTTGGAATGACCTTCATCTACAAATAATATGGTATGGCAGAGAATACAGTCCTGCAAGGGGTTGGGATTTAGAAAAAGATATTATTACCAAAAAAATAGGACGCAAAAGCGTCCTGAATGAATACTACAAAAAGAAGAAATAAATCATTTTTCTTTCTTTACTTCTTTTTTACCCTCTTTTGCTAAAGGCTTAGAAGCTTTTAACGCTTTTGAAAAAGCAAGAATACGTTTGACTGTTAAATCACTAGGACCAGAAGTAGTTGGTATGTTTTTCGAGTAGAGTTCTTCCATTAATACATTTTAATATTAATAGAACGTCAATTTATCAAAAAAATTATTTTAAGCAGATAAAATAATTTGATTTTCTTCAATAATCTTACGCAGGTTGATAATTGCATAACGCATTCTTCCCAGAGCAGTATTGATACTCACCCCAGTAGATTCAGCAATTTCTTTAAAACTCATGTCTTTATATAAACGCATGTTTAATACATCCCTTTGATCTTCAGGTAATTGTACGATTATGTTTTGAAGATCTTCAACTACTTGTTCGTTAATCATAACTTTTTCTGCAGAAGGATTACCATCACCGATTAATTGAAAAATATCAAATTCATCACTGTTGTCAAAAGTTGGAATGCGATTATTTTTACGGAAAAAGTCAATCACTAAATTGTGAGCAATCCTCATGATCCAAGGTAAAAACTTCCCTTCTTCGTTATAAACACCCCGCTTAAGAGTTTTAATTACTTTGATAAAAGTTTCTTGAAAGATATCCTCTGCAGTATCGCGATCAAACACTTTAGAATAAATGAAATTGTAAATTTTCAATTTATGACGTTTAATTAGCATTTCTAATGCTCTTTCATTACCATTGATGTAATCTTGAACTAAAGTAGCGTCGTCTTGAAGTTGAAGTTTTTTTTCCATATACAAATACTTTAAACCCTGTGGGGCGAATTAAAATCGATAAAACGTTTAAAGTAAAAATTTGTATAGGCTGACTACTTTATTTATACAAATATAGAAAATTTATTATAAAGTCAACAATTCAATAATTATTGTTCAAAAAAGGAAATTTTGATTTCCTCGGCAAAGATATATTGTATATTTATAGCTTCTATTTTTCTATGAAAAAGATGCAAGAATTATCGCCAAAAGAGCATATAATTATTTTAGGAGCAAAGCTTCACAACCTCAAAAACATTGATGTTGCAATTAAACGCAATACATTAACAGTAATTACTGGACTCTCTGGGTCGGGGAAATCCTCTCTGGCTTTTGACACATTGTATGCCGAGGGACAACGCCGCTATGTTGAAAGTCTCTCCTCTTATGCCCGTCAATTTATGGGGCGATTAAATAAACCCAAAGTTGATCAAATCAAAGGAATTGCACCTGCCATTGCGGTAGAACAAAAAGTCAATGCAAGTAACCCGCGTTCGACTGTTGGAACAAAAACAGAAATTTATGATTATCTCAAACTACTCTATGCTCGAATCGGTGAAACCTACTCCCCTATTTCTAATACAAAAGTAAAAAAGGACACTGTTAGTGATGTCGTTGACTTTTTAATCCGTCAAGAAGAAGGTAGTAAGTTTTTATTATTGACTACCCCGCAAAACAAACAAAAACGCAGCACTAAAGAGCGATTAGACATTCTTATCCAGCAAGGTTATGCCCGCATTTTCACCCCTCAAGGCATGCAACGATTAGATGATTTAAACGGAAGCATCCCTAAGGAATTTGAACTCATTGTTGACCGGGTAATTGTACGACAAGAGGATCAAGATTTTAAAAACCGTTTGTCTGATGCTGTCGATGTTGCCTTTTTTGAGGGAGACGGACAATGTGAGGTATTGAATCTCACAACAGAGAAACGCATTCGCTTTTCAAACAAATTTGAAGCAGACAATATGGCTTTTTTAGAGCCTAATGTGCATCTTTTTAGTTTTAACAACCCCTATGGTGCTTGTAAAAAATGTGAAGGATATGGAGATATCATTGGGATTGACCCTGAATTAGTCTTCCCCAATAGTGAGCTATCCATCTATGAAGAAGCAATTGCTCCGTGGAGAGGAAGTGGTTTTAAAAAATACCAAGCAGACCTAGTCAACAATGCTTATCATTTTGATTTTCCCATACACAAACCCTATTTTGAACTTAGTCAAGACCAACAAGAATTATTGTGGAAAGGAAACTCCTATTTTGTAGGACTCAACAAATTCTTTAAAAGGCTAGAAGCTAAAAATTATAAAATCCAAAATCGTGTTTTGTTGTCCCGCTATCGCGGAAAAACTAAATGTGATATCTGTAACGGAACCCGCTTAAGACCAGAAACCGCCTATGTAAAAGTTGGCGGAAAAAGCCTCCCAGATCTAATGCATCTATCTTTAGACGATTTAGCTGACTTTTTTGCTCATGCAAGTTTTACCGATCAACAAAAAACAATTGCCAGTCGTTTGTTAATTGAAATCAATTCAAGGCTTTCTTTCATGAAAAATGTGGGGCTAGGCTATCTTACTTTGAATCGTAAATCAAATACACTCTCTGGCGGAGAGTCACAACGCATTAACCTTGCCACTTCCTTGGGGAGTAGTTTAGTGGGCTCCATTTACATCTTGGACGAACCCAGTATTGGATTACATTCTAGAGACAATGAACGCTTAATTAATATTTTAAAACAACTCAAAGCCCTACGCAATACAGTAATTGTTGTTGAACACGACGAAGACATTATGCGCGCTGCAGATACAATTATAGATATTGGTCCAGAAGCAGGAAGCTTAGGTGGGGAAGTTGTAGGACAGGGTAACTTTAAAGAAATTATCAAACAACAAACGCTAACGGCAGATTATCTCAATGGGAAAAAGGCTATTCTAGTTCCTAAAAAACGACGAAAAAGCAAGCATTTTATTAAAATCAAAGGAGCAAGAGAAAACAACTTAAAAAATATTGATGTTACTATACCACTCAATACTTTTACTGTTGTTACTGGTGTTTCGGGAAGTGGAAAAAGCACCTTGGTTAAAAAGATCCTTTACCCTGCTCTACAAAGACACCTTGATATTTTTGTGGAAAAACCAGGACAATTTACTGGCTTAGAAGGAGACTTCTCTTCTATCAAGCAAATAGAATATATCGATCAAAACCCTATAGGGAGATCATCGCGCTCTAACCCAGTTACTTATATCAAGGCCTATGACGATATTAGAACCTTATTTTCAAAACAAAGCTTGAGTAAAGTACGTAATTTCCACCCTAAACATTTCTCTTTTAATGTCGATGGCGGTCGTTGTGATTCCTGTAAAGGTGAAGGAACCGTTACCATTGAAATGCAATTTATGGCAGATGTGGTATTAGAATGTGAATTTTGTAAAGGAAAACGCTTTAAAAAAGAAGTAAGAGAAGTACTCTTTCAAGAAAAATCGATTGATCAAGTATTAGACATGACCGTCGATGATGCTATCGCCTTTTTTACACAACATCAAGAAATTAAACTGGCCAAGAAGTTGGGTGCACTTCAACAAGTTGGATTGGGTTATGTTACTTTGGGGCAATCTTCTGCTACCCTATCTGGTGGGGAAGCTCAAAGAATTAAATTAGCTTCCTTTATTGGTAAAGGCGAGCAAAAAGATAAAATATTATTTATTTTTGATGAGCCCACCACAGGACTACATTTTCATGACATTAATAAGCTGCTGACTTCTTTCGAAGCCTTAATCGATAAAGGTCACTCGCTCTTAGTTGTAGAACACAATATGGATTTAATTAAATGTGCCGATCATGTGATTGATTTAGGTCCTGAAGGCGGAGATAAAGGCGGATCCCTAATCGGGGAGGGCACCCCCGAAGAAATTGCAAAAATAAAGACTTCTTATACCGGTCAATACCTTAAAGAAAAAATAAAGTCCTAATAATTAATAGTTTATGCTTTTGGCATAATCCTTGATCTAAACCAATAGATTTGATTTTATAATTGAATTATTTTGGTTTCTATGATTTTGTTTGGTTAAGGTCTATCTACCCTAGGATAGACCTTAATTTTTTATAGGCATTCGCCAGCAGTTCATTGATATCAAGAGAGATATTCAAGCCAACACAACAACCGAGATAAATTCCACTTATTAAACTTGATTTAATCAATAAATTCACAAAAGTATTAAAGGGTAATTCTACCGCCGAAAAGGCAAAATAATGTCCCGCAATCAATAGGATTAAGTAAAAAGTCTTCCTAGTAAAAGGAGTAATCTTGAAAGTAATGCCCACAATCAAAACCTTAATAATATTAAAGGTGGTAATCACAATAAGGGTAGCTAAGGCTGCACCAATAAATCCTAATTGTTCAATAAAATGTAGGTTCAAAAGCACTACTGCAATTGCAGAACCCATCGATAAGAAAGGAACAAAATAATAATATTTTGAGTTGTTGATAATATTGTTCGCACAGCCGGTTGCAGCGGTAATAATCTTAGTTATTGAGATATAGAGTACTACTGGAATTGCCACAGCAAACCCCTCTTTTCCACTTAAAAAGTAGATTAAATCATAGAGATCATTGATGTTCGCATTGATCAAAATGAAAAACAATCCTGAAACCAATAAGAGATTCGTTCCACTTTTTGACAATAAACTTTTTAATTCTTTGACATTGTTTTTATTAATGGCTTCAGATACTAACGGACTTACAATTTGTAGCATCGCCCTTACTGGGGCATCAATCAATGCGGCGATAAAAATGGCCACCTTATAATAGGCTACATAGCGATCTTCGACTAATTTCCCCAGCATACTTGCATCAATATCAATAATTACACTTGCTCCAAAAGCAGAGAGAAATATTAAAGTGCTATAGGTTAAAAGTTGTCGGGTATTAGCAGGGAAAGAGAAATAAATTTTAGGAGTATATAACCATAAACTGTACCCCATGATAACAGCTAAACGCAGGTAATAACCCACGATCAAGGCATTGATAAACGAACCAAAATCCATCCATTCAAATAGATAGGCAATCAAGAGTAGGGTGATTAAAACCCTTTGATAGACTTCTTTTAAAAAGTTTCCAACTACAGTTTGCTTTTGCACCCTTGCCCAATTGTAGAATATTTCAAAATAAGCAGTAGAAATTGCGATAAGAAAGATCAGGTAAATAAAATGCGCAATTTCGGGGTTTTTTGTTGAAAGGTATTGAGCGATTTCTCCGTAATAAGAATAAAATAAAACACTAGTAGGGAGAATAAATATTAATGGAATAAAGAGAGAAAACAGCAATAATTTATCTTGCTCTTTTTGAGAAGTAGCAGCAGAAAAGTACTTAATAATAGTGTGTTGTACTCCATAAGAGAAAATGGGTTGTAATATATTGGACTGAGCTAATAGAATCAATACAATGCCGTATAACTCCTCTCCCATTGCTCTGGGGTAAAATACGATCGTATTGATCGCACCAATTCCAAAAGCAATAATTACGCTTAGAATATTATAAAAAGACTGTTTTGCTACTACCCCCATCTATGCTTGCTTTTGCTGTTGGAAGTTTTGACGGATACAGGCCGCGATTAAAAGTATCAAAAGGACAATCGCCACAAGTTGTATTCCGCTTCCTAATTGGATTACTCTAGGCACAAAACGAAAACGAATCTGATGCTCTCCCGCAGGGATTTGTAAACCGCGCAGGACATAGTTTACTGGATAGATTTGACTTTCTTGCTCATCAATGGTCGCTACCCAGCCCTTTTTGTAAAACATTTCTGAAAAAACAGCAAAAGACGACTGACTAGACCTAAAGGTATAAATCTTTTCTTGAGGTCGATTTTCTATCAAACGAATACTGGCTAAACTATCTTTTTGATAAGACAACGAAAGTGATGGATGGTCTCCTTCAACAATAGCTGTTTTGGCAAAATCTACTATGGTCATTGCTTGATATACATCATCTGCTGTAGCCTTCGGCAAAAGGGAATCGACTAACCAAACAGCTCCCAGGTTTCCTGGATTTTCAAGCAATTGGTCTTCTCCTTCTTCATTTGCAAACAAAAGATATTTGACATTGAGGATATTGAGAATAGCTTCTTGCTGTTTCGCTTGAAACAAATCTACAAGTTGTTCAAATCGGCGGGGCTTTGCACCGTGGTACCCCCCAATAGCATTGTGGAAAAAAGATGTTCTTGCTCCCTGTAACCCCAGAGCAGGTTCATAGACCCTAAAATGACTCTTGTCCTCTAAAATGGCGCGATCCTGATTAGTAGCCACAAAAGCACGTTTCACCCGACTGGGGGAAACAAATAAATCTCGGTCCAAATAACGATTTGAAATTTGTAATAAGTCGATACACAACAGCAAGCCAATACCGATGAAAGCTGCTTGCTTGCGAAATTTATCAAAGAGGAAACCATAGAGCATTCCGGCACTTAAAATCACAAAAACAACGGCACGGATTAAATCTGCCAAATAAATTTCTTTCCTTGCTTCAAAAATCATTTGCATGATGGGTGCACCAAAAACACTTTTGTAATATGCATCATTAGGTCCTTTAAAGTCAATAATCCATTGCGCAAAATACAAGGAAAGCAAAATCCCTACAAATACAAAAAGGGTGTTTTTTAGGGCTTTTTTAGCTGTTTCCTTGGGATGATCAAAAATAGCTTTTAAGCCAAAGACTGCTAAAATAGGAAAACAGAATTCTAGAATGACTTGTATAGAAGAAACCGCTCTAAACTTTGCATACAAAGGGAAATAGTCCACAAATAAACGGGTTAAGAAATCGAGATTTTTCCCCCATGACAACAATAGGGAAAGGACAATTCCAGCACACAACCATTTCTTTAACCAGTTCATGGGGAAAAACAAGGCCAGCAAGGCTAAGAAAATTACGACAACACCCACATACGCGGGAGCTTCAAGAATTGGCTGATTCCCCCAATAAGTAGGAACATTACCCGCAAATTGAGCGGCTTGTTGTCTAGAGGCACCCCTTTGAACCAAATTTTGATAAATCGCAGAAGAAGTCCCCAGATCTTCACTAGAGCCTCCCCCTTGAATACGAGGTACGAGAAGGTTAAAACTTTCAAAAATTCCGTAGCTATACTGGGTGATATAGTCATAAGACAAACCAGAACGCTTCTCGAGCGGTAGCCCATTTGCATCTAGCGTCAATTCATTTTTCCCACGCGTGCTAAACTGGGTGTATTCTGCAGTTGCTAGTAAGGAGGTAGCATTTAAGGCGATGGCCATACCCCCAGCCATAGTTAAACGCAGGGCAGAACGTAAAAAAGTTTTAAGATCCTTAGATTGATAATATTGCCACGCTTGAAAGCCTACATACAAAGCCATCAACAAGAGCATATAGTAGGTCATTTGATAGTGATTTGCCCTAATCTGTAAGCCCATCGCGAGAGTTCCAAAAACAATACCCCATAAAGATTTTTTGGAAAAAATATAATGGGCAGCTGCAAAAACAAAAGGCAGGTAGCCCAGGGCTTGTGCTTTTGTATTATGCCCTACCTGAATGATAATCAATAAATAAGTCGAAAGTCCATAAGCGAATGCCCCTAGGAGAGCATACTTTTTCTTCTGGTCAATACTTAACAAAAAGACATAGGCTCCTAAAAAATAAAGAAATAACAGATAAGAAGGATGCGGTAAAAGACGGACAACTTTATGCAAAGGCGTTAAAATGTCGTAAGGATACTTTGCACCAAGTTGATAGGTAGGCATTCCGCCAAAGGCATTATCAATCCAATACAACTCTTCGTCGTTATTTTCGCGACTCTCTTGCAATTGCCTTGCCATTCCACTGTATTGTGCAATATCTGACTGAAAAAGCTGTTTCCCTTGTAATAGAGGGTAAAACATTGCCAAAGATAGAAGGACAAATAAAAGCCCGATTCCTAGATGAACAACTAATTCCTTTAAGTTTAAAATACTATTCAATTTCCTCATAATCAATATACTCGCCAATTTTTTTAGAGGGTTTTTTCTTTGGGTTTTCTTGCTGTTCATTATTTAAATCCTGGACTTGTTGGTGCATCTTTTTGACTAATTTTCCCATAAAGAAAAACAACAATCCAGCTAAAATTTGACGTCTAAAGAGGACCAAAATTAACAATAATAATAAGAGAACAGTTGACAGCATAAAGATGTAAAATGGATTATAGATTAAAATTAAAATAATAAACGATAAAATCCCCTCCACCATTATTTTTTCGTTAGTATATTTTTTAAAATACACCTATATTGCTTTAAATTGACATACATGCGCCGATTGTACTTTTTCCTTTTTTTAAGTAGCTTTTCCTCCCTCCTTAGTGCACAGTACACAGATCAGATTAACTCCAATCGACCCGGTGCATCTATAGGTGCATTTTCCGTAGGAACCCGTGTAATTCAATTTGAAACAGGGGCAGAATACAGAACTTATAAGCACAAAAGCTATAACAACTCAAAAGTCAATGGTAAGATTGGCTTCTTTTCTTTGCGTTATGGCTTTTTAAAAGAACAACTAGAACTTACCTTTGAAGGGGTTTATCAATTTGATAAATTGACCAATCGCCTGGCACTTCCTGAAATAACCTATAAAAGAGAAGGGTTTTTGCAAAACTTTTTAGGAGTAAAATACCTGGTATATGACCCCTTTAAAAAAGAGCAAGAAATCAATGTTTACAGTTGGAAAGCCAATAATGGCTTCAAACTACGTGATTTAATCCCTGCAATATCTGTCACTCTGGGAGCAAATGCGATCTTAAAAAACGACAATCCTTATCCTTATGGAGATGTCTTTGGAAACATAAGTAATCCTATTTTTTATGGTAATTTGGGCCGTGGGCCCGAAAAAGAACCCCTTATAAGCGGTCGTGCGACCATAGCCACACAATCACACTTTTTAGGCACCTGGGTTTTTGTTACAAACTTTAGTTACAACCGTATTTTAACCGATTTTCCCGAAACCAACTATATCCTTACCCTAACCCACACCATTAACCCACTTTGGTCAGTTTATTTAGAAACTCAAGGCTATTCGAGCGATCGATACACGGATCAGATCTTTAGGACAGGAGCAGCGTATTTATTAACCAAGGATATCCAATTAGAAACAACCATAGGAGCGAATACGAAAGACACCCCTTCCCTGTTCTTTATCAACGCGGGAGTCTCTTATCGCTTAGACTTTCATCGTGATATAGACCCAGAAAAGAAAGCCGAAGAAAAAGCTTTTCGCAACGAAGAGAAAGCCCTAAAAAAAGGTGCGAAGAAGGCAGAAAAAGCCAATAAAAAAAGAGACCGGAAAGCCAAAAAAAGTTAAATTATAATGATTGAAATAGTTGCCATTAGCAGCCCAGAGGAATACAAAGCTTTCGTTGAATTCCCTTTCAGATTATATAAGAATCACCCTTATTGGGTTCCTCCTATCAAAGCCGAAGAGCTAGAAACCATTAATAAAGATATCAACCCTGTTTTTAAAAATGCAAAGGCACGTTTTTTCTTGGCCTATAAAGATGGAGAAATTGCTGGTCGCATCGCCGCTATAATCAACTGGATTGAAATTGAAAAATTACAAAAGCAAAAAGTACGTTTTGGCTGGTTTGATGTTATTGATGATATCGAAGTGACAAAAGTCTTGATCGAAGCCGTTAAAGACTTTGGTAGAGAACACAATTTGCACTTTATGGAAGGGCCTGTAGGCTTTTCTAATTTAGACAAAGCAGGCTTGTTGGTAGAAGGTTTTGATGAAATGAATACCATGATCACTAACTACAACTACCCCTACTATGAAACACACATGAAGCAGCTAAAAATGGAAAAGTTGGCCCAGTGGGTAGAGTATGAAATAAAGATTTCTTCTTTCGAAGATTCTCCAGAAAAGGTAAGACGTTTTGGTCAACTTATGCTAGATCGCTACAAACTCAAGGTGCTCCATTTCACTAAAACCAAACAGATCATACCTTATGTGGAGCAAATGTTTGTTTTGTTAGAAGAGACCTACAACAAACTTCAGACTTTTGTCCCAGTACAAGACTATCAAATTAAGCATTACAAAGAAAAATACTTCCAATACATTCATCCAGAATTCATTAAATGTGTGGAAGATGAAAACGGAAAGCTAGTCGCTTTTGTGATCATTATGCCTTCTTTTACTAAAGCCTTAAAAAAAGCCAATGGAAAAATGTTTCCATGGGGAATCTTTCATATACTCAAAGCGCAGTATTTCAATCATAGAGCATCTTTTTACTTAATAGGAGTTCATCCAGATTATCAAAACAAGGGGGTAACGGCTATTATATTTAATGAGATTCAAAAGTTATTCAATAAAAAAGGGATTACCATTGTTGAAACCAATCCAGAATTAGAAGAAAACAACTCTATCCAGAAGATGTGGAAAAACTATGAACATCGCTTACACAAGAAAAGAGCGACCTTTACCACAAGCTTATAATTCATGCAAACAGAAGATACTATTATCGCTTTATCCACTGC
Organism: Flavobacteriaceae bacterium; assembly: GCA_049598335.1. Classification (GTDB taxonomy): domain Bacteria; phylum Bacteroidota; class Bacteroidia; order Flavobacteriales; family Flavobacteriaceae; genus Arcticimaribacter. The sequence continues at coordinate 37,694 of JBMYNN010000007.1, forward strand.
TGCAGGCGCTGCAGCCATTGCTGTAATTCGTTTATCTGGGCCAGAAGCAATCTCTACCACAGAACTCCTTTTTCGCGCTAGGTCAAAAAAAAACTTAGAGACTCAAAAAAGTCATACCATACATTTAGGAGATATTGTCGATGGGGAGCAATTAATTGACGAAGTCTTGGTCAGTGTTTTTAAAAACCCTCACTCCTATACGGGGGAAGATGTTATTGAGATTTCTTGTCATGGATCTCGTTATATTCAAGAGAAAATCATTCAGCTTTTTATCCATCAAGGAATACGGCCCGCGAAAGCCGGGGAGTTCACCTTGCGCGCCTTTATCAATGGGAAAATGGACTTGGCTCAGGCAGAAGCTGTTGCAGATGTTATCGCCTCAGAAAACGAGGCGAGTCATCAAGTCGCCATGCAACAAATGCGCGGCGGGATAAGTCAAGAAATTAAACAATTACGGCAAGAATTACTTCACTTTGCCAGTCTTATTGAGTTAGAACTTGACTTTGCTGAAGAAGATGTTGAATTTGCAGATAAATCGGCTTTTGAAGCATTGTTGGTCAAAATTAATGCGTTATTGAAAAAGCTTATTGATTCTTTTGCCTTAGGAAATGTCATAAAAAAAGGGGTTCCTATTGCCATTATTGGACCGCCTAATGCAGGAAAGTCAACCTTACTCAATGCACTTCTAGAAGAAGATAAAGCCATTATTTCTTCTATTGCAGGGACAACAAGAGACAGCATCGAAGATGAAATCACCATCGAAGGCATTGGATTTAGATTTATTGACACTGCAGGGATAAGAGAAACCCAAGATGAAATCGAGCAAATTGGAATTAAAAAGGCTTTTGAAAAAGCCCAACAGGCCGCAATAATCCTTTATTTAATCGACAGTCAAAATTTTACGGAAGAAGAAAAATCACACCGAGAAAAACTTAAAGATCTACAAACTCAATTTCCCAATAAACCCTTATGGATCTTACTCAATAAAACAGATCTAATTAAAGAATCTCTTCCCACAACAATAGAAGGCTATCCCAGTCTTCAAATGAGCGCAAAAAGCAAAACAGGCATCGAGTTACTCAAACAAGTTTTAGTCCAGTATATGGAAGAAAACAACTATCAAGACGAGAGTATCATCACCAACTCCCGCCATTATGCCGCCTTGAGCAGCGCCTTAGCAGAAATTAGTAAAGTACAAAAAGGTTTAAACAACGGACTAAGTGGAGACTTACTCGCCATTGACCTAAGGCAGGCATTATTCCACCTAGGGGAAATCACTGGAGAAGTCACGAACGATGAACTATTAGGGAATATTTTTGCTAATTTCTGTATCGGTAAGTAAAGTTAAACCAGTGCAATATGTTATAATTTTATAATTTGCAATGACCCTTTAAATACTGGAAAGCCTCATTAAAAATACAAAAATCCAATACCTTGAACCCTTGATAAATCCCATAAGATAATTATATATTATTAAAAAAAATATGCATGAAATCACCTTTATGTATTCTTTTTCTCCTAAGCAGCTTTAGTATTTTTGCCCAACGTTTTGACATTGTTAGTGCAGAGTATGACGGTGGAATTATTCAAGTAGAAGGGGAAGTATTTATAGATTTGGCCAAAAAAAGCATTGCACTAAAGATTAATGAAAAGGAAATGACCATAAATAAAATAACCTTTAAAAAAGGGGATGTGGGAGAATTAATGTGTTTTAAAGAAAGTATTGAAGTCAAACAAAGATTTAAGTTTTCCCCCAATAAAAACAGGACAGGAAGTTTAGCGAAAATATCGCATATCATGACCTATACCCTTGTACAAGGATTTTCAAACAAAAGATCAGAATTTGTCTATCATCTTATTAAAATAGGGGATTTTTAGGGATTATATAAAATTATTACATCATCATAAAGGATTTAAACTTCGAATAACAAGCCTAGATCCATCCTTTCGCGAAGCATATTCATTTTTTTAAAAAACCTAAATGTGCCTTCTTTTCCTTTTAGCTTAATTATCCCCTCAAATTTTTAAAAGGCGAGCAATTCAATTTAAATCCCTTGCAAATGGGAATCGAGTTGATCTAAAAAATTATTGATAAAGCTTTTCCATGCAAAGGTGTAGTCCTATCGTCTTGTAAAACACGTGCGACTTCATGCATAAAACAGTTGGGTTCAACAGAACAATTGCAAAGGGTATAAAGACTAGGAGCGGTTAAGCCCCTAGTAATTAATATTAGCGTAAATCGAAACGATCTGCATTCATGATTTTATTCCATGCTTCAATAAAATCACAAATAAACTTGCCGTTATTATCGTTTTGGGCATAGACCTCTGCAATAGCACGAAGCTCTGAGTTAGATCCAAAAACCAAATCGGTTCTTGAAGCGGTTCTTACATTTGCTCCAGTAGAACGATCTTTTGCTTGGTAAGAATTATAACCAGTAGGAGACCAACTCACCTCCATTGATAATAAAGTTTTAAACCAACTGTTATCTAACTTCCCATTGGTCCAAACGCCATCGCCAGATTGTGAAACACCCATAGCTCTCATACCGCCAACTAATAGGGTCAACTCAACTGGGGTTAGACCTAATAATTGCGCCTTATCGAGTAGTATTTCTTCTGGGCTCACGGCAAATTCTTTTTCTGAATAATTTCTAAATCCACAAGCTTTTGGCTTTAATAAATCAAAAGATTCAATATCTGTATTTTCTTGTGTAGCATCTCCCCTTCCCGTGGTTGTGGGTACTTTGACACCACAAGCCATTTCGATTCCAACAGCACCGCCTAAAACGATTACATCGGCGATAGAAGCGTTATGCTTTTTGGCGAAGCCCTCATAAACCGCTAGAATCTGTTGTAAGGCAGCAGGGCGGTTCACTGCCCAATCCTTTTGCGGGGCTAGTCGAATTCTAGCACCATTGGCTCCCCCTCTATTATCTGAAGCCCTATAGGTACTTGCACTCGCCCAGGCGGTTTCCACCATTTGAGCACTAGTTAAACCAGCAGCAGATAAATCTTTTCTTAGCGCCTCTTCTGTTGCAGCAGAAAGTTCTTGCCCTGCCGGAGTAGGGTCTTGCCAAATATACTCTGTTGGGTTATAATCGCCCGTGATATAACTAGACTTAGGCCCCATATCTCTATGCAAAAGTTTAAACCATGCTCTTGCAAAGGCTTCGCCAAAGGCGTCTGGGTCATTTCTAAAATCTTCACATATTTTACGATAGGCAGGATCAACCTTGAGGGCCATATCTGCAGTGGTCATCATGGGTAAAACCTTTTGATCACTCCCATCAACTTGCGGAACCATATCTTCTTCTGCACAATTAACAGGGTGCCATTGAAAAGCTCCCGCTGGACTCTTTTTACACTCCCACTCGTATTTAAAGAGTAAATCGAGATAACCCATATCCCATTGGGTTGGATTAGTGGTCCAAGGTCCTTCTATTCCGCTGGTGATGGTATCAACACCTTTTCCAATTCCGTGGTTGTTTTTCCAACCGAAGCCCATTTGCTCCATGGGAGATCCTTCTGGTTCTGCTTCCACTAATGAGGCATCTCCTGCACCGTGGGCTTTTCCAAAAGTATGCCCTCCGGCCACAAGGGCGACAGTTTCTTGGTCATTCATCGCCATCCGCTTAAAGGTTTCTCTTACATCCTGAGCAGAAAGGGCTGGATCTGGGTTTCCATTTGGTCCTTCTGGGTTGACATAGATCAAGCCCATTTGAACCGCTGCAAGAGGATTTTCAAGCGACTGTCGCGTATCACCATAGCGATTATCACCTAGCCATTCGTCTTCTGCACCCCAATAAATATCTTTTTCTGGATGCCAAATATCTTCACGCCCTAGAACTGTTCCATGGTTAGGCCCCCCCATATCTTCTATAGCCACGTTACCGGCAAGGACCAGTAAGTCTGCCCAAGACAGTTGATTCCCATATTTTTCTTTAATTGGCCATAAAATTCTTCTGGCTTTATCTAAATTTCCATTATCGGGCCAAGAGTTTAAGGGAGCAAATCTTTGGGCTCCAGTGGCCGCTCCACCTCTTCCATCTCCAGTTCGATAAGTTCCAGCGGCATGCCAAGTCATTCTAATAAAAAACGGTCCATAATGACCATAATCTGCCGGCCACCAATCTTTGCTGTCTTTCATGACGTGTTTTAAATCTTCTTTAACCGCTGCTAAATCAAGTGTTTTAACCGCTTCTTTATAATCTATCTCATTAATAGGATTGCTCTTCTTGTCGTGTTGTCGAAGAATATCTAAGTTCAATTGATTAGGCCACCAATCCTTGTTCTGTGTCCCCAAGTTCGGTGTGGTTGTTGAACCGTGAAACGGGCATTTACTGTTTTCCATCGTTATTAAAATTTACTTTAAATTTATTAATATTTTATTGCATCAATAGTAGTTTGAATAGTAAATTATTATATCTCCATAAGTTGGGATTATATTTTTAAGGATAACAATTGCCTCCAATCGTTTAAGGAAATCAAAAGCCCTTGAAGGGTCAAGGATTCTAGGTATTTGATCAAAGTTATAATGACTTATTGCTTTCCCTGTAAATTCAAAATCTATTAAATAAATCAATTTGAATATCTAAAGGCATCATGGTATTTTGTGTAAGTACTTTATTTCTAATTGTTCTTATCTAGTTTTACTTCTGCATTATAAATTTATTTAAAGGGTAGAACAGATTAAAAATAAAATTGTAAAGACCATAGAAATACCTTTTAATTCAATCACCTAAACGGGCGTAGTAATTAATTTATGAAACCATTGTTCCAGATGCGTTCTGTCCTGCGACTATAGATATAAGCAGTTTTCAGGGATATCGTCAAGGCATTAAGATATAGAGTGTAATTAAGAATACAACATATATTTACTAACCATTAAAAAAATAATTTATTCCTACGCCTATTCCTCTTCTAGAATAGAAAAAATCGTAAATCAAATAACGATGTTTGTATTGTATCCCATATTTAAGATAAAAAAGCTTTGATTTTTTTCCTGTTGATTGAAGAAAAACATCTGGTAATTCACTCCTTATCCCTGCTTTTAATTCATTAAACTGATCCAGCATTTCAAGACCAACTCCCCCGACAAAGAATAATTGCTCATTGAGCATCCAGCCTGCACGAAAACTATAAATACTATGGTTGTAAATTAATTTTGAAAAAATACTTTCTGCAGCGATAACTGTAGGATCACTTTCTTCAATTAAGGTCGTTTCATTCCGTTTAGTATTGGTTGTATATTCAATCCCCACTAAAAATCGACGATCAAAATTATAATAGCTGATATTTGCATTGAGAGAGCCGCCTGGAACTTTAAATTTAACCTGGGAGTTATGATTATACCCCACCCCAAAAGATATATCTGGCAATCTAACAGAGCGTGCAAAGGGATCTCTATTCTTCTGAGCGAATAAAGCACCAGACATCAATAAAAAGAGAGAAAGGTATTTCAATTGATTGACAACAAATAAAGTCAGTAATTTTGAGTCCAAAAATATAAAAGTTTACAGGCTAAAAGCATAAATAACCATTAAACTTGACAAAAAATCAATTATTATTTCCCCTTAAACTTAAATCTAGGGACAATTAAATACGTTAATGATTTCCCCATCTGACTTACGCACTTCGACAATTTTATTGTAATCGAACATTTTAAAGAAGGCAGTACCCAATCCCTGAACTAGTTGTTGTGGAGGAGGATAAAGGTTATTGTAAATAATATAGTCACCAACAACAGGCTCTAAATTTTCTCCGTTATGATAAGCTGTATTATAAAAAGCGTTAGAGAACAAAGAACATAAATATTGATAATCCTCTTGAGTAAGGCTTACTAATCCAGAGGAAGTATGATAATTATTTCCTACCGTTACCGGAAAAGTGGCATCAACTACACAAATAGAATTATCATTAAAGCGAACGCTTTGTTCATTTCGTGCACCTCCGGTTGAAGCAGTAAAGCCCCAAAAAGCGATAGGTGTGCCCATCATCGCAATTAAATTAACAGACTTAGTATCACTATAAACCGTTCCATTTGAATGGGTAAATTCATAGCCTAAAGTCTGAGTATCGGAATCCCACGAAATCACAACCGAATGATAGTTGCCATTTTCTAGATTATCCACTATAGTAATATCGGCTGCAGGTGGCATGGTATTGGTATTTCCGTTTTCTACAAAAGCAATGTGATCTTCCCCAGTTGCAGGATCCGCTCCAGCGTTAGTCCATGTATCAAATTCAATCGCCATAGAAGGGCTAATGGGTGCTTCTCCTCCATATCCTAAACCACCACCGGTAGAACCTTGCCCTGTATCTAAATTTTGCAATACAAAAGCAATACCATCTGCTCCCCCATCGCTGTTCCCTAAGTTTACTTCAACCGCAATTCTAAAGTTCACGCGCATATCTAACCTTCTCCTATACCAGGCTGCACCCCCTTGTGTATTTTGATTTGGAGTGAGTCGAAAAACTCCGTTTCCTTGATAGGTAGAATTAGAGGTCGCAGGTAAATTAAAATCTGTATTGTCAAAAGGACGAGGAATGCAGGAAGATGGGAAAACAACTTGTGCCTGCAATAAACTAACACAGAAATATCCTGTTAAGAACAATAAAAATAGGGTTAAACCTTTTTGCTTCAAAATAGTCTTACAAATAGTATAGTTCTAAGGTTGAATATATTGATAAAAACGGAATATTTTAGCCTTTCGTATTTTCACATGAATAGAAAAGAAAGAATAAAACATTGTGAGCGTTGTTCAACTACATTCCCAACATTATACAGGGCACGATACTTGACAGACAAAAAATGGTATTTTTTATGTAAAACATGCGTTGAAGTAACAAAACCTAATAATCCTAATTATCAATATGGTGGTACTTGGAAAAAATAAACTATTTTTATAATTCATAAAAACAAATATATCATGGGTGTAGGAGGAATCGTTATTGCCACAATATTTTTATGTATTGGATTTTTAATCCTTGCAGAAATTCAAGAAAGATATCTTTAATATAAAGTGCTATGGCAACATATGAATGTAATCAATGCAAAATGGCAGTTAATGCTTCTTGCGCAAAATGTAATGAACCGCTTGTAAATGATCACTTAGTCGTGAATGATCAAAAGGTGCAAATTTCAGAATGTCCCAGTTGCAAAGGAAAAATAAAATCTCCTCAATGCTGTGGTGAGGACATGCAATGTGTAGTTTAACTTAGGCTATTAAAAAACGAAAAAATTCTTTCCACCAATTCATACATATTCTTTTTTATACCAAACGATTAAAGTGCATACTTTATTGTTAATACAATAGATTAAACTTTTGCTATGAAAAAAATAAGCCCAAAACAGCCTGAAGAGCATGTCAATTGGAGTATTTTAAAAAATGCTATCGTCAAAAGTTTTTTCTTTTCATCTTTTAATGAAGCCATTGTCTTTGTAAATCAAATTGCGCTTAAGGCAGAAGAAAACAATCACCATCCTGAGATAAATTTTGACTTTAAAAGGGTAGATATAAAATTAACCTCTAAAGATTGTGGTGAGATTACAGAGATAGATTTTGTACTCGCCCAAGAAATTGATACCTTATAAAAAAATAATATAATGGAATGGTACATGAAAAATAGATGGTGGATATGGTTGGTTAGTGGGGTTTATATCACGTATCGATTACTTACAACCCTAATTTTGTAAAACTTTATATTATTATGAAAAAAAATATTTGCCTTATCTGGCTATTTCTTCCTTATTTTGTTTTCGCTCAAATCAATCCACAAGACGTAGAGATTGTTCGAGACAATTTTGGAGTTCCTCATATCTTTGGCAAAACAGATGCAGATGTCGCCTATGGATTAGCCTGGGCACATGCAGAAGATGACTTTAAAACTATCCAACAGGGTTACTTAGCAGGAAATGCATTGTTAGGAAAACACATTGGCACTAAAGGAGCTGGGGCAGACTTTATTGCACAGTTTATCGGTTCAAAAGAAATTGTAGAAAAGCAATATGAAAAAAAAATTAGCCCTGAATATAAAAAGATCGCTGAAGCCTATGCGCAGGCTCTCAACAAATATGCTAACACACACCAAGAAGAAGTTTTAGAGGAGGACTTATTTCCGATAAATCCCAAGATGATGTTACGCTATGCTCAACTTCAACTCTTTATCTCTTCGCGAGGAGATTATTGGGTCCAACGCATCATTGGAAACGATGTGAAGCTAGAAGCCCCTCAAGAAGAGATCACAGGGTCTAATACCTTTGCCTTTAACAGTGCTAAAACCACAGATGGAAACACCTATTTGGCAATCAACACTCATCAACCCTTAGACGGTCCTGTCTCTTGGTATGAAGCACATTTACGTAGCGAAGAAGGCACCAATATCATTGGAGCATTATTTGCTGGAACGCCCGGTATTTTAATTGGAGCCAACCAGCACCTAGGCTGGGCACATACGGTCAACTACCCAGACAAGACCGATGTCTTTAAACTCGAAATGCACCCCAGTAAAAAAGGACAATACAAGGTCGATGATGAATACCTAACACTACAGAAAAAGAAAGCTAAACTCAATATCAAAGTATTAGGGATACCCCTTAAAATTTCTAAAACATATTACGAAAGCATCTTTGGTCCTACCCTAAAAAACAAATCGGGTTATTATTCTGTTCGAACACCAGCACTCTATGAAATCCGCGCATTGGAACAATGGTGGCGAATGAATAAAGCGACATCATTTACAGAGTTTTACAATATCCTAAAAATGAAAGCTTTGCCAGGGTATAACATTGGTTATGCCGATAAGAATGACACTATTTTCTACATTTCAAATGGCCTTATTCCAAAAAGAGCCCAAGGCTATAACTGGAAAGAAGTTGTCCCAGGAAATACTCGTAAAACCCTCTGGACAGAAACTTATGATATTGACGAACTCCCGCAAGTAATTCAGCCATCATCAGGTTATTTTTACAACGCAAATCACAGTCCGTTTTTCTCTTCAGACGAAGCAAACAATCCCAATCCAGACGATTATGCTAAAGCGGCTAACTTTGAAACTTATCACAATAATCGCTCAACACGTTTGCGCAATTTGATTGAAGCAGAAGACAAGATCTCTTATGCCGACTTTAAACGCATTAAATACGACAACCAACTACCCAAACCATTTGTATATTCCTGGATGAACATTAATTATCTAGAAAAAATGAATGCAGAGCAATTTCCAGAAATTAGGGATCTCATTCTTCGCGTTCAAAACTGGGATCGCAAAGCCACTGCTTCCTCAGTAGGGGCAGGTACTTACCTTATGCTATATCACAAATTAAGACCTTATTACTATCAATTACCAGAACCTAAAATCATTCCAACAGCCATCTTGGTAAAAGCCTTTAAAGAAGTTAAGGCGCATATGCTTAAGCATTTTGGCTCAACCGAAGTGGCACTAGGGGATTATCAAAAATTGGTTAGAGGGAAAAAAGAACTTCCCGTTTTTGGCATGAATGACGTAGTTACTGCCATGTCTTCCGTTCCTTATAAAGATGGAAAAGTAAAAGTGGTTGCGGGAGAATCCTATATTGAACTAGTCAAATTTACCCCTGAAGGGCCAGAAATTGAGTCGGTGATTTCTTATGGATCTTCAGACCATCCAGATTCCCCACATTATGGTGATCAAATGGAGTTATATACGCAGTTTAAAACTAAGAAAATGACTTTTGATAAAGCGACCATTTATGCCAATGCAGAACGTATTTATCACCCAGAATAAGAGTTAACGCCCTAAAGAATCTTTATAAACCGCTACATATTGATTGACGACAGTGTCGATGTCAAACCTTTTTGCTAAGGCATAGGCGCTATCTTTCATGCTTTCTAATTTTTCATCGTCCTTGAGCAAGCTGATTGATTTTTCTGCCATACTCGAGACATCCCCTAAGTCAAAAAGATGCCCTGATTCACCCTCGATATTGACTTCTGGTAGACCGCCTACATTTGTTGATATTACGGGAACACGCATCATCATTGCTTCAAGGGCTGCAAGCCCAAAGCTCTCTGAAGCAGAAGGCAAGACAAACAAATCAGAGTAACACAAGATTTGATATACTTGGTTGCTTTTCCCCAAAAATTTTACCCGATCATCTATCCCCAATTTTTCACAAGTTTCCATTGCTTTTAAGCGCTCTGGCCCATCTCCCACCATAATCAAAATGGCATCAATCTCTTTCTGAGTGCGATAAAATACCTCAATCACATCGTCAATACGTTTGACCTTACGGAAGTTGCTAATGTGGGTAATAATCTTTTGCTCATCTGGCGCGATTAAACTGCGCTTGCATTCTTCATCGTGGTGTTGGTGCTTAGAAAAATCTACAAAATTAGGAATCACCTTTATCTCTTTATGAACATCAAAGACATTTAATGTATCCTGCTTTAAACTTTCAGAAACCGAGGTAACACAGTCAGAATGATTAATACTAAAAGTGACTGCTGGCTTATAAAAAGGGTGTTTCCCCACAAGGGTTACATCTGTTCCGTGAAGGGTGGTAACAATAGGTAAATCGATGCCTTGATCTTTTAGCATTTGCTTGGCCATATAGCCGGCATAAGCATGTGGAATGGCATAGTGTACATGTAGCAACTCAATCCCATAGGTTTTAACCGTATCGACCAACTTACTGGATAGTGCTAACTCATAAGGTTGATAATGAAACAACGGATAGTCGGGTACATTCACCTCGTGAAAATGCAAACTAGTGTTTAAAACTTCCAACCTTACTGGTTGCTTATAGGTGATAAAATGCACTTCATGACCGCGATGAGACAAGGCCAAGCCTAATTCTGTCGCAATCACTCCACTTCCACCAAAGGTGGGATAACAAACAATAGCAATTTTCATTTAGTATAAAATAGCGTCGTGCACTAATTTAAGCATTCGCGGTCGAATACTTTGATCAATTAGCTTACGATTTTTAACCGATGGATAAGTTCTATTCGATAAAAATACAAAAACAATTCCCGTTTCGGGATTTGCCCACGCATAGGTCCCTGTAAATCCAGCATGACCAAAACTCTTAGTTGAAATTCCATCAAAAGCCATTCCGCCCCCCCACACTTGTGGTTTATCTAAGCCCACTCCTCTCCTATTATTTTGTTCACAATAATAACATTGGTTAAAAGCATCAAAAGTAGTTGAATCAAAGAAATACTTTCCTGCATAGCTTCCTTTTTGGAGATACATCTGCATAATGGTCGCGACCTCAAAGGCATTTGAAAATAAGCCCGCATGTCCACTTACACCTCCTTGCAAGGCTGCGGTCATATCGTGTACATAGCCCTTTAATTCTTGCTGACGGAAATAGTCATCGACCTCTGATGGCACAATGCGATTTTGCGGAAGTGATTGGTGTGCGTTAAAGAGGGTGTTTTTTAGTCCCAGGGGGGTGAAAATATTTTTCTGTGCCAATTGATCCAATCCCATTTTATAGCGCTCTTCTAAGATATGCTGCATAAAAATAAAAGGGAGATCAGAATAGTGATATCCTTTTTCAATCAAGTCACTTTTTAGCAAGACATCAAATTGCTCTTGTGCTAAGCTTGCTCGACCATAAATCCCTTTTGCCACCTCAAGTGGGAATCGCTTTGAAGCATTTGAACGGTAGTATTTACGCAAACGTTTTCCATCTTTTTCCCTAAGGGTTTTTTTATAAAAGGGGATCCAAGGAGTGATTCCGGCTTGATGGGACAAAACCTCTTGTAAACTTAAATCTGCTTTATTCGTCCCTTTAAATTGAGCCGACAGCTCTCCTAATGTACTTTCAAAGCTCATTTTACCTTGATCGACTTCTTGCATCAATAGCGGTAAGGTCGCCAACACTTTAGTCAAAGAAGCAACATCATAAACATCGGATAATTGAACCGCTTGCTTTTGATCAAAAGTGTGGTGCCCAAAGGCTTTATGATAGAACACCTTTCCATTTCTTGCGGCTAGTAGTTGGAAGCCCGGAGCAACTAAAGAATCTATAATAGTTTGCGCTAAGGCATCTAATGCTAAAAGCTTATTGGCATCTATCCCTAGCTCAAAGGGGGACGTAGTATTAAGCGCCTGTGGCGCGGAAGTCGTTATGATTCCATGTCCCGCTGGAAATGCTGGATGAATCGATACTGGTAGTTTTCCTTTGGCCTCTTTTTTCCCAAGGAGCAATTGGGCGACTTGCTTTTGAGCAGCTTCATTGTTTTGATAGCCTACAATGATTCCTTCAAAAGATGACAAGCCCTCTAGTTTAGATAAAGCATAAGGTTTTACAAAGCTGGCTAAAACTACTTTGTGTTGTTCATTTAAAACTTTTAAAAGCTCGCGCTCTTGTGTTGAAAAATCTGCTGCCTTCCATGGATTCGCATTAGAACGATGGAAGCCTACCACAATAGTCGATAGATTTTTAGCTGAATTTACTAGGGTTGAAATGTCACCCGTAAAAGTAAGACGTTGGAGAATATGCCCTTCCGCTAGGGCTTGATAAAAATGTTCTCCATTTGCATCTCCTAAAGATAAAAAACCAACGACCTCTTTGCCCTCAAGGGGTAGAACTGCATCATTCTTCACTAAAGTAATGGCCTCGCCCATGGCTTTGTGAATCAAATAATTATCTTTTGGCGTATTAATCTCTTGCGAGATATTTGCGGTAGGAATGGGAGAAAAGTTCGCTAAACCTACTTTGTATTTCGCTTTTAAAATCTTTTTAACCGAATGCGCCAATCGCTCCTCTGTAAACTTCTTTTGCTTAAAAGCGCGCTTCATTTTCTTCACGGCTTTTTTTAGGTCATTAGGGATCAAAAGGATGTCATTTCCGGCTAAAAAAGCGGCGACATCTATGCTATTGATTTTTGACACCTCGGAAGCAGCACCCATATTTAGAGCATCTGTGATAATCAACCCTTTATAATTGTTACGCTTGATTAAAATCTCTTCAATAATCTTTTTGGAAAGTGAGGAAGGAATTCCTTCCTCTATAGCAGGGACGTTTAAATGCCCCACCATAACAGAGGATACCCCGGCTTTCATTAGTTGATCAAAAGGATAAATCTCTGTTGAAAATAAACGTTCTTGATCAAAGCGGATTAGCGGCAGATCTAAATGGGAATCTTTTGCGGTATCACCATGTCCTGGGAAATGCTTGGCAGAAGAAAGTACTCCCGCTTGATGCATTCCCTTCATAAAAGCTAATCCTTTCTGGGTGACATTTTCTTTTTCTTCCCCAAAAGATCTATTCCCAATAATAGGATTTTTTGGATTTGTATTGATATCAACATCTGGGGCGAAATTAATGTGTACCCCTAAACGTTTTGCTTGTTCCCCGATACGATTCCCAACCGCCTCGACTAATTTATTGTCTTGAATAGCCCCAAGGGTCATATTCCAAGGAAAAGCTTGTACAGAATCTAATCGCATAGCCACTCCCCACTCTGCGTCCATCCCAATTAAAAGTGGGGTTTTACTAGATTGCTGGAATTTATTAAGCCAGTGGGTTTGTTCGACAGGACCCCCCAGAGAAAAAATAATTCCTCCTAAATGATACTCTTCTACTTGGCTTTTGATTTGCTTAAAATGGAGCTCCCCTTGTTCACTAAAGGCCATGACCATGAACAATTGACCAATTTTTTCGTCTGTACTCATTTGTGCATAGACACTATCAATCCATTGTTTCTGGGCTTCCCAATCCTTTGATAATAAAGGATCATCAATTGTTTGTGCAAAAGAAAAACCGCCCCATATGAGTGCTAAATAAAGGTAACGCATAAGCTTAGTTTAATTTATGAAACGGGCATGCCAACTGTCATAAGCTGGTACTTCCCAGATACTTTCATACTCTGCTTTGTCCACCACAAGATTGTTAAAGACAATGGTGTCTAAGTTTACCTTTGGGGATTTAGCGAGTTTTCTAAATTCTTTTAATGGAATATAAAGAATTTGCTCTTTCTCGCGATAGCAAACATTCATCTTATCGAGAAGAATCACATTAAATTTCGCCTCTAACTGCTGGATTAAATGGACAGAAGTGTCTATGGAACAACCCGATGCGCCCTGTACTTCTTCATCTAAACCTATCACTATAAAATGATCGTAGGGTAAATCAAAAGCAGTTTTTAAAGGGGCACCATGTGTGGCCCATTGATTTAAAAACTGAGAAAGAATCTCACTAATTTCTTCTTTTTCTGCAGCGGTAAAAGGCCTAGAAGCAGGATAAATCCACACACGAGCGTGGTTAGGTAGGGTAGAAAAGGGAACTAACATTTATAGGTCTTTTGCAGTTGCAATCATTTCTGCGAGATCTAAGACAGGTAAACTGTCTTCTTTCTCCTTGTTTTTTACTCCGTCAGACAGCATAGTATTACAAAACGGGCAACCGGCAGCAATAATGTCTGGCTTAGTTTCAAGGGCTTGTTCTGTGCGTTCGATATTGATGTCTTTGTTCCCATTTTCGGGCTCTTTAAACATCTGTGCACCACCAGCACCACAACATAAACCTCTCGATTTACAGCTTTTCATTTCGACTAATTCTGCATCTAATTTTTGAATGAGTTCGCGAGGTGCTTCATAGATATTATTGGCACGTCCCAGATAGCAGGGATCGTGATAAGTAATTCTCTTTCCTTTAAAAGTTCCCTGGGCAATGGTCATGCGTCCATCTTCAAGTAAATCTCTCAAAAGCTGTGTATGATGAATCACTTCATACTTTCCCCCCAGTTCTGGATATTCGTTTTTCAAAGTATTAAAACAATGCGGACACGTGGTTACTATTTTCTTTACTTCATAAGCGTTCATAACCTCTATATTTGTCAAGGCTTGCATTTGAAAAAGAAACTCATTCCCTGTGCGTTTGGCAGGGTCACCACTACAACTTTCTTCGGCACCTAGTACGGCAAAATCTACTCCAGCATTATGTAATATTTTTACAAAAGCTTTGGTAATTTTTTTCGCTCTTTCATCGAAGCTTCCGGCGCAGCCTACCCAAAAAAGGATTTCAGGGGTCCTGCCTTCTGCCATACATTCTGCAAGCGTGGATACTTTAATCATGCTTTAAATTATTAATCGTGCTGCCCATCGTCAAACACCTCGATAGTTACATCTTTTTCAACTAAATCTGTGAATTTACCATTATAACGGGTTGCCTTCACTAAATGGTTGTCGATCCAATGATAGTTTCCACCACGAGGTTTCCCCATTAATAGACTGTGATATTTAAAACCATTTTCTTTTAACCAGGTTTCTGTCACTTCTCTATGACTTTCAACACGTGAAGTAAAGAAACAGATTAAATGTCCTTGATCAAACCACCCATTAAGGGTCTCTAAAGCATCTGGATAAAGTTTAGCCGTGGCCATACGCTCTGGTTCTTCGTTAGGTATATCATCGCAGATGGTCCCATCGATATCGATAAGGTAGTTTTTTATTCCTTCGGGTAAAACTGGACTTACTTCTTCCCCATCCTCAACTTTTTTGTGTAAATAGCTTTCTGCTTCTTCTTTGTGCATAATTATTGGTTTTGCTTATAATTCTTTTACCCAGTTCGCTCGATCTTGTTGATTAAAGGGCCATGGCGCCCCGTTGTTTTCAATATTACTCATCATGTTATTTAAATCTGAAGGAGCGGCAGATTCTTCCATTACCAGATATTGTCGCATCTCCATAATGATCGAAAGAGGATCTATATCTACTGGGCAAGCTTCAACACAAGCGTTGCATGACGTACACGCCCATAACTCTTCATGAGTGATATAGTCCCCTAGTAATTGTTTTCCATCATCCACAAATTTGCCTTTGTTCTTTTCGATGTTGTCCCCTACTTCAGTCAAGCGATCGCGGGTGTCCATCATGATTTTACGCGGAGATAATTTTTTCCCAGTTTGATTCGCTGGACATTCACTGGTACATCGTCCACATTCTGTGCAAGTATATGCATTCAATAGTTGTACTTGATTTAAGTCCATCACATCTGATGCGCCAAATTTTTCAACTTCAGCACTATCCTCTGTGGCTGCATAGGGATCGGCACTAGGATCCATCATCAATTGCACTTCTGAGGTTACATTAGCATTGTTGTTAAATTGTCCCTTCGGCCTTAAATCGGCAAAGAAAGTGTTTGGGAAGGCCAATAGAATATGTAGATGCTTTGAATAATAGAGGTAATTTAAAAAGAAGAAAATCCCAATAATATGCATCCACCAAGCTGTTCTTTCAATTATAATGATAGATGATAAATCAATACTTTCAAATAAAGGTGAGATAAACTGACTCACTGGGAATGAACCTGCTTGAACATAGTGGGGAGTTTCTGGGTGATAGGTTTGAATAGCAAAATCTGCACCATTCATGGTTAAAAATAAACCCATTAGTACTACTTCGAAATATAAAATTAAATCGGCATCTAATTTAGGCCAACCTTTCATTTCTTTTTTCCAAAAGCGTTGAATTCGCAGCAGGTTTCTTCGGCACCAAAAGATGATAACGGCAATTAGGACTAAGACAGCACAAATCTCAAAACTAGCTATTAGAAAATTGTAAAAACCTCCTAAAAATGGAGCGAAAATCCTGTGTGTCCCAACAATACCATCAATAACGATTTCCAATAATTCTATATTAATCAATATAAAGCCTGCATAGACAACAATATGGAGAATCCCTGCAATAGGTCTTTTGACCATTTTTGATTGTCCTAATGCGATGCGTGCCATATTCTGCCAGCGCTCTTTTGAGCGGTCTGTTCTATCAATGGATTTTCCTAAATAAATATTTCGTTTGATTCTCCCTACATTCCTGGCAAAGAAGCCTCCAGCTGTTATCAATAATAGGATAAAAATAATATTAGGTAAAAGATCTAGTATCATTTATTCTTTCTTTTTGTCTTGATAAGGCTCCTCTTTTTTTCCGAATAAGGAAAAGTGTACATAACGTTTTGGATGCTCTTTAAGGTCCTTGATTAATAGCTCTATTTCTTTAGTACTCGCTTCGATATTGCTGTAGAGTTGGTCATCATTTAGCAGTTTCCCCATTGAGCCTTTCCCTGCTTCAAGGTTGGCCAAAAGACTATTAAGCTTGATTAAAGTCGCTTCAAAATTGTCAATACTTTGCTTGATATTAGATTGTGCTAAAGAGTCAGACAATTGATTGACATTCTTACTGATCTCAGCAACATTCTCTAAAGTAGTGTTTAAATTAGCTTTTTGCTTACTCAATATTTGATTTAAAGATGCAGCAACAGCATTGACATTTTTGACGGTTTGTGACAATTCGTTAAGAGTGATGGAAAGGTTGTTTCTCCCCTCCTTATTGAGTACATCATTCACCCCAATAAACAGGGAATCTGCATTAGCTAAAACACTTTCTAATTTTTGCTGAAGGGGTGCAATTTGTTGGTTGACAACATCGGTTAAACCTGGTTTTATTCTTGTACGTAAAGTATCGCCGTCTTTTAGTTTTGCGGCCTTATCATAAACCGGCAAGATGGCGATAGATTTCCCTCCTATTAAACCTGCTTCATACAATTCTGCAGTACTGTTTTTAGAAAAGAAAACATCATTACGCAAGGTGAAAGAAACTAAGATTTTTGCAGAGTTAGGCAAGAAATCAATCTGAGCTACCTTCCCCACAGAAAGTCCATTAATGGTGACTTTGGTCCCAACCTGAAGCCCTTCAACATTCTCATAAACAGCATAATGAGTGTTTTCACTTTTAAAAAGCGAAGTACCATTCAAAAAGTTAAATCCAATAAGGAAAAGAAAAATACCGCCAAATATGATTAATGCGGCTTTTATTTCGTTTGATAGCTTCAATGCGTTGAGTTTAAGTTCTTTCAAAACTAAGCATTATTTCTCTTTTAGCCTTATTTATTGTTGTGAGATTGCGTCAGAGATATTGATTTTTACACCATCTTTAAAAGCAACTAAAAAGGCGTATTCATAGCCGGCCTTAATCGCTTTTTGCTTGAGTCTTTCTGCAGACTTGTATTGATTAGCTTGACCATAAAAATACCGGTATAACTTATCGCGTTTTTCTACACTTACCCCTTTAAGTCCTTTAAAGTTCGCTTTAGTCAACTCCAATGATCTAGCACTAGCGGCAATTTGAACCCTAAATACAATGCCCTTACTACTTGAATTTACTGAAGGTGTTTCCGTTTTAACTTCAACTATAGTTGGGGGTGCTTTAATCTCTTTGGGGACATTGTGATCGATTGCTAAAGTAGAAACAGAAGCAACTAACTGATCTCTATAATTCAATATGGCTTTAGCAATAGTTGTGGCCATTTCTTGCTGCCCTTTGTTAGAATTCAAATATTGTCCTTCTTTTTTGTTCGTCAAAAAACCTACCTCGACTAACACACTAGGCATATAAGTTTCACGTAAAACCAAGAATCCGGCTTGTTTTACAGTTCTATCTTTTCGATTTAGGTTGGTTACAAAACTCTTTTGAATGGTGCTTGCCGCATCAATACTTTGCCCTTGATAGGTCTCTTGCATCAATAAAAGACTAATAACCGACTCTGGGTTGTTAGGATCAAAACCATCATAGGTGGTCTCATAGTCTTCTTCTAAAAAGATTACCGAGTTTTCTTTTTGGGCAATTCTAAAGTTGTCCTTGGTACGGTGAAGTCCTAATACAAAAGTTCCAGCGCCGTATACTTTTGGTGAAGTAAAGGCATCGCAATGAATAGAAATAAATAAATCTGCATTCGCTTGATTAGCAATTTCAGCTCTTTTCTTTAACTCAATAAAACGATCTTCTTTACGGGTAAAAATGACCTTAATTCCCTTTTCCTTAAGCAGTTTTTCCCCTATAATCTTAGTGATATTTAAGGCAATATGTTTTTCATAATAACCGTTGCCTCTATTGCCAGTATCTTTTCCTCCATGCCCTGCATCTAAAACCACGACAAAGTCATCTCTTGGTTCTTGCCCAACCAGCATAAGAAAGCTGGCAAAAAAGGAGATCAAAAAAAATGTTAAGCGCTTATAAAAAGTAATTTTCTTCATTACTAATAAAAAGATAAAAGCGACCCAGTATTTAAAAATATACGTAATTTTGATTTCAGGTCAATTTATACAAATTTAGCCTTTATCACCTTGCAAAAAAAGTCTTTTTATTTATCTATTCTTTTCTTGTTTTGCTGTTTTAATTTTATCATAGCACAAGTCAAATTTCCTGCCAAAAAGCAAGATAGTATTCCCTCCATTGATTTAATAGAAGAAATAAAGTTAGACAGCATTAGCATTCAGGCTAAAGATAGTATACCAGAAAAGAAACCCCTTTTACTTGATTTAATCAAATATACCGCTAAAGATTCTGTAAAAATTAATCAAAGGACCAATAAAATTCGATTATATAATGAAGCTAAATTAGAGTACCAAGACATGGAATTGACCGCTGGTCTTATTGTATTAGATTACACTAAAAATGAAGTTTATGCTGGTCGAATTGCAGATTCTACCGGAACCCTAAGTCAAAAACCCGTTTTTATTCAAGGAAGAGACCAAGTTAATCCAGATTCTATTCGCTTTAATTTTGACAGTAAAAGAGCTTTGATTTGGAATTCCAAAACAGCCCAGAGTGGAATGAATGTTTTCTCAAGTTTCACCAAAAAAGAAAATGACTCTTTGTATTATATCAAAAATGCAAAAGTGACCACCTCTGCTGATCCAGAAAACCCAGATTATTATATAAGAATAAGACAAGGGAAGTTAGTGCCTGGCGGAAAAATTGTCGCTAGTGTTAGTAATCTCTATATCGCGAATGTTCCCACTCCTGTTTTTGTTCCTTTTGCCTATTTTCCAGCAGGAGACTCTAAAGAATCTGGATTTATCTTTCCCACCTTTGGCGAAAGCAATCAACGTGGATTTTATCTTCAAAATATGGGCTATTATCTTCCATTTTCAGAATATTTTGACATCAATTTAACTGGAGATTATTACACTAACGGGAGTTATGGTGTTCGTTGGGACACTACTTATAAATTGAATTACAAATTTTCGGGTAATTTTAGTTTTCGATACGAAAAATTAGTGAATGGAGAAAAAGGGTTTGACGATTATTCTAAAACGAGTGTTTACAACATTAGATGGACCCATAGACAAGATGCAAAAGCAAGTCCAAATTCAACCTTTTCTGCTTCGGTCAATTTAGGGAGTAGCGAATATTTTCAACAATCAATCAACCAGCTTAATAGTTCAAACTTTCTCAACAATAACCTAAGCTCATCGGTTTCTTACTCGAGAACTTTTCCAAAATATCCTCGCGTCAATATCTCACTAACCACTTCTTTATCTCAAAATAAAAACACTCAATCGGCAAATCTTACCCTGCCTACCTTTCAAGGGAATATGGAACGCATCTACCCTTTTGCTAAAAGAGAGGGAAGTAAAAAGGGAATTATTCAAAATATAAATTTTCAACTCACTACACTTGCAGAAAGCCGTATACAAACAACCGAGGATAAATTATTTACTAAAGAAATGTATGACGACGCAGTAGGAGGAGTTAGCCACACCATCCCCATTGCTACTAACTTCAAAATATTTAAACACATGAGTATTAGTGCTGGAGGAACTTACCGTGAAATATGGACTCCTAACACTATTGCTTACAGAGACTTCAACGAAATTGATGGGGTGGTTAAAGATACCTTAAAAGGATTTGATGCTTTTAGGACCTATAACTATAGTGCTAGTTTAGGGACAACCGTTTATGGAACATTTAATTTTAAAGAAGGAAAAAAACTACAATCGATTCGACATACAATTCGTCCCTCTATTAGTTATAGTACACAGCCCAGCTTTGATCAATATTATGACACCTACATTATTGATGCCGATGGAAATACAGCAGAATATACCCGATTTGAAAATGCCCTTTTTGGATCACCCACAAGATCCTTTTCAAATTCTTTAGGATTAAGTATTAATAATTCATTAGAAGCAAAAGTAACTGATAAAGACACTACAGCTACCGAGCCAAAGAAAATTACACTTTTAGATAATTTTAATATTTCTACAAGCTATAATCTAGCTGGAGAGCAATTTCAACTATCTCCCTTTCGCATGAGTACTGCTTTAAGATTATTCAACAACGAACTTTCTGTAAACCTTAACGCCACCTTCGATCCCTATGGAATTGATGAAAATAATCAGCGTATTAATGTTTTTAATATCAATAACGGCGGTGGGCTTTTAAGGATGACCAGTGCTAATATAAACATGAATTTTAAATTGAATAATGCCACCTTTAAAAGAGTAGAAAAAGAAGAAGAAGAAGAAGAAGAAGTGGATAATGATAACTTGGATTTCGCAGAGAGGGAAAGACTCTCTGGAGGTGGAAGAGAGGATGATCTTTTTGGGAGATCAAATGATTTCTCAAATGGGTTATTCAATAAAGATCAAAAAAGTAAAGCAGTAACAGGAGATTTATATCAAACTGAAATCCCATGGAACTTGACCTTTGCCCACAGTCTCACCTATAATAACAACAGAGGACAAAAAGAGTTTACAAATAACTCTCTAATGATTTCTGGAGATGTTGATCTCACACCTAAATGGAAAGTTGGTGTCTCTAGTGGGTATGATTTTAAAGGAAAAGGAGTCACTTATACCCAATTTAGATTTGACCGTGACCTAGATAGTTGGAGGTTAAATTTTAGCTGGGTACCCTTTAGTAATCGCGCCTCATGGTATTTCTTTATTGGAATCAAATCTGGCTTATTGAGTGATCTTAAATATGAAAAACGTCGCGAACCAGACCGCAGATTATAAATAAAATAAACATGAAAAAAACAATCATTACGACAGACAAAGCGCCTGCTCCACTAGGGCCTTACAACCAAGCAGTTTTAGTTAAAGATACCTTGTATTTATCGGGACAAATCCCGTTGATTCCTAAAACAATGGAATTGGTAGAAGGTGACCTTGAAGCCGAAACTAAGCAGGTCATGCATAATTTAAAAGCTGTATTAGAAGCAGCAAATATGGGGTTTGACAATGTGGTGAAAACATCAATTTTTCTTAGCGACATGAATAATTTTGCTGCGGTAAACAATGTCTATGGATCTTATTTTGATCATGCAACAGCTCCTGCTAGAGAAACAGTAGAAGTTGCTAATCTCCCTAAGTTTGTTCGTATTGAAATATCTATGGTTGCAGTTAAATAGGACTTCTTTCCTACTTTTTCAAATCAAGGGTAGCAATATGATAGTCAACTAAACCGTCTATGGGACGCTTAACAACTTTTCCTATATTTAGACCATACTCCTCCATCTTTAGTTGTATTTCCCTCTGAAGGTAATGTGCTATTGAACCAACAAAGTGCACTGGAATCTCTTTAGCATTCTTAAATTGTAAAATTTGATGCTTGATAAAGCGATCTAATCCATTCATGATGATGTTTTGCATATAAGGATCTTCTTTATGCTCAATCAAGAATTTAGCAAACTTTGCCAAGTAAGTATTGGGGTTTTCCTTTCGGTAAAGGTTTTCTTTTAAAGTATCGGCATCTAGCTTAAATTCTGTCTCAAATTTTGTATACAAGTGAGATGGCATTTCATTGAAATAATACCCCCTAACCAATTGTTTTCCATAAAAGTTTCCGCTGGCTTCGTCCATCAATATATACCCTAATGAGATCACGCGCTGCTCAACAGTAATTCCATCAAAATAAGAGCAGTTGGAGCCAGTTCCTAAAATACAAACGATTGAGGGTTCCATTGGCGCAGCAGTAGAATACACTGCTGCATAGGTGTCTTCCTTGATGATAAATTCGCAGTTAGCGAAAATCTCTTGGAATACTTTAAGGATACGATTAACGGTTGATTGAATACCGCATCCAGCACCATAAAAATAGAGATGAGTTACCTCATCTCTATTTGAATAGATTTGATAATTGATGATAATACGTTCATTTAATATGGCTGATGATAAGACCTGAGGATTTAATCCTAAAGTTTGTGTAGAAAACAGTACTTCACCAGATTGATCAACAGCAAACCAGTCGGTTTTTGTTGAACCACTATCGACAATCAAATACATACTTACAGCGCATTTACGTGCTTAGCAAGATCGATTAATTTGTTCGAATAGCCACATTCGTTATCGTACCAGCTAATAATCTTAAAAAAGTTTTCGTTTAATTCCATCCCTGCACCTGCGTCAAAGATTGATGTACGTGCATCCCCGATAAAATCTTGCGAAACAACCGCTTCTTCTGTATACCCTAAAACTCCAGCCATATCACTGCCAGCATGCTTTTGCATCGCTGCTTTGATTTCGTCATAGCTGGTTGACTTTTCTAAGCGTACCGTTAAATCAACAACAGAAACGTTAGCTGTAGGTACACGGAAAGCCATTCCTGTTAATTTGCCTACTAAAGAGGGAATTACTTTAGTCACAGCTTTTGCTGCTCCAGTAGAGGCTGGCATAATGTTAACTAAGGCACTACGACCACCACGATAGTCTTTCTTAGAAGGACCATCTACTGTGAATTGTGTTGCAGTAGTTGCGTGTACAGTTGTCATTAAACCTTCAGCAATACCAAAGTTGTCATTTAAAACTTTTGCAATTGGAGCAAGACAGTTGGTTGTACAAGAAGCATTTGAAACAATTGATTGATCTGCTGTAGCTTCAGCGTGGTTTACACCCATTACATACATTGGAGCATCTGCAGAAGGTGCAGAAATAACCACTTTTTTCGCACCACCGTCAATGTGTGCTTGAGCTTTTTCTAGAGTCGTAAAGATTCCAGTACATTCTGCAACAATATCTGTAGCTAAATCACCCCATCCAATATCTGCTGGATTGCGCTCTGCAGAAATTTTAACGCGATGTCCGTCTACAATTAAATCTCCGCCATCGACTACTACTTTACCATCGTATTTTCCGTGAACTGAATCATACTTTAAGAGGTAGGCCAAATGATCAACTGCTAAAAGATCATTGATGCCTACAATGGTTACATCTTCTTGTTTCATTGCAGAACGGAATACCATTCTTCCAATTCTTCCAAAACCGTTTATTCCAATTTTAATTGACATGTTAATAGATTAATTTAATTTTAAATTGAGAGTATATCTGTTACGCGTAACAGATTTTGATTGATTTCTGATTTTCCTTTAATCGCTTGATCTAATGGGGTTAGTCGCATTTGATCATTCACCACCCCTACCATCACATTTGAAGCTCCATTTTGTAGCGATTCCACAGCATGGACTCCCATTCTTGATGCCAGTACTCGGTCAAAACAACTGGGTGCTCCCCCGCGTTGCATATGACCGAGAACAGACACCCTTACCTCATAATGAGGAAGGTTTTGCTCTACATAGGCCGCGAGTTCAAAAACATTTTTCCCTGTTTTATCTCCTTCTGCTACAACAACAATGCTCGATGACTTCCCAGATTTTTCACTTTTTTTAAGTGACTCGAGTAGTTGTTCTAATCCCCTATTTTCTTCTGGGATTAAGATTTCTTCTGCTCCTGCACCTATTCCAGCATTTAAGGCAATGTGCCCCGCATCTCTTCCCATTACTTCAACAAAGAATAATCTATTGTGGGAACTTGCAGTATCACGTATTTTATCGATTGCTGCTACAACAGTATTGATAGAAGTATCATAACCTAAAGTGAATTGAGATCCAAAGATATCGTTATCTATCGTTCCAGGAATCCCAATTACAGGAAAATTAAATTCTTGTTGAAAAATCATCGCTCCTGTAAAAGAGCCATCTCCCCCGATAACAACTAGGGCATCGATTTGATTTTTTAAAAGATTTTCGTAGGCTTTTTTGCGACCATCTGGGGTGCGAAATTCTAGTGAACGTGCTGAACGAAGAATGGTTCCACCTTTATTGATAATGTTATTAACACTTCTAGCGGTAAAGGCTTTTAAATTTCCCTCTATCAATCCTTGATATCCTTGATATACAGCATAACACTCAAGTCCATAAAATGCGCATGAACGAACAACAGCTCTCACAGCTGCATTCATCCCTGGGGCATCTCCACCAGAGGTTAATACTGCTATTTTTTTTATGCTTGTTTCCATAATAAGGCGCAAATTTAGTGAATAAAATTTCGAACAGCGATAAATGGATGAAAAATTGAATCTTTAAAAACCACTACATTTTCAATTTTTCTTATTAACAAAATCAATCGCTTGCACACTGGCTGGATTGATACCGTATCCTTTTGAAGGTGAGGGTTTAGAAATAATTTTAGTGAGTAACTCTTGAAAAGTATTAAAATCTACTTGATAAGACATTCCCATACCTTGTGTATACCCAAATTCGTCTCCCAGATAACGAAAATCGTTTTCACGATTAAACACTTTTGCTTTTAATGATCCACTTTCGTTTAAAATAAAATCAATTTGTACATCACCCACAATAACCGATTGCTCTACACCATCTATAGGTACCCCTATCTTCCCGTTAATCAAAATACGATCGCTAATCTGAGTACTTAGAGTAAGTCCAATACGATCTTCTGTTCTTAATTCAAAGGCTGGATTTTCTTCTCCTTGAAGATAATTTAATCCTACATTGATCTTTCCTTCATTTGAACCTAAAAGTGTGCTAAATACATCAGAAGCTTTTTCATATAGATTATTGGTGATTCCTTGAAATGAAACCGAGACATCACTAATAAAAATTCCTTGTGAAAGTAATGAAATGGCCTGTAACTGTCTGCGCTCTTGATCGGCAAGTCGATAGTTAATTTCTGAAATTACTATCCCAGTCGTATTTGGAAAAGAAATATCAAAAATGGGGTCGTCTGGCTTAATCAGATTACCGCGTAGTTGTATCCCTACATTGGTTGGTATTTTTCGATTAAAGTTGGGGTTATCGACAAGCAAGGCTGGATTTGCTCCCCCAGGAACTTGATAGGTCGCTTCTATATTCAATTGTGCTTCAAGAGGATCTCCATCCCAAACTATTGTTCCCCCCTGCTCAACTGCAAATTTCTTGTCAATTAAACCAAGGTTTTTGAAATTATACACTCCTTCATAAGCAATAAAATCACCCCATATATTAAACTTCCCATCGATATTAGTTTCAATAAAAATATTCCCAGAACCCCGGCCAGATAATGTACTCCCAGAAGATTGATCAACCACAATTTCTACCTCTGCATTGCGATTTACGTCTAAATCAAAAATCATCTCAAAACCTCGAAAAGCTTCATCTATGGCAGAAATATCTGTTGTTACTTCTTCTTCTACTTCTTTACCTTTAGCAATATAATCAATGAAAGAAGTATCAGACAATCCCTTATTTTCTTGCCATGGGATAACTAGCGTAGTCCCTTCTGAGGTACTACCCACTACTTCAAGTGTGAGGGATTTTGTGGGGCCACTAATTTTTGCTTGTCCTGTTAGATACCCATGACCATAAAATAATGCGTTTTCATTTTCTGGTCGATCATAGACCAATAAACGATTGGTCAATAACTCCAAGTCCAATTCCCATGCTTTAAAGTTAATATGACTGAGATTTCCACTTAAACGAGCAAGGGTATTATATTTGGTCTCAAATAGAGAGGTTTCACTAAAATTGATCAGTTGATCCATAAATTGGACAGAGGTATTATCTGCAATTGAATAACGAGTATTCGTAGAAGGGAAATACATACTCGATTTATCTAGAATAGCGTCTCCCCTAAGCTTTAAATCATCTATTGTACCCCATAAATTTACCTTTCCACTTAAGTCCCCTACAACATCTGTAATTTTATCTTTTCCTAGGGCAGAAAGAAAAGAAATATCTAAACGCTGCAATTCAAGATCAATATCAATTTTAGGGGTAGTTTCTGGGATAAAAATATTCCCTCTTCCATTTAATGCGGTCTTCCCATGTTTAGTTAATGCTGTTTTAATTTGATAGGTTTTTAATTGAGAACTCCCACCTGCTTCTAAAACAAAATCACCCATTGATGTTCCGTTGATTACTAGGCTATCTATCTTAATATCTGTTTCTAATAATTGTTGCCCTGTTTCTTGAACTATAGAAAAATCAGAAGACAAAGTTCCTTCAAAATTGAACTTTTCCCCTTTTGGCAAAATTTTAGCCAAGGAAATCTGATCACTCGCTATGTCAAGTGAGAAATTACTTTTTGATTGATAAGCACCATTTATTTCAAAGGATTGATTTGCTGTTGATAAAGCGACATTATCTATAACAAACTCATTAATGGCACTATTATAAATAAAGCTGTTGTTTTTTTCATTTCTTAGTTGCCAAAGATCGCCTTCTAGGTCAACCTTAACTTGATCTAATCTAAAAAGAGCTTTATCTAGTGCTTGATCATAAGTGAAATCAACATAAAATTCATTGATATTATCTAATCCAAATTGCCCTTTTAAGATGCCTTTTAAATTATTATCACCTTCTTTTGTAATGAGCTCGACACTAGATATATTAATATTGTTACCCTTAAAATTCTTGGCTTTAAATTGCGTTAATTCTTTTTCCTTATCGGCAGAAGATTTCAAAGACAAGCCTTGAACAGTATAACCTTGGAACACAATATAGGGTAAATCAAACGAAAAACTAGAAGCGCCTTTTCTACTACTTATATCACCTTTAATACGAATATTGTTTGGAGTTTCTATTGCGGGATACAAAGCCTGAAGAGTTTTCTTATTCAAGTCTAAATCAAATGCAAATTGCTCTACCGTTTCAAAGCTGTGTTTTTGTGGTAGCAAAAGAGCCTCGCGAATGGCCCCTTCTAATAACAAAGGGAGCTTTTGATAAGTGAATTTCCCATCAAGTGAAAACTGAAATAAATCTGATCCTTGCTGGCTAACCTTATTTTTCCCGTTCTGGGCAGAAAAGAAAAGAGAGAAATCTTTAAAGCTACTTTTTGCTTGCTTATTTTCAATCACTGTATTTTCAACCCTAACTTCATTAAGAGTATTTTGATTTCCTGTAAAAACCAAATTAGTCCCTAGACGAACCTTATCGGCAGGAGGAGTCCATCCAAAAGCAGAGAGATCTATAAACTCGATATCACTTTTCACCAAAAGCTTTTTATCTGGTGTATTTAAGGCTTGAGACATTTCCCCACTTAGACTAATGCGTTGATCCTTCAACCCAAATAAAAGATTTAATTCTTCTGAATCCTTTCTCATTTTTACCGTTAAATCTTGATAAGGAACATTATTCCATTCAATAGAATTAAAATGACTTTCCCAATCAACAACTACCAATTGATTATTTTCTAACTTTCCACTAATTTGGGCATTTCCGTTGAGGCTTCCCAGGGGAGGTACTGACCTAAACAAGTCTCCTTTTCCTACTGCAGCAATAAGCATTTGCTGTGAAAAGCCCCAACTTTCTCCCTCCTTTTCAAAGACCGACACAGTATTTAGCTGACCTTGATTAAGCGTTATTGTAAGGGAACTTGTTAAAGATTGATCTTCTTGAAAAGAAAATCCACCTTTTGCAGAAAGTTCATTAAGATTTAATTGGTGCAATGGGCTTGAAGTTGGTACAAATGCAGCTCTATACTGATCAATATCAGCTTGTTCAAATTTAACCACAACATTCTCCCCGTCGACTGTAATCCCTTTTCCTTGATTATACCCTATAATTAAATCTCCATTAAAACGGCTGTTTTGATCTGTTTGAGCATTCAAGCTCATCTTAAGCCGTGATAGTGGCCCTTGTAAATCTCCACTTAAGCGAAGTTCCCCAGAGGGAAGCTTTAGAGATGAAGAAGAAAACAATGTCGTTAAAAGTTTTCCTTCAGAAATTTTTAATGATAAAGTCCCTTTGTTGATAATACCCTTCAAAGAAAGTTCTGGAGTATTGATTTGGAGATCACCCTTCATTTGGGCATTTGGGGTTTTAAAATTAAGATCTTCTAAAACAAGATGCCCTTGATCAAATGACAGCTTCCCTTCCAAAGATTGTAATTCCTCTAATTGTGTGGAGCGATAATCAAGCTGTTCTATTTCTCCAAAAATTGATTCATTATCAAACTTTAGCATAGAAAAACGAGCATTGAGCTCTTCCATATTAAGAGCAGTTTTCTTATTGACATCTACAAGTGATAATCTAGCTTTGTCAATCGATAGAACTTCAATACTGGTCAAAAAAGTTTTCGACTTCTTTGACGTGCGTTTTAGTTTATCAATAAATTGTTTTAGGTTAGAGCTAGACTCTTCTTTATAGGTTTTTATAGACAAAAAGGGTTGATCGATTGATATAGAACTCAATTGATAGTCTCCTTTTAGCATTCTTTCTAGTTCATCTAATTTAAGTTCCAGTTCTCTTAAATAAAATAAAGTGTCTTTTTTGTGATCTTTAATCAGTACAGCTTCAAAAATAATTCGACCTGATAACGCTATCTTTGCTGCACCTATTTCAATATCAGTCTCAAAGGAAGAATTTAGGCGTTGTGTTATTGAGTTTGCTACTCTTGTTTGTACTCTCTCTGAAGAAAAAAATAAACTAAAAGATATTGCCAGCAATAAAATTATTGCTAAAAGGAATAGAAATATTTTGCGCAGATTTTTAATGAGAAATGAGTAAATTTACAATTCCATAAAGTTACTAAATGATTGAACAAAAACCATGCTATATTTTAGCCATAGAATCCTCTTGTGATGACACTGCAGCGGCGGTGCTAAAAAACGATTCTGTCTTGTCTAATGTTATTGCCAATCAAACCATTCACGAAGCCTATGGTGGCGTTGTTCCAGAGCTTGCATCAAGAGCACATCAACAGAACATTGTCCCCGTGGTAGATCAAGCATTAAAAAAAGCAGGGATTGACAAAAAAGACCTTAATGCGATTACTTACACACGTGGCCCAGGCCTTTTAGGGTCTTTGTTAGTAGGGACTTCTTTTGCTAAATCACTTAGTATGGCACTAGACATCCCCTTAATCGAAGTAAATCACCTTCAAGGGCACTTACTTAGTCACTTTATTCAAGACGAAAACCCCAGTCCCAAATTTCCCTTTCTAGGGGTCACCGTTTCTGGGGGGCATACGCAAATTGTCAGGGTGAGTAGTCACTTTAACCTTGAAGAACTGGGCACAACCCTTGATGACGCGATCGGAGAAGCCTTTGATAAATGCGGAAAAGTAATGGGTCTAGGCTATCCTGCTGGTCCACATATTGATCGATTGGCCAAAGAAGGGAATCCTATGGCTTTTCATTTCCCCATCCCTAAAGTACCCGATTTAAATGTGAGTTATAGCGGATTTAAAACTGCTGTAATCAATTTTCTACATAAGAATCAACAAAAAAACCCTGCCTTTATTGAAGAAAATTTAGCCGATCTATGCGCTTCGATTCAATACACCTTAATCGAAATTATTTTTGAAAAAATAAAACGTGCTGTAGATCAAACAGGAATTACAGAAATCGCTATAGGCGGGGGAGTTGCGGCTAATTCTGGTTTGCGTACTAAACTCAAAGATGCAGCAGCTAAACATAAATGGACGTTACATTTACCACCTTTTGCCTATACCACAGACAATGCCGCTATGATAGGAATTGTAGGTTATTTCAAGTTTAATGAACAACGTTTTGGGGCATTAGACCAAAGTGCTACCGCAAGACTTCCGCTATAAATGGATTTATTCTTCCTTCCTGATTTAACACAAAAAGATAAAAGGATTGTTTTCCCTAAAGAAGAATGCAAGCACATCGCTAGAGTTATGCGAAAAATTGTTGGAGATCAATTACAAGTCACTAACGGAAATGGACTTGAAATGACAGTTGAATTAGAACAAATCGGTCAAAGTAAAGTCATAGGGAATTCAATTCAAACAATTCATCACCCCCCTCTACCCTACCAATTACATATTGCTATTGCACCTACAAAAAACATTAATCGTTTTGAGTGGTTTCTTGAAAAAGCTACAGAGATTGGGATTCATCAAATTACCCCTTTAG
Organism: Flavobacteriaceae bacterium; assembly: GCA_049598335.1. Taxonomy (GTDB): domain Bacteria; phylum Bacteroidota; class Bacteroidia; order Flavobacteriales; family Flavobacteriaceae; genus Arcticimaribacter. The sequence continues at coordinate 68,629 of JBMYNN010000007.1, forward strand.
TTTGTGATCATTCTGAACGAAAGGTGATCAAAGCAGAACGACTGGATAAAATTATTGTAGCGGCCCTCAAGCAATCCAAACAATTTTACAAGCCTGTACTCAATCCACTAACTTCATTTAAAGATTTTGTTGCTGCGCAACCAAAGGGCTACATCGCTCATTGCCACCCTGGAGAAAAAAAGCGTTTCTTTGGCGCAATAGCGCCTAAAGGCAATTTAACAGTCCTAATTGGACCAGAAGGGGATTTTAGTAGTAAAGAAATTAGCATGGCTTTAGACAATAATTATGGTGCTATAAGTTTAGGGGAACAACGCTTACGCACAGAAACTGCTGGTATTGTTGCTATCCACACCGTTGCGTTAAAGGCACATTAATTTTATTCTTATCTTTAAATCATGAAACCATCTTCTATTGCAAAAGGCATACTTCAAGCTATTTTATATCTATTTCTTATCGCGGTAGGGGTTTATGCACTTTATCTCTTGAAATCGCTTATTACTTATGTTTTAATTGCGGCGGTGATTTCTCTTATAGGCCGACCCATAACCGTATTTTTAAGCACCAAGTTGAAGTTTGGGAATACCCTTGCTGTGGTCTCCACCATGATTTTTTTCATCATTATGCTTTTTGGCTTGCTCTCGCTTTTCATTCCCTTAATCTTGCAACAAGGGGAAAATTTATCTTTACTAGATGTCGATGCATTAGAAATAAAAATTACCCGTCTTTTTGGAGAAATTTCTGCCTATTTTAATTGGGATCAAACCAACTGGAAAAACTGGTTCTTAGAGAAAGACTGGATGAACACCCTTAACCTTGATGCTTTACCAGAGTTCCTTAATGCGCTATTAGGATGGCTTAGTGGGTTTACCATAGCCCTCTTTTCGATCATCTTTATTTCATTCTTTTTATTGAAAGACGCGCAGCTAATGCAGCGAACGGTTTTTCTCTTTATCCCAACTAAAAATCACACAAGAATCCAGGCTTCATTTGAAAAAATTAAAGACCTCTTATCGCGATATTTTATTGGATTGCTGTTACAGATTACCATTCTTTTTGTCATTTATAGCATTGTATTAGGCATCTTTGGAATTAAAAATGCCTTAATTATTGCGTTTTTATGTGCACTACTCAACTTAATCCCTTATGTAGGACCATTAATTGGTGCTGTATTGATGTTAGTACTTACCATGACGGCAAATTTAGAGGCAGATTTTAGCAGTGTTATACTCCCCAAGAGTATCTATGTCATGATAGGCTTTATCATTGGACAATTGATTGATAATTTCTTTAGCCAGCCATATATTTTCTCGACTTCGGTGAAATCGCACCCTTTAGAAATTTTTATTGTAATCATGATGGCGGGGATTCTTTTTGGCACCATAGGACTTATTGTTGCTATTCCTTGTTATACCGCACTAAAAGTTATATTTAAAGCCTTCTATGCCGATAATAGAATCGTGCAATCCTTAACAAAAGATCTATGAAAAAACAGCTCATTTTTTTACTGAGTATTTCCCTATTCAATTTAGGAAACACCCTAACAGCACAAAAACTTTCTCGTACCGAGAAAAAGATTGTGGCAAAAGTGAACAGCTATGATCAAGAAGCGATTGATTTCCTTGAAAAAGTTGTCAATATCAATAGTGGCACCATGAATCTCGAAGGAGTAAAAGCAGTGGGACAAGTCTTTGACAAGGCTTTTAAGCAGATTGATTTTGATACACGATGGGTTGAAATGCCAACAGAAATGAATCGCGCGGGCCACTTATTTGCCTCTATTAAAGGAAAAAAGGGAAAGAAACTCTTATTGATAGGCCACTTAGATACTGTTTTTGAGGCAGATAGTCCCTTTCAAACTTTTGAGCGAAAAGACAGCATAGCTTATGCTCCTGGCGGAAACGATATGAAAGGTGGCGATGTAGTAATCCTTTATGCTCTTAAAGCTTTACACGAGCTCAATCTACTAGATGATGCTAGTATAACGGTCGCCTTTACAGGAGACGAAGAAAGAACAGGAAAACCCTTGTCTATCTCCAGAAAAGACTTGATTGAAGCCGCAAAAGCGAGCGATATAGCGCTAGGGTTTGAAACTGCCACAGGTTTTAATAATGCAACCATTGCAAGAAGAGGCGCCTCTGGCTGGAAGGTAGAAACTGCTGGAAAAAGAGCACACTCTTCTGGGGTATTTAGCGAACGTACTGGAGCTGGGGCTATTTTTGAAATGGGACGCATCCTACATCAATTTTATGAAGAGGTACGCGGCGAAGAATACCTCAGCTTTAACCCTGGCAATTTATTAGGAGGAACATTTGTGGACTATGCCCCTTTTAAAAGTAGTGGCTCTGCCTATGGAAAAACAAATGTCGTTGCCCAAACAGCTGTGGTACATGGGGGCTTGCGTTTTATATCTGAAGAACAAAAAGAAAATGCACGAGATAAAATGCGCACCATTGTAAATAATCATCTCCCCAGTACTAATGCAACCATAACATTTACAGATAGCTATCCCGCCATGGGACCGACCGATGAAAATAAGGCCTTATTAAAACAACTAAGTGAGGTGAGCGAGGCTTTAGGTTTTGGAGAGGTTGCTCCTTATGATCCTGGAAGACGCGGTGCAGCAGATATCTCTTTTGTGGCAGATTATGTCGATGGATTAGATGGATTAGGTAGTATGGGAACTGGCGCACATACCCCGCAGGAAACGGTTAATCTCAAAACATTTAACGATTTAATACAGCGAACTGCGGTCTTTATCTATCGTTTAACTAGGAATTAACGATACCTTTTAGCCATATCGTTTAAAGCCTCTATGGAGGTCAAAAATTCCTGCTTCATTTCCTGGACTAAATCTTTTACTGGCAATACATTGCTAATAGAAGACACCCCCTGCCCTGCAGACCAGATGGTTTTCCATGCTTTAGCTTCGGCTTTAGCTGCATCTAATTCACTGCCAAAATCAATTTTTTTTGAGTTACCCCACATTTCTTCGGTAATTCCCATGGCTTCAAGACTAGGGCGCAAAAAATTCGCGCTCACCCCAGATACCGCGGCGGTATAGACAATATCACTAGCACTGCTATCGATAATCATTTGACGATAGCCATCATCTGCGTTAGACTCTTCTACATTGATAAAACGGGTGCCCATATAGGCTAAATCGGCTCCCATCTGTAAAGCAGATGCAACATCTCTACCGTTTGAAATACAACCCGATAATAGAATGGTTTTATTATAGAAAGAGCGCACTTCTGCCACGAGTGACATGGGGTTGGTAACCCCCGCATGGCCTCCCGCCCCAGCAGAAACAAGGATTAAGCCGTCCACACCAGCTTCAGCTGCTTTTTCGGCATGGCGCTTTTTAATGATATCGTGAAAGACTAAACCGCCATAGCTATGCACCGCATCAACCAATTGTGATACTGCCCCAAGAGAAGTAATAATTAAGGGAACTTTATGTTTAACACAAATGGCTAGATCTGCTTCTACCCTAGGATTAGATTGATGTACAATCAAATTTACCCCAAAGGGAGCGGCTTTTTTTCCCGTCTCTGCTTCAAAAGCAGCAAGGGCTTCTTTAATTTCAATCACCCAAGATTCAAAGCCGTCTGTACTACGTTGATTTAAGGCTGGAAAAGTCCCTACTATCCCATTTTTGCAACACTCAATGACCAATTGCGGGCCTGAGATAAGAAACATTGGAGCCGCAACAACGGGTAGAGACAACTGGTCAATAAAAGCTGCTTTCATCTTACTTTTTTAATAATAAAGTCCATTCAAAAGAAAACTTAGAGACCATTTGATCTTGTTGATTCATCCCAGTAGCATGTAACCAAACGGTTTGTGGTTCTCCCGTGTCAATAAGGGTTTTGATAGCATTACGCGCTTCTTCTCCTTGGTCACAGTGGAAATTGATTCTTCCGGTGGCTTTTTTGGTAAAGGTCGCTTTGTTATTTAAAACAAGCATAGAGATGTTTTTCCCAGATTCTCTAATCTGCTTTGTCAAAAGGATTCCCGTAGGAAATTCTGCAGCCATTCCCTGTACTGCCCAAAACATAGAACTATAGGGATTTTGATTTATCCAGCGGTGTTTAATACTAGCGGTTGCGCCTTGATCATCTAAATGGATTAAACGTACCCCCGTGATCCATGCAGCAGGAAGTTTCATTAAGGTATATAGAGTATATTTAAAATATTTCATTCTAATTCGATAAGTATCGAATTTAAGGTTTATTTGTTGATTGCTAAAGGGATTGTATTTCCTATTTATGTATGAATGGAGCATAACGGTCTGTATCTATCGTGTTTACTGGCGAAAGAACGATATGCCGCTGTATTTTTTGTTGTATCATGGATTTAACTTTTTGCAGTAATTGATTTGCCTAAAGTGACTAAGATAATTTTGTACTACACAAATTTATAGGGCCTCGAATGGTTGGATAAAATAATACGTGAGCCAATATTTATAAAATGGATTCAATTCAAAGACGCTTGATAGAAGAATTTATCACAATAAGGCTTTTGCAATAAAAATCTGACTTAAAAAAATCCTCGAAAACCGCTGTTTTTGAGGATTGATGTATTCGCTATAAATTGCGATAGTGATTGCGGCAGGATTCGAACCTGCGACCGTCTGCTTAGAAGGCAGATGCTCTATCCAGCTGAGCTACGCAACCCAAAAAGTCGGGGTGGCAGGATTCGAACCTGCGACCTCCTGCTCCCAAAGCAGGCGCGAT